>JAVBRM010000243.1:0-21839 GCA_031548025.1 Victivallaceae bacterium | reverse complement strand
TGCATGCATGCGGAAACTCCTGCTGATGTTGCGATCAATGGTCGTACATAATACTCCATATGATGAAAACTTTTTTAGAAATGTTTCAAATAATACTTGACTTTTAACACACTATCTGGAGAATTGGAGAATTGGAGAATTGGAGAATTGGAGAATTATTGAATTGGGGAACCCAGCACTGCTGAGGCTATCATCGGATAGGCTCAGGAATTGGGTGAAAATTTCGGCGAAGCCGGAAGTAAGCGGAGCGCAAGCGTCGCAGACCCTCCATTCACCAATTCACCAATTCAATAATTTCCCCTTAGGGTTAAATATTAAACACAAAGCCGCTTAAGTGATCATTATAACGGTTGCCGAACATGATGCAGGCTTTCAATGGCGGGAGGCAATAGCAAAGTTCCATATGAAAAAGATACTTATGGTTGCGATCCAGTTTGAGGTAGAATGCGGCGCCGCCCTCTGCCCGGTGGAACGATGGCAGCATTCTTTGTCTTGAATGATGGTTCATTAATCGGATATCATCCATGAAAAGCCGCATTCCCGCATCGGCGGTGGCGGAAACAACGACCTCGTCCGGCGGAGTATCGGTGTTGTTAACCGTCAAAAATGAAAAAAGATGCAGCCGGTTGGCCTGATGTGCAAACCGGGACAAATCCAGATTCAAGTCGTCGAATGTGACGATATATTTTTGCAGATGTTCCGGGCATTCCCCGGTTTTCATAAGGGTATTATGGATTTCCGCCACATTATGTTCGGCGGCATCGAGCACCAGCCATTTCGCACGGTCCAGTGATGGCAATGAATAGTCCGGCACGTATGGAATATAGGCCGAATATTCTTTTGCCGGAAGCAGGGGATAAAGCTGTTCACGCAAAGCGACGGTCTGCTCCACCAGTTCGGTAATAGTCTTGGCCGTACCGGGAATGACGGCCACAAAATCACTGAGCACAAGTTCATCCTGTACCAGTTTCCGCATGGACTCGGGAATCCCCGCCATGCCGTTGGCCATACCCAGGAACGCGCCGCAACTGGCGGCGGTACAGTCCGTATCGCGTCCAAAATTGATTGTCATAAGACAGGTCTTGACAAAATCGCCCTTCCCCCGCAACAATGCGTGTACAATGAAGGCCAGATTCATCACGCAATCCGTAAAGTTTGGATGACGCTGAACCGTCAGCAGCAAATAATTCGTCGCCTCGGTATCGCCAACTCCACGATCGTACAAGTCAAATACTTCGGCAAGCGTTCGGTAAATCCGGCTTTGATGGTCCATTTGCTCGAGAGCTTTTCGCAAAGAGGTTTCAATATCGGAAGTTTCGATAACAAAATTCTCAGCTAAAGCCATAAAAATTTCGCCGCGCACTCCATCGCCCCAGTGATCTACTTCCGCATCCTGCTGGGCAAAGTAGGCAACCGCGTCCGGCCGCCCGGCAAAAATCAATGCCCAGACTTCCGAACGGATCGTGGCTCCCATGCCATCGACAAAAAAATTATCTTTCCAACCGCTTGCCGGCGGCATGATACCACGCTTCATATTGCGGAGCGCCACCGAATATTCGTCACAGCCGTGCGGTATTTTCTCGAGCCAGGTTTCGGCCATTTCCCGGGAGGTGACGTGAACCCCGTATTTTCTCAGAGTTTCCATCCAGACAAGTTGAAGCTCCAAATCGTCGTTCGGCACGTTTGCCACATGGATTTGCTCCTCGGTCATGTGGGGAAGAAATGGCACGCCTTCGTAGGCCATACCAATAGCGCCGGCAAGGCATTTCCCGGTCCAGCAACCCTGTATTTTATCATGCAATATATTCATAGTGTGTTCTTTTTTTGATATATTTTATTCCAATTAATTCCAGAAATACCTTGAATGCCGCTTCCGCATAGCATTTCATGCCGTTGTCGTTCGGATGCCAGCGTACTCCCGCGACTTTGCCGTCGCCGGTATTCGCCGGATCGTTTTCGTAGGGCGAAACCGCGACAAAACCGATTCCGTGCTTTTCTGCGATCTTCCTTTGAATCTCCTCGATGCGCTTGGCGCATTCATTGTAACTCGGCCCGGTGCATTCCGAAAATTCGGCCCGGCAACGCGGATTCCAGATTCCGATGCTGATCACCAGCGGTGACCCCGCCATCTGCTTTATCGTGGCAATAAGATTATCCTGGCCCGCTTCAAAACTATCGACTTTTGAAGGCCCGGCACAGTGTTCTCCATTCTGGACCACCACCAGATCCGGCAACAGTTTTTCTTCTTCCTTAACGCCTTGAATCGCCGGATCGAACATCTTTCCAATCCCAATCAGAATCTTGACATTCTTGTCCGGCATAACCTTTTGGATCATCCCGGCCAGCACATGCACATAGTCTTTGTCTTCCGACGAAGCGGCCATTCCGGAAACATGGCTCCAGCCCAATTCCCGGATCGTACGCTCATTGACATCGTGAGAAGTAATGCTGTTTCCCTTGAAAAGAATGACATAATCTTTTTCACCCTTGCGGAAACCGCTGTGATCGCGGACAACCTCGACAAATGACAATTTATCTTCCATATTTGTCCCTCACACCATTAATCCCGCCAGGACATTCCAGCTCATGAAATTCGGATTGGCGACGCCTTTGCCGGTTTCCGGCGAATAATACTCGTGGAGTATACCGCTTTGTTGTATGTCGCGGTACAGCAAACCGGTAATTTTATCCGCCAGTTCATCCGCCTGTTCCCGATGCCCGGACTGAATCAGCATATCCCAGGCGATATAGTTGCTGAGTATCCAGATCGGGCCCAGCCAGTTGCTGGGGTTGCCGCGCGCAACTTCCGGGGCATACATCGGTTCGTCGAGAGAAAGCGAACGCATACCGTATTGGCTCATCAGCCGCTCGGGGACAAAGTGTTCACGAATAAAATCGTCGATCTGCTCCTGAGTGCCGATTCCCGCCCACAGCGGCAGAATCGAGCTCCAACATAACACTTTCAACGGCAGGCACTGCCAGAATGGAGTCAATTTGTTATTCAGTTGCTTCCAGTAACGGTGCGGATAGAGGTTCTGGCGGCACTGCAAATCCACCGAAAAGAATGACTTTTCCCGTTTATCGTAACAATATTTCTGAATCGAGTTTTTCAGCGCTTCCGCCCTCTGCCGGTAATCTTCGGCATAATCCGGGCGACCGGCAAACTCGGATACTTTTGCCGCCGCCAGATAATCTTTGTAAAGAAAAGTATTCAGAAAGATACTGCCGCTGGATTTTTCCGGGCGCCCCCAGGTTGACGGGTCGTCGTCTACCCCGATACCGCAGTCGTTCGCCCAGAAACACAACCCCGTTCCCTGGTGGAGATAACGCCGGCGGTAACATTCATGAAAAGCCCGGATATTATAAATCGTCTCCTTCAAATCTCCGGCCTCGAGCAAATTGTACTCAATCAAGAGTTGCGTCAACTGCCCCAGGAAAGGCTTGGCCATATTTTGAGAATCCGATTTTTTGCAATCGAACCAATCATCATCCTCAGCGGTCATCAGGATCGGCAAACTGCCGTCTTCGCCCTGGTGCTCAATAAAGTTAAAGAACACTCCCCGGGCATACGGTACGATACGTTCCTTCAACTCGGCATTGCCGTATTTATCGGACATTTTGAGCATGGCGAAAACGGACCAATATGAGTCCCAGTCCCAGAGGTTGGATGAATAGCATCCGCCGGGTGAAATATAGGGATGCTTCAACTCCCCGGCGGCTTCTTTCAGGGTTGCCTCAAAAGATGGAAGGATGAGTTCGAGTAATTTCTCTTTCGACATTTTGTTTTATTTTTCCTTTTATTGTTTTTCGGGGATAATTTCAATAGCATTCAAGAGCCGGGCGGTGGGACTGTTTGGCTTTTTCAGAGTAAGCGAAATAATTCCGCCAACCGGAGTGATTCCCTTTTGCTCCAAAACAACATAACCGTCTTTATTCTCCAGCTCAAATAAATCCATATCTTTGCGAATATTTTTTCCATTGATTTCCGCGTCCAGAACAAAAGTTCCTTTTTTACGGGCCGGCTGATAGCCGATCCGCATGTATGCTTTGAGCGTATAAACACCGTCTTTGACCCTGAAACGATATGAGTCAAAATTATAAAGTTCAGTGCGGAACAAAGGGGTCAGTTCACTTTCCGGCATTTCTGCGGTATTCCTGACTACCGTATCGTGCTTGCCGTAATAACCGTAACAACCGGTTTCATCCCACTTGCGGTCGGGAAAAAAGAGTTTTCCGCCGCTGCTTTGGAAAAATTCGGAACTGCCGCAATCCACCGCGATGTGTGAATTTTTCAACATTTCGGCCTGAGTTTGCAAGTATCCCTTGCTCCACGCATCCATCTGAAAATCCAGCATCCGGAACAATTTGCTGTTAAGCAGCCGGTAGAGTTCGGCATACTTGCCTTTTTCGAACAGCTCGCGGCAAACCTTGACCCGCTCCAGGGCCGATTTCATCTCGACGGCTTCCGCGGTTTTTTCCAGAGTATCCAAACGATCTTTCGAAGCTTTGATGAATTCATCCGGTACTGTCGTTTTTATCCAGGCGGGAACGAACTTGCCGGGAATCAGGAAAGCACGCAGTTCAAACGGCTTCAGCTTGATATTCCCGCCCGGAATCTCCGCATCACTCGAAAGATCGCGCATCTTTTTCACATTCAGGGAGATTTGAGTATCCACATGAATCAGGCTGACCGCATAAAGATAAGTCCCGTTTTCCGTTTGCAGATAACGCGCCGTCACCGGGTCATCGGCTCCCTTGATATCCAGGAACGGTAAGGCCGGCAGCGCCCGGTAGGCTTGGGTAAATTCGCGCATCTCGTTTTCATGCCCGAGCGAAGCGAGCGGCTGAGCGCCGAAAGCAATCCGCTGCGCATCGGTCAAGGCCAGGCTGTAAGCTAATTCTTTCAGGAAGTAACGGCCAGACGGCTTGAGATCGACATTCTGAAAATGACCGGGGTAGCGATCATTGACCGGTGATTTACTGAAAGTTTCAAAATAGGTCCGGTAGCTGTTCACATAATTGCCTCGGGAATTGCGGAACGGAGCTGAAATCGCCGGATTATAAATCAATTCATCGGTTGTCGCGATCTCATTGCTCCAATGTTCATGCCAACGCTGATGAGCACTGTTCCGCATCGGAGTAACATAAACATTCGGCAGCGAATTGATTGCCGCGAGGTCAACAGTATTTTCTTCAAGCTGGTATTTCACCACGTCAACCCCTTCCGCCGAAGCATCGGATACACTGCCTTTGAGCGGCAGGCCGGAAACCGTAACATACAGCGGAAGCCTGGGATTATAGCGGTCGATGATCTGACGGATCCGCTGAATCTGCCCGGTAGTTTTGACGGCCCGCCATTTGATCCATTGTTCACGCTGTGGAACTGCAGTCAAAAATTCATAACGCCGCAGATATTTCGCATCACTGAATTCGGGTATCTTTACCCCGGTTTCTTTGCTGAATCGCTCAACGGTATAATCATCGTATCCTCTTTCCAGCTCCCGAAAGCCGATCATATCCCACTGCAGCCAGAGATCGATACCGGCCAGTCCTGGTCTTTTGCCGTAGCGACGAACGAAATCTTCGAAGTTGTATTCGAACAATTCCTGTACTTTCGCATGGTACGGATTGGAACGCAGGACATTGCCGTCTTTGTCCCGGGAAAAATAATTCTCCCGAATGAAATCGTTTTTCAGAAATTGATTATTGAATTCGGGAGGACAGAACATATTGACAATAGCAACAAATGAAATGCCGTTTTCCCTGAGACTCTTCATCCAGAATGGAATCGACCCGGACACAAAAGGCGGAACTCCACGAAACCCCGGAATATTTGAGCGGTCATGCGAAGTAAAGTCATAACGCAACAGCGGCAGCGAAAAATAATTCTGTCCGGTATAGGCGTAGTATTCGCAGATTTTGCGGATCAATTTAGCCTCCACGTCATGCATGTTCAGCTTGGGCCGGGTGTTGTCCCAGTCCAGATTGTAATCGAAACTCTGGTCCTCGTCGAGATGACCGATCATGCGGCCGGGCAACCCTTTCGGCGGATTGATTTTCAAAGCGGGCAGATTACCCTCCACCGGATAAATTCGGAGTGCGGCCAGCGCCGCCGGTTTACCGTTGGACATGGTGCGTGCTTCAAATAAATATTGCGCAAACGCCGCATTGAAAAAATAACGCGCGGTCTGCATTTTCCCGGACACCGGATATTCATTGCCCGAAGCAAGCCCGGCTCCCAGGCGGTCGCGGATCATGGACCCCGAGCCTTTGGGCGGATACATATAAAATGCGGCATTGCGCGGCTTGTCATCCGGCCATTCCAGCTCGATCACCAGCATCTCGCCGTTCCGGTAAGCCTCAGGAATGGTAACTTCACAATAAAAATTATCCATTTTATGGGGGCCGGCTTCCTGATATTGCTGTCCGTTCAAAGACTGTTGAGCATCGAACTTCTTCTCAAAAAAGGGTTTTCCCAGCTTCAATTCACCGCTTCCGCTGTTTTCAGGTTTCACATCGGTTGCGGAGATTGTAAAGGCACGGAGATTCTGCCGTTCGCCGTCTTTCATAGTCACTTCCATACGGTAAAGACCAACCGGAAGCTGTTTCACCGACAGTAGAAAAGTAGTCGGACGCTCAACTTTTACCATTCCAAAATCTTTTTCCGCAATACATTTTTGGTCTTTGTCATAGAGTTTCACCGCAAGGGCTCCCGAGGTCGACGGTTCGGTTTGCTTGTCAAGTGAATTCCCGACATATGTACCAAGCGGAGCCACGGTCAATTCCAATTCAATATTTTCTCCGGCCTTGATCAAAGTATTATCCAGCATCAGGTCAAAAATCGCTCTGGAACGGTATTCTTTCCGGATATCGTCATCACTCAACGCCGCCTTGTAAATCTTGATTTCATCCAAAGCCCCGTTGAATTTATTACCGCCATGCAGGTCGCTGCCGATGGTGAAATCTTTGATATCCTTCATATTGATGCCGGTAAAACGCTTCGTGTCGATGGGCTCGCCGTTAACATAAATCTTCGACCAATTCTGACGGTTCCATACCATCGCCACATGTATCCAGTCATTTGCGGTTACCATTTTGCGCAATTTCCCATTCAAAATTACTTCGCCGCCCTTTTCTTCCAAAGGAATATCGCCGCGCAGCCAGGTCCAGAACCAAAGCCGCATGGCGGATTTTTTTTGACTGTTTGACGCATTGAACAAAAAGTAATTATTCTTCGAATCCGAACCGTTCCAATAAGGCTTAACCCAGAAACTGAGCGTCCCATGCTCTCCGATCAATTCTTTATTGTCAAACCGCAACACCGATTTATTGGCATCGGTCAATTCAATTGCTTTTCCCCTGATCCCGGAAACATATTTAATTCCTTCGGCGTCGACCGGAGCAAGAACGCCGTCGGCCGTAACGGCGTTCGGGGTATCCTCACCGGTTAAAAAAAAAATGGGAGAAGACGTACCGGCTTCCGCCATTGCTTTTCCAACATCGATGATTTTCAACTCTACATTTTTCACCTCAAAAATCCACTCGCCGTAACTCCAGAACTGAATAACCCCACCCGCCCCGATATCCGTGTCAAAATTGTTTATACGCTTGCCGTCGATGAAAACTTCATAGAAATTCTTATCCGTTCTCTTGAGTTTCAAATCATGCCACTTGCTATTGAATTCGTCTTTGTTGAAATTGCCGAGCCATTTACTGTTTTTCCCATGAATCATTTGAAATCCATTATCCCAGAATACCAACATCGCCTTGCCTTGGGCTTCATCTTTTGAATTAAGCGAAAATCCGTAGTGAGTGCGCTTGCCGCCCTTGAATTCCGCGCGAAACTGAAAATTCAGCTCATAATCAACATCGGGAATGTTCAACATGGCCTGAGATTCAATTCCTGTTGCCCCGAAAAGATAGGTCTGCGGTTTGGCCGCCGGTTCAGCGGTCCACTTCGAATTATCATAAGTGATTTTGCAATTATGCGGCGCCAGGACCACGGAAACCACTTCCCCACGCTCTGCCGTTACCCCGCGCAACCTTTCGCCGTTGATGCTGACAAGATAATGCTGCCCGTCAACAACTCTCACCTCGATTTCCATATCCTTTCGCATTTCCAGCGGAGTGGCATACTTGGCGACCAGCGACTGCGGTTTTCCAGTTATGGGAGTGTACGAATAAATCAATTTATCCGGGTCGATACGAATGTCCATGACCGATTTTTCCGCAGAGTCCAGGAATTTGATCCAATACCAGCAGTCGCGCTGATCTTTGTCGAATTTAACGGTCAAATTCAAAACCCCGGAAGGCGGAGACTCAAATTTTTCCAGAGTTGCTTTCTGGCTCAATTGAACCGGTGCGCTCATCGCATTGAAAGCAATGGCAAAGAGAATAAATACGGTTTTAAAATTCATCTTGATTTCCTTTTATAATTTGAATTCCAATAATCCCCAGGCGGGGAGATAATGCGGGGTCACCGGGGTTTCCGGGATATAGGTGAGCTGGGTCATTTCATCCCAGTCGGCATATGCCGAATACGCCACGCTGGTGACCTGAAACAACAGCGGCTCACCCGGCGAAAACGGCGCACACCGGTCGGCGATTCCGGCAAAAGGAATCCTGGCCAGCCCGATCCAGCGGTCATCCTTATCGGAGAAATCATTGAGAGTCCCGATAATCTGTGCTTTAAACTCAAGCCCGTTCATCGGACGGTAAACAACATCGGACGGCATCCGCCTACCACGGGCGGGAAAATGAATCCCCCCGAAATGCCCTCCGGCGGTAAAGTGAAACTCCCAATATCCCCTGGAATTTTGTGGACGGATGAAAAGTTCCAGACAATCCGCAAAGAGTTGAAGACTGTTTTTCTGATTCTCCGGTGATTCGTCCACAATATCATCATCCACCGCCTCGAAACGGAAATAGAGGGCCTCGTCATCCCAGGCGAACTGAACCGTAACCGGATTCCGCTTGACATATTTCGGCAATTCGAGAAGTTCATAAGACGGCGCGTTTTTCCAGAACCCGGCATCAACGGCGACCGCCTCTCCGGCGGGCACTTTAACAGCGGTAAATTTTGTTTTCTGTTCGGGCACTCCGTGGCACCCGGCCAGCAATAAAGCAGATAAGAGAACCAATAGCATCATGTTACACACCTTAATTTGGATCCGAAGCCCAGAATTTAACCGAATTGGCCTTGCTTCCGGCCGGAGCGTCAAAATGTCCGATATACTCCACCCATTTGTTCAGAGTAACAGCTCCGTTCAAACGCCCGAAAGTCGTCCCGTCCGAATGACTTCTGTTTTTAATCATTTTAGGATCATAATGTGTACAGTGATAACCGCGTTGCATCTGACCACCAGACCAATAATTTGGATCGGATCTCCGCCTGAGCAGCGCTTCCTGAGTTCCATCCGTCAGTTGAGTATTCACTGTACACGAAAAAGTCGGAGTGGCCAGATTTTTGACCAATGAGATTTTCTTTCCTCCTGGATACCATTTATAAACACTGCCGCTGCTCGGATAAATTCCCGCAGTATCCTGCCAGTCATTCAAACCATATGACAAAGGATTGAAATCAAGATAACGCCTCGTCATATCGAAAGGACATTGAAATGACTTATCGCTGCCGACGTAACCGGAAAGATAGCGCGCCCAACCCAGACTGGTAGTGCCGTTGTATTGAACCGTAAGCAGGACATCGTTGTAATCGGACAAATACTGCGCATGACCCAAAACCAGATTTTTCAAGTTACTCTGACATTTAACCGTCCTGCCCTTGGTTCTGGCCTGATTCAAAGCCGGCAGCAGCATGGCAGCTAAAATCGCAATAATCGCTATGACGACAAGCAATTCAATGAGTGTAAATTTCTTCTTCATGGTAAAGCTTCCTTCAATACTTTGTTTTCATACAGATAAATTTTTAATTTTTGTCAGGGTTTCTCCGGCAACTTCTTTGACCGGCAAACAATATTTTTTGATTTCGGGGTTTCCGGAAATTTCCTCGAAAAGCAATTCCGCACCCTGCCTGCCAATTTCAAATGAGGGCAGGAAAAAAGTATTCAACCGGATCGGATGCCCCGGCAGATTCAAACCGTCGGCCCCGGTTACCGAAATATCCTCCGGCACTGAGATATTATGCTTCTTAAGCTCATCAATGCATCCATACGCGGAAGTATCGGAAAGCGCCATAATACAAGTCGTCCGCGGCGCCTTGTCGAGAATTTCACGAACGGCCTTCTCGCCATGATAATAACCCAGGCCTTCCTGGCACGATATATATATTTCCTCTACATTGTGCTTCCGCAATGTTTCCACAATCCCATTCATCCGGTTGCGTATTGAAGAAGCGAAAGTTTTGGCCCCGGCAATGGCAATCCTGCGGTGTCCGCTCGCCAGGACTTTTTCCGCCAGTTGCCGCATTCCGTCATACTCATCAGAAATGACCGAGGAACATCGACAATCATCATCGACGGTTTGGATCATGACCGTCGGAATTCCTTCCGCAAGCACCTCGCGCACATATTCCTCGCCGTTGATCGCGCCCCATATCAAAATACCGTCAAACAACTTACCGCGAATCAAGTTCAGATAACGCTTTGTTTCAATAAATTCCGCCGTAACTTCAGTCAGGAGCAGATCCATTCCGTGGCTCCGCAAAGCAGACTGAGCCCCGATAAGACACGACCCGAAGTTAATATCGATATAAGTATAAGCATCAAGGAACTTCCCCTCCTGTCGGCCACCGAAATCCGGAAAAAAGAACGCCACCGTATTGGAACTGCCGGAAAAAAGCCTGCGGGTGTGCTCATTCGGATAATACTGCATCTGAGCGCAAATATCCAGAATATGCTTCCGCTGTTTTTCCGAGAGCTTGGAAGACGGCTCATTTTTGAGTGCCCGCGAAACCGACGCCACCGAAACATTGGCCATCTTCGCGATTTCCCTGATATTGGTTTTCGGTTTTGTCATATTTCTTATCATAGGGTAACATGTTTCCTTATTTATATTATAACGTAAATTTTCGCCATTGTCAATAGCCTAAGGCTAAAAAAATTGGGGAATTTTTGAATTGGGGAATTGGTGAATGAATGCGCTGCGCGGCTTTACTTCCGGCTTTGCCGAATTTTCCACAAATCATTTATAGCCTTCCGTAATTCCCCAATTCTCCAATTCTCCAATTTGTAATGAGGCCGCGGCGGATTATATTATATAAGTAATAATGAGGTTTGACATATGAAATATTTATGGTTGATGGTCATGACGGCCATGTTGGTACTGATTTCCGGTTGCGAAATGCCAAATGATGTAAAGATCGACGAAGACGAAAACGCCCGCGACAACAAAACCAAGGATTCTCTTTTCTCCAAAAAAGATCCACGGTATATCATCAGTTTTCACGAAATCATCAAGTATCCGCGGGCCAGTGATATCGAAAGACCGATAATCACAATGGATAACAAAAAAATTTATATCAACATCAATCAGTTCGTTCACTCCAGTGATATCATGGATGCCAGTTTGATCAGTCTGCCGAACGACGAAAATTATTTTAATCTGCGTTTGCGCTTTTCCCGTGCCGGAGCGATCAAGTGGCATTCGATGGCTCTGAACTTCAAAGGACAGGAAATGGCGATGCTGCTTGACGGCTCCTATCTGATGTCATTGGTCGCTCAGCCTTTGGAGGACGAAGACGACGAATGGGTGATCGTCCGCGGACCGTTTGACAGGGTTACCGCGCGCGGAATCGCCAAAAACGCCGCCCGCAACTACGAAATTTTCACTCCGGACCCCAGTCGGCTGTTCTAAGGTGCTATCCTATCTCGTCAAACGATTTTTCCTGGCGCTGCTCACCATCACGGTGATCATGGCGGTGAGTTATGTATTGTTGCGCCTGGCCCCCGGCGATCCCACCCGGACCAGTGTCATCGGCGAAACCGGCGGCGAAAACCTTTCCTCCGAACAGGGTGTCTTTGCACACAATCAGGCCATGCGGAAAAAACTGTACCTGGACGAACCGATTTATGTCGGCCTCTATCATTGGTTCAAGGCGGTAGTCACCCGCGGCGATTTCGGCGATTCGGCGGTAGTCGATGCCGGACGCCCGGTAACCGCGGTGATCATAGAGCGGCTGCCGGTAACCCTGATGTTGAATTTCTGGGCGGTTCTGATTACCTACCTGCTGGCGATCCCACTGGGAATCTACGCGGCGGTGTATCCCGACGGCAACTTCGACCGCTTCACCACGCTGGTTCTGTTTTTCCTCTATTCGCTGCCGTCGATTTGGGTGGCGCTGATGTTTCAGGCGGCTCTTTGCGAAGGGGGCTGGGTACCGCTGTTCCCGCTCAAAGGAACGGCGTCGGCCTCCGTTGAGGGGATGACCACCTGGCAGATCATGTGGAATTCCTCACGTTATTATATTCTGCCGGTAACCTGCCTGGCCTATGCCGGATTTGCCGGATTGTCGCGCTATGCCCGCAGCAGTATGCTGGATGTGGTCGGCCAGGATTACATCAGGACCGCCTCCGCCAAGGGCCTGCCGGAACATATTATTCTGTTCAAACACGCCTTGCGTAACGCCATGATTACGCTGGTGACGCTTTTTGCCGGGCTGCTGCCGGGCTTAATCGCCGGCAGCATCATCATCGAACACGTTTTCAATATCAACGGCATGGGTTCGCTGTCGCTGCTGGCCCTGAACAGCCGCGATTATCCGCTGCAAATGGCGTTGTTCTGCTTCGGCGGCATCCTGACGCTGGCCGGAATTCTGCTGTCGGACATCCTGTATGTGATCATCGACCCCAGGATCACCTTCAAATCCCGCTGATTTCCGGAAAAACATTTGCAAAATCGACATTATATGTCCATATTATTCTGTGATAAAAAACTAAAGTTTCGGTAATTTATGATATTCCTTGAAAAATTATGTTTGCAAAATTTCCTCTCCTATGGTCCTGATGAGTCCACAATTCCTCTCCGTAGTTTAAATATCATCATCGGAGCCAATGGCAGCGGCAAATCCAATTTACTCGAGGCCGTATCGGTATTGCGTTCAGCCCCAACCCAGATAGCCAATCCGATCAGGAACAGCGGCGGAGTGGCGGAGTGGTTATGGAAGGGCAGTCGGGAATCGACAAGCGCTCTTGTTGCCGCCACTGTAAAGAACCCTGCTGAAAAATCCCCATTCATTGATTATATTCTAAAGTTCCATGAGATCAACGGCAGGTTTACAATCACGGAAGAAACCATCAAATCAGACGAATCCGGTTGCGGCTGTATTTATTATCAAAACAATGCATCAATGCCGTTTATTATCGGCGGCAATAATGACAAACCCCAAAGGTTGAGCAGGGATGAAATCGATTTGGGGTCATCGGTTTTATCTCAGTTCAAAGATCCGGTGAATTATCCGGAATTGACTTATCTCGGCAACCAGTTCGGCAAGATGAAAATCTATCGGGAATTGAATTTCGGAATTGACAGCAAGGTCCGCCAATATCAACCCACCGATATGGATTATACCCACCTGGCGGAAGATTGCGGCAATCTGGCGATTGTGCTGAATAATCTGCTGGCAATACCGCATGTGAGAAAAAAATTGCAGGAGTATGTAAAAGGTTTATATGCCGGAGCTCACGAAGCCGGCGTCAGGCTGGAGGGGGGCAGAGCCCAGGTAGTGATGTTCGAAGATAGTATGCTTCATTCGATTCCCGCCAATCGCCTGTCCGACGGCACATTGCGCTATTTGAGCCTGATGGCGATATTGCTCAACCCCGAGCCGCCGCCCCTGATTTGTATTGATGAACCGGAATTGGGATTCCATCCCGATTTGATTTTCAACCTGGCCGAAGCAATACGCGAGGCTTCTACCCGGACTCAATTGATTATAACCTCTCATTCCGAACAGCTCGTGAATATGTTCACGAACGACCCGGAAAATATTATCGTTTGCGGGAAAATTAACGGCTGCAGTAAATTAACCCGGTTGTCTGCAGCGGAATTACAGCCATGGTTGCAGAATTACAGTCTGGGCGAGTTGTGGAGCCGCGGAGATATCGGAGGCAACCGATGGTAAAGATCCTGGTAGAGGGCGGCGGAAACAGTACGTTGAACCGCATATGTCGTCAGGCTTTTCATCAGTTTCTGAATAATGCCGGAATTCATGGCGAGTTTACGGTTATCGCTTGCGGCAGCCGTTATGAGGCATTTAATTTATTCAACAAAGAGTATGCAAAAAGTAGAAAACTGGTCATGCTTGTCGATAGCGAACAACCAGTCAGGGACGCTCACCACATGTTGCCATGGGAGCATTTGAAGCTGGTCGATAAAGTGGAAAGCCCCAAAGGCGCCGGCGAAAACCAATGCCATTTGATGACCCAATGTATGGAAACCTGGTTTCTGGCGGATACCGCTGCGCTGCAAACTTATTATGGTTCGTCTTTCAACAATAAAAAGCTGTCCGGAAATCAGATTGAAGAGATTCCTAAGGACAAGGTAATCAAACAACTCAATGACGCAGTCGCCAAATGTTCGAAAAACAGATATGATAAAGGACGTGATTCGTTTCTTATCCTGATGAAACTGGACCCCCGCAAAGTGGAATCCGCCAGCCCGTGGGCTACTCGCTTCATCAAAGATATGAGAGAGTTGATCGATCATTCCAATCATGAAAATACAAACTAAATTAACCGGATTTTTTGTCATCCAACTGGCGGTATTCTCTTATCTGCTGGTTTGGCTGAGTACTTTGTCGTACAAGCAGGAAACTCACCGCCTGAACCAGTCGGTGGCCAAAGAACGCATTCAAAATATGCTGGCCATGCTCGACAATCACGCCGCGTATGCCGGACAGGGCGAGGCAAACGAAAAACAGGCCCGCGAGCAGGCCCTGGCCCTGATCCGTTCCCGCTATCATGAGGCCATGAATTCATTTCCGGTGATAATCGACAGCCGCGGGCGTATGCTGGCTCACCCCCGGTACGAGGACGCCTGGCTCACCAGAACTCACTCCGAAATACAAAGCATGTTTCAGAAAAACTCAGGCGAGCTCCGGGTCATTGACAATAATGCGGAACGGATCATCTATTACGAACATTTCAAGCCGTGGAACTGGCTGGTGGGCTATTCGATTCCCTCTCGAGGCTCTTTCCTCCGAGGCCTGATTTTTGACACCAACTATCGGCTGGTGCTTGTCGTGTTGTGCGGGGTCGGAATCACGGCGGGCTGTTTGTTTCTGCTGCTGCAGAAAGCCCTCTCGCCGCTGAACGGCCTGGTCGACTCCGCCAGCGAAATGGCCGCGGGCAGGTTTCCGATGCTCGATGAAAAAAAGAACTATTCCAAAGACGAAATCGGTATTCTGGCGCGTTCATTTGACGAAATGTCCTGGAAAATCAAGGAGTCGATGAGCAATCTCCAGAGTGAGATCCAGGTGCGGCGCAAACGCGAACAGGAAATCAGTGAGTTGATCGAAAACTCCCCGCTGCCGATCCTGATTATCAGGCCGGACCGGACTTTTACCACCAACTGGATGTTCAAGGAATTTTTCGGTTGGAGCCATGATGAACTCGGCGACATCCACAAGTGGTTCGAGATGAATGTCCCCGTGGAAAATTATCAGGGCCAGCAGGGTACGATCCTGCGGCAAATGCTGGGCGCGCAACACCCGGAGTCCCAGGTGATTCTGCCGATCCGCTGCCGCGACGGCCGCCGGGTCGATGTCGATATCCACCAGAAAATCATCGGTTACAACAACGTCCTGATGATTAACGACCTGACCGAGCGCAAAAGCGCCGAACGCAAATTTCGCCAGACCTGGAGCTATCTGAATCTACTGTTCAACTCGATCAGACTGCTGATTATCGCGGTCAATGAAAAAGGAATGGTAACCCAGTGGAATCAGGCCACGGCCCGTTACACCGGAATTCCCGAAAAACAAGCCGTCGGGTCCAAATTATGGAGCATTGCGCCGTTTATGAAGCCGTTCAAGGCCGATATCGAAAGCGCTCTCGCCAGCGACGCCATGCGCGAGCTCTATCGTCAGACCATCGACCTTTCCGGAGAAAAATATTTCAATATCTCCATCACTTCGCTGGAAAACAGCGAGACTCCAGGCGCGGTCATTATTCTGGAAGACGTCACCGAGCTCATTCACAAAGGCGAAGAACTTATTCAGGCCCAGAAAATGGAAACCGTGGGCACACTGACCGGCGGCCTGGCCCATGATTTCAACAATGTCCTGGCGGGTATCAAAGGTTCGCTGTCGATGATCAATTACATCATCGCCAATTCCCCGGACAAGGTCGACGAAATCAAGGAATATGTCGAGCTTTCGGAAAGATCGGTGTTGCGCGCGGCGAACATGGTCGAGCAACTGCTGACTCTCTCCCGCAAAAGCAAACTCCATGTCAAGCCGGTCAACCTCCGCAACGCCATTGAAAACGTCCTGAGCATCTGCCGTGCCACCTTCGACAAATCGGTGGTGATCAAAACCCATTACGCCGCCGTATCCACCATCGTCGAGGCCGACCAGACCCAAATCGAACAAGTCCTGTTGAACCTCATGATCAATGCCGAGCACGCCATGACCATTATGCGCGGCCCGGACGAACCGCATGGCGGGGTTATCGAGGTCCGGATTTCGCGGATCATCCCCGATAATTCCAACCCGCTCGCCCAACGCGGCGACGACAAATACTACTGGGCCATCTCGATCCGCGACCGCGGAGTGGGTATTCCGCACGACATTCAAATGAAAGTATTCGACCCGTTTTTTACCACCAAAACCAAGGGCAAAGGTTCCGGCCTGGGGCTGGCCATGGTATACAACATCATTCATCAGCATCAGGGCTTCGTTGAACTCAAATCCGAACCGGGCAAAGGCACCGAATTCATCATTTACCTGCCGGAATTTTTTGAACACTCAGGAGTTACCGAGGTGGAGCTCCCCGCTCAGAATATTATTCATGGCAGCGGCACCATCCTGGTGATCGACGACGACGAGGCGATCCGCACCACCGCCACCGGCATGTTGTCCAAACTCGGTTATAAATATCTGACCGCCGGCGACGGCAACAGCGGGCTCGAGCTCTATTATGAACATTACCGGGAGATCGACGCGGTGATTCTGGATATGGTTATGCCGGGCATTTCCGGCAAGGAAGTCTATCTGCGTCTGCGCGAATTCAATCCCGAGGCCAAAATCCTGCTTTCATCGGGTTTCTACAATGACCAGCGGGTAACGGATGTCATCGGCATGGGCGTCAACGGGTTCCTCAAGAAACCGTATTCGCTTTCCGCACTCAGTACCTCGCTCAATCGGGTTCTAAAAAATGGATGAATTGTATTATGATTTCCATACCCATAATACGGCTCCGAACCCGACCATCATCAAAATGATCTGCGTCCGTCCCGGCGAGGTTGGATACGCCGCGGCGATTCATCCATGGGATACCGGCGCCCCGGATATCGAGGAGCAATTCGCCATTCTGGAAAAACAATCTACCAGCCTGGCCGCCATCGGGGAAACCGGGCTGGACCGCTTGCGCGGGGCTCCGCTGCCGCGACAAATCGAAATATTTCAGAAACACCTGGCGATAGCCACCGCCCACCGGCTGCCGGTGGTCATTCACAATGTCAAATGCACCCACGAGATACTGTCCCTGTTGAAAACTCCGCAACTCACGCTCTGGCACCGGGCGCCGGTCCGCCCCACCAACCTCCAGGCGATCATATCCCGGGGCGCCATGGTGTCATTCCGCGCCGCCGAACTGGCGCAACTCGACCCGGCATTAGTCCCATTACGCCAGTTGGGTTTGGAAACCGACGATTCCGAAGACGACATCCGCCAAACCTACGAACTCGCCGCTGCCTTGTGGAAGCTCCCGCTCCCTGAGCTGAAAAAACACCTTGCGGACAATTTCCACCGAATATTCACTTGCATGTAAGCTCATCCCATGCCATATTAAAGCCAATTATAAATCCGTCCGACTTAAAAAACGACATACCATGACAAATACCGAATTACAACCGATACCCGACTGGCAAGAACGCACCGCGCTGCTTCTGGGCGAAGATAAATTGCGCAAACTGCAGAACGCCCACATTCTGGTCGTGGGGTTGGGCGGCGTGGGCGCTTATGCCGTGGAAATGCTCTGCCGGGCCGGAGTCGGCAGCTTGACCATTGCTGACGGCGATATCATCGAATCCTCGAACCGCAACCGCCAGTTGCCCGCGCTGCTCAGTACCGCCGGACAATTCAAAGCCGACGCAATCGCCGCCAGGCTCCTGGATATCAACCCGGATCTGAAACTGACCGTCATCCGGGAATTTATCCGCGATGAAAAAACCGACGCTTTGCTGGATGCCGCCGCTTATGATTGCGTGCTGGACGCTATCGATACCCTGTCGCCCAAAGTCAACTTGATCAGCAAATCACTGGAACACGGTTTCCGGGTGGTCAGCGCCTTGGGGGCCGGGGGCCGGATGGACCCGTCGCAAATCCGTACCGCCGATATCGGCAAATCCTATAATTGCAAACTGGCCAGGGCGCTGCGCAAAAGACTTCACAAACGCGGCATTCAGAGCGGATTCCAAGTTGTTTTCTCCCCGGAAGACGTACCGGAAGAATCATTTGTCGAGGGCGAAAACGATCTCGGCGGTTACCGTACCAATCTCGGAACGATTTCTTATATTCCCGCAATCTTCGGATGTTTTTGTGCATCATCCGTCATCAAAGAGGTTATCGAACATGGAAATTAAGCTGGAACAGATCAAAACCGGTTTTGCCG
The DNA here is from genome assembly GCA_031548025.1 of Victivallaceae bacterium. GTDB lineage: Bacteria > Verrucomicrobiota > Lentisphaeria > Victivallales > Victivallaceae > UBA5239. Next base: position 3,051 of record JAVBRM010000243.1, on the reverse strand, counting down.
GAGAGCGCTGCTACGTTCATGCCCGCGGCGCGGTATCGCCCGACGGCATGGATATTGTCATCACCACTCAACCGCTGCGCCTGAGCGGCAGTGATATTTTTTATGGCTTGGAAATGCTCCGAAGCACCGACGGCGGCAAAAACTGGTCGCCGATCACTCCCCAGCCGGAATTATCCCGTCAGCCCTGGGGCGATGGCTGTGAAATCGTCATGAGCGACGCCACCCCGTTATGGCATCGCACCTCCGGTAAATTTATTCTGATCGGCCACGCGGTAATCTACCGCGACGATGAAATCATACCTCCTCCGCGCCCGAGATTTACCCTTTACAGCATTTTCGACCGGCAAAGCGGCAAATGGAGTCAAACCCGTATTCTGCAAGTTCCGGAAAAAGAACCTGACCAGTATTTCAGTTGCGGGGCCGGTTGTACTCAATATCTGGAAAAAGACAACGGCGAAATCCTCCTGCCGGTCTATTTCATGTCGCGCTCCGAGGCGGAAAACCCCTGGGGCAAGTCTTATCACACGATGGTCCTGCGCTGCGATTTCAACGGAGATACCCTCAAAGTGCTGGAATGCGGCGCCCCCTTGAGCCTGGAAATACCACGCGGCTTGGGCGAACCCTCGATCGCGGCAATCGGCGATCATTATTACCTGACCATGCGCAACGACAAAAAAGGCTATGTCGCTGACAGTACCGACGGACTCCATTTCAGCCCGATTCAGGAATGGCTGTTCGACGATGGCTCCGAACTCGGCAATTACTGTACCCAACAGCACTGGATTACCGCCGGAAAAAAACTGTACCTTGTATACACCCGCCGCGGCGCGGACAACGACCACGTATTCCGCCACCGCGCGCCGCTGTTCATCGCCGAAGTCGACCGAAAAAACCTGCGGGTGATCCGCAGTACCGAGCAGATCGCGGTTCCCCAGCGCGGCGCACGCCTGGGCAACTTCGGCTGTGTCCATATCGACGACCACGAATCATGGGTTATCGCCGCCGAATGGATGCAGAACGGCCGTCCGGGCGTCCCCACCGGCGAACAGTGGAAACAATGCATGGAATACGGCAGCGACAACTCCATTTTCATCTCCCGGATCAAGCTTTAAAACTTCATCACATACAAAACAATTAACTCTAAATTTGACAATTAACTCATACAGAGTTATATTAATACCATAGAGTTAGTTGTTGAGGTTTTTGATGAACAAAAGCGAAATTCAAAATTATTTATCACGAGTCTTAGATTGCACTCTGGAACTGCATGCAGAAGAACTGAAGGAGTTACCATTCTTTCTGCAGAAAATGTTTCAAATCTATTCCGGAATATTGTTCGGAAAAAAGATTTTTTTCCTATTCACAAAAGAAGATTTTTTCGACGGTCATTCAATCAAGGATTTGGAAAGCGCTACAACTGTCTTTCGTAATAAAAGCATTTCTGATTTCCCCGTATTCGTTTTCAGTTCTCTCTCCAAGCAGCAGCGGTTAGTCCTGGTGAAAAGGAAAATGTCATTCCTGGTTCCGGATAAACAGATGTTTCTTCCATATCTGGCAATCGATTTTTCTGACCGGATCAGAGAGACAACAAAGCCACAACCGAATTATCTTCCTCCGGCCGCCCAGGCTATTTTACTCGAACAACTGCTTTCCGGTAAACTGGACGGTTTACCGCTTGTCCGTATTGCTGAAATAACGGGGTATACCCTAACCAGTGTGATACGCGCGTCAGAACAATTGAAAAAATTTAAATTATGCTCTATTTCATCTGACGGCTACCGGAAAAGCATGCATTTTAAACATGACCGGAAAGCACTGTGGGATGCATCGCAGGAGTATTTACGCTCTCCAATCAAAAATACCGTTTCCGTCGCTAATGATGAGCCTTTTGCAAAACACTATCCGTTTGCTGGGGAATATGCTTTGGCACAACAGAGCAATCTTGCCGCCAACCGCAAATGCTATGCAATTTCTGACAGCGATTACTCCAGATTGCGCAAAGCCGGACTGCTCCGCTTCGCCGATGCCGCCGGAACCGGTGCCGCCGATATTCAAGTATGGTCGTATTGGCTCCCGAATCACATTGGCGAATTCGTGGATCCACTGTCCCTGGAGCTTTCATTCAAAAATACCAATGATGCCCGTATTAAAGGGGAATTGCTTGAAATAAAGGAAAACAGACAATGGTAATCGGCATAGGGCTTTTCAAACAATATTTCCGGGACTTTCACGACGATTATATTCTGATTGGTGGGGTAGCATGCGATCTGGTCTTGAATATTGTCGGCCGCGAGTTTCGACCGACTAAGGACTTCGACATTGTAATCGTGTCAGAAAATCTGAAAGCCGGATTCGGCAAACGTCTCAAGGAGTTCATTCGCGATGGAGGTTATGTTGTCCAATGCCGCAAAAGTACCGGCAAGCCGACCTTCTTCCGCTTTATATCGCCCAGAAACGGAGACTTTCCCTCACAATTGGAACTGGCCTCCAACAAACCGGCGGATGATTGGGTATCCGATTTCGTTCCGCTGAATGCGGGCGATGCTAAGTCCAGCCTATCGGCAATCCTTTTTGAAACTGAATACTATGACTTTATTCGTCGCAACGCCACACAGATTGACGAAATTACAACGATTTCATTGGAAGGACTCATTCCATTGAAGGCATTAGCATATTTGAAACTCTCTCAGACAGAAAATCCGACCGAGAAAAACCTTATCGATATGAAGAAACACGCAGACGATATTGCCATGCTGGCAGAGGCTCTTTCAAGCGAAACTTTCCCTCTTTCATTCGGAATATCAACCGATCTGAATGCAGCACTGAGCTCGATCGAACGACGTGAAACCGATGACTCCCGACATGAACAAATCGCTCTGATCCGGAGTTTTTACGAGCTTAGCTAAATTCGAAGGGTTTGCGGAAATTTGAATTTCGTGCTTGCATTGTTGATTTTTGAGTTTAAAGTAACAACAAACTGAATGTCAACACGGAGCTGCCGCATATGATCAAAAAAACAGTCTGCGTTTCCGAAAAAGGTTTGGACCTGCG
>JAVBRM010000223.1:0-35392 GCA_031548025.1 Victivallaceae bacterium | reverse complement strand
TGCATGCCGATTTCCTGCTGAAACATAATGGCGCCGAGATCAGAGAACGTGTGTATATGGGCGAAATCCCCTTGATGACGGATTGTGGTACCTTTGTCATCAACGGTGCGGAACGTGTCATCATCAGCCAGTTGCATCGCTCACCCGGGATCTGCTTCGAACGCAACCGCCACAGCAGCGGCCGCATGCTTTACTCTTTCCGGATCATTCCCGATCGCGGTTCCTGGATGGAAGTTCAATTCGACATCAATGATTTGATTTATATATATCTCGACCGCCGCCGCCGCCGCCGCAAGTTTCTCATTACGACTTTCCTGCGCGCTGTCGGCTATGAAACCAACAAAGAAATTCTTTCGAAGGCTTATCATATCGGCAATTATTCCGTCAGCAGCCTGGTCAAAAAGCCCGATATCAATTGTTACTACACAGTTGAAGACATCAAAGGCGAAAATGACGTACTGGTGCTTGAAGAGCTTGTCCAGTTGAATGAAACTCACCTCAAGCAGCTTCAGGAAGCCAAAGTCGCCAAAATGGACCTCGTCTATATTCCCGACGGCGACAATTATCTGATCGGCTGTCTCCGCCGCGATCCTTCGCGCAACAGCGAAGACGCCCTCAAAGAAATCTACAAGCGTATGCGCCCCGGCGATCCGCCGAATATCAACAATGCCAAGCAGCTGGTCAAGCGTCTGTTCTTTGATAACAAGCGTTATGACCTCGGCGCGGTTGGCCGCTACAAGATCAACGAGCGTCTCGGCATTGATTTGCCGTTGACCGAACGTACTCTGAATGCGGAAGACCTGATGGGTGCGACCAAATATCTGATCAAGCTCCGCAGCACCGGCGGCCAGACCGACGATATCGACCATCTCGGCAGCCGTCGTGTCCGTACCGTGGGCGAACTGCTTCAGAATCATTGCCGCGTCGGTCTGCTCAGAACCGAGAGACTGATTCGCGAGCGCATGACTCTGATGGATGCCAACGACACCAATATCACTCCGGCCAAGCTGATCAATCCGAAGGCTTTTGCCGGCGTCGTTCGTGACTTCTTTGCGCGTAACCAGCTTTCACAGTTCATGGACCAGACCAATCCGTTGAGCGAACTGACCAATAAACGCCGTCTTTCGGCCCTCGGCCCGGGCGGTTTGAGCCGTGATCGTGCCGGTTTTGAAGTCCGTGACGTTCACGCCAGCCATTATGGCCGCGTTTGCCCGATTGAAACTCCGGAAGGTCCGAATATCGGTCTGATTTCGTCCATGTCGCTTTATGCGCGTATCAATGAATTCGGATTCCTCGAAACCCCGTATCGTCGGGTGATTGACGGGCAGGTAACCGAACAGATCGATTATCTCTCCGCCGATAAGGAAGAAGAATTCGTTATCGCCCAGGCGAACGCTATGCTCGACGAGAACAGCCGTTTCGTCCGTAAGCAGGTCATGGCGCGCTACCGCGGTGAATCCGAAGAACATCCGAAGGAAGAAGTCCAGTATATGGACGTTTCTCCGAAACAGTTGGTCAGCGCCGCGGCGGGAATCATCCCGTTCCTGGAGCACGACGACGCGAACCGCGCTTTGATGGGTTCGAACATGCAACGTCAGGCGGTGCCTTTGCTGGTGCCGGAATCTCCGTATGTGGGTACCGGTCTCGAAGCGAAAATCGCTAAAGATTCACGCGCCGTAGTGGCTGTCGCCAAACCCGGGATCATTGCCGAAGTCTGCTCTGCCGAAGTGGTTGTGACCAAGGACGGCAAACCGGCTTCCGAAACCCGTTTCCCGGATGACGTACAGCGTTACAGACTGAAGAAATTCCTCCGCAGCAACGCCGGAACCTGTATCAATCAGCGTCCCTGGTGCAAGCGCGGGCAGCAAGTTGCCGCCGGCGATGTGATTGCCGACGGGGCTTCTACCCAGAACGGCGAACTCGGCCTCGGGAAAAACGTGTTGGTGGCTTTCATGCCCTGGTGCGGATATAACTTTGAGGACGCGATCATCGTCTGCGAACGTTTGGTCAAGGAAGACGTTTATACCAGTATTCACATTGATGAATTTGAAATAACCAGCCGCGAAACCAAGCTCGGCCCGGAAGAAATCACCCGGGATATCCCGAACGTCAGCGAAGATGCCTTGCGCAACCTCGGTCCGGACGGCGTGGTGCGTCTCGGTGCGGAAGTCCGCCCCGGGGACATCCTGGTCGGTAAAATCACTCCCAAGAGCGAAACCGAACTGGCTCCGGAAGAGCGTCTCCTGCGAGCGATCTTCGGTGAAAAAGCCGCCGACGTGAAAGATTCAAGCTTGATCGTCAGCAGCGGTAAGGGCGGTATCGTAATGGACGTCCGTATCGAATACGCCAAAGATCCGAACCGCCAGTCGATGACCAAGTCCGAACTGCGCCGTCAGATCAAGGGCGCGAAGGATACTTACAAACAGCGTTATGCCGAATTGGTCGAAGAACTGGCTGCCCAGCTCTCCGAAATCATGCTGGGCCAGAAGCTGCCGTATCCGATTTACGACGTGGCCAATGATTCCGCTCCGTTGATCAGCTCGAACCGCAAGGTGACTCCGAGCGCGGTCCTCAAGCTGGCGAATAAATATAATGCCTGGAAAATGGAAAACTGCCCGCTCAAGGATTCGATCAGTGAGATCATTTCCAAGCTCACTCCGCAGTTTGATGAAAACGAATTGACCAAGAAAGACGCCATCAACAGTCTCGAAGCCGGCGACGGCGTCGATCCGGGCGTCATCAAGAAGGTCAAAGTATATGTCGCTTGCAAGCGTAAGCTTCAGGTCGGCGATAAAATGGCGGGACGTCACGGTAACAAAGGTATTGTGGCGAAGATCGTGCCGGTTGAAGACATGCCCTTCATGCTCGACGGGAACCCGGTCGACATCGTGCTCAACCCGCTTGGCGTACCGAGCCGAATGAACCTCGGACAGGTTTTGGAAACCCACCTCGGGCTGGCTGCCAGAATCCTCGGATTCAAAGTCGCCACTCCGGTGTTCGACGGGATCAAAGAAACCAAGATTGTCCAGCTGGTGGAAGACGCCAACCGCAAGATCGAAGATGAAACCGGTGAGAATTATCATCTCGGGTTCAAGAAAAACGAATCCGGCGAATGGAAATACGACGGCAAGACCGAACTTTTCGACGGCCGTACCGGTAATCGTTTCGACCAGCGCGTGATGGTGGGTCAGATCTACATGTTGAAACTCGACCATCTGGTCGCGAACAAGATCCACGCCCGTTCGGTAGGCCCGTATTCACTGGTTACCCAGCAGCCCCTCGGCGGTAAAGCGCAACACGGGGGTCAGCGTTTCGGGGAAATGGAAGTGTGGGCGCTCGAAGCTTATGGCGCTGCTTACAACCTGCAGGAAATGCTGACGGTAAAGAGCGACGACGTAACCGGACGTGCCCGTATCTATGAATCGATTGTCAAAGGACAGTGTATCCTGGAAGCCGGCCGCCCTGAGTCGTTCAACGTACTGCTCAAGGAAATGCAGAGCCTCGGCCTGGATATCCGTACTGTCAATAAGACTGATGCATAACTCTGGAGGATTATACCGATGAGTGAAAATAACAACTATGCCTATCGCGAATTGCTCGGACAGTCCTCGCAATCCGTATTTGGGGCGGTTTCGATCAATGTCGCTTCACCGGATGTGATCCGTAAATGGAGCCACGGAGAAGTAAAGAATCCCGAAACCATCAACTACCGCAGTTTCAAACCGGAAAAAGGCGGTTTATTCTGCGAGCGCATTTTCGGACCGACCAAGGACTGGGAATGTAACTGCGGTAAATATAAACGCGTCAAGCACAAAGGCGTGGTCTGCGACCGTTGCGGCGTGGAAGTTACCCAGGCCAAAGTCCGTCGTGACCGCATGGCCCATATCGACCTGGCGGTACCGGTGTCCCACATCTGGTTCTTCAAGTGTATGCCGAGCCGTATCGGCTTGATGCTGGACATGACTGCCAAGTCACTCGAGCGCGTGATCTACTATGAAGACTGGGCGATCACCGATCCCGGCGACACCCCGTTGAAGATCGGCCAGACCATGACCGAATTGGATTATCGCCAGGCCCGTGAAGACTACGGCGAAGCATTCCAGGCCGACATGGGCGCTCCCGCGGTCCATACCCTGTTGGAAAAAATTGACCTTCCTTCCGTCAAAGATGAATTGGCGGTCAGCCTGGAAGGTACCAAGAATAAAGCGATCCGCAAGAAACTTGCCAAGCGTCTGCGTCTGGTCGAGGGCTTTATCGGCAGCAATTCGCGTCCCGAGTGGATGATCTTGAAGGTATTGCCGGTAATTCCGCCCGATTTGCGTCCGCTCGTGCCGTTGGAAGGCGGTCGTTTCGCCACTTCCGACTTGAACGACCTGTATCGCCGGGTTATCAACCGTAACAACCGTTTGAAAAACCTGCTGCAGTTGCGCACTCCCGAAGTGATTATCCGCAACGAAAAACGGATGCTCCAGGAAGCGGTCGACGCTCTGCTCGACAACGGCCGTCACGGCCGTGCCGTCACCGGCGCCGGCAACCGTCCGCTCAAGTCCCTCAGCGATATGCTCAAGGGTAAACAAGGACGTTTCCGCCAGAACTTGCTGGGTAAACGCGTTGACTACTCCGGCCGTTCGGTAATCGTAGTAGGCCCCGAGCTGAAACTCGGCCAGTGCGGTCTGCCCAAGAAAATGGCGTTGACTTTGTTCGAACCGTTTATCATCCGCCACCTGAAAGGCCGCGGCTTCGCCCACACCGTGCGCGGCGCCAAGAAGATGATCGAACGCGGCGAAACCGTGGTTTGGGATATCCTCGAAGAAGTGACCCTCGGTCATCCGGTGATGCTGAACCGCGCGCCGACCTTGCACCGTCTGTCGATTCAGGCGTTTGACCCGGTTTTGATCGAAGGTTCGGCTATCCGTATCCATCCGTTGGTTTGTACCGCTTACAACGCGGACTTCGACGGTGACCAGATGGCGGTACACGTACCGTTGTCCAACGCGGCCCAGATGGAAACCAAGCTCCTGATGTTGGCTCCGAATAACGTATTCTCGCCTGCCAACGGCAAGCCGATTACTTCGCCGACCCAGGATATTACCCTTGGTATTTACTATCTGACCTGCGAACCGCGCAATAAAGACAAAGCCAAGCTTTATGCCGATAAATTTGAAGTTCTTTTCGCCATGTATCACGGATTCCTGAGAATCCATGACGCGGTCCGTGTGCCGAACCCTGACTTCGGAAAGGTAACGGTTTGGGGCAGCAAAGATGACAGATATATTCTGACTACGGCCGGACGTCTGATTTTCAATGAAATCTGGGACAAAAGGCTCGGTTTCTTCAATAATGTCGCCAAGAAAAAAGAACTCGGAATGCTGATCTCCGATTGTTACAAGACCATCGGCAGCGAGCAGTCCGTACAGTTGCTGGACAAGCTCAAAGACCTGGGTTACGAATATGCGACTCTGGCCGGATTCTCCATCTCGGTAGCCGACCTCAATATTCCTGACAGCAAAAAGGATATCATTGAGCGCGCCCAGGACGAAATCGACAAAATCGTCGACCAGTACAATAAAGGGGTGTTGACCGAAGGCGAGCGCCATAACAAGGTTATTGACATCTGGACCCAGTGCAGTAATGACGTGGCGAGCGAACTGTTTGTGCGCCTCGAGCATGAAACCCGTACCGGCGATGAAATCAATCCGGTGTTTGCGATGATGGACTCCGGCGCTCGTGGCAGCAAGGACCAGATCCGTCAGTTGGCCGGTATGCGCGGACTGATGGCCAATCCGTCCGGCGATATTATCGAACGTCCGATTCTTTCGAACTTCCGTGAAGGTCTGTCGGTGCTGGAATACTTCATCAGTACACACGGCGCCCGTAAAGGTCTCGCCGACACCGCGCTGAAAACCGCGGACTCGGGTTACATGACCCGTAAGCTCGTCGACGTGGCCCAGGATATCATCTGCCGCGAAGAAGACTGCGGTACCATCAAAGGTATCTGGGTGTCTCCGATCGTGGAAGGCGACGAAGTCATTATGCCGCTGAGCCAGCGTCTGCTCGGACGTTTCAGCGCCATGGATATCCGTGATCCCGCGTTTGAAGACGGCCGTTTGATCGTCAAAGCCAATCAGGAATTTACTCTTGATATTATCGAGCTGATTGAAAAGCGCGGCATCAGCAAAGTGTTGATCCGTTCGACCTTGACCTGCGAAAGCGTTCGCGGGGTCTGCGTCAAGTGCTACGGCAAGAACCTGGCGACCGATCGTCTCGCAGAAAAAGGCGATGCGCTCGGTATCATCGCGGCGCAGTCCATCGGTGAGCCCGGTACTCAGTTGACGATGCGTACGTTCCATATCGGGGGTACCGCGTCTTCCGCTTACAAGCAGCCGGTTATCACTGCTCGCAGCGCCGGTACGATCAAACTTTTCAACGTTCGTACCGTTAAGAACCAGAACAATGAAGTTGTGGTGGTGAACAAGAACGGCCAGGCTATCATTTATGATGAAAAGAAAGCCAAGGAATTCGAAAAGCATGCCCGTGAAAAGGCTCAGCTTGAAGCGGAAGCCATCGGTACTTTCTTCAATAAGGATTATGATTACTGGTCAGACGCCATGCGTGAAGCCGAACTTGACCGTTATGACATTGAAACCGGGGCCGTTCTGGAGAAGGGCGACGGCGAAAAAGTCAAGGCCAATGAGCGTTTTATCCACTGGGATCCCTACCATGTGCCGATCATTGCCGAAGAAATCGGTACGGTGGAACTCCACGACCTGGTTGAAGGGGTAACCCTGAACCGTCAGCGTCGCGGCGGTGTTCAGGAAATTACCGTTATGGAACATCGTGACGACCTCCATCCGCAGATCGTGCTGAAAAACGAAGAAGGCGAGTTTGTGGCGAACTATCCGCTGCCGTCAGGCGCGTTCCTGATGATCACCGCCCGTACCAAGGTGAAGCCCGGTATGGTGTTGGCCCGCGTACCGCGTTCTTCGGCCAAGAACAAAGACATTACCGGGGGTCTCCCGCGTATCGCCGAATTGTTCGAGGCGCGTATTCCGAAGGATATCGCTGAAATCGCCCGTATCGACGGGGTGATCGAAGTTGACCGTCTCGGCCGCGGCGGCCGTCGTCAGTTGGTGATCCGCGATCCGGAAACCAATATGACCGAGGAACACAACAACATTCCTTCGCACAAGCATCTGGCGGTAAGCAAAGGCGACTTTGTCCGCAAGGGGCAGAAGTTGACGGAAGGTTCGATTGTGCCGCATGCGCTGCTCGAAGTCTGCGGACCGCAGGAACTCCAGCGTTACCTGGTTGATGAAATTCAGTTGGTATACCGCGCCCAGGGTGTGGAAATCAACGATAAGCATATTGAAATCATCATCCGTCAGATGATGCAGAAGGTAAAAGTAACCGAGCCCGGCAGCACTGATTATCTGGCCGGTGAACAGGTCGACCGTGCCGAGTTCACCCGGATCAATAAAGAAGTGATGGGGCAGGGCGGTACTCCGGCGGACTGGGAACCGGTTCTGTTGGGTATTACCAAGGCATCGTTGGAAACCGAGAGCTTCATTTCCGCGGCGTCGTTCCAGGATACCACGCGTATTCTGACCGAGGCGGCGACTCTCGGCAAGGTTGACAATCTGATCGGCTTCAAAGAGAACGTGATTACCGGCCATTTGATTCCCGCCGGTACCGGTTATCAGGCTCTGCAGTCGCTCCGCCTGAAGAAACTGGGTGAAGAGTTGATTGAAGATCCGATGGAGAACATGAAGGCCGAACCCGTCAAAGAAGCCAAGGAAATATCGGATGATATTTTCGATGACGACGATGCGGAAGTAGATTCGAATGATGATACCGAAGGTGAAAACGAGGACTGATTTCCTCTTTCAGACAGACGGACTGAGCGGTTTTAGTACTGCAAAGTCCGTTTGTTCAATAAAAAACCAAAAAAAGAGCGATATTTTTGCAAAAAAATTTGCAAAGATTTCCGGTTGAAACTATATTATAAATCTTTCAGTGTATAATTGAGTTGCAAAAATTATAATATATAAGAAAAACAGGTAGTAAGGATATGCCGACAATTAATCAGTTAGTGAACAAAGGACGACAGTCCAAGGTCAGCAAGAGCAAATCAAGAGCTCTTTCAGCTTGCCCGCAACGTCGTGGTGTCTGTCTGCAGGTAACCACCCGTACCCCGAAGAAGCCGAACTCGGCTTTGCGTAAAATTGCCCGCGTGCGTCTGACCAACGGTCAGGAAGTAACCGCTTATATCGGCGGAGAAGGTCATAACCTCCAGGAACACTCGGTGGTACTGGTCAAGGGCGGTCGTGTTCGCGACCTGCCGGGCGTACGTTATCACGTTGTTCGTGGTGCGTTGGACAGCCTCGGTGTGGAAAAACGCCGTCAGAGCCGTTCGAAGTATGGCGCCAAGCGTCCGAAGCCGGGCCAGGAAGCCGCCGCGGCCAAGGGCAAGAAGAAATAATCGGAAGTATGCATAAATGAACTGTCGTCATCCACTGGTGTCGACAGTTTTCAATGTCGAAAAAAAGGATCATAGATAAATGAGAAGAAGGAGAGCTGTAAAACGCGAGTTGACTCCAGATGTGAAGTACAACAGCGAATTGGTGGCCCGCTTAATCAATACGATCATGAGCAGCGGCAAGAAGTCGACTGCCCAGCGGATCGTTTATGGTGCATTTGACCTGATTAAAGTAAAGAAGAGCGACATGGAGCCGTTGGAAGTATTTCTGCAGGCCCTGGAAAACGTCAAGCCCAAGCTTGAAGTGAAAAGCCGTCGCGTCGGTGGTGCCACATATCAGGTTCCCGTGGAAGTTGCTCCGGAACGTCAGGTTGCTCTGGCCATGCGCTGGATCACCACTTATGCGAAGGGCCGCAAAGGCAAAGCGATGATGGAGTCGCTGGCTGCCGAGTTGCTCGATGCATTTGAAAACACCGGTTCATCGATTAAAAAGAAGGAAGACACATTTAAAATGGCGCAAGCTAACAAGGCTTTTGCGCATTACCGCTGGTAATCGGCGGTATTTTTTTTAAGGCTAATTATGGCAGAGTTGATTGAAAAAACGTATCAGGAAGCACCGGGTCGCCGGGTTCCATTGGCAAACGTGCGTAATATCGGGATTATGGCCCATATCGACGCAGGTAAGACGACATTAAGCGAACGAATTCTTTTCTATTGCGGAAAGAATTATAAACTCGGTGAAACTCATGAGGGTACCGCGACCATGGACTGGATGGCCCAGGAGCAGGAACGCGGTATCACCATCACCTCCGCTGCGACCACCTGTTTCTGGAAAGAGCATCGGATTAACTTGATTGATACCCCCGGACACGTGGACTTCACTGCTGAAGTGGAGCGTTCACTGCGCGTATTGGATAGTGCTGTGGCAGTGTTCTGTTCTGTGGGGAAAGTGCAGCCGCAAACTGAAACAGTGTGGCGCCAGGCCCGGAAATACAATGTTCCGGTATTTGCTTTCATTAACAAGATGGACCGTGTCGGCGCCGATTTCTATGGTGCTGTCAATGAGATCCGTTCCAAGCTGAAAGCAACGGCCTGTCCGATATTGCTCCCGATGGGTGCTGAATCCGATTTCGCAGGGGTAATCGACGTTATCGAGAACAAAGCTCACTTCTATGATGATGAACAGGGACAGAGCGTCCGTATCGAAGATGTGCCCGCTGAGTATGTTGAAAAACGCAACGAAGCCTATAATTACCTCATCGAGTGTCTGGCGGAAAACAATGAAGAAATCATGGAGATGTTCCTCGAGGACCGTAAACCTGATCTCGACACCGTCAAACGCGTACTTCGCCTTTGCGTTATCAAGGCCCTGATCGTTCCGGTCGGCTGCGGTACAGCTTTCAAGAACAAAGGTATTCAGAACCTTCTTGACATCGTTATCAGCTATCTGCCTTCGCCGGTAGACCTTCCCCCCACCGAAGGGAGAGACCCCTTCAATGAAGAACAAAAATTGGTTCGTAATACCGGGGATACCGAGCCTTTTGCCGCGCTGGCATTCAAAATCATGAATGACCCCTACGTCGGCAAGTTGACCTTCTTCCGTGTATACAGCGGTATTGCCGCCCGCGGCATGACCGTATACAATCCCCGCAGCCGCAAGCGTGAACGTCTGGGACGCGTGCTTCAGATGCATGCCAACTCCCGTGAAGAACGCGACGAAATCTTTTCCGGCGACATCGCCGCCGCGGTCGGTTTGAAGAACGTGGTTACCGGCGATACCATCTGCGACGAAAGCAATGCGATCGTGCTTGAAGCCATGAGCTTCCCGGAACCGGTTATTTCGATGGCCGTGGAACCGAAGACCAGCGCCGACCGCGATAAACTCTACAAGGCCCTGGGCGCTCTGTCTGACGAAGATCCGACCTTCCAGGTCCGCAGCGATGAAGATACCGGACAGACCATTATTTCCGGTATGGGTGAATTGCACCTGGACATCATTCGCGACCGCATGATGCGTGAATTCGGTGTTGACGCCAGCGCCGGAGCTCCGCAGGTTGCCTATCGTGAAGCTGTTATCAAGGACGCGGAGTCCGATACCAAGTTTGTGCGCCAGTCCGGCGGACGCGGCCAGTATGGTCATTGTATGATCAAGCTGTACGCCAAAGAACGCGGTTACGGTCTCACAATTGAGAGCAAGGTTGTCGGCGGCAATATTCCCAAGGAGTATATCAAGCCGATCGAAGACGGTATTCGCGGTGCTGCCGCTACCGGTGTGCTTGCCGGTTATCCTTTGACCGACTTCCATGTGGAGATTGTCGACGGATCTTACCATCCGGTGGACTCTTCTGAAATGGCCTTTAAGATTGCCGGTTCCATGGCTTTGAAAGATGCTGCCAAAAAGGCGGGAATCTGTCTGCTTGAGCCGGTTATGAAATTGGAAGTTACCACCCCTGATGAAAACATGGGGGATATTATTGGTGACGTGACCAGCCGCCGCGGTTCGATCATTGAAGTCAATGGCGATCCTGGAACTGGTTTTACCCGGGTTTTGACCCATGCGCCGCTGTCAGAGCTTTTCGGCTATGCCACGGCCATTCGTTCCCTTTCGAGAGGCCGTGCATCCTATTCGATGGAGCCCTCTCATTTTGATCGAGTACCAAAATCTATTGAAGAAAAAATAATGGAGAAAAACCGATGAGCACAGGTAAATCCCAACGGTTCCGGATTCGCGTCCAGGCTTATGAGCACCGTATTCTGGATCAATCCGTGGCCGAGATCCTCAACACCGCCAAACGTACCGGTTCAATGGTCGCCGGCCCGATTCCGCTGCCGACCCGTATCGAGAAATTTTCGGTGAACCGTTCGCCCCACGTCGACAAGAAGTCGATGGAGCAGTTTGAAATCAGAACCCACAAACGGGTGATGGATATTATTAATCCGACCGCGCGCACCGTAGATGAGCTGAAGAAGCTGAATCTGCCGAGCGGCGTCGATATTTCGATTAAGATTGTCAACTGAATCGGCAATCTAACTTGATACCAATGCCCCGACCGACAGGGTATGTATCCCAAAGGAGTATGTATGAAAGGTATGATCGGTAAAAAAGTAGGTATGACACAAGTCTACAGCGAGAAGGGTAAACTGATTCCGGTTACCGTGCTTGAAGTAGGTCCGTGTGTTGTAGTCGCAGTAAGGACTCAGGAAAAAGACGGTTATTCGGCAGTTCAGCTTGGTTTTGGCGCCCAGAAGGCGAAGAATGCGAGCAAGGCTGAAATCGGACACGCCACCAAGGCTGGATTGCAGGCAATTCCGGCGCATCTGGGTGAATTCCGTGAAGATGCCGACCCGCAGCTGGAACTCGGATCCGAGGTCAAAGTCAATGATGTTTTTGCCGCGGAAGATTTTCTGGATATCACTGGCGTTACCAAAGGCCGTGGATTCCAGGGTGTAGTCAAACGCTGGAACTTTAACGGCGGCCGTTACAGTCACGGCGGCGGTTGGAAGCGCAAGCCCGGTTCAATCGGTCAGTGCGAAAAGCCGGCCAACGTGGTCAAAGGCAAAAAACTGCCGGGCCATATGGGTAATGTTCAGCGCACCATCCAGAATTTGCAGGTGGTTCGTGTGGTCGAAGAAGACGGTCTGCTGTTTGTCAAGGGTGCGGTTCCCGGCCCCAACGGCGGTTATCTGAAGATCAAGAAAGCCGTGAAAAAGAGCAGCAAATAACGCTGGGAGCAGGTAAAAATGACTATGAAATTGGATATATATAACAGCAAAGGTGAAGTGATCGGCGCTTATGAACTGCCCGAGACCTGCATCGAACTGGAAAAAGGCAAACAGGCCGTACATGATGCGGTAGTGGCTTTCCTGGCCGAACAGCGTGCCGGAACCGCCTGCACCAAGACCCGTGCGGAAGTCCGCGGCGGCGGCGCCAAGCCGTTCCGTCAGAAAGGCACCGGTCGTGCCCGTGCCGGCAGCAGCCGCAGCCCGATTTGGACTGGCGGTGGTGTCATTTTCGGACCCAAGCCGCGCAGCTACGACAAGAAGATCAATGCTAAGGTTAAGAAGCTCGCGATAAAACGCGCTTTTTCTGAAAGAGTTCAGGAAGGCAGCATTATCGTGGTCGACAAATTCGATATTCCGGATCACAAGACCAAAAGCGCAGTGGCGATTTTCAAGAATTTGAAAGTTGATGCTACCGCTTTGCTGGCGGTGCCGGATTATGAAGAAAGCGTCGTTTGCGCAACCAGCAACCTGCCGGATGTGGTTTTGCGTCGTGCCGCCAGCGTCAATGTTTATGAAATGTTGCGTTTCGGCAAGCTTGTCTTCACCAAGGATGCCCTTGATGAATTTATCAAGCGGATTGCTTAATTAAGGAGTAATGACAATGGAAAACGCATATCAGGTAGTTATAGCACCGCTGGTAACCGAAAAGAATAACGAACTGGCGACGCAGAAGAAGTATGCCTTCAAGGTAGCTTCGAAAGCGCGCAAGATCGAAATCGCCCAGGCGGTGGAAAGATTGTTCAATGTTAAAGTTGCTTCAGTCAATGTCATGAATTACAGCGGCAAACCGAAACGTGTCGGTCGTACGAACCGTGTCAGCCGCCGCGACAATTGGAAGAAGGCTGTAGTTACTTTATCTGAAGGCAGCATCGACATAATCTAAGGATAAGGTAAGAAGACATATGGCTATAAAATCATTTTCACCGATTACGCCGAGCTTGCGTAATATGACGGCTCTGGATTACTCAGAGATCACCGCAAAAAAACCGGAAAAGAAGCTCACCACCGGTAAGAGTGCTACCGGCGGCCGTAATAACCAAGGACGTACCACCACCCGTTTCCGTGGGGGCGGTAATGCCCGCCGCTTGCGTGAAATCGACTTCCTGCGTGAAAAGGAAGGGGTTCCGGCTACGGTTCAAACCATCGAATACGATCCGAACCGCAGCGCCAACATCGCGTTGCTGTTCTATGCCGATGGCGAAAAGCGCTACATTCTGGCGACTACCGGAATGAAGGTCGGCGATGTCGTCAACAACGGCAAGGGCGCCGAGCTCAAGCCCGGCAACAGTCTGAAGATCAAGGATATTCCGGTTGGTTTGAGCATTCACAATATCGAAATGGTCCCGGGACGCGGCGCCAAGATGGTGCGTTCCGCCGGCCAGTCGGCAATTCTCCGCGGCAAAGACAATGACTATGCCCAGATCAAGTTGCCGAGCGGTGAAGTTCGCCGTATTCATGTGGAATGCCGTGCCACCATCGGTCAGGTCGGCAATGCCGAAAAGATGAACGTCAAGCTCGGCAAAGCCGGTAAGAAACGTTATATGGGATTCCGTCCCCACGTCCGTGGCGTGGTGATGAACCCGGTCGACCATCCGATGGGTGGGGGCGAAGGACGTACCAGCGGCGGCGGTCATCCGGTATCACCGTGGGGTCAGCTTGCCAAGGGTAAGAAGACTCGCCATCCGAAGAAGAATTCCAGCAAATTCATTGTTGAACGGAGGAAGAAATAATGGCCAGATCACTTAAGAAAGGTCCTTTCGTGGATCAGCATTTAATTGATAAAGTCGTAAAAATGGATAAAGCGGGCGAAAAACGCGCAATCAAGACCTGGTCGCGCCGCTCGATGATTATTCCGGACTTTGTCGGTCATACGTTTAATGTCCATAACGGCAAAATTTTTGCCAACGTGTTTGTCACGGAAAACATGGTCGGTCACCGCCTTGGTGAATTTGCTCCGACCCGTGCGTTCCGCGAACACGGTGTCGTCAGCGGTAAATAAATCCGTGACGTTTTCAGGAGAGAGGCGCTTCGTAATGAAGTGCCTCTTTTTTGTGAAGGGAGTTTCATCCCGAAAAGAATCCCGCCAATGCAATGCGCCGAAAATATCAAAGGCGCATTGTGTTTAAAAATTCTCTTAATTTATTATTTCCACAGTTTTCTCCAATGCCTATGCCCTGTTTTGAAGGGGAATTAAATACGGAGAGACACGGATGGGTGCGTTCCGTGGATTGTATCGGGTTAAAGTTGACAAGTGTTAATTTATAACCGTTAATTGAAAAATTGAAAACAGGGGTTATATTAACATTACTATGAATATCTTAGTGATTAACGGCCCGAACATGCAACTTCTGGGGTTGCGTGAACCGGAAATTTATGGCAAGGTAACTTTGGGGGAAGTGAATGACCGCCTGAAGTTGCTGGCGATTTCTTTGGAGGTGGAGGCGGAATTTTTCCAGAGTAACCACGAAGGGGATATAGTTGACCGGATCGGGGCTTGTTTGAGCGACGGCACCGATGGGATCATCATAAATCCCGCGGCCTATTCCCATACCAGTATCGCCATACATGATGCCTTGAAGGCCGCCGGCAAACCGGCAATCGAGGTGCACATCAGTAATATATCGTCACGAGAAAGCTTCCGCAATACGTCCATGACTGCTCCGGCATGTATTGGCCTGATCGCCGGTTTAGGGATCAATGGCTATGAATGGGGGGTGCGGGCTATGGTCAAGTATCTGCTTGAAAATAAACAAAAACCAGGAAAATGAAGATGAAAATTGACGAAATTAAACAGATAGCGCGAATGATGTCAGATCACAATCTTACTGAATTCAAGATTGAAGCAAATGATTACAATTTATGCATTCGCCGCGGCTCCGACGCTCCGGTAATGCAAGCCGTACCGGTCCAGGCTCCGGCAGCGATTCCCGTTGCGGCTCCGGTGGCCGCGGCTCCCGCGGCAGCGGCTCCGGCAGCTCCGGAAGCCAAGCTCAACACCATTGATTCTCCGATTGTCGGAACCTTCTATCGCTCCTCATCTCCTGAGGCCGAGCCGTTCGTAAAAGTCGGCGACCGCGTCACCTCCGATTCCGTGGTCTGTATTGTTGAGGCCATGAAAGTAATGAATGAAGTAAAGGCTGAAAAAAGCGGCATCGTAAAAGATATCCTCGTGGGCAATGCCAGCCCGGTGGAATACGGCCAGCCGCTTTTCGTAATTGAATAACAACCTCTCTCCCGGAGAACACATGTTTAATAAAATTCTGATAGCCAACCGTGGAGAAATCGCCCTCAGAGTAGTCCGCGCCTGCCGCGAACTCGGCGTCAAGAGCGTTGTGGTGTATTCCAAGGCCGATGCCGACAGTCTGGCCGTGCGTATGGCGGACGAAGCGGTATGCATCGGGCCGGCCGCATCCAACCAGAGCTATCTGTTGATCGAGCGCATCATCAGCGTGGCCGAAATTTGCGATGTCGACGCGATCCATCCAGGTTATGGTTTTCTGGCGGAGAATGCGCATTTTGCTGAAATCTGCAAAGCATGCAATATCACCTTTATCGGACCCACGCCTGAGCAGATCCGCGCGATGGGCGATAAAGCGGTGGCCCGCGAAACCATGAAAAAAGCCGGCGTTCCGATTACCCCCGGCAGCGATGGTTTGATTACCAGCGAAGAAGACGCCCTGGCCTTTGCCAAGAAGTTGAAATATCCGGTGATCCTGAAGGCCTCAGCCGGCGGCGGCGGACGCGGTATGCGTATCGCGCACAACGACGCCAGCTTGATCCAGAGCTTTCATGCGGCGCGTACCGAAGCGGAAAACGCTTTCGGCAACGGCGATTTGTATATTGAAAAGTATCTGGTCAATCCGCGTCACATCGAATTTCAGATTCTCGCCGACAATTTTGGTAACATCATTCACCTCGGCGAGCGTGATTGCAGCGTTCAGCGCCGTAATCAGAAATTGATCGAAGAATCTCCGTCCCCGGCCCTTAATCCGAAACTGCGCGAACGCATGGGCAAAGCGGCCGTGCGCGCCGCCAAAGCGGTGAATTATACCAATGCCGGGACCATCGAATTTCTGCTCAATGAAGACGGCGATTTCTATTTCATGGAAATGAATACCCGTATTCAGGTGGAACATCCGGTAACCGAAATGGTTTGCGGAATCGACCTGGTCAGGGAACAGATTCGGATTGCCGCCGGTGAAAAACTGACGATTCAGCAGAAGGACGTCGTGCAGAAAGGGCACGCGATCGAGTGCCGGATCAACGCGGAAGACCCGGACCGCAATTTCACCCCGAATCCCGGTACGATTACTTCGTACATTCCGTCAGGCGGAATCGGAGTGCGGGTGGATTCGCATTGCTATACCGGTTATAAGATTCCGCCGTATTATGACAGCATGATTGCCAAACTTATTGTTTACGATATCGACCGTGCCTGCGCGCTCAAGCGTTGTTCGCGGGCGCTGCAGGAGTTTGTGGTTGAGGGAGTCAAGACCACCATTCCTTTTGCCGGTATTATTGTAAGCAACAAGGATTTTGCAGCTGGTAAGTATAATACCGGTTTCATTGAAGGATTAATGAAAGAAATGGTCGACGCCGAGCGTAGGCCACCCCAAAAATAGGAGGAAAATTATGAAAGACGTCAAGAAAACAGCGGTAACCTCTCCGGTTAAAGATGCTCAGAAACCTATTGGCAAGACCAATGATTTGGGAGTTATTAAAATCAGCGACAGCGTTGTCGCAAGTCTGGTGCATCGTGCCGTAACCGGCGTTGATGGGGTTTCCCGTCTGACCAGCACTTTTGTCGATGATATTGCCGAAATCGTCGGCCGTCGCAAATCTTCTTCCCGCGCCATCAATATTTCCATGGAAGAAGACCGTGTGGATATTGAAGTGAAAATCAATATCAAGTTCGGTTTCAAAGTTCCGGACGTGGCGGCCCAGGTTCAGACCGCGGTCATCGAATCGGTGGAAAACACCACCGGCATGAACGTCAGCAGCGTCAATGTCATTGTCCAGGAAATCGAAGATCCGATCGAAGTAAAAGAAGAAGATGTCGAAATGGAACCGGCCGCCGACTTGCTCGACGAAGCCAAATAAAGCTGATTTACCATGAGTATCGTGGAAAAAATCAAAGAGTTGCTGGCGGAGGGGTTTGTAACCACCCAGGAATTCAATTACGGCGTGATTACCGGATTGTTTATCGCTCTGTGTATCTTGTTGATGTTAATGTTTCTCAAGATCATTTTCAGAACCAAGAGCAGCAACGGCGTAACCATGCCCGGCAAACTGGGGGATATTTTTATCTCCCGGACCGCCATCACTTCCGCCATCATGAGCCTGGAACTCGATTTTCCCGCTTATGTCATTCAGAAAGTTCGCCTGTACCGCAGCCATGGCAGCCGGGTCAGTATTGTGATCCAGCTTTGCTATGACAGCAAGGGCGGTTGTCTGAAGCATTATTCCGAAGATTTTCAGCAGGCTGTACTCAGCCGGCTTAAGGAGATGTTCGGAGTGGAAAATATCGACAAGGTCAAAATATTGTTGAAAGACAATATCAACCTCAATGTTTCAGCCGCTCCCAAAGAAAAGCAGGTGGAAAAGCAACCGGAAAAAGTCTCGTTTCAGTTCTTTAAGAACAATTCTCCCAAGGATTCCGCTGAGACGGTTAAAGACAAAGAAAAAGAAACGGCTGTGCAATCTGAGGCGAAATGAATCTGATCCTCGCTTCGCAGTCACCGCGGCGCAAAGCGTTGCTGGCTGGTTGCGGTTGTATTTTTACTGTAAAAGTACTTCAGACCCCGGAAATCGAATCCGGGGTCTATTTTCGTCATATCGCGTTATTGAACGCAATCCGCAAGGCCGAAGCTGTGGCGTTATGCGAACCGGACAGTCTGGTGATCGGCGCCGATACGGTCATTGAATTCGGCCGGGAGGTCATCGGCAAGCCTGTGGACCAGGAAGATGCGCGCCGTATTCTCGGGCGGCTTTCGGGTAAACGGCATCAGGTAACTACCGGTGTGAGCCTGATTGGACTCAAAGCCAATATCCGAATCTCATTTACTGAAACCAGTACCCTGGAATTCAAAACTCTTACCCCGCAAGTAATCGACGACTACATCGCCCAAGTCCATGTTCTGGACAAGGCCGGCGCTTACAATATCGATGAGCACGGCGACTGGCTGGTCAGCAAAGTCGAGGGGCCGGTGGACAATATAATCGGCCTGCCATGTACCAAGTTGTTTCAGGCAATCAGGACCTGCCAAATGTTGGAATAGGTATAAACACGGGGATACACAGAGGGGCACGGACCTAAATAGGTCAGCGCTTGGCTATGCGGTAGATCATGACTGCGCCGGCGATCTGGTAGCCCAGGTTCGGCAGCCACAGGAGATACTGCGGTTTGAGCCATTCGTACATGGTCAGCGATTCGCAGATGATAATCGAGAGAAAATAGGCTCCGGCCAGAATCACGCTGAGGAAAATCCCCACTGAAGTTTCGCGGCGCGAAGTCCGGATCGCCAGCGGCAAACCCAGCAGCATAAAGGCGATCGGCGACAATGCGAAAGCAATTCGCTGGTTCATTTCGACTTCCAGTTTGGTGGTCGGCCGGTTGAGGCGCTGGTCGATATGAATGCGGGCAAAGAGGTCACGCATGGTCATATATTTGGGTTTGATGCCGATTCTGAATTTGTTGAATTCCTGGCCGTAGTTGAAGGAGAAGGAGACCTGTTGGCTGAAGGCCCGGGTTTCCGGCTTGGATTTACGGTCACGGATCATGCAATCGTAGAGTTCAACGGTTAATATCTGTTTTTCGTGGTCGACAATGAACTTGCCGCGCTCGGCGGTAATATCCTGTTCATATTCGCGTCCTTTGTCGTCCATAGTGAAAATCTGGATGTTTTTGACCTCATCATCGCTGATTTTATCATCGATATAGATAATATTGTTTTCGAACTGGACCTGGCGTCCCGGTTCGAAAACAGCCATCGGGTTTTCGATGACCGCCCCGGAAATCATTTCGCGGGATTTACCGAGCATCGGAGGTCCGACGTTGACTTGAAGATAAAGACAGATCAAAGTCATGAGAAAGGCAATAACCATGATCGGGGAAATAATCTGCAGGATCGAGACCCCGCAAGCCCGCATTGCGGTGATTTCCGTATCCGCCGAAAGCCTGCCGAAAACCAGAATCACCGATACCAGGATAGCCCATGGCACGGTAAATGTCAACACAATCGGCATGGTATACAAGGCAAAGCGGAAAAAATGAATAATGGGAATGCCCTGGGCAATATGGTCGATAATCTCGATCATTCGAGCACCCAGCATGGCAAAGGTCAGAATTCCAATCGCCATGGAAAACGTGACCAGAAAAGCTTTCGTTACATATAAATTAAGAGTTTTCATCTCGTTACGGTTCTCCGTTTAAGCCCATAAGATACATGTGAAATAGCGGTTTGGCAAACACCATGAGGAAAAAACCGGACAAAAAGACATCAGCATTGATTACTGCCGTGCTCAATCTTGGCGGAAGCCCTTTCGGTAATGCTGTCCCGGTAAAAAGAGAACATTCCCTCGACGTGACGTTCCCAGGAAAATTCACGATAGCGCTGATCGCCGGCGGCAAGTAGCCGTTTACGGGTTTCTTCGGAAGACACGATTTCTTTCAGTGCGGCGGCGATCTCCTCCGGTTTGTTCGGATCGAAGAGCAGTGCGGCATCGCCGGCAACCTCGGGCAAGGACGAAGTATTGGAGCAGCAGCAGGGGATATGATAATACATCGCCTCAATCAGCGACAGCCCGAACCCTTCATAAAAAGACGGGAAAGCATAGCATGATGCATGTTGATAGGCTTCCTTGAGGTCGCCTTTTTCAATAAACCCGGGGAAAATAATCTGATCGCGGTATTTGGCTTTTTGCGCGGCTTCATGGATGAGTTCCGCTCCGTTCCAGTCGGCGCCGACCAGTACCAGTTTGTGGCGTTCGGCAATCTCCCGGGGCAATAAATCGTAAGCCTGAATCAGGTTGATATGGTTTTTTCCGGGGGACTCCAGGCGGGAAATATACAATATGTAGGGATCGTTGCCCAAGCCGGTACGTTGCCGCCAGGTGCCATCCCCTTTGGCCGGGCTGAGGGAGAGTCCATTGTAAATCACCCGGATTTTATGGGTGGGAACTTTCCAGTATTGAATAAGGTCGTTAGCGGTGGCCTGGCTGATGGCGACGACCGCGGAGGAGCGGCGGACAAAAAACGGCAGGACGGATTTAATGTAAAACATTCTGAACGCATCGTATTTGCATTCAATATGATACTGGGCCAGGTCATGAATGACCGCAATGGTGAAAAATGGATAAAAACAAAAAGCCCGGCGGTTGGCAGCGGTAAGTATGCCGAGTTCGAAATTTTTGCCCAGGAGCAGAAATGGTACTATAAACAGATGGTAGCACATGGAAAGTATGGGTTTTTTGACGAAACGCGGCGCAACCATGGTTTTGTATCCGGGAAATGCCTCCACAGCATCCGGCTCAATCAACAGGGTCAAATCGTGCCCTTGTCCGGCAAACCGTTCCACCACATTGCGAATATAAATTGAAATTCCGGACTTACCATGGTCGAAGGGGATGCAGGATATGAAAATTTTCATTTGCAGAAATACTTATTTGTTTATAGTTAATTAACTAAATTACATATACTTTTATAAGGGATTAATATAGTTTACTTTTCGAGCTTTTCCAGCCCGAAATCCAACAAGTATAGGAAAAATGTCAATTATTGTTAAGAAATTTTTTTTGCCCTAAAATTCAGTACGGGATTTGCATTTGAAATGATATGATTTATTTTTTCATCGAAAGCATATTTGCCGTGGTGGCGGGTATGGATAAAAATCAAACGATAAAGGAGGCGGCATGGGCAGAATTCTGGGCTCAACAGCAATCATCATGGTGATTATGCTGGTATTGTTTTTCGGACTGGTGTTTTTCTGGTTCGGATGCCGGATCGAACCCGGTAACGGTGAAATTGCGATCATGATCAAGAAGACCGGCAAAAACCTGCCGCCCGAACAGATAATCGCCACGGATGCGGCTTACAAGGGTGTCCAGCTCGAGGTGTTGGGGGAAGGGCGTTATTTCCGCAATCCTTATACCTGGACCTGGCAGATTACCCCGATTACCGATATTCCGGCGGGCTGTTTCGGCGTTTTGGTCCGCAAATTCGGCAAAGATCTGCCGGAGGGGGAAATCATTGCGCCCGGGCCGGAGTACAAAGGCATAGTCAAGGACGTGCTCGGCACCGGGAAGCACCGGATCAATCCATATGCCTATGAGGTCAAAATTTATAATGATATCAGGATTATGCCCGGTAACGTCGGAGTGGTCAGCAATCTGGCCGGCAAGGATGTTTTCAGCGGTACTCCGAATGATTTGAACAATCACAAGGGATTTATCGTCGACGCCAGCCGCAAAGGGGTCCTGAATGAAACCCTGAAAGAGGGGACGCACCGGATCAATCCGTTTATTCAGGGGATATCGGTGGTCAATATCCAGAGTCAGCGCTACGAATTTTCCGGGGAAGATTCGATCATTTTCCTGACGGTGGACGGTTTCAATATTTCGTTGGAAGGGACGGTCGAATTCAATATCCAGCGTGAGGCGGCACCGTGGCTGACTCAGGAAATCGGCGATATGGAAGATGTCGTCAAAAAACTGATTTTGCCCTCGGTCAGCGGTTTTGCCCGAATCGAAGGCAGCAAGAAGAGTGCCACCGAGTTTATCGTCGGTGAAAGCCGGCAGATTTTCCAGAATCAGCTGGAAGACTTTTTGCGTAAAATTTGTTTGAACTGGGGTATTTCGATCAATTCGGTTCTGATCCGCGACATCAGCCCGCCGCAGGAAATTGCGGAAATCATCCGTAACCGCGAGTTGGCCCAGCAGGAAGCCAAGAAATTCCGCCAGCAGATCGAACAGGCCAAGTCGGCTATGGATCTCGAGCGGCAGAAGATGCTGGCTCTGCAGAACCGTTCCAAAGTGGAAGCCCAGACTCAGAAAATCACCCGCGAAATCGAGGCCGAGCAGCAACAGCTTGAAAGGCTGATCGCCGCCCGTACCGAACTGGATGTGGCTAGAGTCGATTTCAAAACCACGGAAGCCAGTACCAAGGCGCTGCTGAAGATTACCGAAGCCGAACGGCAGGTTATCGACGAACAGAACAAAACCGAAGTCGAGGTGCTCAAGCGCAACGTCGAAGCTTTCGGCAGTGGTGAGCTGTATATTCGAGGACTGCTTTATCAGAAACTCGGGCCGCGTATCGAATCGATTATGACCAACGAAGGTAAGAACCGGGTATTCGGTCTGCCTGTCGGCGCCGCGTCAACCGCGAAGGAGGTGGTAAAATGAAGAAATTTGCAATCAGTGGAATTGTCATTGTATTTTTAGGTTGTGCCGCGGCATACGGTTTTTATGTCTGGTTCCTGTGTCGTTTTTATGTGGACCCGGGCTGCATGGCGATTGTTACGGCCAAGGCCGGGGAGACGCCGCCGCCCGGAACTATCCTGGTACAACGCGGTCAGAAGGGAATCTGGGCGGAAGTGCTTCCGGAAGGGCGGCATTTCCTGGACCCGATCATGTATGAATACAAAATTGTGCCGACGGTCAATATCCCGTTGGGCAAAGTCGGTATCGTGACCTCCAAAGTCGGCAAGGACCTGCCGCCCGGGGAAATCATCGCGGCCGACCGCCACGACAAAGGGGTCTGGCGCAATGTGCTCGGGCCCGGTATTTACCGCCTGAATCCGCAGGGGTACAATGTCGATATTGTGGACGCCATCAGTATTCCGGTCGGCTATGTGGGGGTTATCACCTCGCAGACCGGACCGAGCGCCAAGCCGGGTGAATTTGCCGCGATGGGCGAAAAAGGGGTGTTCAAAGATATCCTTCAGCCCGGGTTGTACTATATCAATCCCCGCGCTTACCAGGTGAATGTCATCGAAATCGGCATGAACCAGGTCAGCATGAGCGGTAAATCCGGCAGTGTCATCGAGTTGAAAAACAAGATTGAATCGGCCAGCGGCGCGCTTGACCAGATGGTCAGCAACACCCTGAATGTCCAGCGTGAACAGCGCATGCGTGAATCTTCGGATTCCAGCTTCAAGATCATCGCTCAGTATGATTCCAATGAAGACGGCAAACGAGTCGAGCGCAAAGTTTCCAGCGGGGTAGCGTTGGGCAAGACCAAATCAAGGGTAACAACCGATCTATCCAAGGCCGTGGCCGCCAAAGTCTCTCCGTCCGGCGAGGCCGCTCCCACTGTGATTTACGGGGTGAACCGTTTTGTGGAGTTTCCCTCCCGCGACGGTTTCAAGATCATGCTCGACATGACCGTGGAGTTCGAAATGCTGCCCGGGAACATCTCGACGATTTACATGCTTTATGGCGACCTGCCGCAGGTGGTGGAGAAAATCCTGATCCCGCAGATTATGTCGATATCCCGTTTGAAAGGGTCTTCCTACAAGGCTCAGGATTTCATCATGGGTGAAGGCCGCGAAACTTTTCAGAACAATCTGAAAAACGACCTGGTCAATACCATGGCGGAAAAGAGCATTATCATCCACAACGCCCTGATCCGTAATGTGGAGATTCCGGCCAATATTCTCAAGCCGATTCGCGATTCGAGTGTGGCCAAGGAGCAGAACCTGACCAATCAGTCGCTTCAGGAGACCGCCAAAATCGAAGCGGAACTCAATACCCAGGTAGCGATGATTAACCAGAAACGGCTGGAAGTGGAGCAGGAAACCAAGAAGCTCGTGGCGGAAACCAACGCCAACCAGAAGAACGCGGTCCAGAAGATTCACGCGGAAACTTCGCTCCAAGTGGCTTCGATTCAGCTTGAACGTGCCGAAATCATGGCGAAAATCGCCAAAATGAAGGGCGAAACGGAGGTCAAGCGTAAATTCATGTTGGACAATGAAAAGGCCCTCGGCAATCAGATGAAAGCCAATGCTTTGGGGAAAATTGGCAGCATGGCGGATATCAAGTTGATCGAAAGCCTCAGTGATGAGGTCAAAGTCAAGATCATCTACGCCGGGGAAGGTACCTTGTGGACGGATATGAAATCGGGTGCGGTTTCGATTGACAAATAGGCCTTTTGACGAGTTCGCCAAAAAGAAGTCGGACACGTCGGACACGTCGGACGGTTTTGAGTGTGATGATCCAAGTTTATAAGCCGACAATGTCCACCCTTTGGACTTCTGGCGGCCCCGTTTAATTTGATATATAATTTGTAATAAGTGTTTTTTTGCCGGTTTCAGTTTGAAAAAATGCTATTGGCAAGCCATATTATACTAGTATGTTTATTAATTCAGGAGTTTGTTTTTTATGGAAAGATATTACAGTCGTTTATCATCGTTGAAAATTATTCCGGTGGTATCTCTCGAAAATGCAGATGATGCGGGCAAAGTGGCGGATGCGCTGGTTTCCGGCGGTCTTCCCTGTGCCGAAATTACCTTCCGGACCAATGCGGCCGCGGATAGCATCAAGAATATGGCCAAGCGCGGCGATTTTCTGGTCGGCGCCGGAACCGTTCTGACGGTCAGCCAGGTCAAGCAGGCCGTTGATAACGGCGCTGAATTTATTGTATCGCCCGGCTTCAACAAAGTGGTCGTCGAATACTGCCTCGACAATCGCATTCCGGTATTGCCCGGCGTTTGTACGCCGACTGAAGTCACCATGGCTCTGGATTGCGGGCTGAAAACGGTCAAGTTTTTCCCGGCTGAATCATTCGGCGGGCTGAAAACGGTTAAGGCCTTGAGCGCGCCGTTTCCGAACATGCGCTTCGTTCCGACCGGCGGCATTGATGCCGAAAATATCGTTGAGTACTTGAAGTTCAAGAAGATCTTGGCTTGCGGCGGCAGCTGGATGGTCAAATCCGACCTGATCGAATCCAAGAATTTCGAACGGATTTATGAAATCACCCAGGAGGCGGTCAAGACCGTCCGCGAAGGATTAGCTCAAACCAATTAATTAAGGGATACAATATGAAAAAAATTATCGCTCTCTGTTTTTGCACCGCCATGGTGATCGTTCTCACCGGATGTTCCTCTGTCCAGACTACTCAGCGCCTGAATCATATGCGTACCGGCGCTCCGCCGAAAGATGATCCGGTTCAGGTTCATGTCATGATCGACGGGGTCTACCTGTTCGGTTTTATTCCGTTGATTTCCGGCAGTGCCAATACTCCCGGCAAAACCACGATGTTCATGAATACTGTCCGTCAGGATTATGCGGTTTTGATGGCGACCAGTGCCGCCCGTCAGCTGGGCGCCACCCAGATTGAAAATCTCAATACCACTTTCCATTCACGTCCGCAATTCCCGTGGTTCTTCCTCACTGACAAATGGGTACAGGTCAGCCTGCTGGCTACCAAATAACCATGAGCGGAGAGTTTGAAAAACAAACGGCCATAGTCACCGGCGGAACCCGCGGGATCGGCAGGGCGGTAACCGAAATGCTGCTTAAAGGCGGCGCGGAAGTTACCGCCGTGTATGCCGGCAATGAACAGGCGGCGAAAGAGCTCCTTGACCAGTGGCCGGAATATCCGTTGAAAACCGTCAGGCTTGATGTCTCCGACTATCAGGCCTGCGAAAATTTTTTCCAAGAGTATGAAGCCGCGCACGAGCGGCTCGATATTCTCGTCAATTGCGCCGGAATTCGCCGTGACGCCGTCATCGGCATGATGTCTCCGGACGATTGGAAGAGAGTCCTCGATATCAATCTGACCGGCAGTTTCAATATGTGCAAATTTGCGGTCCAGTTGATGATGCGCAACCGCTACGGGCGCATCGTTTGTATTACCTCGCCTTCCGGCCGGATCGGCTTTGCCGGGCAGGCGAACTATGCCGCCTCCAAAGCAGGGCAGGTAGCCTTGGTCAAATCGCTGGCCAAAGAGGTGGGGCGGCGCGGCATTACCGCCAACTGTGTTTCACCCGGATTTATCGAAACCGAACTGATTGCGGATTTAAATGAGGAGCAGACGGCGGAATATCGCAAGATGGTGCCTTTGAAACGCTTTGGGCGGCCGGAAGAAGTGGCCGGTGCGGTGCGTTATCTGGTATCCGGCGAAGCTGCCTATGTTACCGGCACGGTGGTTGAGATTTCCGGCGGTCTTTGATTTTTGAGCCAATCTCCAAAAAGATACTTTTAATACTGACTCTTTTCATAAACATCTAATTAAAGGGGTTGATTATGTTTAACAGACTGCTTGGTTTTTGTTTGTTGATGATGGTGGGGCTGGTAAACGCGCATGACTTGAAGTTGTTGCTGCCGGAGGTGATTTACGCGGTACCCGGAGTCGAATGCAATGTCTATTTTGATAACATTGTCCTTACCCCCAATCCTGCCAATTATATTTTCGATGTCGACTGTGAGAAAGGGCGCAATGATGAAAAGCGCTGGCGGTTTACCCCAACCGAGGCCGACCTCGGAACTTTTGAATGGAAAATCACGATTTTCGATGCCGAAAAAGCTATCGCCAAAGGTGTGACGACAGTGAAGGTCGTACCCGCGAACACCGGCGAAAACCGTGAAATTTCGATACTGGTAATCGGCGACAGCCTGACCGGAGCGTCAATGTATCCGACCCGGATTTTTACCCAGATGCAGAAGTCCGGCAATCCGAAGTTCAAAATGATCGGCGGCAACAAAACGAAAACGGAAGGAGTCGTCCATGAAGGTTTCGGCGGTTGGACCTGGAACAGTTTCCTGACCAAAGTGGTGGAAAATCCCGATCCGGCCAAGCCCCGCAACATTACCAGTCGCTTTCTGGTCAGGCAAGACGGTAGTTATGCCCTCGACTTTCAGAATTATCTGAACGAACATAACGAGGGACAGGCCCCGGATCTCATTACGGTAATGTTGGGGATCAACGATATTTTCAGCGCCCAGGACGATAATCTCGAGGAGCGGATAAAAAATATACTTGAGAACGCCGAACGTTTGCTGGCCGAGTTCCGCCGGGTGGCGCCCAACGCGGTCATCGGTATCGGTTTTCCCACTCCGGGAGCCTACAGCCAGGATGCTTTCGGCAGCAATTACAAATGCGGCCAGACCCGTTGGCAGTTCAAGAAAAACCAACATGCGTTGTGCCGGGCCATGCTGAAAAAATTCAGCAATTCCGATGATAAAAAAATGATCCTGATTCCGACTTTCGTCAATCTGGATTGCGAAAATAATTTCCCGACCAAAACCGAACCGATCAACGATGACAATACCCAGGTTATCCGTCGCCAGAGCAATGGCGTTCACCCGGCATCCACCGGTTACAACCAGATCGGCGATACATTTTATTGCTGGATCAAGGCGCAGTTATGAGGAATCATGAATAAAGCCTGTTTCCTCGACCGTGACGGTGTAGTCAATGAAGAAGTCAATTATCTGTGGGAGCCGGACAAGGTCCAGATCGTGCCCGGTACGGCCGCCGCCTTGCGCAAACTCAAAGAACATGGATTTATGACCATTGTCATTACCAACCAGGCGGGAGTGGCGCGCGGTTATTACGGCGAAAAAGACATTCACGCAGTGCATCAGCGCATCCGGGAACTTCTGCAGGCCGAAGGCGCGCTGATCGATGATTTCTACTATTGCCCGCATCATGAAAAGTTCACCGGCGAATGTGCATGCCGCAAACCGGCCCCCGGAATGCTGTTGGCCGCCGCCGCCAAATACGATATCGATATGAAAAAATCGCTCATGGTCGGTGACCGCTTGAGCGACCTGGAAGCCGGAGAGAGTGCCGGTTGCGCCGTTTCGTACCTGGTTCGGACCGGTTACGGCGAAGAGGTGCTGGCCGGCGGCGGCGTACCACCGCAATTTCCGGTAATGGAAAATCTTTCCGCCGCAGTTGATGATTTTTTGACCCGTAATATTTGATTTCTCTCCGCTTCGGGTGTATTTTATCAGATTATAATTAATCAACCGAAAGGAATTTTTATGCCGAAAGCAATCATATTTCTGGCCGATGGCATGGCCGACGAAAATCTCGAGGAACTCAATGGTAAAACGCCGTTGGAAGCGGTCGAAACTCCCGCCATGGACAGCATCGCTGCCCGTGGAGCGTCGGGTACATTTCTGACCCTGCCGGACGGGTTGCCGACTTCCTCGGACGTTGCAAATATGTCGGTGTTGGGATTCCAGCCGGAACTGAATTACCCCGGGCGCGGGCCGATCGAGTGCGTGAGCCAGGGAATCGAGCTCAAGGATGACGATGTCGCCTGGCGCTGCAATCTGGTGACGGTGTCGCCGGACAGGATTCTGACCGATTATTCGGCCGGGCATATCGACAATGCGGTGTCTACACGAATCTGGGAATTGCTGCAGAAGGAATTCGGCAGCGACAAAGTCACGTTTGTCCCGGGAGTCAGCTACCGCAATCTGCTGGTGCTCCACGGTGCGGAGTTCTCACACAAAATCGATTATTTCAAACCCGACTCATCGCAGGGAATTCCGGTGGCGGAACTGGGACTCACCGCGCTGGAACCGGCCGCCCAATATACGGTTGATTTCCTGAATGAACTCTGCGCCAAGGCCCATGAGTTCCTGAAAACCTGCCCGGTCAAGTCGGAAGCGACCGATATTTGGCCGTGGAGCGCGGGGCATCGTCCGCAGATCGTGCCGTTTGGCGAGCTTTACAAGGGCCGTACCGGCGCGATCATCAGCGCCGTGGACGTGGTCAAGGGCATCGGCAAATGTACCGGCATGGAGGTTATCGACGTACCCGGAGCCACCGGCTTCATCGACACCAATTACGCGGGCAAAGTGGCGGCGGCGCTGGAAGCGATCAAACGCCATGACCTGGTTTATCTGCACGTGGAAGCCATCGACGAATGTTCACATATGGGCGACCTCAAGCTCAAAATGCAAGCTATTGCTGATTTTGATGCCAAAGTGGTTGCTCCGGTACTGGCCGCGCTGGCGGGACAGGATATTCGTTTCGCGGTTCTGCCGGACCATCCGGTGCCGATCAAAGAACGCAAACATACCACGACACCGGTGCCGGTAGCCGTTTGCGGCCCGGGGATCGTGCCTGATTCAATCCAGAGTTTTTCGGAAAATCTGGCGCCGAGCGGAGCCCTCGGCTTTATGAAAGCGACCCAGCTCGTCGATTTGCTGTTGTCGTGAAGAAATTCGCCGTTTTTATTTACAATTTGTCCTTCGAGCGAATATCTCTTCTCTGATGATAGCGCCAAGGCGGTCAAGCTCGCTATCCGTTAGCTCGGCAAACAAATCCCGCCGGCTTTTTGGGAAGATTCCTTGATTCTGCTGAATGAACATAATCAATTGCAAAGTTTTTTTCTCCGGCATGTCAACGATTTCGCGCATGCGGTTTCGGGCGCGTTCCCAGGCAACAAGATAATCCAGTTCCGGAATCAATTCTGTACGCAGCGCCTCTGTTACGACATCGAAAAATTCTTCCACAATGGTGGTAAAATCGATGAAGCGATAGAAATCCGACGTATCGTTTTTCACCGTCATCACACCGTTGCTATCCAACTCATAGTCAACCTGCGGTAATAGTTTCCTGGAGAAGCTTTCCAGCATCCGGTCGTATTGGCGGGAATTTTTATACAATACGGCGGAAACCGGGAAAATGATATGATCCGGATTAAAATGTTTGGCGGCTAAAACATGGTGCAGCAGATAGCGATGAAGCCGTCCATTTCCATCACCGAACGGATGGAGAAATACAAAGGCAAATGACAAAACCGCAGCAGCAATGATTGGATCGCAATCCGCCGCAATCAAGTTCTGTGCTGATTCCAGAAAAGCCGGCATGAATATTGGCAGATCTTCCGGTTTTGCCCCGATAAAATGAATCAGTTCGTGTCCGGGAGCAAGCGTTTGTCCGACATAGACTTGATCCGGACGATAATCAGATTCTGTATAACGTTCTTCCACAATGCTGTTTTGCAGCAAGATCAGCAATTCTTTTGTAAGTTCCCTGGTGCCGGCTTGCTGGAGAATGGCCATGAACGCGGCAGTTCGTTTTTGCGAAGGAGTTTGACGCTCAATAGCATATGAAGATTTTGTTTCTTTCAGGTACAGGAATGAGTTCGCGCGATAAATCAAATCAGCCGGGTATTGCTTCAATACATCGGAAAGTTGTTGATGAAAATCAATTTTCTGCGCTTCCTTAAGACGCCTGGTTATCCTCACAATCGGACAAAAATCGGCATTCCCCGGCAAATTGCAAATTAAGCGTTGACGCTGAGCACGAATAGCGGAAGCATCCGCCACAGTGAAGTATTCTTCCGGCGGCAATGCATGGTTATAGTTTCCAGTTTTGAGCGGTGGCAGCGGCAGTTCTTTTTTTAGCAGAAATTCGAAAAAAAACCAGATGCGGCGCAGATAAATACTGACTTTTTTCGATTGAATCAGTTTCACCAGTTCGTCGACATTGACTACCAGAAACAAGGCTTTCAGGATCGAAGGATTGATGCCTTCATACTTAATTGCAAACAGAAGATGTTGCTGCCAGGTGTCGGCGGAGAGAAATTTCATCGGGAAATATTCCTCTTCGCCATCTGGTGTAATCTCTTTGGACCTTATTGCCTTGGTTGTAAGAAAGGATTTCTTATATGGCGGCAGCACATTTAATGAAAAGGAATCAATTAAAAATGTATATCCGATTGGTTTCATACCAAAATCCTTACATTTCTTGCATTTATCTTATAAATCGTTATTATTTGATAAATATACTTACAATTCGCCTGTTTTCAAATAAAATAGTTATATCTTGGGATAAATAAAAATCCTACAAGCACAAATCTAATGTGCTTGCAGGATTTGATCTTATCAGTAATTGATGATTACGGTATTGACCGGGCGGTCGAGCATTTCGGTGAATTCGGCCTTTTTTACCTTCATGCCGCCGTTGCGGTATGGATTGGTTTCTTCGGTGAATTCGATGGGATTGGAGTTGACCAGAATCCGGCGTTCGGCGTTGCGGATAAAGGAAAACTCAATGCTTTTGCCATTGAAACTCTGCTTGAAAGTCACCGTCCCGAGCGATTCCGGGAGCACCGGATCGAAGATCAGGTAATCATAGTAAGTGCGCAACCCGAGCATCCGGGAGATCATGATATGGACGAAAATCCCCGGTCCGTTCGAGCAGATACGCCAGCCGCCGCGAACGCCGACCCGGCCGTCACGTAATTTCTTGAATTCTTCCGAGGCCTCGTAACGGTCGTTAAAGGCGGCGTCCGAGCTGATGAAATACGCGTTGCTCTGGCGGGGCAGGGCGTTGGGGATGGTATCCTGGAGTTTTACCGGGTTGGCCTGCAGCAAGGTGTGGAGCAAAGCGTCGGCATGGCCCATCTGCGCCAGGCTTTCGGCATAACGCAAATGCGCGTGGGTGTTGTGAGTACCGACTTCGCGGCCGAAAAATGCCGAGGTATCGGATTGGCGGAACATCTGCGACAAGCCGCCCTGGTAATTCGTCGGCGTATCCATCAGGTGCATGCCGTCGCTGAACAGCATATGTTCCTGGACTGCTTTCAGGTTTTCTTCCGCCTGTTCTTTGGTGAAGATTTTGCCGAGGATGGCGCGGTTGACCGGAAGCAGGCGGTATTTGATGCCGGTGTGCGTGTCGCTCGGATGGAGCAGCAGTTCCGGGTCCTTGTCCTCTTCCTTGAAATAAGCGAAACCGGCAACGATACCGTCTTTGATCAGGTATTTGTTGAAGTCGGCGCGGATGGCTTCGGTGGTTTTCAGGAGTTCGGCGCTGATTTCACGCTCGCCGAGACGCTTCTGGACTTCGGCATAGCGGGTCAGGGTCTGGAAAAGCACTTCTACCGTCCAGGAACTGACGAGACGCGCTGAAATTTCGGCGCTGGCGGGCAGCAGAGCATTGTTCCAGTCGCCGGAACCGTAACGGATCAGGCTGGTTCCCGGCATGAACTGGCTGTAGATGTTCTTCAACTGCAGATCGATATGCTTGGACACGGATTCGTGCTCCACGGTAAACGCCAGGTCTTTCTGGGTATAAGGCAGCATTTCCTTAAGGATTTTCAGGTCGCCGGTGGCTTCGATGTAATCGCAGAGTGCTTTCAGCGGCCAGATGACGATATCGCCCTGGCTTTCGAGCTGCTGTGACTTATAATATTGGTCGAACATGAACCACTGCGGCCATGCACCGTTGTCTTCGTATTGCTGTTCAAATATCCGCAGGATAATCCGCTTGGCCACATCGTATTGACGCAGGGCGATCAGCATTTCAAACGGTCCCTGGCAGATGTCGCGGATTCGCCAGTAGGCGATATGGGGCTGTTCCAGGCCATAGGGCGTGGCGAACTGCACCATGGCATTTTGAATGAACCATGGGAAAATTTCCATCAGTTTGCCGAAATCGACGTTGCTTTCCGCCTCGAATTCGGTCTGGCAGCGCAATGCTTTCCAGAAATCGTCCGATTGGAAGTGGGCCTCCATATAGGGGATGTGCTGAAAAGGCTCATCGATGATGTCGTGATAATCGTTGCGTCCGGTGTAGTTTATGCTGAATGCGGCGCAAGGTACCGACCGGAAGGTCAAGAAGGGATAATTCCGCGAAATGCCGTCGGCAAACAACAATTCATCCAGTCCGGCGGCGGCCACGGAAGCGGGGTTGCCGGCCCTGATCCGAAAAACCGCATTCGGATACGATTTGGCTACCGGTGAAGTAGTATCGGGGCGGACCAGAAATTCCTTGTCGTCCTCATTGATGCTTACTTTGTGTTCGTAGTCAAACTCCTTGCCGCCGAATGCCACCTGGCTGAAAATCATGAATTCGCAGGGGCCGCCTTCCAATACATTGATCTCGAGGGCGAAATCGGAGTGGCGTTGAACGCTGTAAAGGACCACCTCCAGTACGCGCTCCGGCCCCCGGTAGATCCAGCGGCAGAAGTCCAGGCCCATTTCAAATGCCGACGGCAAGGCGAGGAGCTCCCAGCCGGCGCCGTTTTTGACCAGAATCCGGGTACCGCCCGCCCGCTGGAAATTCAGCGCGCCGCGGGCCGTGGTGATGCAATTCTGGAACAGGGTGTTGCCGAATGCGAAATGCGAATTGAATACTCCGTACATCCAGGCAGTGACCGAACCGATTTCCATATCCGGATAAACGGTGGGGCTGCTTTGGAGAATATGGCCGTGGGGGCGCTCGGTGTGGAGTTCCTTTTCGCGCAGTACCACGTGATGATTCAGCTTATAGAAAAACGAATGGACCCGGCCACCGCTGCCCTGTTGGTGGCGCTTGTTGCCGGGAAAATACTTGTCGATTTCATCCATGCTCAGATTGCGCGCCGGAAACAGTGAACTGCCGGAAACGATATCTTTATTGATCGGTGCCGCGTGGGACGGGAAATTGATGAAGTCGGCTTTGCGGAAAAATTCGCGGACATTTTCGATATACGCCAGGTCTTTTTCCGAAGTGGCTTCGGGATGATCAGTCCGCAGGGCGGAGAAGAAAGTACATGCCGCGGTATTGCCGGGAGCGATGTCGAAACGCCGCGATTTCAAGCCGTGTGCCGCAAATTCATACTGCCGCCGGATATTGGGGAAATTTTCTTCGAGCAGCGCTTCCGGCTTGCCGGTCGCCTTGCTGCTGAGGCCGTAAAACTGAATGCCATCGGTAACAAAACCGGCCGCCCGGTCCAGGCATCCCGACATCAGCCACGGGTGAGTGCCGTCCGCCTGCGGGGTATTCTGGCGGGTGCAAATGACATGCTGGATCCGCCATTCGTTGTAGACCTGATGGTCGAGGAAATGGCTGACCGCCGCCTCGTTGGCGCGGATGCGCTGACGGCTCGCCAGGCCGACATCCTGAAAGTAGACGATATCGAATGCCGCGTGCCTGTCCCCGAGGTTGTTGATCCTGATCTGCCACAGCCAGATGTCGTGTTCGTTGCAAGCCAGCCGCAGGTCGTATTGCAGATCGCGGAAAACTCCGATGGCGGTCACCCCGCGCGCCCCGACACTGAAGCTCGAAGAAGAATGCTTGCCCAGCAGCGGCGACGAATACAGGACGCCATTTTCAAATTTCCGCAGATAAATATTGGACGGACTCTGATCGAACACTGTCCCCATGAACAGATTGACCATCAAATCGCCACGCCGGATATCATAAAGATCTCCGCCGGGCAGAAACCGGAATACAAGACCGGAAGGATATTTGATTTCACGCAGGTCCAAACCTTTTTCGGAAACGCAGACTGTTTTTTTGATCATATGCGGCAGCTCCGTGTTGACATTCAGTTTGTTGTTACTTTAAACTCAAAAATCAACAATGCAAGCACGAAACTCAATTTTCCGCAAACCGTAACCGCAAAGCCTTCAAATTTAGCCAAGCTCGTAAAAACGCCGGATCTGAGTAAATTGCTCATGTCGGGAGTCATCAGCTTCTCTTTGTTCGATTACACTCAATGCAGTATGCAAATCGATCGATATCCCAGATGAAAGACGGAACGTTTCGCTTGAAAGAGCTTCTGCTAACATAATAATATCGTCTGCGTGTTTTTTCATATCGATAAGGTTTTTTTCTGTCGGATTTTCCTGCAGAGAGAGTTTCAAATATGCCAATGCCTTCAATGGAATAAGTCCTTTCAGTGAAATTGTCGTAATCTCGTCGATCTGAGTGGTATTCTCGCGAATAAAACTGTAGTATTCAGCTTCAAAAAGGATTGCCGACAGACTGGACTTGGCGTCACCCGCATCCAGCGGGACAAAATCAGATACCCAATCATCCGCCGGTTTGTTGGAGGCCAATTCCAATTGTGAAGGAAAGTCCCCGTTCTTGGGCGATACGAAACGGAAGAAAGTCGGTTTTCCGGTGCTCTTGCGGCATTGAACCACATAACCTCCATCGCGAATAAATTCCTTGAGGCGCTTGCCGAATCCAGCCTTCAGGTTTTCTGACACGATCACAATATCGAAATCCTTGGTCGGCCGGAACTCACGTCCGACAATATTCAAGATCAGATCGCATGCTACTCCGCCAATCAGAATATAATCTTCGGGAAAATTCCGGAAATATTGTTTGAATAGCTCGATGCCGATTACCATTGCCTATTTTCCTTTATTTCAAGTAACTCCCCTTTAATGCGGGCATCG
>JAVBRM010000198.1:0-6081 GCA_031548025.1 Victivallaceae bacterium | reverse complement strand
AATAACAAAAATGCTTCACTTGAAACTTTTTATCCAGTCTTTTTTGAAAAATTTTCAGGAAAAAGTGATCTTTTGAGCTTTTTCCTTAACAATAAAGTAGTTAAATGTATGTTAATGTATAAATTTTTGACAAAACCTTAACATGGAAAAGGAGACCGATTTATGAAATTGAAAATCGTATTGTGTTCAATCGCGTTATTGGCAGGATGCGCCATGCATGCCAATACTCTGGTGGAGGCGAAGCAGCCAAAGGCGGAAATCATCATTCCTGCCGATGCGCACCGGGTGGAAAAATTCGCCGCCAATGAACTCCAAACCTGGCTGGAAAAAATTACCGGCGCCCAATTGCCGATTTCTGAAAGAAATGCTTCCAATCCGGAATTGCCGGTCAAGATTTACCTCGGAAAAAGCTTTGCCGGGGAATTCGCCAAGGATTTGCAGGAGCTCGGCACTACTGATGGTTATGCGGTGCGGACCCGAAATAATAACATCTACATTTTCGGCAATATTCCCAAAGGAACTTTGAATGGCGTCTATGGTTTTCTGGACCGGAATACCGATTTGATCTGGGCGCGGCCGCAAGAGTTTGGTATTATCTACACTCAGATGGATGCGCTGGCTGTCAAGCAGGGCGACTGGCTGGACAAGCCCCGTTCGTTGGAACGCGGTTGGCAGATTTGTTACACCCCGTACGATGCGCAAACCGAATTGTGGTGCGCCAGGGTGATGACCAACCGCAATCCAACCCATGTCAACAGAGTGGATTCCTATGAACGTTCGCTGAATACCGGCATGTTGATCAATCCTTTTCGCGGGCATAACTTGCATCGTTTCATGCCGAAAAAATATTTTGCCGAACATCCCGAGTATTTTTGCTTGGTGGATGGCAAGCGCCGCGAAGATGTCGGCAAAAACCAGGTCTGTTTTTCCAATCTGGAGGGGGCCGGGGTTTTCGCCTCCGAAATCATTGAGCAGGTAAAAACTTCAAAGTATCAGGTGGACCAGATTTTCATCGGCATTCAGGATAACTGGCGTCTCTGCGAATGCGAAGACTGTCGGCGCGATATCAATCTTCCGGACGGCGGCATATGTACCGCCAAAGATGAGAATTTCCGCTCGACTCAGTACTTCAGCTACTTGAATCGGGTGGCGGAAGTCGTCAAAAAAGAATTTCCGGATAAACGGCTCTCGACATTCGGCTATTTTTTTACGGTCATGCCGCCGGCGGTCAAGGTGGATGACTACATTGATATTCTGTTCTGTCCGGCGGTGAAAAATGACAAGTATTCGATTCTCGAACCCGCCAACAAAAAGTGGAAGGACCGGGTGGATCAATGGTGCAAAATGAGCTCGAATTTCGGTTGGCGGGAATACTACGGCTGTGGCTCGAATTATCCGCGGCCGCTGGCGGA
Organism: Victivallaceae bacterium; assembly: GCA_031548025.1. GTDB lineage: Bacteria > Verrucomicrobiota > Lentisphaeria > Victivallales > Victivallaceae > UBA5239. The sequence continues at coordinate 4,669 of JAVBRM010000198.1, read as the reverse complement.
AAAAGCTGCTGAAGACCTGCGTTATCTGGAACAACTCGGCTCACGCATTTACTACGCCGAATATTTACCGGACAGCATCGTCGGCGCCAATCAGCGGCGTTGTGATTATGCCTGGGACGTTTCGGCCATGGAATTCTGGGTGCTTTCGAAGTTGTACTGGAATTCACATCAGGACGTGGAGAAACTGCGCGACGAATATTTGAACCGGGCTTATCATCAAGCCGCGCCGGGCATGAAGAAATTCTACGGCATTTTGCGGAAATCCTGGTATGATGATCCGTCGCCCTCCACGTTGTCGGACAATCACTATAAATCGGCGGTTCATTACATTGTTCAGAAAGGCTTGGAAGAACCCTGCCGGAGCGCATTGGAGGAGGCCGCCAAACTGGCCGACACCCCGAATATACTGGAATTGGTCAAACGTACCCGCGAACGTTTTGAGGATTGGATCAAAAACGCGCCGTTGTACAGCTCCCCGGAGTTATCCGTGCCGCTGGCCATAAATGCCGCTCAAGCGACCACTCCACAGTCTGAAATCTGGACTCAAGCCACTGTGCTGGATGGATTCAAAGTCATGGGCAAACCGAAAATCGACTCGGCATACGCGACCACGGTCAAGCTCATGCATGACAAAACCGCCCTGTATCTGCTTTTTGAATGCCGCGACGATAATGCCCGGAATCTCTATACCCGACGGAACGTCGATGGGCGGGAGGTCTGTCCGGATGGGGATCATATCGAATTCTTCCTCGATGTCAATAAAAAAGGAACGCTGTATAACCATTTTGCCGTGAATTTTCAGGGGATGAAATACGACGGTTCCGGCTATGACGGAAGTTGGAATTCGACCTGGACGGTAACCGCTAAAGCGGAAAATGACGGATATTGGATTATCGCCCGGGTTCCCTTCAAAGATATCGGGTATGATCCCGCCGGCGAAGCTCCGCTCAAAGCGATGTTTTTTCGCACATTTCATCATGATCAGAAGGATGGAAAGCGTGAGAACAGCTCGTGGGTCGGCGGGATGGTCCATCAACCCTCCGGATTCGGCACACTGGTTATCGAAAAATGAAATTACTTAAAGAAACCGCATGTCACCGGGCATATTTGCCGCTCGATCTCCCGCCGGAAGCAGATTTTGCGTATCGCAATAACAACAACATGGTTGCCCACTTGCAGGGCAGCAACGTATTCCCGGCCCGCGCCTTCAACGGCGATTACCCGAGCCAGGATATGCTGGTGGTGGGTGATATTTATTCCGGGCGTTTTATTTTGGTCGGAGCACTGACTGCATTCCGGTCGTTGACCTATCTGACACTCCACAAACGCGGTAAATTCACCGGGATTACAATTGAACAGCCGCACATCAAACCGGGCGAAACTCCCGAAGAAATCTTGATTCTGGAAGGAAGTTCGTGGCAGGAATTGATGATCGCTTACGCCGACGCGGCTGCTGCAAAGATGGGCGTTCCGGAGATTTTGGCAACAAAAAATTTCACCGGATACTGTACCTGGTATTATTATTACGCCGGAGTAAGCGAAGTCAATTTGCGCGAAAATATCGTAGCACTGGCGGAGCGCCGTTCCCGTTACGCCGCCGAATATGTGCAGATCGACGACGGTTATCAGCCGTTTCAGGGCGACTGGCTGGAACAGCGCGCGGACTGGCCGACTCCCCTGCGGGAAGTTGCCGCCGACATTACAGCCCGGGGCATGAAACCCGGCATCTGGACGATTCCGCTGATGGCCTCGACCGTCAGCCGGGTTTTCCGCGAGCACAACGACTGGTTTGTCAGGGACGAAACCGGCGCGCCCACCCTGATCCGGGGCTGGTCGGCCCCGCCGGATACTCACTGGGGATGTCTCGACGCCACTCAACCGGAGGTTCTCGAGCATCTGGCAAATGTCTTCCGCACGTTCCGTTCACATGGATTCAGTTACTTCAAAATGGATGGCCTGGGGCTCGGCCTGATGGAAGGGGTGCGGTGCGACCCGAACGCCACTCCAGTATCGGCTTACCGGGCGGCGCTTCAAACCATTCGCGATGCCGTTCCCGATGCTCTGCTGCTGGGCTGCGGCGCGCCGTTTATGCCGAGTCTGGGGTTGGTCGACCACTGCCGGGTCAGTTACGATACCGCTCACTACTACGAAAAACCGCGCCCGGCGGACGCCAACGGCGATGATCTGTTCGGTCCGGGTATCAAAACCGCGATGCATGTCCTGATGTCTCATTGGTGGAAATTTGACCGTTGGTTCCGCGCCGACCCCGATGCCCTGATGGCGCGGCAGGACAACGCCCGTTATACTTATGGCGAAGCAAAAATGTCCGTGCTGACCGGGATCATCACCGGCATTTGCACCACCAGCGATAATTTCCGGACCATCGACGAAAACCGGCTGGCCCTGCTCGAACGCGCGGCCAAATACCGCCTTCGCGACGCCCGTCCGTTTGAGTGGAAAACCGGCTGCTGGCCGCAAGTTTTTACCGGCCGTCTGGATGACGGTCGCCGGGCCGCCGCCATTTTCAATGACTGCGACCACGAGATGACCTATGAATTCACCGCATATGGGCTCCCGGAGCAATGTGAGGAACTGTTGGATGCTCCCTCCGTTCGCAAACTCAAAATCATCCTGCCGCCGCACGATGCCGCGTTACTGGCATCATGTTGAGCTTTTAGGCGAGGTTTTCGGCCTGGTGGATTTTTTCGTCGAGGCGGGCGATTTTTTCCGCCGGCTGGATCATCCGGATATGCCGCCATTTGCCGGAACGGAAACGCCACACAACCAGCAGGCCTTCCAGTGTGGCGGAACAGATCAGGTGCGCCCATACCCATATCACGTTGCCGCCGCAATGCACGATCACCAACACCCCCGGAATCATTACCAGATAGGCGCACCCCAGGCAGATAAACATAATCGGACGAGTGTCCCCGGCCCCGCGCAGCGCCGCCGAAAAGATGAATTTCAGAGTGTCGGTCATGTTGAACAAAAAGGCGATCGCCAGCAGCCAGCGGGCAAGCTCGACTACCGTACCGAAGTCCGCCGAAGCATCATCCGGGGCGAACATTCCCGCCAAAATTCGCGGAAACACCAGGTAAACGAAACCGCCCAGGCACATATACAGGATAGCAATCCGCCACGAACGGTAAGCCAGGCGTTGCGCAATCGCGTGCTTGGCTCGCCCGATGTACTGACCGGCCAGAATGGAAGTCGCATCCGATAATCCCAGCAGCGGAATAAAGAACATATTGTTGATCGACAGCGCGATCACATGCGCCGCCAACTGGACGCTGCCAAGTCTGCCGATAACAAAAGTCACCAGCGCAAACGCTCCGACGTCGAAAGTCACCTGAATCCCGGTCGGCAAACCATAGCGGACCAGCCTGACCACGCATTCCCAGCTCGGTAAACGCTGACGCCGGGTTGGAAAATCCTTCTGGTCATGCAGCAGAAAATAGATGAAAATCATCAGGAAACCGCACATTGCACAAATCGAAGTCGCAATTCCGGCCCCGTAAATACCCATCGCCGGTATCGGTCCACAGCCGAAAATAAAAGCATAATCCAACGCTATATTCAGCAAACAGGCGATGATATTTACCACCGCTACCACCATGGTAACCCCGCGCCCGGAGTAAAACGAATAAAAAGGCGCGGCCAGGCATGCAAATGCCCCACTGGGGATCATGGCATCGAAATATTCCAGTTCGCGCATCATCAGCTCCGGCGAATGCCCACCCAGGCTGATCAGAAACCGCCCCAACAACGGCATGACGAAAACAATAATGAAACTGGCCGCCAGGGCAAAATACGCTCCCGACCAAACCGTAGTCAATACCATCTGCCGATTGCCCGACCCATGATACTGCGCCACAATCGTCGAAGTAAACCCGGCCGCGCACAGGAAAAGACAGAACATGCTGAAATAGAGGATACCTGCCGGCATGGCCGCTGCCACGTCTTCAGTAGATAGACGGGCCAGAAACGCACGGTCCACAAACTGCATCACCGTATTACTGGCGCCCATAATGATCAGCGGATAAGCCAACTTGCACAATTCGAAATAACCGCCGCGCCCGGTGAATTCAAGCGGACGAAAAAATAAACGTAAATATTTGAACATGGAAATACCTCAAAATTTCAGGAAGTGGGGAAATTCTCAAAAGCCGCAAAACAAACAGAACAATCTTAATACAACAATAAGATTACATTTCGCTATATGCAGAGGGCGGCCATCATTGAGTTCCTTGATATATTTCGGGTTGATAAAATACTAAGTTAGCAGTAAAATCCTGAATTGTCAAACCGCAATCCAGTAAAAATTGCAAAAAATCCTCAAATTCAATTTGCAAAAATTCAAACCCCAATATATAGTAAACGCCTATCAAAGTAAAAAGGGCGATTAGCTCAGCTGGCTAGAGCACTTGGTTTACACCCAAGTTGTCGGGGGTTCGAATCCCTCATCGCCCACCATCTATCCTCCTTATAATTAAGTAGTTATAAAATTATCATCCTTTTCTCCAAAAAGTTCATTCGCAATCATCGCTAACCTCAAAACGTCATTGAAAACTAACCGAATTACTAACTTTTCACTAACCGTTTCGAGGGTAAAATTCGGAGTTTCAATGGGGTTAAATACAGTAATAATGAGTCTGTGATATCGTCAAAA
>JAVBRM010000144.1:0-5936 GCA_031548025.1 Victivallaceae bacterium | reverse complement strand
CCACGAGCACGACCTGCTCGAGGCGCAGAGCCTGCCGGCCTGAGCGGCTCGGCCCATCTCCGCCTAGAGCGCGTCCGGATGGAGCTTTCGCTCCAGCTCCAATCCCTCCTCGCCGTCGGGGGCGACGAAGACATTGGCGAATCCGTTCATGCGCAAGTGCATCCGGGTCAGGTTCCGGATGGACTCATCATCTTCGACAATCAAAATCCGGCAGGATTCGGGCATGACTTCAAGACTCCTTTCCATCGTTTGCTTTTCTCCTTAAAATACTTGGTTTCTATTACATTTTCAAACGGATTTACGGGCGAACAGAATATATTTCAATCTTTCCCGGAAGCGCTGAACGGTCGCATAAAGCGCCGGGATGAAGATGATCCCGATCAGTGTCGCCATCAGCATACCGGCGAATGTCGTAATCCCGATCGCTTTCTGGGCGGACGCCCCGGCGCCGGTCGCCACCACCAGCGGCAGCACGCCGAAAAGAAAACTCCAGGCCGTCATCATCACCGCCCGGAACCGGAGATTTGCCCCGTTCAGCGCCGCCTGTTCGATCCCGACGCCGCGCTCACGCTCCTGCTTGGAAAATTCGACCATCAGGATCGCGTTTTTCGCCGCCAGCCCGATCAGCATCACCATGCCCAGCTGGGCGTAAATACTCATGGGAAGCCCCGTCAGCCACAGCCCCAACAGCGCCCCCAGCAGCGCGAATATCACAGAGAGCATCACCGGAACCGGGATCATCCACGACTCATACTGCGCCACCAGAAAGAAATAGGCGAAAAGCATTGCCAGCCCCATCAGGACGATAATCTGTCCCTGATTCTGTTTTTCCTGATAACTCATACCGCTCCATTCGACATGATACTCCGGGGGCAGTTTCATTTTTTCGATGATATTGATCAGTTCCAGCGGAGCGGTATCGCCGGCGGTCTGGGCGTTGATGCCGGCGCTCTGCATTTTATTGAAGCGGGTGATTTCAATCGGTCCGACCGAATAGCGGAGTTTTCCCACGGCACTCAACGGAATCATCGCGCCGTTTTCGCCGGGAAAAAGAATTTCCATGATATCCTCCACGGTCGAACGGGAATCCGGCTGGGACTGCACGATTACCTCGTAAGTACTGCCGAGCATATTGAAGTCATTAATATAGGCGGAAGCCAATTTATCCTGCAGCGTCGTAAAAATCGTGCTTGCGGAAAGCCCGAGCGATTCGGCTTTCTTGCGGTCCAGGTCCAGGTACAACTGCGGCGTATTCGCGCTGAAACCGGTAATCACGCGGCTGGTTTCCGGCAGCGCCTCCAGACGCTTTACCATGTCATCTGCGGTATCGGCCAGCTCGGCCGGGGAGATATCGCCGATGGAACAAAGCTGGAATCCGACGCCGCCGAGCCGCCCCAATCCGCGGATCGCCGGAGTGGTAAAACAGACTATATTTGCCGGCATGATATCCCGCGTCCGGTTCTGAATTTCGCGGATAATGCTCTTGATCTGCGTATCCGGGGTCTGGCGCTCGTCCCAATGCTTCAACAGAAGAATCCCCTGCGCGCAGTGCTCGCCGTCGCCGCTCATGGGACTGTTTCCAGAGATCAGCATGACCGACTGAACGCCGGGAACGTCCTTGATTTTCTGGTAAATTTCATCGCAGACCGCATTGGTCCGGTCGAGCGTAGCGCCCTGAGCGAGCTCGATATCCATCATGATTGTGCCCTTGTCCTCGTCCGGCAGAAAGGTTTCCGGCACATGGCCCCGGAAATACCAGATTGCCGCCGACACACCGATAAGAACCAGCACGGTGAGGATACTCCGCCGCACCAGCAGCCCGGCGGTCTGCAAATACCCTTTGCGGGAATTGTTGATCAGAAAATTGACCGGCTTGAACCAACGCGATCCATTTTCATCCGGCTTTTTCAGCAACAGCGCGCATAGCGCCGGACTGAGCGTCAGCGCCACCACCGCCGACAAACAGAGGGCGATGCACATGGTAAAAGCGAACTGCAGATACATCTTGCCAACCATTCCGCTGTAAAAGGCGAGCGGAATATAACAGGCCACGGTTACCAACGTCGTGGCGATCACCGCGCCGGTGATTTGATGCATGCTCTTTTTCGCGGCGTCCCTGGCGGAAAGGTTCTCGCGAACCATCAGCGACTGTGCGTTTTCCACCACCACAATGGCGTCATCCACCAGCGACCCAATGACCAGAATCAGCCCGAACATCGTCAGAATGTTGATCGTGTAGTTGAACGCATAAAGAAAAATAAAGGTCCCGACCAGCGAAACCGGAATCGCCACCACCGGAATCAGCGTCGCCCGCCAATTCTGCAGAAATACAAAAGTGATAAATACTACCAACCCCAGAGCCGTCAGCAGCGTAAAGAAGATTTCATCCATGAAAACCTGGGTAAAAGCCGTGGCGTCGTTGACGATTTCACAAGTCACCCCCTCGGGCAGGCGCGGAAGCCACGAATCGAGTTCCGCCTTCACGCGCTTCACCGTTTCCAACGCGTTGGCCTCCGGGACCTTGTAAATCCCCAGGTCAACCGCCTCCTTGCCGTTGAACAATGCGCGTTTTGCATAGGACTTCGAGCCGATTTCCACCCGGGCGATATCTTTGAGCAACACCAGCCCGCCGCTCCCCGAATCCGCGCGGACCACGATATCCTCGAACTCCGCCGTGGTCCGCAACCGCCCCTGTACATTCAGTTTATAATAAAGAAAACGGTTGCTGTATTCCGAACCGATGGCCCCGGCGGCGGCCTGAATATTCTGGGCCTCGATGGCTTTCGTCACATCTTCAATGCTGATTCCCAGTCCCGACATCCGGAGCGGATTCAGCCAGATACGCATGGCATACTCCTGCGAAGCCGTGACTTCGGCGGAAGAAACGCCGTCCAGACGCATCACGGCTTCTTTGACGTTTTTCTCCACATAATCCCCGAGTTCCTGCAGATTGCACTTGCGCCCGTCCGTCATAAACGCATACATAGCCAACAAATCGTCGTTACGTTTCGTCACTGAAATATTGCGCCGAACAACCTCGGTCGGCAACTGCGATTCGGCACGCTTGACCGCATTCTGCAGATTCACCATATCCATATCGGAATTCGAACCAGATTTGAAGGTCACCGAACAGCGGTAAGTCCCGTTATTGTTACAGGTCGAGGAGTAATAAAGCAGATTCTCCACCCCGTTGATTTCATCTTCCAGCGGGATAGCCACCGTTTCCGCGATCACCGATGCGCTCGCTCCGGGGTAACTTGCGGCCACCCGGATGGTCGGCGGCGAAATCTCCGGGTATTCCTCCACCGGAATACGCGTGAGGCAAAGCGCCCCGGATAACGCGATAACGACGGAGATTACAATGGAGAGCCTCGGATGGTCAATGAATATTTGCGAAAACATTTGTCACCTCATCACAGGGCGGATTTTATCGCCGCTTGAAACTTTATGAGTCCCGTCGGTCACCACGACATCGCCGGCCTTCAAGCCGGAATCGATCAACTGAAGATCCTTGGTGATATTACCGCGGATAACGTATTGTTTCTGCACGACATTGCCCTCTCCGACAATCCAGACATACGCTCCTTTGATGTCTTGCATGATTGCCGAAGGCGCCACGGCGGGTTTCTTCACCCCGGCCTTGCTGCTCAGGAAAACTCCGACCGTACCGCCGGGGACCAGAGCCCGGTCCTTATTATTCAACAGGGCAAAAACCTGAATGGTATCCGTACTGTCGTTCGCGGTATTGTCCACATAATCGATTTTACCGGCCTCGGCGTATTCCAGGCCGTTCGCCAGAATGAGCTTCACCGCGCCGTGATCGCGGATGCTTCTGGCACTGCCGCCGAACATCGTCAGATAATCACGGTTACTGATGGAAAAACGCACCCGGATCGGCGAGGTTTGAACAAGCGTAACCAACGTCCCGGAATTCGTCGTCACATAATTGCCCTCGGTAAAATTCGTCGTCCCGGCTTTCCCGTCAATGGGAGCAATAATCCGGCAATGCTCCAAATCATCCTTCGCCGATATCAGGTCGGCCTCCGCGGCGGCGACCGACGCCTGAAAAGCATTGCGGGCGCTGAGGGTGCTCTCCATGGTATCCTGGCTTACGGCGTTGATATCGGAAAGCTGTTTATTTCGGTGGTAACTGCTTTCCGCATAAGCGGTTTTGGCTTTGAATTCGGCAACTTTCGCCTCGGCGTTTTTCACCGCGGCCTCATACTTGACGGAATCGAGCAAATACAGGAGTTGCCCCTGCTTGACCACATCGCCGTTTCTGAATCCCAGCTCCAGAATTTCGCCATTCACCCGCGAAACGATATTGACCTGAGCCACCGGCACTACTTTGCCCGGATACCCTTTGGTCTGGAAGTCCTCGACCGCCGCGACCTTCGCCACCGGCAGCGCCAAAGCTTCTTCCGAAGCGGCCAGAAAGGGCAATACCGACAACGCCAATATGCCCGAAAAAAGATATGTTTTCATCGCCATTTCTCCATATTATTTGTCACAATATAATGGAGGAAAAGCGAAATTCTCCACCCTTAATCAAATCTTAACAGAATCTTGATAAATGCTTTACACTCTCCCCAAAATTCACCAATTCACCAATTCTCCAATTCAATTTGATTGAATCTTTAGTATTTACGTGCTAAAGTACTTCATAAAATCAAATGGAGATAATTATGACCAATCCGATTCTGCTGGTCGATGCTTATTCGCAAATTTACCGTGCATATTATGCGGTCCGGGAATTAACTGACGCTCAGGGACGCCCCAGTAATGCCATTTTCGCTCTTTCCCGCTTTCTGATCAAGCTTGCCAAGGAATTGCCGGGCGAATGCGGCGCTTTTATTTTCGATAAAGACAAATGCGACTTTCGGTTGGCTATTTCTCCTGAGTACAAAGCAAACCGGAGCCCGATGCCCGACGATCTGAAAGCGCAAATGCCGGTAATCTTCGAGTTGATTGAAGCATTCGGCTGGCAGGCGATTATGATTCCGGGCTATGAAGCCGACGACCTGATTGCCGCCATCGCCAAAGATATCAAAGACCACGAAATCCGGGTTATCACTCCAGACAAGGATATCTCGCAAATTGTCGACGAACGGGTAAAGCTGTTGGTACCGGACCGGGTGGGAGCGACTTTCGAATGTCGCGGCCCAGAAGAAGTCGTTAAAAAATTTGACGTTTCCCCGGATCAGATCATTGATTATCTGGCTATGATCGGCGACACTTCCGACAACGTCCCCGGCATCAATGGCGTCGGCCCCAAAACCGCAGCCAATCTGCTCAAACAATTCGGCTCGATCGCCAACATGATGGAGCATACCGCCGAAATCAAAAACGAAAAACTCCGTGAAAAAGTGGCCGCCTCTACCGAGCTGCTGCAAAAAAACATCAAGCTGATTACCTTGGAAGCAAAAACCCCCGAGCAGCCATGGCTCCCGCCTGAAACCGGCATGAAGCGCGGAGAACCGAACTGGCCAAAAATCCTGGAAATCGCCCGCGACTACAATCTAAGATCAGTAGCCAAAGAAATCGAAGAAAACCTCCAAAACATAGTCCCTCCGCCCCCAAAAAAAGAACAACCGGAATTATTCTAAAACACGCTTGTCCTCACAATTCTATATTGTATTTTCTACAAATCAATTATCGTAAGCGCGGGATGATCAAATTTATGAAAGTTAAAGCTCACGTTGATTACAACGGGAGTTATCACAATGACCGGAATCATTCTTCTATCCGCATGCGATTTCACTACCTCCTCTATTAATGCCAGTCGCAAGACTGGCTTCTTTACTTTGGCCTTTTAGCCCCTGATATCTAGTTTTTGAAAAAAATTCAAAAAAATTAGATTCAGGGGTTGACTTTTTACAAATATCTAGTATATTATCTAGATATAGGAGGTTTTTATGGGACACAAAACAAAAGTA
>JAVBRM010000181.1:0-19693 GCA_031548025.1 Victivallaceae bacterium | reverse complement strand
AAATCAAACGATAATTAAATAAATAGGTGACACAACAAATGAATTTTTTTGAGATTCTTGAGCTCATGACAGGAATGCATAAATTCCGTTTTGAGCTCAAAATATTTTTTCACATTTTTTAGAGTGCGGAAGTTGGGTTAGGGAAGAACCTCGGCCCCAGTAAAAACTAAGGCTTGGTGCACACTGTCTCTCCGAGGCCGCCGTTCACTTCGCATGATTTACCGGGTTACCCGAAGGCAACAAGATATTCGACCCAAGGAGAACGGCGCTCTGCGGAGCGCCCCACCTTCAGGGTTCAAGCAATGATATAGTTGCAATCCTCCCCTCAATTATCAATTATCAATTAAAAAAAGCTTGCACACAACATTCATTAATGATCAAGACACAAAAAAGGCAATCCGAAGATTGCCTTACTGCCTGAATATTACAGAAACCGGAAATTAGCGGCGGATGCCGAGTTCCTGGGTCAAAGAAATATAGCGTTCGTAATTTTCGCTGCTCAGATATTTGAGCAGGGTACGACGACGACTAACTTTCAGCAGCAAACCACGACGAGTGCTGTTGTCTTTCTTATTCTTCTGCAGATGTTCAGTGAGCTCACGGATTTCCTGGGTAAGAACTGCGATCTGTACTTCGGGGGATCCGGTATCACCTTCTTTACGGGCGTATTTGGTGATAATTGCGGTTTTGGTTGCCTTATCCATGGTCTTTTCCTTTTCGTTACGGGTTTGCAAGCATCGGACTCAGGCAAAAGTCCGAACCGTCAAACCGTTGTTAAGTTAACTAATATAACATATTCCGGTAATAATACAAATCATAAATCGGTTAAATATAGTTGTATGGACTTTAAAAATCTAAATATGTGAATATATTATTTGTGAGAATTATTATTAACATACGGATTTTACGATGAAAACAGATATTACAGGTTTGACGAGTATCAATCTGATGGAAAGGGCTGAACTTGTCCACGGAGCTATTCACATCTCTCACGGCGATGATGGATATTCCATCCAGCGGATGACCCGTGAGTTGGATAAATTCTACAATTATTCCGAGGCGGCTGAGATTCGGGCCAGGTGTCTGTCCGGAGTCCGGATTTGTTTCCATACCAATTCCGGATTCATCGGTTTGCGCTTGAAATACGGCCGGGCGGCGCGTCCGGTTTCCGCCGTCGATATTGTGATCGACAGTCGGGAGAGTCTGACATTTTGTCCCGCCGATTGTAAAAAAATCTTTTCCATCGCGATGGATCTGGAGCCGGGTGAGCACAAAATTGAAATTTATTTGCCCCATCTCTGCGAATGTATCGTGAAGGAGCTGACGGTCGAGGAGAATGCCTGGGTCAATCCGGTAAATTACAATGGCGGCAGACTCCTCTTTATCGGTGATTCGATAACTCAGGGTATGGACGCTTCCTCGCCGACCCGAAGCTTTGCCTCCCGGGTGGCCGCTGCCTGTAAACTGGATTTCCATAATCTCGGAGTCGGTGGCGCGGTCATGGAAAAAGAAGTGGGCCGCTTGGCCTTGAAGTTGAGCTGGCGCAAAGCGGTGGTGGCCTTCGGAGTGAATGATTGTTCGAAGAAGCGTCCCATTGAAGAATTTATTGCGCATACCCGCGGTATGTTCGAAATACTCAGCGCCAGTTCGCACGCCCGGGTTTTTGTGGTAACGCCGATTCCATGGCTGGCCGCGCCGGCGGACGCCAATCTGCAGATGTACCGCGATGCAATCAAGGAAACCGCCGCTGCTTTCCGCCGGGTCAAGGTGATCGACGGTTTGGAGATGGTACCTGCCGATCCCAGTTATTTTACCGACAAAACCCATCCCAATGACCTCGGGATGAAAATATACGCCGAAAATCTGACTCGTAGCCTGATTGCCGAATGAGTACATACGAGTGCACAATTGCCGGAGTAAGGAAATACTTGACGGCATATCATCATCTGACGGCTTCGACAGCCTTGAAGTCCCATGATGACGTTCCGGCATTTGTCCGCCGGGTCGGCTGTATTCAGTTTGACCCGCTGGAAGCAGTCGGGCGCAACGCGGACCTGGTCCTTCAATCGCGCCTGACGGATTATCGCCGCGGTGATTTGGCCCACAAGCTCTATACGGAACGAATGTTATTCGATGTCTGGGACAAAAATATGGCGATCTGTGCGGTTGAAGACTGGCCGTATTTCAAGCGTTTCCGGCGGCGTTATGATCAGTACTTGCACGAATTCGCCGAGCCTATCAAAAAAATTACCGCTTATCTGCATAAGCATGAATCCGCTTGTTCCAGTGATTTTCCGTTTGAAGACAAAGTCTCGTGGTGGTACGGGCATCAGCGCGTGGCGAAAGCCGCCCTGGAATGCATGTGCTATGCGGGTCTGGCGATTGTTCACCACAAGCGGGGAACCCGGCGCTATTATGCGCTGGCCGAGCGTTTTATCCCGACCGAACTTTACCATGCCCCGGAGCCCAATCCGACCGATGAAGAGTATTATCAATGGCTGGTGTTGCGCCGGATCAACAGTATCGGCATCCTATGGAACCGCCCCGGCGACGCCTGGCTGGGCATTTACGATTTCAAGGCCAACGAACGCAACGCCGCCTTTGCCACCCTGCTGACAAAGCAAAAAATAGTTGAAGTAAAGGCCGATGGCCTGAAGTATCCTCTTTTTATCGACCGCAATAATCTTGAACTGCTGGAAAATGTTCGCGACGAGGCCCCGCAATGCCGCTTTATCGCTCCGCTGGACAATATGATCTGGGAACGCAAATTGATCCAAGCCCTGTTCGATTTCGATTACAAATGGGAAGTCTATACCCCCGCGCCGCAACGCAAATACGGCTATTACGTTCTGCCGGTATTATACGGCGACCATTTCATCGGCAGGATCGAGTTCACCCGAACCCCCGACAAAAGTTACCAAGTCAAAAATCTCTGGCCGGAAAAAACGCTAAGAAAAACTCATAAGAACGCCATTGACAAAGCCTTGCAACGCTTCTCCGCCTACGCCGGAACACCAGTACATAAGCAATAGCTTTATTATTGCGTTATTTTCGCGCGGGCGTTGGCGAGGTTGTTTTGACAGCGTTCGTCGTTGGGATTGATTTTGAGGGCGGCTTCGAAATTTTGTATCGCCGCCGGATAATTTTTGCGCAACATGGCGGCGACACCGTCGTAGAAAAATCCCTGGAAGGGTTCTTCCGGATAATATTCTTTGATTTTTTCGAAAAATATCGCGGCTGATTGCGGTTGCCCCGCCTGGAGTTCCAGGGAAGCCAATTCGGAAAAAAGAGTGACGATCGCATCGTATTTGAGGATTTTGATATTACCGATACCGAAAGGATCGGCGGCTTTGATCAGATGAAATTTCGCCTGATTTTTGTTACCGGAACGGGCCCGCGCCAGACCATAAATAAAATGTTTCATTTGGACAGCCGCCGCCGTTTGCCTGGTCTCCTGGAATTTGCTGAAACCGGCTCGCTCAGTGAGTTCAACGGCTTCCTGCAGAGCGCCCTCATTGATCTTGATCAGCGCCAGGACATAGGCGGCCCGGAAATTCGGCTTGACGGTATCGCAGGAGGCTGCCATCACAGTCTGGCTGTTTTTCCATAATTGCGAATAGATCAACGTGAAACTGGTCAGGTAGACGGCATAAATCACCACCAGCAATGCTGAAATCACCTGACAGCGCCGCAGTTTGGAAATCCGCAGCAGGCTCAACAACGGCGCCAGCAGAAAAATCGAGGGAATATAGCTGTAGCGGTCGGCAAAGTCGGCATTGCTGAACGGAATAAAGCCGGCCGTCGGCAGCAGGACAATCAAAAAAATCAGGATGAACGGCAGCAATCTGTAACGAAGCCGGTACCCATACCGGAAGAAAATAAATGCGATTACCAGCCAGATACCGATAATCGAAATGATCGTCGTAGCCACAGGATAAAAATACGGATAAATGGGGTGCAAATCCAAAGGCAGCAGGGTTTTTCCGGCAAACATCAGATAATTGCGCGAAACCAGCAGCAACGAATCCAGCGGGCTGAAACTCCGGAAAAGATTGCCGGCCGCCCCTTTCATTAATGCGCTGTTTACCAACAGATAGACCATAACCGTCAGGATATAAGGCCAGAGTTTCAACAGGAAACGGAAATCCCATTTACGTGAGCGGTAAACTTCCAGCAGAAATATCACTGCCGGTAAAGCTGCGGCCGTCGGCTTGCAGAGCAGAGCTCCGGCAGTCAGCAACAGGCTCCAGATATCCCAGTGGCGTCCTTTGGCCCGATGGTGAAAATAGGCCGCCAGGGTCGCGAAGAAAAAAGCCGCACAGACTACATCCTTGCGCTCGGCAATCCAGACCACCGATTCAACCCGCTGTGGATGAATGGCAAAAAAGAGCGTACCCAATACGGTAACCAGCGGCGCAACATGTAATTTACGCAGCAGCACCCATACCATCGATACCGCGATCAAGTGCCAGCAGATATTCTGCAGATGATACGAGTAGACATTGAATCCGCCGATTGCATAATCGATCATGTAAGTGAGCATGGGCAGCGGCGTCCACAGCCCCAACACCGACTTGGCATTTTCGATGATATTCGCCCACGAAAAAGCCAGATGCCGGTTGGAAAGCACGTAATAACCGTCGTCCATGCTGTCCAGAAATTCATAATTTACGGTAGGCAGAAAGACGGCAAACGTCAGCAACAAAATCCAATAAGGTGCTGTCCGGAGCAGCAGAATTTTCAATTTGATTATCAAAGTATTCATTTCGGGCAAGTCGGACTTGTCGGAATGATCCGACCTGTCCGACTTTCAGATTGGCTTGTTATAATCAGTCGAGTTCTTCGAGGATGATTTTCATGGTCATGGTGCGGCTTTCGCCGGGGGCCAGGGTTTGGAGAATGCCGCGCTCGGCGTTCTTGATCTGACCTTCCGGGTAGCAGTTGGCCGGTTCGAAACCGACGACGTAATCACCTTTGCCAAGGTTCTTCCATTGCACGAAATAGGGCAGTTCCGCCACGCGGTATTCGAGTTTGAACGCCAGCTTGAGTTTGGGGTTGATCAAAGAGACTTCCGCCCAGCCGTATTTGCTCGGTTCGATGTGATGATAGAAAACCTGTTCCTGGAAGCCGGCCTCGGGAGGAGTGACTTTGTTCCACTCGGCCAATCCTGCGGCGGCGACGGAGTTTTGCGGTTCGATTTCGTGCTCCATGGTTTCGATGGTACAACCGTCGTCGACCAGCGGCCAGCCGAGATTCATATGGTACAGGATCATGAACGGCGAAGGCTGGAAACTTTCGTTGGTGACGGTGTCTTCGATGACGATGGAGTTGTCGCCCATGGCGGTGGAAATGCGTCTTTCCAGCAGCAGGTTTTCGCCGAATACTTTGCTCTGGCGGATCTGGCCGGAAACCTCCAGCATATACAGACCGGATTCGCACCATTCGGAGGCGACATTGATATTTTCGGCCGGGATATTGGAGAGCCGCCCGTGCAATCCGAGTTCCTCGCCGCCGACTTCAACCGGGCCGCCGACGTTGATCATGCCGCAGCCGGTCAGTAAACCGCCGCCCCACGAACGCAACCAGTTGAATGAACGCGGTTCATAGAATTGAGGAGCCACCGGGCCGTTTTTCGACAACCATGCCAGGGGAATCCCCTTGAACCAGGCTTCACCGATGTCCATGCCCCGGTCCGGGTAAACCGTGAACGACAAGCCGCTACCGTTGTTGACGTCGAGCACTCTCATGCCGCGCCCTTTGCCGTCGTCAAGTGCCGAGCGGCGGATCGAGGCAAGCTGTCTCATGGAGCCGGTATGCTCATGCAAATAATCTTTTCTTTTATACATGCTATTTACTCCTCTGTGCGTGTTTGCGGATATAATTATCTTCCCATTCGATATTGAAATGCAGCCACTCTTTGCCTTCCCGGATCGCGTTGCACCAGGCGGTCAGAATGTAGTTGACTTTGGCTGGGAGCATGACGCGGGTATTGCTCTGGGCGGCAACCCATTCGCGGAATTTTTCAATTTCCGGGATACCGGCTTCGCCGCGATGGTAGGCGTCGAACAATTCTTTGAACCTGATCAGGTACTCGAGCCAGATCACCAATTCGCGGCGGAAACGGTCATCCGGGGCCAATGCCGCCAATTTCTGAGCGGTGACCTGAATTTCCAGATATTGTTCAAGCTTGGTCCGGCTCAGCAGTGAATACGGATACGGAATGTGACATTCCCCGGCACTGAGCAGCAGTTCTTTCAACTGCCGGTAAAACTTCTCCGCCAGAGCGGCATCTTTGCCGAACAGCCGACGCAATGAAAAATCGACCGCCTCTTCACAGTTTTCGCCGCGGAAGGCTTTTGCCATCAGATAATAATTCAGCCCATAGGCCGTCCAGTGCGGAATATGGAACTGAGTCAGGACGCCGTCGACATGCTGATCGTGATACCACTGGGTTTCGGCGAAGATGTCGATATGGTGGATCATCGGCAACGATATATAGAAATTCACTCCCATGTAGTATTCATAAATATTGACTTCGCCGCCGCGCTTGATCGAGGTCCAGGCCCGGATGTCGCGGGCATAGTTGGAGTTGATCGGACAGGTCGGGTCGTCGATCCGGTGATTGATGCACCGCCAGTAGTTGGCCATATGCACCGCCATATTTTTTTCCAGCACAAAGCCGGGCGACGGAGCACAATAATTGACATAAGCGCAAAACGTCACGTTGATATCCGGCAACTCTTCGCTGAGCATCCGGATGACATCCCGAACCATGTCGTGATAAATCCTGCCGGCTTTGTAGACATGCTCGGAAACGCTGTAAAAATCGCCCATTTCATTTTTGTCGTAAAACGTTGAACACTCCGGGCATTCGCACCAGCCGAATCCGTCGTTCGGCACCAGCGAAATCGTCTTGATTTCCGGATTGGCGTGACAGTAAGCGACCATGTTTTTGACGATTTCCCGGCGCAATTGCGGGTTGGTGGTACAGAGCTGTTCGCTGAGCAGAAATTCCGATTTGCCGTCGGTTTTCGAAATACGCCTGCCGCCGATTTCCGCGAAAAAATCGGGATTGGTGTCGCGGTAGCGCCGTCCCGGTATCCAGTATTCGAAATTATGATGACCGCTCTCGATCTCAATACCCCGGACCGCGAAATATTTCCTCAGCTCCGCATCGGTCTGATCATAATATTTCATGTGGACCAACAGGTAATTGAGCTTGTTTTTGACCATCCAGTCGGCCAGGTTGCGGCTGTCGGCGTCGAAAGGAAATTCCTGAACGAGTCCGCGACGTTTCAGCAGAGGAGCTTTGGCGGGAACCAGCATGCCTTCGCCGGGCTCGACCGCAAGCGATTTATCCTGACGCTCGTAACCGGGCTCGAAAAAACAGTATCCGAGAAATTTCTCGGCGAAATCGTAAACCCCGTAGAGCATTTCCAAAGTATTCGGGGCCGCAATGTTCAAGATTCCGCAGGAACGGGATATTTCAAAAGCCGGAAGCGATTCGTTTAACTCGAACTCCATATCATAGTGTTTGAAATTTCCACACAATCTACGAAACTCATCACGTGCCAACTGTCGGGTATTATCCATAAAAAACTCCTGATTTTACCATAAGATAATCCCGTTAAAACAAAATATCAAGAAATATTTGTCGAATGATTTTGACATTCACCCTATTGACAAGGTTAGATTTGGCTGTATATTTATGCTTGTGACACTGTCAGTTTAATGAGAAAATATCGCAATGAAAGATCGGAACGTACAAATTCGCAATTATATACTGGAGCTGCTGGAAAGCGGCAAACTCCGGCAGGGAGAGAAATTGCCCGGAGCCAGAAAAATTGCGGAGGATCTGAATTGTTCATTTACCCACGTCCAGGCCGTTGTCGAAAGCCTGGTCCAGTGCGGCGTACTGAAAGCGGTCCCGCGCAGCGGAACGTATGTCGATGAAGAGTGGACCCGCCGGACGCTGCCATACAACTTCATGGTTTACAGCCACAACCGCACTCCCGTTCTCAATGAAATCGCTTCCAAAGCCGGAGAGAAATTCGGTTTGCGGGTGTGTTCGCAGTTCCTGCATGGAATTGCGGAGTTCCAGGTCAGCCATTATCTGCTCAGTCATCACGATGAATACCTGGATTTGTCAGAATTCTTTCGGGAATGTTTCGGCGACGGCGACGAGTTTTATATGCACGTCCTGAAAGATTTTTATTTGAATGGCCGGTTATACGGCGTGCCGGTGGTGTTTTCGCCGCGCGTCATCTTTTACAATGTGGATCTTTTCAAGCGTTTCGGCTGTCCGCTTCCCCGGACCGACTGGACCTGGGATGAGTTTATCGAAACCATCCGTTATCTGAAAAACTATATGGCGCCTCAACTGATTTACAATTGGGAAAACCGAATTCAAAGTTTCAATACATTTTTCGCCCGTGCCGGCTGTGATTTTTTCAGCAATGAAACCCCGCTCCAGCCTCAATTCAATACTGAAGCCGGACTCAGGGAATTCGAGCGTTACGCCGAGTTGCGCGACCTGCTGGAAACCGAGGAAATTCACATGAACATTTTCATGGAGCACTTTTGCAATGCCGAAGCCGCCATGATGTGCCGCGGCCGGCAAATGATCTATCAGTTGAATAAATACCACAAAAAATATAATGTCTGCGCCGTAAAATTGCCGTCATTCCCAGGAGGGCGCGACATCAATATCCAGGGCGCGGACCTGTTGTGCATCCGAAAGAGCTGTACCAATCCGGAAATGATAAAAAATCTGCTGAAAAATCTTTTGTCCGAAAGAATCCAGAACTATATAGCGGCCCAAAGCTACGCTATTCCCTTCCGGAAATCCTCGGCCGCCAAAACTCTCGATCCGACGTCCTGTTACGATTCGGTGCTGATGGATGAAATTCCGAAAATTTCGACCTCGTACAATATCTATTCTCATGCCGTTTATAAAATGATCACCAGCGGTTGCGGCAGAATCTTTACCATGCCGAAAGAAAAAATTGCGGATGAAGTCCAGGACCTGACCAAAGCGGTGGACGTCATGATAAAAATCGAACAATTTGAAAAGAAAAATTCAACATATGCACATATAATATAAGGACTTTCAGCTTTATGAACAAGAAATCTTTTACACTCATTGAACTCCTGGTCGTGATTGCTATTATTGCAATATTGGCTGCGCTGTTGTTACCGGCATTGAGCAGAGCCCGGGAGGCGGCCCACAGAACGAAATGCCTCAGCAATCTCAAACAAATCGGCATGGCGTGCCGTCTCTACGGAGACGATAACGACGGCTGGTTGTGGTTTACCGCCAGTTTCAAACCCAATATATTCGGACCGATTTACGCCGGCCGGGAAAAAGAAACTCTAGTCTCCTACCTGAGCGGAAATCCCAGTCCGGATTATATGACGGACGATATTTTGCCGGTAGCTTTGTGCCCCTCCGGCCGACGCGACGGGGTTGGCACGCGCTGTGACAACGATATCCAGGCCGGAAAAGGTCCCGCACCAAATACCAGCTATTCCCTGAGCATTTATTTGACTGAAGCGCCGACCAAAGATGCGAACATCCCCAAGCACGTCCGTTTTTCCAGTCTGCGTTATCCGTCGATCAAGATTATGGGGGCGGATATCACCGGGAGCGGTGTCCGGCCGACCGCGCTTTCCAGTTATACCCAATTCTCTCACCGCCACGGCGGGCAAGCCAATCTGCTGCATGCGGACGGGCATAGTCGTTCCGTCTCGCGAGTGGAAGCGATCCCGCTGAGTACCGGCAGCAATGCCAATAGCAGCACCGCAGTCGGCGTCAAATACTCCTGGCACGATATCTAAGGGAGTGTCAAAAGTAATATGAAAGAATATGAAAAAATTGACGACAGGCTTTGAAATCAAAGAATTAAATATAACTTAATGTATAAATTTTGACAAAACCATATTTAATTTAAGGAATCTCTCATGAAAAAAATACTCTGTTTACTCCTTCCTTTATTGTGCGGCATCAATGCCGCTGAGTTACCCGGTCAATGGAAAGTTGTTCCCGCCGACGCCATGAAAGTGGTGTCCACTCCGGACCGGATCACCCAGGTGACGTTGCTGAAACAACCCCGACTCCAAGGCTCGCTGGAGCAGACGGTCACCGGCCTGACCCCCAATGTAAATTACATAGCCGCTGCCAAGGTCAAAAGTTCGATTGCCGGAATGGCGTATCTTCAGGTCAAGACCTATCGCAGCGGCAAGAACTTGCGCCGCTTCGACTCCAAGCCCAGTACCGTCAAAGAACAGATTCTCCAGTGCGAATTCCAAATGCCGGAAGATGCCGACAAGATTACCGTCCAGGTGCGCATCGTCAACGACGCGGACAAAGTCGGGCAGGAAGTGTCTTTCGGGCCGGTAATCCTGGAGCCGGTCACGGATGTTACCAGCACTCCGGGGCGGCTGACGATTATTCCGACTTATGAAAATTGCAGTTATTATTTCAACCTGGAAAAAGGCGAGGAACCTCTTCCCCTGACCATGGAATACCGCCGTCAGGGTACGCAAAAATTCATCCCCGTCGAACCGGTATACATGCCGGACGAGCGCCAATATCGCGGCAGCTTGGTCGAGCTCGAAGAAAACAGCAACTATGAGCTGAAATTGACTCATGGCACCACCACGATCTCCCGGGAGTTTACCACTCTGAATTCCCAGGTTCCCGTCGAGAAGACAGTCTGGCTCGACCCGGCAAATTTCAACGGCCTGCAAATCACCGAATCCGGACGCCCGGACGCCTGGATCAAATACACCGCCAAACCGGGAGCGGTATTCACCGCCGACACTCAAAATACCGCGGTTCTTCACCTGCTGAATGTACGTTATGTCATTCTGGAAAATTTGACTCTGCGCGGTGGCGAGCGCTACGGAGTCTGGCTCGACAACTGCGAAAACATCCAGATACTCAACTGTGACATCGCCGGTTTCGGGCGCGTCGGTGAACAGGGTTTCGACCGGGACGGGAAATATTACCTCGACGGCAAATCAATCAATCTCGACCCCGGAATCAATATTTTCAAAAGCGGCAAAGTCCTGGTCGAACGCTGTTTCATCCACGATCCGCGGGCTCAGGCCAATTCCTGGTTTTATTCGCATCCGGCGGGGCCTCAGGCCGTGCTGGTACAGGGCACCGGCGGCGTGGTATTGCGCTACAACGACTTCATCGGGGGCGACAAACACCGCTGGAATGACGGGGTGGAAGGCATTATGAATTCCGCCGAATACGGCGGTTTCTGCCGCGACGCCGATATTTACGGCAATATGTTCGCCCTGGGCAACGACGACGGTATCGAACTCGACGGCGGCCAGATGAATATCCGCGTGTACCGGAACCGTTTTGAACATTTCCTCTGCGGCATCAGTACCGGGCCGTGCCTGCTGGGGCCCTCGTATATTTTCCGCAACCTGATCCTGAACCTCGGGGAAGAAAACGGCGGCGGGCTCTATGCCTTCAAAAACAGCCATCGCAGATGGGGCAAAGGACGGTTGTTCTTCAACAACAACACCGTCAGCACCCCGCAGGGAACCGGCTTCGGTGGTTATTCCTCCACCAACCCGGATCCGGTTTATGCCAAAGAGCTCAAAGCGATTATCGAAAAGAATGTTTTTCAGACCGGAAACGGTACCATCGCCGGCCTTGGATTCTTGACCAAGCGCCGTACCTTGTCCAACCACAATCAGCACGAGTGCTTGAATCCTGATGACAAGGTGAAAGAAAATTTCGCCTCATTTCAGCAGGAAAGCGACGGTATTTTCGAGGCGATTCCCTTCATCGACGCCCCCAATGGCGATTACCGCCTCCGCCCCGGCAGCGAGGCGGCCAAACGCGGCCTCGGCGCATTCATTGCCGATGAACCACTGCCGTTTCGCCCGATTCCTGTCACCGTCACTCCTCAAAAACTCCATTTCAAGGCCGGAACCCAAGAACAAAAATTGACCGTCACAGTTACCGGAGAAAACTTTAATTCCGTTTACAAAATGTGTCAAACTACGGAAGCCGACTGGCTGAGCATCACTCCGCCCTCCGGTACGTTGAAATCCGGCGATACCTTTACCGTCACGGTCAAAGTCGATCCCGACAAACTTCCCGCCAAACGGCGCACCGACACCGTCATTCTGCTGCGCCTGGACAACGGTTTTTCCCGCCCGGTCTCCATCAATGCCGATTGGCACGACGGTCAAACCACCCTACCCTCCCAGGCAATTGAACTGCCGATCATGAATTTCAGCAACGCGGATAAATTCCCGAAAGGCGCGGAAAATGAGATTTATCTGTCGCCATCCGTTCAGGAACAGTTGAGCTACGAATTCACGGTCAAAGAAGCGGGCGAATATTATCTCTTCGCGCTTGTACGCTGTCCGGTGCCGAGCAGTGGGCATAATTCATTCAAATTGTCCATGGACGGCGATGAAATGCTGACCGCCAAGTTCACCTTCAACGCCAGCCCGAACCAGCGCTATGTCGGCGTCTCCCGCAACATCGAAGGCGGCCGGGCCAAACATTCCTATGAACGGCACAAGCTGAGCGCCGGCAAACACCGGATCGTCATCGAACCCCGCCAGGGACAATATATCAGCAAACTGCTCTTTGCTCCAACCCCGGAGCAAATCCTGCAATAATTCCATAGCTATCCCACTTCCCGGCCGTTCGGCCAGACCCAGGCGGATTCGTCGACCGCGCCGAAGTAGAGGTGGATTTCACTGCCCTGCCATGGGGGATCAATCATGAAACGCCATTGCATTTTTAACTGCCGGAAAGCACTGAATTGCGCAAGCAGCCATTTGCGCCGCACCAACCGGCAGGATTTTCTCGTCAAAATCGAATACGGCGGTATGGGCAATCGGGAAGTTTTCACCCTTTCGAATGCCAAACGTCATGTAAAAGCCGGGAATGCATTCCGAATAATAACCGAAGTCGTCAGATCCCATACTGGGCAAGATCTGTACGGAGTCCAATCCCAGTTGTCTGGCGGCGGGCAATACTACGTGCTGCCCAAGCTCCGGCGAATTGAAGGTTATCGGCAATTTGGGATGAATTTCCAAACGACACTCCGTGCGGTTTTTAGCTCCGCAGCGTTCCGTCAGGACCGCCAGTTCTTCACAGAAAATATCCCTGGCGCGAATATCGAGGTATTTCATGCGCCCTTCCAGCACAGCCAGGTCCGGAATACGGTTTTCATAGTCGCCGGAAGTCAGCTTGACCGGAACGATCGAACACGGCATGGATGGATGAATCAGATCCTTGATGCGATCCAGCGATGGAATCAGCTCCACCGCCGTATAAATAGGATTGACGCATTTTTCCGGATATGCCGCATGCCCTCCACGCCCCTGGATGGTGATGCGAAAAGCCACCCCGCCTGCCATGACCGCGCCATCGTATACTCCGAGTAGACCAAAATCCGAAGTCGCATTCAGGTGAAACCCGAAAATCGCCTCCACATTTTCCAGCGCCCCCGCCTTGAGAAATGCCGGAGCGCCACTCGGCGTCACTTCTTCCGCCGGTTGAAAAATGAAGCGGACCGTATGCGGCCTTTCCTGTTCAGCCAGCAAGAAAGCCGCCCCCAGCAATATGGCGACATGCCCATCGTGACCACAGGCGTGCATGATGCCCGAATTCACCGATATATAGTCGTGCGTGTTTTCTTCCGTAATCGGCAACGCATCGATATCCGCCCGCAGGGCCACCGTTCGCGGTGATTTTCCCGGCAGTTCCGCCACTACTCCGGTCAGGCCAGGCAAGTCACGAAACCGAATGCCGGAAAGCCTGCTCAAATGTTCCCGGATCTTTTCCGTTGTGCGAAACTCCTGAAATCCCAACTCCGGGAACCGGTGCAGATCCCGGCGGATAGCCCGCATTTCACCGGCATATTTTCCGGCGGCAACCAAAAGTTCGTTTATAATCATGATCCTCTCCATATTAGCTGAGTTTTATTTCTTGACAACGGCCACTGGTTTCCAGATGCCGCCCTGGCCGCCGGTGTCTTCCACCCGGACGACGACATTCTGCCGTTTCTTGTTCCAATCGATCTGCTCATCGATCCGGATAGTGAAAGGCTCGCGCCACTGGTCGGAACCTTTGACGTAGATCCTTTCACCGGATTTCCGGCCATTCAGCCAGACCCAGGCGGATTCGTCAACCGCGCCGAAGTACAGGTGGATTTCACTGCCTTTCCAGGAGGGATCAATCGGGAAAGAGAGACTGTACCAGCCGATGCCGTCGTAGTTGGATAGCTGTTTTTTCAGCTCGGGGCGCATCTCCTTGAGGTATTGCTGTTCCCATGGCATATTTACCCGGATCTGATCCCAGGTGGAGGAAATCTGGTTTTCGCTCTGCTCGTACCATTTTTCCTTCAAACCGACATCACCGGGGTCGATCATGAAACGCCATTGCAATCTCAATTGCTGAAAAGCACTGAATTCGCAATAGATACCTGCGGTGTTGACCCCGGCGACGTCCCCGTAGCGTTGCTCGACCTCCAGCAGCCGTCCCCAGTTAAAATTCAGGCGGTCACGATTTTGCAGGCGAAATTCGTATAAATTTGTGCTCAAATTTTTTTTGCGCTCGCCTTTTTCCGTCATTGTGGCAAAACTCATCCGGGCATGGCGGTTAGCCAGTTGCAGATTTTCGATCCGTTGTTTTTCCTGCGGGTTCCGACAAGCGGCGAGGGCTTCGACCAACATGGCGTCGGTCGTATCGAAATCAGCGACACGGTAATAATTCCCGAGATGCCACATCAGACCGCGTTGAAAGTTGTCGTATCTTCCCTGTTCCATGATTCTTTTGCGGTCTTTGAATATGCGTGCATCCCAAACCTCCCGGCGCCAATACTGATAATAATCGCGGACTTTTTCGGCGCCGCCGCCGAAAGCGGCATAATATTCATTTTCCCAATATTCAAAGGGCTTGGAAGGATCGCTATGACCACGCGCCAGAATGTAGTCGGCAATCCCGGTCGCCGGCCAATAACCGGAAATCACATAATCGGTACCAATAATACCATACTTAATTCCCAATTGAAATGCATCGAACATGCATTTTTCGAACCCCATCGGCAACCCGATATTGACCTCACCGTCATTCGGTCGGAGAAATATTTTCCGCGCCCCGGCCTGATACCAGCGTTCATACATTTCACCGACGCCTTGCTGCATCATCGAGGGGACGAAACCGATCACCGTATTGGGCATAACCCGCTCCCGGCGAGGTGGAAATTTATAGTAACTGTATGCATACATCACCGCCACCACATCCGGCCGTTCCTTCTGAGGCAGCGTCAGGACCCGGTTGGTGAAATTCAAATAGCGGTCGGTCAGATGGTCCTCCAATCTTTCATCCGGCAACCGGACGTCGAGCGCCAGGCAATTCGGGCAATTGCAGAAAAATCCACCGTCGTTTTCACAGGTATTGATCGACACCGGTTTGTTTGCCGACCACAAAGCCACAACCTGTTTCACCACTTCCGGATTGCTGACACACAACTTAGCTCCTATGGGTTTGCCACGCAGTTTCCGGCTGCCGTCCGGATGCATGGCGAACCAATCCGGATGTTCTTTGCCGTAATTTGCATACCACTTGGTAAAGGCATGACCATAACTCAAGGCAAGACTCTGCCCCATCCGCTGACGCTTCACCCAGATCTGGTAATTCTGGAGCATCTCTTCATATTGTTCCCGCGTCATCCGGAATTGCGGAGCGATGGTCTCCCGAATATTTTCACTATAGTAATTCCATGGCGGCGGAACTCGCAGTTTCCGCATCACCAGTTGGCCGGGGTTCCATCTTCCTTCCCCTGTATTGAACCGCAGGACCGGGCTCGACTGATATACGATGCCGCCATTGCCGGGTTCCAGCCAGCGGACGCCGAACTCTTTTTCGAGAAAATCGTATACCGCGGTCAAGGTTCCGGTAGGCTGGTTCCAGATTTTCACGTAAGCGAGCTCACCCTTTTTTCCGGTCGGGTAAGCATCGTCGCCATACAGCCAGACTCCGTTGTCCTTCGCATGCCATACCGCTTCCTCTGGCAATAGTTTTTCCGTACCGCCCGCGGGCTTGATTCCCACATAAAACGGGAAAGCATCTACAGGGGCCTTGCCGCCTTCCGCCACCGGGACTTTCACTCCGGTAATCAATTCAAAATGCCGCTGTAATTCCAGCGCGGCAAAACGCTGCGGAGAGCCGGCATTTTCCGCAATTACGATCATCGCTTTTTCCGGTTTGACTTCAAACGCCCAGCCCGAGAGCGATATGCCCCAAGCGGTTAGCAATAGAAAATACTTGATTTTCATCCTTCCATCCTTCCTTATCATTGATAATTTTGTTGAGCGGCATAAACGCCATTTACCAGTTCGTTTTTTGTAATATTGTCGACATGGGCGTCCAGAAAAAGAACATTATTTCCCCTGCCATGCCAGATTTTTATAGCTTGTCCGCTAGCACTCCCGTTGTTGTAAGTGCCGTAAGTATGCTCAAAGAAATCGAGTGCAAACATCGCGCCGGCGGGCTTTTTCACATTTATGATCTTCCAGTGGCGCACTACCCCTGATCCCATGGTTTGCAATCGGCTCGAGACAGCATACGAAGACATCTTGGCGGTCTCCGGAGGGCGGGACAGGTCTTTCGAGCAGAAATAAACCCGGCTGGAGGGTGTATTCAGGTAGATGTAATTCGCTGTCGAATTCAAATATGGTGCCAGTCGGGACCACCAAACCCAATTGGAATTCGTAACATAACCGGAGAACACCGCTCCGGTGCTGCTGTCAAAACCGCAGGGGATATAATCCTCGTAGTCGCCCATATAAGCCACCATGGCGCTGCCGATCTGCTTCAAGTTCGAACGGCAATTGATGTCTTTGCCCTTTTCCCTTGACTGGTGCAATGCCGGCATCAGCAATGCAGCGATAATTCCAACAATTGCAATCACCACCAGAAGCTCAATTAGTGTAAATCTTTCAGAACGTAACGAGTTACGTTTTATCAAGCATACCTCACCGACCATTCGTCTTCTTTCGGATGGATAGTTGTTCATTTCCTCAATTTCCTTCTTTTACAATTCTATACATATATCTTTTATTTTTCGTTCAAGCGGTACTTGACCCAGGCGTAAATGACGTCGCCGAACTGCCGGTAACCGGATGCGTTGGGGTGAAACGCGTTTGATTGACGAATTATTTTTTCGTCGTGATTCGCATTGACCGCCTCGTGAACAGTTGGAAAGCCGTGAGCGGTATCGAGGTTGGCGTGAAGCGGGATCGTATCGAGGTTGAGCTCGCGGCATTTGATCAGCATGGCGCGATTGAAAAAGTCGAGATTTTTGCGGACTTGATAGCGCGTCTGTTGGCAGCCGTAGTTGGCGCCGAACGCATCCTGCGAAGCGGACGGAGGCGCCAGGAACGCGATCCCGATAACGCACTCCGGGGCCACACGCCGGATTTCGGCGACAAATTTATCCATATACGGATACACATTTTCCAGAAGTATTCCTTCCATGGTTTCGTCGGTGCCGAAAAAGATGTTGTTGATCCCGAGCAAAATGCTCACGAAATCCGGGGCTTTGCCATTCGCGTATTTTTCACAATAACGGGCGAAATCAAATTCCGGCTTGCCATCCTTGCCGGGAAAAAGGAAACGGCTGTTGACTTCCCAGGGACGGTTTGGATGCATCCCGTCGTTATCTCTTGATTCTTCGGTCTGGCAGCGTTCAAAAAACGAACTCCAACCCCAACCGCCCCAGCCCTCATGGGCGACCTCTCCATTCGGATCCGGCCGGTAATCCGGCCCATTTGAACCCATCAGGCGGAACTCCGGCCCCTCTCCGGCGCGCATCAAATCCAACACCCGGCGCGGATAAACCGAAGCCCCGGTCTGGCTGGCCCCGATCATCAGCATCCGGACGGAACGCCCCTTGCCGGCGTCGGCGGGAACGACATTCAGTTCACCCGTCGTCCGCGCTACCACCCCGGCAGGACCGTGAACGATCATTTCCAGCGGATAAGCGCCGACATCTCCGGCCTCGGGTGTAAAACGCCAGCGGGCCTCATCCATCCGTCCCTTGGAACAGCGGATATCGAAAATATAATTCCTGGAATTGATGACCGTAACCAGGTTGTCATAATAGAGATTGGTTTCGAGCCCCACCACGGCATAAATTCGTTCCGGAAAAAGCAACCGGACATTCCCTTCGGCTTCAGTTTGAACTTTCATGGTGCATCCTTATATTCACGTATATATACTTTCGGGTCCAGGAGTTTCCGGCATTCGCCAGGATCCAGAGCGGCCTCAAGCAATAAATTGCCTCGAGTATTCCAGTCGTGATCCACCGATGAAATCGGAAAAGGCGAATTGCGCACGGCATGATCGTTGTTGAAACCGCCGATCAGGACATCCTTGCCGATGATTTTTCCGTGTTTCACCAGCCACCCGGCTATACCAAGCGCCGTCAGGTCGAAATGACAACTGACCGCTGAAATCTCCGGCTCAGATGCCCAGAGTTCTTCCGCCAATTGGTAGCCCGCCTGATAGGCGGAATCGCTGTAATTCCCCATACCGCGAACATCGATAAATTTCTTTTCCGGCAGCTTGATCGTACGGATATATCGACTCTGGATTTCCGGGAAAGGCACTCCGGGCAGTTGCTCGCACAATGCCCGTATCCGATCGGAATTCGGGCTGAAATCCTGTTCGAGAACCACCAGACGGAAATTCCATCCCCCTTTATCCAGCAGAAACCGGACCAACGCCGATGCTCCCTTGCCGATATCCACCGCCACATGACGCTGAAATGAAGTGCTGGTGGCGACTACGATTTTGCCGGCCGCATTGATGGTTTCTTCGATTTCCCGGTACCCCACCGGAGTACCCAGAATGATGAAGTGTTCCACTCCGCGCACCATGAACTCGCGGATTTTATCGAGATTTTTTCCGCAGTCATCACTCATCGACGAGAGATAAGTGCCATAACCGCGATTATCCAATTCCAGCATCAGGTTCATGACCAGGTTGCGGATGTGTTCTTCGTTGATTTTGTGCGGCATGGACGCGATGATCGCGACCGTTTGGGTCGCCTGCCCGCGCATCAGCTTATAGCCAAAATTCGTCTTGTAGCCCATCTCCGCGGCAAGATCGCGAACCCGCTGACGGGTGGCCTCCGAACTGTAGTTGTTCGGTTTATTGTTCAAAATCTGCGAAACCGTAGACACGGACAAACCGCTCTTTTCCGCAATATCTTTCAGTAAAACGTTTCCAGCCATAATTCACCAATACAAATTCACTTCATATAAAATCATTTTGTATAGTTATTATAACGCGAAAAAACCGATCTGTCAACAACCGTAAATAGAAAATATTTGAAAATTTTTTCCAACCTAATAACCCATTAGACGACACCGCCAAAAAGAAGTCGGACAAGTCAGACATGTCGGACTCGTCGGACTTATCGGACGGTTTTGAGCGTGATGATCCAAGTTTATAAGCCGACAATGTCCACTCTTTGGACTTTTGGCGGTCTCGTCCCATTAGACGACCCCGTCAAAACTATTTCCAATGAGAATAATTGACTTATTTTGTTTATGGCCAATAGTTTGCGCTTGATATTTTCAAAAATCATGCTAACGTATTGATATATTTAATAAATTAATAATAAAGAGGATATGAGAA
>JAVBRM010000193.1:0-32258 GCA_031548025.1 Victivallaceae bacterium | reverse complement strand
AGTAACTCTCGCCAATGCCTCCATTAACTGGTCTTCCCTTTTGCCGACCTGATGTTTCTCCCCGCTTGCCAGGGTTGCGGCAATACTCAGTCGGAGACGGCGATTGTCCTCATTCTGTCTCTGATCCCCTTCAATCATTTCAATCAACTTCTTGTGCAGCAAATCTCGCTCCCCGGCCAGGGCTTCCCTCCCCGGATCGGGCTGCTGCGTTTCGCTCTGAACGGAAAAAGGCCGGCTTCCAAGCTGATTCCCCTGCCCCGTCGGTTCTGCATCTTTGAACCTGACAGTGCCGCGGATACCCGGGCCGTCCGTCAACCATTCAGTTTTGTCCTGCTCATTTCCATCTGCGTAAAATCCGGAAATAAACAGAATACTTAACATAAACACCTTAAGCTCACTTTGCCAGTTTTTTCCGAAAAAAAACACGATTTTTTTTGCCGTATTTTCAGTCATCATCAAACCACCGCAGCGCCTTAAAGTTATAAGTTACTGTTTCCAAAACAATTACAACACAATCAACCATGGCTTATTCCTCAATGGAAAGCCACAAGATACTCAATATAGCACACTTATTAAAAAATAACAGGAGAAAAAATAAAATTTTGCCGGAAATTCAACTGTCGCAGAAATTATCGGCGGTTGAAATGGGAGTAATTATCGGCGGTAACGGTTTGACATAGTCATCCGTGCTGACTTCGACGGATGAATTAATCCGGCGGTATTCGGCGGGGGTCATGTGGCAGTTTTTGCGGAAGGCACGGTAAAAGCTTTCCAGATTCTCGAAGCCGCAGTCCATGGAAATTTCTTTGATCGATTTTTCATTGCCGGCCAGCAAGCTGCGGGCATGGCGCAGCCGCAAATTCAAAAGATATTGATGCGGAGTCGTTTCCATGTGCCGTTTGAACAAGCTGTAAAGGTTGGGAGTGCTGACTCCGGCTTTCAACGACACCTGGTCAATCGGCAAATCGTTGCTGAAACTTTTGTTCATGACGGAGATCGCCCGGCTCAACGGCAGCGGATGGTTGGCGGTCTCTTCCCGTTTCTGATGCATATAGGCTTCCCAGTAGACCCGGGTATACAGCATATTGGCCAATACCATATTGTCGATGCGCTCGTCATGGGCGTAGCGGAACGCCTGGCGGCAGAAATCGTCGAAAGCATGCAGGTCCTCCCATTGAGTTACCCGCGGCATGGTGCGCCGGTCCTCCGTCACTTGAAAACGCATAGCCAGACAACGGTAAGGATTGTCCGGCGGATATTCATGGATCGTATGCTCGCCCGCGATATGCCAGAAGATCGTGCCGGCCCCGAAAAGCCGTTCCTCGCCGTCAATCTTGAAATAAAGTTGGCCGCCGGTCAGGATTTCGATGCACTCCTCGTTTGGCCGAATGGCGACAGGGTTGATCTTCCGCCCATAGGGAGCGGCGAAATTTGACAGCCCGACCAGGCGAATGATCCGATTCATTTCCATAAAAGTTCAATTTGAGATAACAAATCAAAAAAAGATAAATTTTGTCAATTGTTAAAATACTATATGCATGTAGAATATAATACAGGCAATAAATTTTTTCAATGCCTGAATTAACAAAACAAGGAGACATTCCGATGTTACCAATCTCTGTACAGCTCTATTCACTGCGTTCCATGATGCAGGAAGGTTATGAAAAAGAAGATTTCTTGCAGGTTCTCAAATGGGTTGCCGCCGTTGGCTACAAAGGTGTCGAACCGGCCGGTCTCTTTGGTTACACTCCGAAAGAATTCAAAGCCATTACCGATGACCTGGGCCTGCAGATCAGTTCCGCCCACTCTCCGTGGTTCCGCAACCTCGACCAGACCCAGCAGATGATTGACGATCTCGGCGCCATGGGTTTGAAAACCGCCTGCTGCGGCTGGGGTCCCAACGAATACAAAGATCTTGACGCCATCAAGAAAACCGCCGAACTGTACAATCAGATGCAGGCCGCCATGGAAAAAGCCGGTATCACCCTCTTTGCCCACAACCACGCCTGGGAATTCGCCAAGGTCGACGGCCGTCTGGCTTATGATATCTTCGTCGAACTGGCCCCGAAGGCCAAATTCGAACTCGACGTCTACTGGTCAGCCAATTTCGGCGCCAACGATCCGGCCGCCATGGTCACCAAGTTCCGCGACCGCACCATCCTGCTGCACCTGAAAGACGGCACCCAGGCCAAGGACATCAACATGCTCCCGCTCGGTTCCGGCAAAATGGACATCCCGAAGATCATCGGCGCCCTCGATCCGAATATCTGCAAATGGATCATCGTTGAACTTGATAACTGCTGCATTGACATGAATGTCGCGATCAAGAAGAGCTACCGCTACATGGTCTCCAACGGCCTGGCCGCCGGCAACAAATAATCCCGGAGAATATAGTATTATGAAAAAAATGAAAGTTGGCGTGATCGGCTGCGGCATGATCAGCGACGCCTATTTCAACGCCGCCGCCAAATTTAACATCATCGATGTTATCGCTTGTGCCGACGTCATGCCGGAAAGCGCCAAGGCCAAAGCCGAAAAATACAACATCAAAGCCATGAGCGTCGAAGAGCTCCTGGCCGATAAAAAAATCGACATCGTTCTGAACCTCACCCCGCCCAAGGCCCACTTCCCGATCATGATGCAGGCTCTCGAAGCCGGCAAAAATGCCTATTCGGAAAAGCCCTTCGGTATTTCCGCCGAAGAATCGGCCGCCATCATGGCGCTGGCCAAGAAAAAGAAACTGCGCGTCGGTTGCGCTCCGGATACTTTCCTGGGCGGCGGACAGCAGACTGCCCGTAAACTGATCGACGACGGCTGGATCGGCAAACCGATCGCCGGTACCGCCATCGTCATGGGACGCGGACCGGAAAAATGGGCCAGCGCTCCGTTCTTCTATGACATCGGCGGCGGCCCGATGCTGGACCTCGGTCCTTATTACATCACCGCGCTGGTCAACCTGCTGGGCCCGGCCAAGTGTGTGACCGCGGTAACCTTCAAAGACGCCAAGACCCGTACCTGCGGACCGGATTCCAATCCTCCGTACAAGACCTACCCGGTCAACGTCAATACCCACCAGACCGGTATGGTTGAATTCAAATCCGGCGCGGTCATCACCGTGATCGCCAGTTTTGAAGTCCGCAAACACGGCCACCGTCCCATCGAAATCTACGGCACCGAAGGTTCGATCCAGGTACCCGACCCGAATACTTTCGGCGGACCGGTCCGCGTGTTCCGTCCCGGCTATGCCGACTGGGTTGATGCTCCGTTGTCACACATCTACACCGACAACTACCGCAGTATCGGTATTGCCGACATGGCCTATGCGATTCAGGAAAAACGCGAACACCGCGCCAATGGCGACCTCGCCAATCACGTCCTGGAAATCATGATGGCGTTTGACAAGTCCAGCGCCGCCGGCAAGAAAATCACCCTCAGCACCACCTGCGAACGTCCGGAAGCATTGCGTACCGGCCTCGAAGCGGGCCAGCTCAGCTGATATTTCCCCAATTCCCCCGAAACCCGGAAGCCCACAAAGTTTCCGGGTTTCTTTTTTTCATGTACTGAATTTTTCCTGATTTTTTATACCCGGCATCTTGACAACAGGAAGATTAACAGTATAATATTAACATGGAAAGTTACATGGAAAGGAAAAATCAATGAAACCAACCGCTTCGATGCAGATATTCGATGATTTGCACGCGCAGATCAACTCCGGAGAATTGAGTCCGGGCATGCTGCTGCCGTCCGAAAACAGCCTGGCGCAGAAATACTCCGCCAGCCGGCCGACTGTCCGCAAAGCCATCAACCGGCTGTCGCAAATGTCGCTGATTGTCCGCCAGCAGGGAATCGGCTCGGTCGTGTCGGGAGCTGAGGCGCCGGCAAAATCGCTGGTTTTCGCCATCGACCTGGAATCTTCCGGGATGTCGGACTTCTATTATCAGAAATTCATCAAGGGAATACTGGAAGTGGTCGAAGCCGGCGAACATAAATTGCGTTTGTTCACCTCGGAAATGGACCTGAATTCGGTTTCCCGGGATGTGGACGGTTTCATTTGTTGCCAGGCCAGGAACGACAAAAGCATCTTTGATAATTATGCGCGACTGGCCCGGGAGGGTAAACCGGTGATATTGCTGAATCGCCTTCCGCCCAATCCCGAGCTGTCGTATATCGCGGTGGATTATTATCACGAGAGTTTCCTGGCCATGAACCGCCTGATCAAAAACGGTGCCAGGCATATCATCACTTATGCCCCGGAATCCTATCCGCACAGCCGTTTCGCGCCCCGCATCGAGGGCTGGCGTCAGGCTTATCGGGAGAATGGGCTTGAAGTACCGGAGGAATATCTGGTCCACGACGAATCGCCAAGTGCCATCGAGCGCCTGAAAAAACAACTCAAATCCGGCAAAATCGATGTCCTTTATGTTACTCAGGGCTTGGAATTTTTCTCGGCCATCGGAATTGTGTTATCCATGGGGTTGAGAATTCCCGAGGATATCTCTATTTTCTGCTTCGACGATATGGAGCAGATGGGCGAGCGTTTCAATATTCCGATATCTTATGTAAAAATGCCGCTGGTAAGGATGGGCCGCATGGCGGTGGAACACCTGATCAGCCGGCTTACCTGAAGAACCATCGAGCCGATTCATCAGGTGGTAAACGCCTCTATCGTGGTGGAAGACTGTAAGTTTTTGTTATAGAATTCAAATAAGGAGACCTCTCAAAATGAAAGATTCACATCTTTGCAAACATCGGAAAAACTATTTTACACTTATTGAACTCCTGGTCGTAATAGCTATTATAGCCATGCTTGCCGCTTTATTGCTGCCGGCTCTCGGGGCCGCCCGGGAAAAAGGACGGGCTATCAGTTGCACGAACAATTTCAAACAGATCGGAACCGCCGAAAGCATGTACCATGACGACTTCAACAGTATCGCGATCATGCCGCACTCGGGATCATCCGACTGGGGAGAAGCGCAATGGTTCAGTGTCCTTTCCGGCT
Organism: Victivallaceae bacterium; assembly: GCA_031548025.1. Taxonomy (GTDB): domain Bacteria; phylum Verrucomicrobiota; class Lentisphaeria; order Victivallales; family Victivallaceae; genus UBA5239. The sequence continues at coordinate 27,259 of JAVBRM010000193.1, read as the reverse complement.
ACAAAAACAATGGCGCCGGCTACGGCACCAGATATATCAACGACGTTACGACTCGCGGGACCTATGTCTGCCCCAGCGAACAGATTCCCTTCGGGCATTATGATCTGGGGAAATTTTATTACACACATTATTTGCAGAACTACTGGTCGCACGGCGGGATTCGTTCAGACGGCAAGATCTGGACCTATCAAATCGGCAAAAGCATTAAGCGCCCCTCCTGGGCCGTCAGCGTCACCGAGTCCATCAAGCTGAACGCCAACAATACCGATTCCGCCAACAATATTGCGTTCCGCCACCGGACCGGCGACCCCAGGGTTCGCGCGAAATCGCCGATCCCCGCCGACAATGTAAAAGGCGCGGCGAATTTCCTTTTCTTCGACGGGCACACCGAATCCTTCACTGTCAGTGAATTAAAGGCCCGCGGCGGCGCTTCCACTTCCGACAATTCGGAACTCTGCGCCGGATTACGCTACGGCGTTGTCTACGGCCTGAGAAATATTTCCAACTAACCGGAGTCTGAACTATGAAACGAATCACTCTCACCTGTTTTTTCATTCTGACGGCAATCTTTGCCGCGACAGCCGGAGAATTGGACCTTTTGGCCCGCCCCGCCACCGGCAATCTCGCTGCCAATCCCGCCACCCGGACAATTCACTGGTCAATCGACCGGAATCCGGGTTTCTGGCTGGCCGCCCCCTCCCCCGACTGGAGCGCTTACAACGCTTTTTCTTTCCGGATCAAATCCAACTCCGGCACGAATGAGCTCATTGTCGTTTTCAACTCCATGCCGCCAGGCGAGAACGGCAATTATTACTACCGGAAATTGAAAATCACCGACGGCGAATGGCAAACCCACACCTGGCTGTTCGCTGAGTGGTCGACCAATAAAAAACCGGTCGGCTTCAACGCAATCCAGAATGTGACGTTTCACAGCAAAGGCTGGAGTTTGAACAACGCGCCGGGTTCCACTCTGGAAATCGCCGCCGTACAATTGAAATCCCTGTCGCCGGAGGAACTGAAAAAACCGCTGCCGTCCGCCGCTGCCGCCTGCTGCTGGCCGGAAGGAGTTACGGCCAAAGAAATTCAAGCTTTCACCCAATCCGCTGATTTCGAGACCAAACTTGCCGCAGTCGAAAAATTACGCGCAGCCCGCAAGCCGGAAATCGTCAATTGGGCCGATCCCCAGCCTCGCCGGACCGAAGCGCATCAATATTTGGCGCAGATCACTCCCGAGGGAGATTTCCCGGATCTGAATCCGGAAGCGGTCCTGGCGCGGTCCCGCGAAACCAACAGCCCAAACGCCCGCTCCGAGCGTACCGGCGATGAAATCAGCGGTCAAGCCGCCAAGCGTCTGACCTTGCTGCTTAAATGCTGGAACAATGGCGTCATTGAACAGAATACGGAAAACAGAGAGAAGCTGATCAAAGCTCTCAACTATTATTTTGACTACGATTTCAACCGGACCGGCTACCGCTGGGTGGGGTCATGCTTCCAATTGCCCAAAACCGCTGCTGAAGCATATTTCACGTTTATCGACGATATGACTGCGGCGGAAGGGGGCAATCCCGCCGGACCGGAGTATATCAAGCTCAATCAATTGTGCAAAGCCATTGTCATGCAGTCCTTTCTCTATCCGGAGCGCAGTGGTATCCCCGCAGTCATGAGTGTCGAGCGCTTCCGGGGGAGTTCGGCCTGGGAAGGCGGTAATTTCGGCTACCGCCCCCTGCTGGACTGCGCCCTGATCTGCCGCAACCCGGTGATGATCGATATTATAGCCGAAGTATGCTCACGGGCGCTCTCGGTAACCTCCTGGAACACCCGCAAGGATTCATTCTGGGCGGAAGGGCTTACCGCCGACGGCACCGGTTGGGGACATGGAATGCAAAACTATCTTTTCGGCTATCCGCTGGACGGTCTGCGGGCCGTCATCTCCAATTTTGCCCGTCTGCAGGGTACTTACTGGGATAAATACATCGATCCCGGCAAACTCTCCCTTGCCGTGGATTATCTGGAAAACATGCTGTGGTTCTGCTATGCCCCGGCCCGTTACGGTGCTACCATGATGACTCCGGGGCGGATAGCCATGCGTTATTATCAGGGACGCGGCTTCTCTCCTTATCCGACTTATGTCTTTGCCCAGTTGGAAAAATTATGCCCCGCCGAACAACCGCGCTTGGAGCGCCTGAAAGCGATCGCCGCCGGGCAGGCCCCCGAACCCTCCGGCATCCGTTATTTCTGGAATCAGGACGATATGATCGCCAGACGTTCGGATTACTTCATCGGCGTAAACATGACCAGCGCGCGAACTGCTTCCAACGAAGTGATCGGCTCCTGTTCCATCAAAACCGAATTTCTCGGCGACGGCGCTACTTACTTGATGAAACGCCCGGAAACTTACACCCTCGCCAAGGGATTCTGGAATTATACGGCCATCCCGGGTGTTACCGCCCGGCAGAGCGAATACAAGCATCCGGTCGATATCTGGGAGGGGTTCTTCGGCTGTCATAATTTCGCCGGCGGCGTCACCGACGAGGCTTACGGCGTCTGCGCGTTTATTTATGAGAAAAGACCGGGATACAAATACGATATTCCATCTTTGTATAAAGTAGAGGCCCGGAAAAGTTATTTTTTCTTCGAGGATGAAATGCTTTGCCTCGGCAGCGGCGTCACCAACAAAAATCCCGCCATCCCCGGTTCGATATTCACAGCCATCGACCAGACCGAATGGCACCGCCCAATCGAATACTCACTGAAACCCGGCGAAGAATTGCGCAACGCTCCCAACTCACCTTTTCGAGCGGAGTCGGATGACAAAGCCCCGGCCCTGGTCTGTCACGCCGGAATCGGCTACCTGATCCTGCCGACCGGCGGCAACCGGATCGTCCTGTCCGGCGAAAACCGCCGGGAACGCTGGCTGGAATTCGACCGCAATCATAACTCAAAAATGCCGGACCGTCCCCGCGAACTGCCGGTCATGCAACTCCACATCGACCACGGCCGGGAAGTTACGGACGGTCAATACGCCTACCTGGTCCACATGCGCATGAACACCCTCCGCGATCTGCAAGACTACAGCCAAAACCTCCCGGTCCAAATCCTGAGCCAAAATTCCAAAGTCCACGCCGCCGCCCACAAAAAACTGAACCTAACCCAGGCTGTATTTTTCGAACCCGGAGCCTCTTTCCATGACGGGAAACGAACCTGGACCGCCGATGCCCAAGCCGTCATCATGATCCGCGAACTCCCCGACGGCTCCGCCGCCATCACCGCCTCCGACCCGGAGCAAAACCCCCATAAAAACACTCTAACCCTCTCTTGTGACATCCCGTTTCACGGCAAACAGAAATTCTCCATCCCCCTCCCCACCGGCGTCCATTGCGGTCAGGCGGCATACTGCCGCCTTCCCTGAGAGTTGAGAGTTGAGAGTTGAGATGAGGGAAGGCTAATCGTCTCCCGATAACTAAACTCTAAACTCTAAACTCTAAACTCTAAACTCTTCTGGAAAAAATCAGCGATTTTTCCAGACCAGGGGGTTGACAAATCACATGATATCTATTATAATTATGATAGTATCTCATAGGATTTCCCTAAATGGAAACATATACGCTGAAAAAAGAAAATGTTTATCAGAATCTGCGGCAGGATATTCTTGGCGGCAAGTACCAGCCCGGTTTCAGGCTGCCTAAGGAGCTTGATTTCGCCAAGGAACTCGGCGTAGCCAAGATTACCTTGCGCTCGGCGCTGGAAAAGCTGGAAAATGACGGGCTGATCAAGCGGGTTCACGGCAAAGGTACTTTCATCAGCAAAGACAACACTTCCAATAAAATCCTGATTATGATCACTCAGAAAACCGCTATTCAGCTAACTCACAATTATATCCTGCCGGGTATTGAGGCGGCTGCTACGGAACAGGGATTTGAAACCGAGATCTGCTTCCTTGAGCATCTGCGGAAATTGCCGCTTGAAGATGCATTGAATATTCTGAAAGAGAAAAACTTACGTGGAGCAATCCTACTCTCCAGTATATGCGGGCAGGACGATCCGGAAGTCATGATACTGCAAAACTTGAATATCCCGGTCGTGATTCCAAATGGTGATTACAATGACCGGCTGACCGGGTTTTCCCTGCTGCACATCGCTCATCGGCAGGCTATGCGTTCCAGCTTGGAATACCTCGCGGGGCACGGACATCGTCAGGTAAAAGTCATTTCCCGCCGCCCCCAGAATTTCCGGGGTTGGCAAAGAGATGAACTCCCGGCCTTATTCCGGGAATTGGGCCTGGATGCCGATAGCCCGATCCTGTATCACGCGGAAGATTTCACCAAAGACGAAATCCGAAAAGCGCTCGACGCCATTCTGGCCGACGGACAGCCGCCGACAGCCATTCAATGTTATTCGGATTTTTATGCCATCGAAGTCATAGATTATCTGCAAGAAAAAGGGATTCGCATTCCTCAAGATATCGCTGTCATGGGCTACTGCGGTTATCCCGGCGGTACTTTCTTGAAGCCATCGCTTTCCACCATCGATTTCAATTATTCCGGGATTGGCCGTGCCGCCGTCAAAATGCTGCTGGAAAGCCGGAATTGGTTCAATATACAGGGAATAGCCGTACCGGTTTTGGCGTTGCCGTACCGACTGGTCGAACGCGAATCCACCAATGTCACCCGCAAAGAAAATCAGATTTTTTCTAAATATTCCAATGACAAGGAGGCTGTGTGGTATGCTGAATAAAAAATCAAATTTTACACTTATTGAACTCCTGGTAGTTATCGCTATTATTGCAATCCTCTCCGCCCTGTTGCTGCCGGCATTGAACAAAGCCAGGGAGAAAGGCCGCCGTACCAAGTGTGTCAGCAATTCCAAACAGCTCGGCATGGCCGCCGGCATGTATGCCATCGACAACAATGACTATTCCACCCCCTACTACAATTCCGCAGATAAGAATGCCGTTCGGTTAAGATGGTGCGACGAGGATAAAGATACCGGAATGCTGGTAATTTACATGCCTTTTCACACCATCGGCAGTCCGATGCTCGGCGGCTACCGGAACAACAAAGGTAAAATATACAGCAGCGCCATAGCGTGTCCGTCACGCGGCCTGCCGGACGATGTAAGAAATGGTACCGTCTCCTATTCATACGGTTGGGGGCTGGTCAATCTCTATGGAGAATCAATAAAATACTCCTCAATCAGAAGGCCATCGCGCAGCGCCATCTACGTCGAGGCGGAACAAGCCGGCCAGGTCACCTCCGAGACCACCGGAAGCAGCTATCCAACGGCGTTTCCCCACGAAAAAAGCGCCAACGTTGTTTTTATGGACTTTCATGTTGAAACTCTGTCGATCATGAGGATTCCCAATAAAGCCACCGACACCAACGCCGCGAAATCATCTTTCTGGAACGCACTCAATAATTACGTCTACGATACATGGTAATCCACATACAAGGACCAAAATGAAAAGACTTATCACCCTATTGACGGCAATGTTATTATTGTCTGGAATCGCAGCGGATTTGACCATTGCGGACGGGCAAAAAAGCAATTACCAGATTGTGATTCCCGATGAAGTGCCAAACGAAGCCATAGCCGGGTTCATCCGGCAAAGCGCCGAGTTGCTGCGCCAGTGCATCAAGCGCGCTTCCGGGGCCGGCCTCCCGGTGGTGAAAGAGAGCGCCATGGCTACCGCCAAACCGGCGATTTTCATCGGCGGGGTCAAGGCATTGGCTGCCAACGGCATTGATCAGAGCAAATTCGAACGTTGGGAAAACCGGATCGACGTGATCGGGGCCAATATTTTCCTTTCCGGAAATGACGCCGATCCGAGTGGGACAAGCAACAAAAGATTTGCATTCTATATCAACGGTTCCGCCAAGGCGGTCACCGTGTTCCTGCAGAAATTCGTCAACACCACCTTTGTCTATCCGGTTGAGAGCGGCATCGCGGTTCAGCCGAAAGAGAAGATCGCGATTCCCGGAGACTTCAAATTCCGGGAGGTTCCGGTAATTCAATATTGCACCAATCGCGCCCATGAAATGTTTTACAGTCTGGCCAACAATTTCCTGCCGGGCCCGTGGTACGGAACCTATGGAGGACATTCGCACAATGTGGCGATACCGCAGGATAAATATTTCAAAACCAACCCCGAATATTTCGCCCTGATCAAAGGCAAGCGGACCACGCATGCGGCCCGGCCGCAATACTGCCTGTCCAACCCAAAAGTCCAGGAACTGATTTATCAGGAACTGCTTGAGCATATCGACAAAGGCTATGAGATTGTTCAGCTCGGCCAGAGCGACGGTTTCCGCCCCTGCGAGTGTGACGATTGCAAGAAGCTCTATAATGTGGAAAGCTACGGCGAGAAATTGTGGATCATGCACCGGAACATGGCGGAAAAATTTCGGAAAGACCGCCCCGGAAAAATGCTCTGTATCATGGGATACGGCCCCACCAAAATTCCGCCGCAAACTTTCAAAGAATTTCCGGATAATGTGATGATTGAACTCGCACCGTACAGCCCTGAAATCCTGAAATCATGGCAAGGATACAAGGTTAAAAACGGCTTTGTGGTTTATCTCTATAATTGGGGCGAATACCAGGCGGAGGGTTTCATGCCCAAGCGCAGTTTGAAATTTCTGTCGAATCAGGTAAAGGATTTCATCGCCGGCAATGTCCGCGGTATTTACCGCTGCGGCTTCGGTGAATTGTACGGATTGGAAGGCCCGGAGTATTATGTATGGGGCAAACTGTTCACCGATCCAACTCAGGATACCGGAAAGCTGTTGAATGAATATTGTCTCGGAGCATTCGGCAATGCCGCCGGAACGATGGAAAAGTTTTACCGGCTTCTCGATTCCAGGCTGGAATTGAGTATCCGGGATGACAAGGAACCGGACTGGAACGATCCGGCTTTGTTGGACGGCCAAGATCCGGCCATGCTCGATCCGCTGCGAATCATTGCCTTGCGCTACCCTCCGGCGGTGACGGATGAAATGGATAAGTTGTTGAGCCAGGCGGAAAAAGAAGCCGGAGCCAACAAGACGGCGCAAGGTATCCTGCCGTTGATCCGGTTTGAATTTGATTACCTGAAACTTACCGCGGCGGGCGTCGAAGCTTTCGATCAATTCCGGGCCAAGCAATCGGATGAAAACAGCGACAAACTGTTGACCGCCATCAATGCCCGCAACGAATTCATTGCCAAGCTGCCGGTTCAGCCCAAAACCCAACCGCCGCGTGTGGGGATGATAAACAATTTACGGCTGTTCGGCAATGTCCCCCTGATACAAGTCGAGGATGGTGGCCGCCTCAGCGCTCCGCTGTTTGCGCCGTTCACCTGGGACGCCAAGTGGATGCTGGACAACAAAATCAAACCGGCCGGGCGGGTCATTCGAACCGGTGGCGAAGCACAGATCATGGTCCAGCGTTATTTTTACCGGCAGAATCCAATTATAAAAAATAACCCGGTATCGATTAAAGCCGCATGGGATGACAAAAATTTGTATGTCACCTTTATTTTCGGCAATAACACTCAACAAGAGGTCAGCAACATGGCGATTCAGGTATTCGTCGGAAAAGGCGACCAGCGCTACTGGTTCACAGCCCGGGCCAAAAACAGCAATACGGGACGCTACCGCCGGGTTCTAACCAACGAAGCCAACAAAGGCATGGGCGATAAATATGAACCCGATGGCAATGGCGGCACAGTAGTCGTCCCCGCCCCCGGCACGGAAGGAACTTCGGCCATGATTACGATCCCATGGGAACGGGTCGGGCTCAAACCGGCCAAGGGCGAGACCATTGATTTCAACGCCTCGCATCAAAAGAAAAACGACGAACGCTATATCTGGAATTACAACCTTTTCCAGAAAACCTGGCGCAATCTCAACGATCAAACCGGAACCCTCATTCTTGAATAGGAAGACATAATGAAAAAAATTATCGCTCTATTATTCACCGCGGCCATATTTGCCGGATACGCCTCATCAGTGACTCTGAACGCCAATTATCAGATCGTATTGCCGGACCGTTACGACAACCCGGGAACGGAAAAATATCTGATGGACGCCGCCGCCAAGCTCCAGAGCGTCATTCGGGAAAGCTGCGGCTGGCAACTTCCAATCTGCCGTGAGTCCGCCACGAAACCGGAGCAACCCGGTATTTTCATCGGCAACACCGCCAAGATCCGCGAACATGATTTCAAACCGGAAACCTTCAGCGATTTCAATTGCGTCATCGTTACCCGCGATGCCAATATTTTCCTGGCCGGCAATGACCGTCACTGCGGCAACTCACAAAAAGTTGGACATTATAACCGTTACATCCTCGGCTCGGTCAAAGCCATGGTCGTGTTCATGGAAGACTATCTGGGAACGCGCTTCCTGTTACCGGGCGAAGTCGGCACTGCTGTCTCCTCCGGATTCAAGAACATGAACGTTCAATTGACCCGTGAGATCAAGCCGATGTTGAATTACGCCACCGGGCGTCATCAGGAATTGATCTACGACTATGCCAACAATAATTTCGGGCGCGGCTACTATCACACCTACGGCGGCCATTCATATTATGATGCGGTCCCCAAGGCCAAATATGCCAAGAACCATCCCGAATATTTCATCCTGGCCGGCGGAGAGCGTGATTCCGCAGCGAATCACCTCTGCATTTCAAACCCGCAGGTTCAAGAGTTGATTTACCAGAATGTACTGGAACGCCTCGACGCCGGGGCAGAGACCGCGGAACTGGCCCAAACCGATGGCTATCGGGCATGCCAATGCGACGACTGCCGGAAATTCGGCAATACTTCCGATCCCGGGGAAAAACTGTGGATTCTTCACCGCGGCATGGCCGAACGCCTGTTGAAAGACCGCCCCGGCAAAAAGGTGATGATTATCGCCTACGGCCCAACCGTCAACCCGCCGAAAGCCTTCAATTCCTTTCCGGACAATGTCGTGATCGAACTGTGCGGCTACACCCCGGAAGCCTTCGCCGCCTGGCAAAAAGTCAAAGTAGCGGGCGGCTTCACAACCTATATTTACAACTGGGGTCATTACCTCATGCCCGGTATGGCACCCAAGCGCACCCCGGAATACTGTGCCGCTCAAATTCGCCTCTTCGCCGCCAACAACGTCAAGGGAATTTACCGCTGCGGTTTCGGCGAAAACATGGGGCTTGAAGGGCCATCCTATTATGTCTACGGCAAGATGCTCGACAATCCGGAGCTGAATACAGCCGCATTGCTGAAAGAATTCTATCAGGGCGCATTCGCGGAAGCTGCCGGCCCGATGACTGAATTTTACCGTACGTTGTATGAGCGTCTGCGGGTATTTTCCACCCTGCAAACTGCTGCTGCTTCGCCACCCAATCCACGTATTCTGCTGGCTTACATTTATTCGCCCGACGTATTGGATATGTTGGAAAACAATCTGGCCCGCGCCGAAAAACTCGCCGCCCAGCCGAAAATCAAAAAACGCCTCGAACTGGTGCGCATGGAGTTCGATTATACGAAAAATCTCGCTGCAATCGTGCATCTCTACAATGGATACCGGACCAATCCTACTCAAGCAAACTTCGATCAGCTCGCCATAGCTATCGATGCCCGCAACGCCATGATCGAGTCCTATTACAACGCCAAAGGACAGATGGAGCCCCTCCCCGGCTGGCCGGAAATACAGTTATTTTCCAACCCTGCCAAAGACAAACTGAAACTCAACGGCAGCAACAGCGCCATCCTCGGCGCTCCGTATACCTGGAATACCACCGTTCTCCGCCAAAGCAACATCCTGCCCGGCACCGGCAAGAAAACCCTGTCCATCATCAAAGCTTCCGGAGAAATCTCCACGGATAACTTCGAAAGCGGAGCCTGGAGCAAGGCCGAATGGCATCCGCTCAACGGAATTCAGATGGGCAGTATTAAGGAACAAACCCGCTTCAAGGTCATTTATGACGCACAACACATTTATTTCGGCCTCGAAACCGAGCTGCCGGCCTCTCAGCAATTCAACGCCGCCGGGCGCGACGGCAAGTGTTGGGGACAAGACTGCCTGGAACTGGTCATCGATCCTTTCGGCTCCCGCGAGAAATACTTCCATCTTATCATCAATCCCGTCGAAAAATCCAACTATGACTCGGCCTTCGGCCTGATCGATGATCCGCTCAATCCGCTGTACAACCAGGCGGACCGCTCCTGGAACGGCACTTGGCAATACTTCAACAAACGCATCGGCGACAAATGGTTCGCCATGTTCAAAATCCCGTTTGCCGACTTTGGCGTCACCACTCCGGAAAAAGGAACCAACTGGACCCTGAACGTCGGCCGGGAATCATTCAGGACCAAACATCCGGAATTATCGCTCTGGTCACCGAACTTCGAGACTATGAGCTTCCACGACCGCGAGAGCTTCGGCGAAGCCATATTCGAATAGAGTTGAAAGTTGAAGGTTGAAAGTTGAAAGCGGGAAGACGCGCAACCTCCCCATATCTCAACTCTAAACCTTTATGTTAATTTCCGCTGATATAAAGAAGCCTGATCTTGTCTTTCGGCACTGTCAGTTCCAGATTTTCGCTTCCCGGAATATTTTCACCACTGAGCAAATCTTTTATTACCGCCGGACGGAACGGCAGTTCGACTGCGGTATTTTCATCTTCTTTCAAATAGTTGCCGATCAGCAGAAGCATATTTTCCCGGTCCATAACACCGGAGTAAAAAAGTTTTGTGTTCCGTCCCTGCGGCTGGAGCACTTTACCGTTTTTCAACAATTTTTGATAAGGCGCAAGAGTACTCAAGGCCTTTGCATGATAATAATAATCCATGGGGGTATCGAAGTCGCGAAAAGCATAATATCCAAAACCTTCCGCCCCATTCAACAATGTCTCGTAAATCATATACTCCAACTTGGCGGGATCAAATTCTCCGTAAGTACCGGCGGAGAGCCATGGGAATATCCGGGGCGGAGGATTTTTGGAGAGATAATTATGACGAATCGACCGGTGTATCAATTCAGCGCGTCCCCCCACATATAGGCTTGGTTGAAACTGATCGATGAAATCCGGATACAGGTCAAGCCCAGCGAATAAATAATGATGCGGCTGATTGGAAGCATGATGGTTGTAGGATGCGACCAGCGGCATCGGCTTGCCGTCCATTCCCTCGCGAACCGCATTCTTCAGGTCCTTCAACATTCTGACTCCACACTGGCGCAAATACGCATGGACGTCCTGACCGGATGCCGCGACCGCTTCATTGCAGCGGATACACTGTTTGTTGACCGCGTCCATGGCCCCCCGGTACCAACATTCGATATCCCAGTAGACACGGTCGGGCTTGGTCAACCGGATTACCCCGGCGACTCGTTCCAGCTCTTTCCGGTATTGCTCTCCCCGATACGACGGACACAAATCGGTATTCTCTTTGCCGTCAACCCGATGGCTGTAGATATCCCGGTCACCGGCATATAGTTTTTTCATCATAAAGAACGGCGACTCGTTAACCACCACTTTGTAACCTTTTTTCCTGGCATCGTCCAAATACCGGGCCAATTCCGATTGTTCCTCCGGCGTATTATAATAACGGGGAAAGCAAGCTACCGCGTCAAATCCGAGCTTATGCCAGTCTTCAAAAAAGTTCGGCCATTTCTGCTGGTCCTGAATCGTCATCCAGGTCAGATCAATAGGGAATCCCTGATAAGGCGGTTTGATTTCCGGAATTGAAATGACCTCAATCGGAAAATTTTGCGGCCAGACCGGCTCATCGCCGCACCGGGCATAGATCACGGCGACGGCATTCTCCGGCAGTTTGCCGGTCGCTTTAAAGAACAAAGGTTGCCCCAGATTATATTTCACCGGTTGTTTTTCCTGAATTCGGAATCGGTGCCTTTTCTGATTGTCTACCGTGATTTTTTCCGGTTCGATGATCGGATTTTCCAGAATAACGGTATCGGGGGTTTCCACGATAACCTCAATCGGAGTTTTTTGATTTTTTGTATTGCACATGGCATTTATGGTCAAAAGGTTCGGAGTGGAAATATTGTCCGTCAGCACCAGTTTCCCGATTCGCGGTCCGACCGTGATTCCCGCCATGGGCAACTGTTCCGCCGTTCCCCGGTAGGGAGCATTAAACTCCGTAGCGGACTCCCCGCCGGCCTCAATAATAGCGATTTCATCGCTGAAAATCGTATGGGTCGCGGCCCATATCCGGATAATTACATATCTGGCTTCCGCATTGACGTTCAAGACAAAGGGATATGTATAAGGAGCCCCTTCCTCGGGAAGATAAAAATATTTGACGAAATCACTTTGAGATTTTTCACCGGACATGAGCTTTTCCAGACAGGCGGATTCATAATACTCTTTGCCATCTTTCGATATATAAATCGCAATTTTACGCGGGAATATCAAAGAATTCTGAGCCGCGCCGCCAAGCAGTCGCGCAACAACCCGCCCTACCCGCTCATTTTGCCCCAGATCAATCAGGAGATTGATCCCGGAAGCCGTCGAGCTGTCCAGCCAGCCAACGGCGGCGGAATCGAACCAGATTCGCCCTGTTTTATGATCGGAGAGCTTGCCGTCGGTAAGATCGTATGGGTCGCTGTCGCTTTTCGTCAACCGGTATTCCGGCTTATGGGAAAATTCGATTTTCCGGCCCGCCGCCAGGTTTTTGCCACGAACAGCCTTTTCCCATAAATCGTAATTCCCCTGAACACTGAAATCGGTTTGCGACACCAACAGAGCGAGTTGACAGAAACAACAGAAAAACAAAATCTTCTTCATTAATTATACCCTGCTTTCAATTGATTGGTATTTGTAAGATTGTTGGCGCTCATACTCTCCACGTGTCCGTCAAAAAATCCTATCCCGGTGGTTCCGCCTGCATAAATTTTTTCTGAGCCGGCAGATAACTGTACGAGTTTACCGCCGTGTCGGAGAGCGAAATAGCTATAATACGACATGGCATAGGTTTTAAAGAACCGATTATCCCCGTTGTATATAGCGATACCCGGTTTGATGACCTGCGCGGTTTTTCTGGACGGCCATGCCGCCTGATTTTTCAGTCCGGCCAGATTGGTATTTACCCCATAGTGAGTATAGGCAAAAAGATTTTGACCATAAGACCCGAAGCCGGAAGATTCATCCGGACACACGAATACCCGCAATTTCGCCATACTATCCGATGAATTGAAAGGCGGTCCATTATTATCAAACATAATCTGACAAAGGTAACGAGCCCAAATCACTGTACTGGAGCCTTCTTCCAGCGCCGCCGGCAGTATCCATCCGTCATTGATGTCGGAATACAGATGTACTCCGGTAAGTTGCTGTTTCAGATTGTTGACACATGAAATGCGGCGGGCAGTCTGCCTTGCCTGATTCAGCGCCGGCAGCAGCATTGCCGCCAAAATTGCGATTATCGCTATCACGACCAGGAGCTCGATAAGTGTGAATTTTCGATTCATATTGATCATCCTTTTGTTTGGCATAGTCCGGTACTGTGGCGTATAATCAATGAGGACTTACAACAAACCCTTACCGGATCACCTTTCGGATCGGTGATCCGTTTGATCAGGAGTTCTGCCGACAGTTTCCCCATTTTACGAAAATTCTGGTCCACCGTAGTCAGAAAAGTACGCCCGGCGGAACTTTGTTCACGGTTGTCGATGCCGACAATGCTTAAATCCTTCGGTACTTGCAACCCCTCCTGCAATGCACATTCAAGAAGCAATTCCGCATAATTATCGTTACTGCCAATAACAGCGGTTGGATTTTTTTTCAGTTGCTGCCAATATTTCAGTGTCATACCGACCTGCGATGCGGTATCTTCCTGCTTTTTTATCTGCGGAGCCAACAGATATTCATCGAAATCGATATTCAATCCGAATACCTTGCAAGCGTTCTTATATCCATTTATTCTTTCCTGAAAATTCGCTTGCAGTTTTGACTGCGTGACTGTGTTTTTCGGAGGGGTTAAGGTCAGATAAGCAATACGCTTGTGCCCCAATCGCACCAAGTGTTCCACTACGGTGAACATGGAACCGTGATTATCAGGCATGACGGAGTCATACGATAATTGCGGGTCGAAAGTATTCAACAGCACAACCGGTATTTTCGAGGGAGCGGCCAATCCCGCCAGGTAATCGAAATAGCCAGTTCCGCAAATGATCCCGTCGACTTTACGCTTTTTTATGATATTAAGTTCATCATTGCGAAAAACTTCAATAAACAAACTGTATTTCTCTCTCTCCGCCGCATTTTCGATACCCTCAATGAACCGGTGATAAAATTCATTGCCTTTTTCAGTCAGCTTATTCTGCACGAAACCAATATTCCAGGTGCGTCGGACACTGGATTGGTTGGTGTAATTATTTTGATGCAGATAATCACTGATCTGCTGTTTTTTTACATTGGATACTTTGGTCGTCGCCGGATTATTCAGCACCAGCGACACAGCGGTCTGTGATATTCCAAGTTTTTTCGCTATTTCGACCTGATTCATTTATGCCTCAAATTTTTCCAATACTTAAATTATACGGCGACAAATCGAATATTGCAACAGAAAGGAGGTAATAAAATCAGGTAATAGAAAAAAGTTTTATAACCTGCCATTTCTCATCAGGCTCACTGAACACCGCCCAACCTCCCCCAACTCTCAACTCTCAACTCTCAACTCTAACAAGGCGGCGCTCCCCTGTGGGAACTTGCCAATAGCTTTCGGCGGGGCCGGAACGGGCTGCGGCCAGGATACTTTCCAGTTCCTCGTCGCTTTTCAGGAAGGAAATACGGTTGCGCAATTCGCCGGGATAGCCCCTGCCCCGCAGGTATTCCAGAACGATTTTCCGGGCGAGTTTGTAACCGAGTTCCCGGCCGTAAAAAGAGAGCATCTCAGTGATGTGAATGCGGATTTCGTCCGCCAGTTCGTCCACGGTCGGGCCTTTGAACTCCGGGTCGGCGATCTCCTGAAACAACCACGGGTTACCCATCGCGCCACGGGCCGGCATCGCCATTTCGCAGCCGCTGGTTTTCACCGCGTGTTCCCAGGCGGCGCGGCTGTTGATGCCGCCGTTAACCACAACCGGTATTTTGACCGCTTCCCTGACGGCGCCGATAAACTCGTAAAATACCGGGCCGGAGTAGATTCTCTCCTTGATCCGGCCGTGAATCGTCAGTAGCTGAGCACCGGCGTTTTCCAGAGCCTTGGCCAGTTTCACCGTCATTTCCGGCGATTGCTCGTTATAAATCCGGGTTTTGGCGGTCACCGGAAATTTTGACAGCCCGACGATCATTTCCAACAGCGAGGCGGCAGTGTCGATCTGTCTGCCCAGGATCGCGCCCGCGCCTTTTTTCGCGACTTTCGGCACGGGGCAGCCGAGGTTGAAATCAAGAACGTCAAAATGATGCGTATTGAGGGTTTCCACCGATTTCCGCAACATTCCGGCATCGGCTCCGACCAGTTGCACGCCCAGCCATTCCTCGTCTTCGCCGCGGGTCAGCATGACCGAGGCATTCGGATTGCAGTACGCCAGCGATCCGGCGTCGATCATTTCGGTAAAAGCGTAACGGCAACCGTGCCGCCGCAGCGAACGCCGGTACGGCAAATCGGTGTAACCCGACAATGGCGCCATGATTACAGCGTGGGGAGAATAGATGGGACAACTCACTTTTTGTCTTCGTCCAGATGCTGGCCGTTGAGTTCCATATGCATCCGTTGAAGCTTGCGAATGGCTTTGTTCTGAATCTGGCGAACCCGCTCGCGGGTACAGCCGACGGCTTCGCCGACTTCTTCCAGAGTCAGGATTTTGCCGCCTTCGAGCCCATAACGCATGTTCAGGATCTCACGCTCGCGCGTCGTCAAACCGGCAATCATTTTGTTGAGGCTTTCCATCGATTCGGCCTGGCCGAGCATATTGTCCGGCTCGCACGCCATGGTGTCGGCTATCAAACTGCCGATTTCGTCGCTCTCGCCTTCCTTGATCAGCTCATTCAGCGAAGAAGTGTTCAGATTAATCCGCCGCAACTCCGAAACCGTCTTCGGATTGAGGTCGATCATCAGAGCGATCTCCTCGTCGGTGGGCATGCGGTCATTTTCCTGCATGAATACCTTCTGAGCCCGCTGAATTTTGGCGATTTTATCGATGGACTGGGCCGGAATCCGGATGGTCCGGCTCTGCGCGGCGATGGCGCGGCGCATATATTGCTTGATCCACCAGGTACTGTAAGTTGAAAATTTCGCCCCTTTGGAAGGATCGAATTTCTCCGCGGCGATCATCAGCCCGATATTGCCCTCGGCAATCAAATCGTGCTTGGAAACTCCGCGATTGATGAATTCGCTCGCCAGCTTGACCACCAGCCGGAGATTGGCCTGGATCAATTTGCCTTTGGCTTCTTCATGAACCAGCGGATCGCTTGATTTGATCTCTTCGGCGAGCTGAGTCTCTTCTTCCTGGGTCAATAAGGAATAGTCAATGATATTTCGCATGTAAGCTTGCGAAATTGTCATGGGGTTATCATTTGTCTGCGCTTTCTTGCGAAGACTTCCGACATTGATTTTGGTCAATTTGCCCATAGTACCTGTCTGTTGAGTGTATCAGAATACTTTACCGCAAAAAGAGCAGAAGTCAAGTCGTTTTTATGATTACTTGACAACCGGAGCGGATTCTGACATAAAACTGACTTTACCGGAGGGCATTTCCACATAGGCGCCGACCATGCTGATCTTGCCGGAATCGACCAGGCGGCGAAGGTTCTGACTACCGGATTTGATCTGCTGAATCGTCATTTCGACGTTACAGCGCGCCACCGATTCGTCCAGGGATTTTCCGTCCTGCAGCTTCCTGGCCTTTAACACGGCCGGAATAATCTTGTTGATGATACTGTCCGAACAATACGATTCGGTCGTACCGGGGTACTCAACCGCTTTGATGGCATTTTTGATACCACGGCAATCTTTATGGCCCAGGACGACCAGCAAACGGCAATTGGCGTCGTTCATGGCGCTTTCCACCGAAGCGATCACCGCAGTGTCGGCCACGGGACCCATTACCCGGATGACCATCAGATCGCCCAGTCCGGCGTCAAAGAGGTATTCAGGCGGAATCCGCGAATCGCTGGAGGCCAGAATCACCGCATAAGGCCACTGCCCAAGCGCCAGGAAACGGCGGCTCTCCTCGCCCACTCCGGGGTCTTTGAGCCGGGACATCGAAACATAACGCCGGTTTCCGGCCTGCAGCATTTCCAACGCTTTGCCGGGATCAACCGGACTTTCGGTCCTGGCCGCATAAGCCTGTACGATCGGAGGGAGCTTTTTGATATCCTGCTCGGTAGGCTTTTTTTCATATTTGGCAGCGCCGCCGCTGATCCAGAAAAGGCCGATGATTAACAGTGCCACCAAAAAAAATACGCCCAGAAACACGGAATGGCTTCGATTATTACTCACAGTTCATACCCTCCAGCTGCTTAATTGTTCTTATAAGTATAATATATTACACTGATTATCAATAACAAGTGAAATGAACGAAAAAAGATTGAATTCGATAAAAAAAGAAACGACCCGCCAGCAATCTGACGGGCCGGATATGGTACAGGAAATCAATCTTCCTTATCAGCCTTGAATTCCTTCACGAAGATATCGCTATTGGCGGTGGCTTCGAAGACGAAACGCACTTTGCCCGCGGTCATCGCCGGCTTATCATCCTTGGCCGGGGTATCTTTCACGGTAATTTTGGTTTCATAATCCTTGTATTCACCGGTCACCTTGAAAGCTTTCATGGAAGCGGTCATCCATTTGCCCGCGGCATCGTAGACGTATATACCGATATTGATGCTGCCGGTACCTTTGGCGTCGGCTTCAATTTCGAAAATATCGCCGGCCTTGACATCATACATCTTGCTGGTATAGACCGGGGTCACCTTCCCTTGCGAAGTAAGCTGAACGGCACTTTCGTCACCGTCTTTGACAGCTTTGACGGTGCCGAGCGGCTCGGCCCATTTACCCTTATTCTGAACCCAACCCTTCGGCATGCCATTGGCGTCGATATCGGTGAATTTCTCCTTCACGATATCATCGCCGATAACTCCGATTCCCATTGCCAGCACCATTAACGCAATCAATTTTTTCATAGTCACTTCCTCCTTTTTAGGGTTATTTTCTTACAATAACACCAGAGTTTAAAAATGTCAAGGAATTAGTGAATTCGCCATACTTTTAACCAGGGACACGGCTTCGTCGCGTTTTCCTTCCGTGATCAATTTGACCACGGCGCTGCCTACAACCACGCCATCGGCAAATTCGGCGTTGGCCGCCGCCTGCTCGGCGTTGGAAATACCGAACCCGGCCACGACCGGCGCGGGACTGGCCTGCCGCAACGTACCCAGGTGCTCTTTCAGGTCGGTCGCCACCGAACTGCGGACTCCGGTTACACCCTTCACCGTGATGTAATAGACAAACCCTTCGGCGTTGCGGACGATTTTTTCAGCCCGTTCCGGCGGAGTAGTCGGCGCGACCAAGGGAATCAACGCCAGTTTGTATTTATCCAGCACCGGACGGACTTCGTCGGTTTCCTCAAGCGGCAGGTCGACGATCAACATGCCGTCGATTCCGGCTTCGGCCGCCGCCGCGACATTGACCTCAAGGCCCCCCGCCAGCAAGACATTATAATAGGAGAACAGGATCATTGGAGTCGGGTACTTTTTTCTCAGCCGCTTCGCCATGGCGATAATACCCGGCAAGTTGGCGCCGTTCGCCAGCGCGATCTGCGACGATTCCTGGATCACCACCCCGTCCGCCATGGGGTCGGAGAAAGGCACGCCCAGCTCGATCAGGTCGGCCCCGGCTTCGATAATTTTGCCGATGATTTCTTCGCTCGCCGCCATGTCGGGATGACCGGCGGTTACGTAAATAACCAATGCTTTGTGGCCCTTATTAAAGGCATTTGCTATATTTTCTTTCATGATTTAACCTCACATTCCTAACTTCTTTTTTGCTTCGAGTGCATTTTGCATGTCCTTGTCGCCGCGGCCGGACAGACAGACGATGATACTTTGTTCGGGGGTCATCTTCGGCGCGCTCTTGATCGCCTGGGCCACCGCGTGGGCGGATTCCAGCGCCGGAATGATCCCTTCCAGGCGGCAGGTCAGGTCAAAAGCCGCCAACGCCTCCCGGTCGTTGATGGTGGTATACTGAACTCGTTTCTGTTCATGCAAATAACTGTGTTCCGGCCCGACTCCGGGGTAATCCAAACCCGCCGAAACCGAATGCGTTTCAATGATCTGGCCGAACTCATCCTGCAGCAGATAAGTCTTGCAACCATGCAGCACGCCGGGCTTGCCCCCGCAGATACTGGCGGCATGGCGGCCGGTTTCCAGCCCGTCGCCCCCGGCTTCCACGCCGGTCAGCTTCACGCCGGAATCGGCGATAAAATTCATGAACATCCCCATCGCATTGCTGCCGCCGCCGACACAAGCGATGACTTCATCGGGCAGCTTGCCGGTTTTTTCCAGGATCTGTGCCCGGGCTTCGCGACTGATCACCGACTGAAAGTCCGCCACCATTTCCGGGTACGGATACGGCCCGGCCACTGTCCCGATGACATACAAAGTATCATCGACGCGGGTAATCCAATGCCGCAGCGCCTCGTTCATGGCGTCTTTCAGAGTCGCGCTGCCGCTGTCCACCGAAATCACGGTCGCGCCCAGCATCTCCATCCGCTGGACGTTCGGCGCCTGGCGGCGGATGTCTTCCGCTCCCATGAATACCGCGCACTCCATGCCGAATAGTGCCGCCACGGTGGCGGTAGCCACGCCGTGCATTCCCGCACCGGTTTCCGCAATCAGGCGTTTTTTGCCCATACGCCGGGCGATCAGGGCCTGCCCGATGGTGTTGTTGACCTTGTGGGCGCCGGTATGATTGAGGTCTTCCCGTTTCAGATAAATTTTCGCGCCGCCGCAATGCTTGCTCAGGCGCTCGGCAAAGTACAGCGGCGATTCCCGGCCAATGTAATCCCGCAGGTAATAATCCAATTCTTTGTGAAAATCCGGGTCGTTTTTGGCAGCCCGATAAGCTTTTTCCAGTTCACTCAGGGCCGGCATCAGCGTTTCCGCCACATACTGCCCTCCGAAAATTCCATAATGCTTAGACATAAATCAACTCCTTGATTTTATTAATTTTCCGATGATCCTTCCGGCCGGGAGCCGCCTCCACGCCGCTGCACAAATCCAGGGCGTAAGGCTTTACCGTATTCCAGGCCTCCACGATATTTTCCGGGTTCAGGCCCCCGGCCAATACCAAATTCATTTTCCTAGCGGCCTCCGCCGCCAAAGTCCAATCGCAAACCACGCCGGTTCCGCCCGTCCCGACCGCGGCATCGGCCAGAATCGCCGCCGCCGGTAACTGCGCCGCCGCTTCGATATCGGTCCGGTTCCGCAGCTTGACCGCTTTCCAGACCCGGTGAACCCCGATCCGCCGAATATCTTCGGCAGTCTCATGACCGTGGAGCTGGGCGATATCCAAGTCGCATTGAGCCATGATTTCACAGACCCGATCCGCCGGGGTATCGACGAACACTCCGACCACCGGTATTTTCACTCCCTGCCGCAGCTCCGCCACCTGTTCCGGGGTAACATAACGCGGCGACGCCGGGTGAAAAATAAACCCCAGATACGAAGCTCCCGCCGCCACCGCCGCCTCCACATCCTCTCTACGGGTCAATCCGCAAATCTTAATACGCATACCGCAGTTCCCTCAGGACATTACCCGGATTTGGAGCGCGCATCAGCGTTTCACCGATCAGAAACGCGTTCGCTCCGGCATGGCGCAGCCGCGCCAGCTCTCCGTGATTCTGGATGCCGCTTTCCGCCACTTTGACCTTACGTTCCGGGATACTGCCCAATAGCTCCAAGGTCAACTGCCGGTCAATGCTGAACGTTTTCAGGTCGCGGCAATTGATCCCGATGACCTCGGCATCAAAAGCCAGCACGGTTTTCAATTCATCCGCGTTGTGAACTTCGCACAGGACGTCCAGCTCCAGCGAACGGGCATAATTGTATAACGCCGCCATCCGCTCCGGTTCCAGCGCGGCGGCGATCAACAGTATCGCGTCCGCACCGAAAGCCGCCGCCTCCAATATCTGGATTTCGTCAAAAATAAAATCTTTACGCAATATCGGAATTTTCACCGCGCCCGCCGCCAGTTTCAAGTTTTCCAGCGAACCCTGAAAATAAAACGGCTCGGTCAGTACCGACAGCGCCGCGGCTCCGCCCGTTTCCAGCTCCATGGCCAATTCCGTCACCGGAAAACTCTCCCGGATCAGGCCTTTGGAAGGCGACGCCTTTTTCAGCTCGGCTATGATATTGATTTCCGGGCGGCTCAGCGCCTGGGCAAACGAATAATGCCGTTCACGCTTGGCGGCCAACTCCGACAATTCCCGCCGGTAATCCTCTGAAGTATTGAGGACTTCCCGGTTCTTATTGATGATGGTCTCGAGGATATTGCTCATTCTCTGGAACTCCGGATCAGGATTTGCAGTTTTTCCATGGCCGCGCCCGAGTCGATCGACTCCGCCGCCATTTTCACCCCTTCCTCCAGGGTTTCCGCCGCACCCGCGGTATAAATCGCGGCGGCGGAGTTCAGGAGGACGACGGCGCGTTTACCGCCCTGCTCCAATCCGCTCAAAATCTGGGTCAGGATGGCGGAGTTTTCGATGGCGTTGCCGCCGGCGATTTCGCTCGCCGGATATATGTCGCCGATATAACGCTCGGGGTAGAGGTCGTAAGTAGTAATCGTACCGTCGCGCAATTCCGACACCCGGGTGGTGGTGGTAACGGTTATTTCGTCCAGCCCGTCGTGCCCGTGGACGATCATGGCGCGCTTCATGCCGAGCTCGCGAAACACCGCCGCGAAGACCTCGGTCAGAATCGGATCGTAAACCCCGAAGACCCCGCATGAAGCCCCGGCCGGATTGGTCAGCGGCCCGAGAATATTGAAAATCGTCCGGGTCTGGAGTTCACGCCGCACCGGGGCGATCTCGCGCATGGCCGGATGCATGGTCGGGGCAAACAGAAACCCGATCCCATGGTCCTGCAAACAGCACTCCATGCTGAAGGCCGAGGCTTGCAGATCATAGCCCAGCGCCTCGAGCACGTCCGCGGCTCCGCATTTACTCGAAACACTGCGGTTTCCGTGCTTGGCGACCTTGACTCCGGCCCCGGCGACCACAAATGCCGAGGTCGTCGAAATATTGAAAGTTCCGGCGCAGTCGCCGCCGGTCCCGACGATGTCCAGAACCATCCCCGGCCCGGCATCGATGAACCGCGCATGGCGGCGCATCGAACGGGCCGCCCCGGTAATTTCCTCGATGCTTTCGCCGTTCATCCGCAACGCGATCAAAAATGCCGCCATCTGCGCCGGAGTCAGCTTGCCGTCCATCAACAGGTCCATCATCGATTCCATCTCCGCCGCGCCAAGATGCCGCTTATTCAATAAAACTTCCAGAGATTTTTTGAACATGAATTACCTCCCGATCCGTTTAAGGAAATTCGCCAGCTGGCGGCGGCCGGTTGAAGTCATGATCGACTCCGGGTGGTACTGAATACCCTCAATGGGATACTCGCGGTGCCGCACCCCCATGATCTCGTGATCGGTGGTCTCGGCGGAAATTTCCAGACATTCCGGCAAATTCGCCCGGTTCAAGGCCAGCGAATGATACCGGACCGCCTTGAACGGCACCGGAATTTCAGTAAAAATGGTTTTGCCGTCGTGCGTCACTTCCGACACTTTACCGTGCATGATCTGCCGCGCCCCGACGACTTCGCCGCCGAAAGCCAGCCCGATCGCCTGATGTCCCAGGCAAACCCCCAGCAGCGGAATCTTCCCGGCGGCGGCGAGGATCAGCGGCACCGAAATCCCGGCGTCTTCCGGACGGCCCGGCCCGGGCGAAATCACAATCGCCTCCGGTTTCAGTGCCAGCGCGTCTTCCACGCTGATTTCATCGTTGCGGCAGACTTTGACCTCCTGTTCCAGCATCTGAAAATACTGGACCAGATTGTAGGTAAATGAATCGTAGTTGTCAATCATCAATATCATAATAAGTTCCTCAGAGTTCCAGATTTTTTGCCGCCAGTTCCAGGGATTTGAACAGGGCGCGCGCTTTGTGAAGGGTTTCATTGTATTCGGTTTCGATATCGGAATCATAGACGATACCGCCGCCGGACTGCACGTAAATCATGCCGTCGCGCAATTCCATGGTGCGGATGGTGATCGCCATATCCATATTGCCGTTGAAGTTGATATAACCGACGCAACCGCCGTAAATTTCGCGCGGTTCCGGCTCCAACTCATTGATGATATGCATGGCGCTGATTTTCGGCGCGCCGCTCAGGGTTCCCGCCGGAAATGTCGCCTTGATCAGGTCGAAAGCGTCGAACTCCGGACGGATGACGCTCTCCACGTTCGAAACCAGGTGCATCACATGCGAATAACGTTCGATGAACATGAATTCGCGAACCTGGACGCTGGCGGGCTGGGCCACCCGGCTCAGGTCGTTGCGCCCCAGGTCCACCAGCATCAGGTGCTCGGCGCGCTCTTTTTCGTCGGCCAGCAACTCGTTGGCGGCCTGGCGGTCGGCGGCCTCGCCGGCGCCGCGCGGACGGGTTCCGGCGATCGGCCGCAGCTCGGCCTTGCCGTTATTCAAACGCACCATGACTTCCGGGGAAGAACCGATCAGATACTTGTCCTGCCCGGTTTTCAGGAAAAACATGTACGGCGACGGATTGACCAACCGTAGCGCCCGGTAGAGTTGGAGCGGCGACACGGTCTGTTTGGTGGTAAACCGCTGCGAAAGCACCACCTGAATGATATCCCCGGCGATGATCCGCTCTTTGGCCCTGGTCAACATTTCCTCATAATACTCGCGAGTCATATTGGACTTGACCATATCCATATTGAAATCCGCTTTTTCCTCCTCGATATGCATCGGACGAGCAATCTGTTTTTTCAACTCGTCGATCCGGTGGCAGGCGTCGGCAAAAGCCTTTTCCAGATCCGGCTCTTTCTCCAGGTTGGCACAAGCCACCAGACGCATGGTGTGGCGGATGTTGTCGAAAATCACCGCTTGGTCGAACAACATGAAATAAGCCGTCGGCTGGGTCAGCGGTTTCTTGGTTTCCGGCATTTTTTCGAACTCGGCGATGGCGTTATAACCGAGATACCCCAGCGCTCCGGCAAAGAAACGCGGCATTTCCGGCATATCCACCATCCGGTAACGCTTCATGACCTGCCGCAGAGCGAAAAATGCCCCCTCACTTGCATCCAGCTTCTCGGTTTTCCCGTCCATTTCCAGATACGGCACGCCGTCTTTCACCTGGAATATCCCGAACGGATTGACCCCGATCGCCGAATAACGCCCCCAGCGTTCACCACCTTCGATACTTTCAAACAACGCGACATGTTCGTTGCCCACAAAACGGCTCAACACCGACACCGGTGTTTCAAGGTCGGCCAGCATCTCCAGGCAAACCGGTACGATATTGCCTTGAGCGCTCAATTTTTTGAACTCTTCGAAATCTGGTTTGTACATTTTTTCCTCTTACTATTTTTAATTTGGTTGAATTTTAAGCACAAAAAAAGCGGGTTGAGTTTTTAAGCTCAACCCGCCTGGATGTTATGAAAATCAGAACACAACAGAACCTACGGACTGAGCCGCGTCTGCCACCACCAATTATTGGTCAAAATTGTGTTCATCGAAAAAATCCTCTTAGAATCGTTGTCATTTAATAAAACACCGAATCACCAAATGTCAAGACCCGGATCGGATTATTTCCGGGGAATTTATTTTAGTAATCGACGACCCCGCCAAAACTCAAGTAAAGGACTGAAATGACGTAAAGGATGTAAAGGACAGTTGAGTTTTGAGCTAAGGCTGTCCTTTAAGTCCTTTCGGTCTTTTTCGTCCTTTACCATTTGGCGGACTCGTCTAATCGGCCACCCTTGCTTTTCACTGATCCCATACTTTTATTTGCAATTTGATGTCGGGATTGATGCTTTTTTGCTCCGCATTCCTGCTTGCGGTCAAAAAAGAATGCACAATTTGATGCAAAAACTTAACTTTTCGCGGATGAGTACAAGCGGATGTATTTTATTCTTTTATTTACATTTGTTTTCATGTAAAATTCATGTTGTATTATCTCCCTCAATTTCGAGCAAATTAATCCAAAAAATAAAATTCTTCTTTTTTCATGTTCACCTATTGCAAAAGACATATCTCCGATGTATAATACATATGTAAACACAAATAAAACATCAATTACTCAATGTAAACAAGAGAGCGAATCATGGAAAAAGTAAATAACGTTACAGATTCACCGGCCGCGCCTTCAGAGAAACAGAAGAAAGTCTGGCGGGCGGGAACATTGACCTACACCACCGGCGGACTGATCCTGCTAGGGCTCTATCTTCTGGGCGGAGATTTTCCGTGGGCGCTGAAAGACCGCGCGGTGATGCCCTCGGCGACCGTACTGATCAAAGACGTCATCGGGGTACCGGAAGTCATCTACGGTCTCATCATCGTTTCATTCCCGAATTTCACCAACCTTTTTCTGGCACCGGTGGTCAGTTACGTCTCCGACCGGCATCGCGGCCGCTGGGGACGGCGCATACCGTTTCTGATGTTCACCACGCCGTTCATCGTGGCGGGACTTTTTCTCCTGGGGCTCACGCCGTTTCTGGGCGGATGGCTGAGTGAGATGATTCCATCGATTTCGAAATCGGCCGGAATGCTGATCTTTTTCTGTATCGCGTGGGTACTGCTTGACTTCGGTACCACTCTTTCGGGCTCGCTCTTCAACGCGCTGGTCAACGACGTGGTACCACGTGAAATGGTGGGGCGCTTCTTCGGACTTTTCCGCATGGTCAGCCTGGGAGCCGGTATCTTCTACAATAAATGGCTGTTCGCCAAGGTCGAAACCCACACGGCGGCAATTTTCCTCGGAATCGGCGTCCTGTACGGACTCGGACTGCTGCTGCTCTGCCTCAAAGTCAAAGAAGGCGAATACCCGCCGCCGGCAGAACTGCCGCCACGGGCCGATGGACAGAAAGAAGGCGTTTACTTCCGGGTAATGCGCTCCGTGATCACCTATTTCCGGCAGAGTTTCTCACTCCCTTACTATCGCTGGTATATGTTGGCGGTGGCGATTGCCGCGCTCTCTTTCACTCCGATCAACTACTTCGCCATTCAGTACGCCGGCAATCTGGAAATCGCCAAACAGCAATTCGGGCATTATCTGGTAATCACTTATCTTTTTTCGCTGGTGCTGAGTTATTTTCTCGGCGCCATCGCCGACCGTTTCCACCCGTTGCGGGCCGGGATCACCGCTTTGATCGGCTATCTTATCGTGATGATTTGCGGATGGTTCTTCCTGAACGATTCTGCGAATTTCGGATTCATCTTCGTAACCCACGGCGTAGTATCCGGCTGCTATATGACGCTTACCGCGTCATTGGCCTCGCGCCTCGTGCCACGGGAACTGTATGCCCAGTTCGGCTCGGCGGTCGGCTTGATCAACGCGCTTTTGCTGATGATCATCGGCCCCTTGTTCGGCGGCCTGCTCGACCTGTTGAACTACAATTACCGGCTTCTCTTTATTATGGCCGGAATCATCACATTCGTCGCGATATTGCTGTTGTTCAAAGTTTATCGCAATTTCCTGGCAAACGGCGGCGACGCCGCCTACCAAGCTCCCATGCCGAAGTAATATACAAGGATATCAAACCATGAAAAAAATACTTATTCTCACATCACTGATCCTCGGCTCCCTGGCATATTCCGCCGATCTCTATATGGCCGGTGACTCCACCATGCAGACCTACCAGAAGAAATTCTATCCTCAGGAAGGCTGGGGGCAACGAATGCAAGAGCTGGTCAAAGACGGCGTCAAGGTTCACAACAAATCGATCGGCGGCCGCAGCACCAAGTCATTCAAGGACCAGAAACGCTGGGAAGGCCTGGTCAGCCAGGTAAAAAAAGGCGATTTCGTTATTATCCAGTTCGGCCACAACGACGGCACCCAGAACAAGCCTGAGCGCTATGCTCCCCCGGCCGAGTACAAAGAAAATCTGAAAGGCTTCGTCGAAGACGTACGCCAAGCGGGCGGTATTCCGGTACTGGTCACCTCGATTCCTTTCGGCAACTTCAAGGACGGCAAGGTAAACCCGGCCAGATTCCTGACCTCCTACGTCAATGCCATGTGCGAAGTAGCCGAAGAAACCAAGTGCGACCTGATCAAC
>JAVBRM010000088.1:0-60553 GCA_031548025.1 Victivallaceae bacterium | reverse complement strand
AACTATGAAACTGGAAAGAAAATATTAGATATGCAAATGCAGAAATTAAAAATGATTGTTCATGATTTTCATCCACAATGGAACTATGCAATTTTACCGCAAAAAGAACTATAATAGTATCAGTTATTTATTAACAACCCCATAGCTGTGTCAATGTTCCGGAAAATCTATTTGGATTTTATGAAAAGAAAATGGTCAACGCGAATTTCCTCTATCTGATCGGGGTTTCCGGCCGGCGCAATCCATATATATGATTTGGCACTGACGGGAAACCGCTCAGCTATTTTGATGTAGCGGTATTCCGTAGAAGAAGTTTCCGGCAAAAGGATATCCTTTTTGTGGGTTTTCTTCGTTTCCGGTTCCGTATAGCCTCCTCTGAATGCAACCGTCTGCGGGGTTGCTCCATCGGCAGGGATAATTCGAACCCTGACATAGGCATCCCAACGCTCGTCACCATCGAATGTACCTCCGGTATATGAACTCGGTTTTTGCAAGGCCCAGATCTGATGAGTGGCCGGCATACAGCAAACAGTGTTAGCAACAAGCGGATCGCTGATTCTCTTGACCGGATAAAGGATATCCGGCATGATCGCAACCCGATCGGTGATAGGAATATTCCGGCAGAACGCAGGCCATTCAACCCGCAGGCGCGCAGTTTCAAAGAAATTTTTCATGAGGCCGCCTTCACTCATTCGCCGGATATCGAATTTTTTGCATACTTCTTCAAATTCATCCAGTTTTTTTAATAATTCCGGTGAAGCGGGAATTTCATTCAAGCGGGCAAACAGCCAAAGAAATTGAGTTGCGGCATAAGCACGTTCCACACGGCGGGTCAAGATGGGATCATCTTTTACAGCCTCAAAAGCAAGTGCATAAAAAGCCATCGCCCTATCGGTAAACTCTCTATTAAAAACATGCAACGGTGGATGATGAAAGAAAAATTGAATATCCTTTAATGCGCGGTGATACCAACGGATATAGTCATAAATGTGTTGACCGGCAGCTCCATAATAGCCGGTGCAGAATTCTCCGGCAACCTGCCATGGATCAAGATTCGGATTCCACCACAATTTAGCAGTCAGATAATCGCGTAGATAATCAAGTTCGCCATATGGGGTATTATGAACATTTATCGAACTGATGCCACAAACTCCGAGGTCGCGATAGTCGCGCAACCGACCGGCTAAAGTCTCAAAATTCGGCAATGGCGCCAGATAACACTTAAAAATAGTACCATTGTCACCAACCCCCAGTCGCCGGGCCTTCCTGCTCCATCCTCTAAGATCTTCAAACAACCGGCGATTTTCAGTGCTGGAATCATGAGCAGCGGCCAAATCACCATGAAGATTGTTAAATGAGACCAATACATTATTTTCCGCACTGGTTATCCGGGGTACCCCGACAGTATAACTATAGGCTTTGGCTTGAATCCTCAGACCGGGATAATCTTGTGCCAACGCCTGGCCGATCCGATTGACAAACCGCAACAAGGTGCCGCCGGGCGAACCTTCCTCGGCATCGACTGACTTGCAATTCTCACACTCGCATGGAGTGGAACTATCGTTCTGTGATATTTCCAAAATCATACCTTCGTGATAATTGTTTTTCAGGTATTCACGGCAATTTTTGATAAATTCGCGAGTCATTTCCAAATTGGTCAGACATAATTGCGAATGCAAGTCATCGGCAAACCGTCTGCCTTTTTGAAGCGCGAAAAACTCCGGATTGGTCTTGCCATATTTGGTGGCAGGCAGAAAAAAACGGTAAGTATGGGCATTATGGGGTTCGATGTCACTCACAATACCATCCCGAGCAGTCAATTTTTTATTGTAACCGAAACTGGTTCCATTCAGCTTCAGTTTACCATCCGTCCATCTTGGACGAGTTGTCCATGAAATCAAGAAACGATGATGAGGGAAAGCCGGACGTTGAACAATATCCATGGCCTTGAGAATGATGGTGGTTTTCCGGGGAATGGTTTCCTCTTTCTCGGTCCAGAAACGGCAACCCAGTTTTTCCAGAAACTCATAAACTCCATACAGAGTTCCACGTCCATTCGAAGTTCCTCCAGTAATATGAATATCACGTCCCTTGCTGTTGATTATAAAACCTTCATTACCCAATTCGGGCATGATTAACCCGGCAGTCCCAGCTAACTCCGGACCGATTGCAATCCTAGGCGACGGCGCATTTGCAATTACCGTAAATTCCGCGCCGGTAATCTGATTCAGGTACCTGGACAATTCACCGGCCGCTCGTTTTTCCAATTCCGAGGCACTTTCATGAATTGATATTTTGTAAACGGTATTACCATTTTCGGCAAGTTTGATATCACTTCCCGACAAAATCGTCAGCCACATCATTAACAAAATCAGGTAATTTTTCATAATACTCCTCTAGTTTATGGCAGTTTTTGGCCAATTTCATATTGCTTCATGCAGATTCGACTGAAATCTTCCCTTCCCGCGCCGCTGGCATGGAGGTCGGCATACAGGATATTGGTTCTTTGCTTATGCCGTAAATCTACATACTCCAGCCCGGTTTCTCCCCATTTGGCGGCGTTGCTGCCCCACGTGTTTATGCCAAAAGACGACTTGGATTTCGCTTTCTGGTCATCAATCAGCATGGTTTCGCCTGGAGCTTTGAAATGTTGGATTTTGCGCGGACTGCCTTTATACTCGATAGAGGTATAACGATCGAAGAAAACCGAATAGCCAAGGTTGGAGGCGCCGTGGTCATTGACAAAAATTTCATCGGGTTTGCTTTGGCAGCAAAATATCTCGTAGGCGCTTTTACTGCTGAAATAATAGGGAGGCTTATTTTTGTCAAACGTCACAGACGGAGAGAATTCCACACGAGCCAGAGTTTTTGTCCAATGACTCCAATCCGAATAAGTACCGGGAATAAGGACATCATTATTACTGTCAGCATAAAAAGAAAAATATGTTCCCAGCGATTTCATATTAGCCATACAGCGTGCGGCTCCCCCCATGGCCCTGGCGTTATTCAGGGCGGGTAACAGTAATGCGGAAAGTATTGCTATAATCGCAACAACAACCAAGAGTTCAATAAGTGTAAAAACATTTCTTTCCATAAAGCATATCCTTTTATAAATTAACAAATTAAGCCGATTCCCGTTTAATCAGAACAGGATTAATGATAATACTTTTTTCTTCCTCCGAAAGTTCTGGATTCTTCAACAATTTGAGTAATAAATCAACCAAAGCCCTGGCTATGGAACCATTATTTTCATCAATCGTGGTCAGGGCTGGAGTAAGCCACGGTGTTACAGCCTGATTATCACTACCACTCACCGCTACCTGTCCGGGAACTTTAATTCCCATCTGGTTCAGGCATCTGATTACGGCAATGGCCAAATGATCATTGGCAGCCATAATCGCATCAAGTTTTAATTCTTCCACCATATGACGAACCACCGGCAGAATAATCGCCGGAGTCAGCTCCCGGTAGAGAGGAAGACGTTGAACCCACCCTTGTCCGCAGGTTAATCCCACGCTTTGCAGTCCATCCAGATAACCGGACAGGCGAATATTCATGCTTATTTCAGCGCTGGAGCGATCGATAATCAAAAGACCGATTCTTTTCCGTCCCCTGCCGGCTAAATATTCCACCATTTGTGAAAAAGCCCGGCGAAGATTACACGAAACATAGCAACAAGAGTCGCCCCCAATGGGTTTATTTTGAAAAACAGTCTTGTCCAAAGGATAAGATTGAAGAATTTCCTCTGACTTGCCCGGATATGCATGGGCCATGCAGATTATGCCCTCGGCTCCGTAAGAAATAAAATCACTGGCGAAAGCCTTGACTTTCTCGGTATCTTCATGCGCCTGACCGATAATAAAGCGATATCCAAGCTCCGCGGCATATTTTTCCATTTCCGACAACCGTATATGATAAACTTCCGGTGCGCAACTATCCAGCACTACCCCGATCAGATTGCTGGATTTGCCGGCTAAATGTCTTGCCATCATGTTGGGACGGTAACCCATTTTTTTTGCACAATCATGAATTTTGGCCGCGGTTTTTTCGCTGACCCGGGTATTTGATCCGCCAGTATTGTGCAATACTTTCGCCACCGTGACCAAGGATACGCCAACTTCGCCGGCAATATCGGCCAATCGCACCTGTGTTTTCAGTTTCACAGCATCTTTAGACATCATTTCTCGATCCATTGATTTAGCGCTAAGTTAACAATTAAATTAATTATACAATGAAAATATATTTTGTCAATAGGGTAATCTCCAAAAATTTACATTTTTCACACTATCTATCATATGAGTTTCAGGGAATGGGGACTTGATTTTATTATTTTTTCGGATATATTTATTTATACGGAATTTATATTCATCAATGATGAACAAAATAAGGAAGTCTAAAAATCATGCGAACACAAAAGCTGCGTAAGTATTTCGGCGACCGTCCGATCGCCTGGGTTCCGATGTGGGGTATTTCCAAGTTACGCCATCGTGGCGGTGAGTTTCCAGGGAGTATTCCGGGGAATTCCTTATGGTATGACCAGTGGTATGACCGCGCCATGTCGGCGGAAAATGCCGACAGGTTGGCCGGTTTAGGCGTGAATCTGGTGATATTGCCGTTTTCTCTGGGCGGCAGCAGCGAGCTTGAACATCAGGAGCATGAGGATTTCCGCCGGATGGCCGCTGAGCTCCACCGGAATAAAATTACCGCCCTCCCCTATCTGCAGTATCAAAATTTACTGCAGGAGGAGCATATGCCCCCCGGTACAGTTTGGGCGGAAACGCCGGATGGCGCTCCGATTTCTTACAGTTACTGGCGGCGGACCGCCTGTCAGTCTTCCGAGGGGTTCCGCAATTATTTTAAAGGCGTAATCAAGGCGGCTTTAGAGGCAGGCGGCGACGGAATCTGGATCGACAATAATTACCTGAAACCATGCGCGTGCGCGGTTTGCCGTCGAAATTTTGTTGAGTATTTGAAACTCAATTGTCAGGATTTACTCAAGAGTCTGGAAATTGAGGCGGAGCATGTGGCAATCCCGCCGGCTTTGCTGGAGTCCGATCCCATCGCCCAAGCCTTTTACAGCTTCAATGCCGCGCGCAATTTGGAGCTTCATAAAGAATTCAAAGCGCATCTGGAGTCGATAAATCCCGATGCTCTGTTCGCCTCCAATCCGGCGCTGTTCCGCGGCCGGAATTATTTTGCGGCGGGTGTGGATCTCTTTCCGCTGCTGGAACTCAATGATATTATTTATCTGGAAAATACCCTTTTCCCGGAGAAAAAGGACAACATGTTTTCCGGGAATTACCATGGATTTGTCTTGACCAATTCGCTCGGACTCACGGCGGTTTCGGGCACATGGAAACATGGCGATTACGATAACACCGCCCGCAGCGCGGCCAGCCGGATGCCGCATGCCGCGGAAGCCGAGCAGGTGATGTTGGAACCGGTGGTTTTTGGCGGCAGCACCGGCATGTTCTGGGCTGTGCGCGAAATGCCCGATTCATTATGCGGGAATTCCGGGGACAAGCTGAAGATGCATTATGAAAACTCCGCCATGTTCACCACCATGCAGAATACCCTGGTTTATATCAATTCGCTGCCAATCACAAACTCGATGGAAAACCTCGCGCAGACCGCGATCCTGTGGCACCGGAATTCTCTGGCATTCGACTTCAATGTCCATCAGAGTTCGTTGTTGGGAATAGGAGAATTATTGTTGTCCAACGGAATTCCGTTTCAAACCGTGGATTCAAGGCATCTCGACCGGATATCTCAATACCCGCTGGTCATCGTGCCGGACATCCGTTTGATGAGCGAACCGGAAATTGCCACTCTGAAAAAATATGCGGAAGGCGGCGGCAAGCTGTTGATTATCGGTATGGACTGCGGGATTTTCGACGAACGGCACCGTCAGAAGCTGGATTCGATTCTGCCGGTCTTCGGTCTCAGCCGTTATGATCATTTTGAAACTCCGGTCCGCAAGGGCAATGTTACTGTCATTCCGGTAAACGGCCAGCCGGGTAAAATGTTTCTGAACCTGAAACAAGCGGCCAACGGAACCGTACTTCGCCCTTGTTGGCTGGACCAACCCGAAATCATGATCGCGGAGCTGGACAACCTGAGCGAGCGTCAAATAAAAATCACGGCGGAACGCTCCGTCAGCGCCAGTATCATGTCGCATGAAAAGGGAACCGTGATTCAGTTATTTTCTTACGAGGCCGGCCCGCTCCCCCAGACGGTGACAGTCATCCCGGCGGGAATCACCGGAGAGTGCACTCTGTACCGCCCCGGTCAACCGCCATGCAATCTGGACGGCGCGCCATACATCATAGAAAATTTCATCCGCCACGCCCTGCTCCATATTCACTCATAGTATGGGTAGAAATCTTCGAAGACAGTCAGGTCTTGACCGTTGACGGCGCAGATCAGATTTTCATGAACGATCAACTTATGGGGGGTATCGCACAGGCGGCGGATAACCTCCATCCGTTTCACGTCCCAAAGAAATACGCCATCTTCCTGTCGCACCACGAAAATTCCCGGTATGCCTGGATAGTGGATGCAGTTCTTTGTCAAGTTCCATTCCGGAGGAGTGGAAAGTTCTTCGAACGAGAGGGTGTCGAGGTCGAAAAGAAAAGCCGCGGCACGTTCATCGCCTTTGGCATCAAGCAGGATGCGTCCGTCAGCAAGAGGCCCGTAAGGTGTGACCAACCAGAAGGGGAGCGGCGTGAAGTGTCTCACTTCAAGGTTCTCCGGATCAATCAGCAGGACGCCGGCTTCCTGGCGCGTCGGAGCGGCGCTTCTGCCGTCGGCATGTATTGACGCTCCGGAAATGATAATCCGGTGCGCCCGGTCATATAGAATATTCCGAAAGGCCAGGCCGGGAAACGGGTCTTCGATAATTTGACTTTTTCCGCTGCCGGGAGTGTATTTAATGAGCGTTGAACCGGTAAGTCCGTAAGTACGGTTGCAGACATAAAAAATATTCTGACCATCGCAACAAAGTCCGACCGGACGCTGGGCGTGGTGACGCGGGAGCATGACGGTTCGCGGATTCTCAGGATAGTTGGCATGGCGGCCGGGATCGTATTCGACCAGTTCACCGCGATTATAGGTAGCCATATAAACTTTGCCGTTTATCTTCGCCACTCGAAGCACTTCGCCGACCATCCCGCCGGCGGCACGCCCCAGGTCTTGTCCGGCACCTGATGCAAGATCGATTTCAAAAAAACGCTGATTGATGAACGTGGTTCCCAAGAGCCTGCCGGGAGCGGACATGATAAAGCAGTCCGGGTCCCCGAAAGCGTCGGAGTCAAAACGCGACGACGTCTCGATCGTGCCGCTCATGGCATCAATCCGGTAAAAAAAGCCGTAGCTGGTAACACAGATGATCTTGCCAGCGACCAGCCGGAAATTATTTATCGAGCAATCGGGCAAATCGCAGAGGGCGGTCAAATGACCGGAATCGATTTGCCACCGGTACAGACGGCCGTTACCGCTGGTATGGTCACTCAATCCCCACGCCATGCCGTCGGACTCCGCGAAGTAGCGCATTTCCAACGGAGCCGCCGGGCCGGGAATCATTTGTCCGTCGTCAACCCGATACCATTTGCCGTACATATAAATCCGTCCGTCGGCAGTCAACAATGGCCTGAAATAGCCGTCAGTAGGAACATCCGATGAAATCCGTACTTCCAGGGTTTCCCGCTCCGGATTCCAGACAATGATATCGGTGGAGGGTTGGACGTGGGAAAACACGTGTTCGCCCCGGGAGGTGCGCCCACAGTAACGAGGATGGGTATTGAGGGTCGGAAGCTTTTCGTAATGCTTCAACACTTTTTGGGTTCGAGAATCAACTACTACTGCGATTGAGCACATTTTGCGGACAGAACGGCAGAGAATCAGAATTTTCCCAGTGTTTTCATCAAGAGCCAACCCATGAAAAATCATTCCATGTGCGCCCTTGTCATCAATCCCGTAACGAATGCATTCGCCCTGTTCGGGGTCCAGAAAATACAATTCGTCGCTGAATGAGGTACACCAGATACGCCCCTGTCCCGCCGATGCCACGCCGTACATGCCGCCGCCAAACTTACCGGGGGCAAAACGGAATGTCCGGTGGTTGCCGTTCAAATCGAATTTGACGCCGCAGCAGCCGTCACCGCCATTCCAACTGGAAGTCCACCACCAACCGCTCCCCAGTTCCGTCAAACTGCCGTTGGCAAAGGTATCGCGGGTCGGCGGTAATTTGCATTGATACGTTTTCATGCTGTTTCCTTCAATAATTTCTCAGCGTTAAGGCGGGCCACTTTGTTGAATACTTCTTCTGATATTTTCCCTTCCTCCTGGAATTTCCGGAGCAGCAGGGCCAATGGCGGCGGTTCAATTCCGGGAGGATTGCAAATATCCAGACCGAATACCAGCCGGTCCTGAAATTCATTCAGAAAACGGACGGCAAATTCGTGATCCCGGTTAAGCGCGCTGAAACCGCTACCGGCGGAAAGGTCGCCATAAAGGTTGGAATACCGGCGCATAATCTTTGGCACCGCGCCTTCTTCGTACACCGGGTAATTGTTATAACGGCTCCGATCTTCCGGCAATTCAAGCGTTCCGATCTGAGACCAGAACACAGGGGAGTGACCAAGTATTTTCAACTTTGGGAACCAGCGCAGGACGTTGCATAAACCGGGAAAACCCGCTTCATCGATCAGTCCGTAACCGCCGACGCCAACCGCAAAATGCATGGTTATCAGCGAAAATCCCGCCAGTTGCGCCTGCCGGTAATAATTCATCATAAACGGGTCCGTAATCGGCATATTGCAAATGACCTCGCCCAATCCCTTCGCCCCCATCGCACGATACTGGCTCATGAGTTCGCCCAGCGGCGCATCCGGAGAATTACTTATGGCACGCGGGTGAATATTGATAAAGGGTATCAAACGGCCCGGATATTCCGCCGCCATTTCCAGGATGTCTTCATTGCTTTGCGGGCCATAGTATTCCGGGCCGATCAACGGCATTACCACGCCGGAGGTGATTTGATGGCGATCATAGTATTCCACCAACTGGGCGGGCGTCGGAAAAGGCTTGCGATTTCCCGCACAGGGAAAAGGCTTCCGGTAGGCATGCGCATGAAAATCGATATACACGGTTGTTCTCCTGATTTGAGTTCTTCTACAAAGTTTTCAAGGCC
The DNA here is from genome assembly GCA_031548025.1 of Victivallaceae bacterium. Classification (GTDB taxonomy): domain Bacteria; phylum Verrucomicrobiota; class Lentisphaeria; order Victivallales; family Victivallaceae; genus UBA5239. The sequence continues at coordinate 51,363 of JAVBRM010000088.1, read as the reverse complement.
TTTTCGATGCGTTCGAGCGCTTCGGAAATATCTTCCTCATTTCATGATAATACTGATTTCTGGACATTTGCGCCTCCTGTTTATTTTTTATTCACCGTAGAGCAATCCGGTATTGAACCAGCGAACGCCGGCCGGGGTTACCAGGACTGGATCGATCAGTTTTTTGTGCTGCGCCACATGCAGATCGGAAAACAAGACATTGGCTGATTGATTGTGCCAAAAACCGGTACGGGCATAATTGGCTCCGGACGGAGTTAAACCGGGAATATTGCTGGTTCCGAAAAACAAAGAAAGCAACTGATTCAGTTCCGTGAAATAAATTGTTTCCGCGGGATAACGATGCTTGCGCCATGTGAGCATTTCATCCTGATTGGTGATAATATAACGGTTCATGGCGTAACTGCGGGCGTTATGCTTGGCTATAGTGGCGACAGAGTACGGCATGGCCGGACAGTAGAATATGCTGAAGCGGTCGATCGTATCGGCAATCGCTTTGTCCTGCGTATAATTGAGGTACGGCATCATCTGCCAATCCCAGAGTTTAGCGGTAGTCAAGTTCAAATTATTCGTACAGTATCCTCTATAATCCTCGGAGTATTGCGCGGCGGCGAAACCGATTTGTTTGAAGTTGGCGACGCAGATGGCGCTGTGTGCTTTGCCGCGTGCTTTGCTCAAGGCCGGCAGGAGTAATGCGGCAAGGATGGCGATGATCGCGATCACAACCAGGAGTTCAATGAGCGTAAAATTGTACTTGCGGGCGTTTTTTGTCAACATTTTCGTGCCTCCTGTTTTTTATGGAAGTGATTCGAGTTGATCCAGTATCATTTGGACAAAAAGGCCTTCGCGGCAATATGGTTCATCGTTGATTTTCAAGTCAAAACGACGAAGCAGGTCGAGCCCCATGACCATGTTTCCCAATGCATTGACATGCATGGGGTCACGCATCAGCGAACGGTATAACCCGACGTTGGCCATACGCAGGCGATCCCAACGGTTGAAATGTTCGGCCAGCGGATACGATCCGGCCTCGGCGGTTTCGCGAATGATCTGCATGTATTGGCGCAAGGTAGCGGCGTAATTCAGATCCAGGTTGTCCTGGTCGCAGGCGTAAAAAGTCTGCAGAATCAGTTCGGAGCCGAGTCCCCGGATGCGGCTGCCGAGTTCGTTCAGATTATCCCGGAACTCCTGTGCGCCGATATTCTGGGTCGGATGAGAATCGTTTCCGCCCATGGTCATGATCACGAGGTGCGGCTGATAAATCGCCAGCTCCATATCGAAACGCCGCAGTAAATCGAAAGTGGTATTGCCGCCGACCCCGGAATTGATGAATTGCCCGCAGCCTTTCCCGCAGTTTTGCCTGAAGCCAAGCTCCACGTAGTCAAACCAGTGCATACCCGTAATGCGGCGTTGGGTGTTGGACGAGCCAATGGCGACAACTCGAATCGGTTCCTGATTCCGGATAAGTTCGAAGATTTTCAAAGCGGTAAATTCCAACATGGTATGTGTCTCCTGATTATTCGAATTTCATGATTCCAAACATCTTCGGGTTATGGAACGCGCCGTAAGGGCATTTCCAGGCCCCGTATTCGCCAAACGGTATATTGCTCCGGCAGAAGTTGGCGCCCCAGACTTGACCGGCGGACGGAGCGTCGATGTCGAGGGATTTAAACGGAATGCTCATCACAGCAACCCAAAAACCCTGACCTTTGGTGATTTTCAGTTCCCAATCGGGGTTCCAATTGCGATCCAGCCTTTTGCCGTTGTTCCGGGAATCGAGACGGGAACCGATGGTATTGATTCCGAGATGAAAATATTTTTCCCGGGTGAAGCCGGGATCGAGAAAGAGCTCGACGGCGTCGCTGTCGGCCAGTGAATCGCGTCCGTTATCCGGCGTCGGTTTGTCGGGTTGATCAGCCGGGATCGTACAGTAGTAACGGACAAAAAGATGAGTGGGCGAATATAGGGCCTGAGCATAAGTCCCGGTAATATTCTTTTGACCGTCGCGATAATCGATGAAAGGAGTTGTTTGGGCTGTTTTCTCCCAAAGTTCGTCGGTTGGGGCGGCGGTAGTTTGGGCTACCGTGTAAGGACCGCTCAAATTGAGTTGCATCCGAGCATAGTTGGCGCGATATTTTTCGTAAACATTGCGGGTTCCTTCGAGCACACCAGGATTCAAAATGCTTTTTTCCGCTTCTTTTTCCGCAAATTCGAGTTTATCGAGGAGTCGCCCCATGGAATCGAGCGTCGAATGTTTTCCCACCCCTATTATCACGTTATCCACTTCGAAAGTCACCGGTTCTTCGTAGTTGCGCGGATTGAAAATGCTGTAACCGGAGAGATACTCGGGAGCCCCAGTGATCTTGAAGCCGGAAAGCGGCAAAACATAGCGATGCCAGGCCGTATCCGGGGGCACCACATGCTGATCGAGAAAAATCCCTTTGGACTGATTGCAGTTGAGGATGACGCGCACCGGAATTTCCGGGCGGGAAGCCCGAAGATCGAAAACAAAATAACCGTTGTCGACCACATCTTTGAGAGGAATATTGAAGGCTTTATTCGAGCTTCTAAGAATATACTGCTTTTCTTTGGATTCCGCGCGGACAAAGAATTTGCCCGAGGGCGCGTCGGCTTCCTGGACTTTGTGTGACAACCATTTGTGATTGAACATCGGGCCGTAAGAGGTTTCAGTCTCGAAATCTTCGCGGAAAAATTCCTTTTCGATGGTAATGTTTTGAGCGGGAGAAGTGTTTTCGGCCTGGATGATTTCCTGAACGATGCTTTCTATTTTGATCAGGTTGTCCGCCGATTCCGGCCCGGCATAGCTCATCAGCGCCTGGCGGAGCGAGGTTTCCGCATTATAGGCGGCTGGGTTCCACAACAGGTTCGTCGAGGAAATCAGCACGATCGGCAGCAAGAGCGCCGGTTTTCCAGCGCTCAGATTGCTGTTGAAAGGTATGATTCGGGAAAGCAGTTCCGGAACATATTTGGTGGTAAACGGCTTGAAATAACCGCCGGGGATATTGCTGCAGGTGCGTCCCGCGAAATAATGCCCGCTGGGATTGTCCCAGATAAACGGAGTCCGTCCGCTCAATAATTGGCGCATAGCGGCCAGCTGATCCGCGTTGATTTCAAGCGAGGTCACAACGGGGCCGGTTAAAATGATTCCGATTTCCGGGTCCAGTTCCTTGCCGATGGCGGACAGGTATCTTCGGGCCGCGGCCGGATCGCCGGCGCCGGTGACATGCGAGATTGAATAAAAAGGCGGACAGAAATAAAAATCGAACTTCGGAAATTCTTTCTTGAGACGATGGAAAATCGTGTTGGCCAGATAAATGTGGCTGGCTTCGAGAGTGCCGAATTTCTGTTCTTCTTCCGGGTAGCTGGGGAGGCATTTCCGGTCTACGAAACGGCAGAAATCGTCGGCGCAAAGCATGAACGACCTGACCCCGGCGGCGCCCAGTATCCGAAAATGGTTATAAAGCAATTCCACATCCGCTTCTTTGGCGATATTGATCCGTTCGGCGCCTTTGGCGGTGCGTTTGGTACACCAGGGATTGATGAAGCAGGAGAGATCGAAAAAGCCTTTTTCCTGAGATAATTTGGCGGCTTGTTCGGTATATTTATTGAGATCTTTGCGATTCCACGGGGCATTGCCGTAATACGAGACGGTAAGTGTGTTGATTTTGTAATCTCCGGCCCAGCGGATGATTGGCTCGGTGTAGGTACTGCTGCCGGCGGTGCGGAGAAGAACCGTCGGGTAGTCGGTGATTTCCGCGAAACGCGCTTTCAGTTTTCCGTCGTCGATTTTCATCAACTGGCGCAAGCTGACGGCGGCGTAATAGGTTCCCCGCGGGTCCGAGCCGAGGCAGCGGACCCCGTCTGAAGCGATATGCAATTCATAACCTTCCGGGTTTTTCACGGTCAGGGATTCGCCCAAACGGATGATGGGCTTACCGGATTTTTTGGCGGCGGCGTAGGTCATAATTTCCGGTTTGAGGCCAAGTTTGCCGAAATCCTCGGAAAGCATATCGGCGGCGGCACGAACCGCAGCAGCAGCATTGTCCGGAAGCGCAATTACGCACTTTACGCTTTTCGCCCCGATATCGGCAAGTTCCAGGAATCCTTCATTGAACTCTGCCTTCTGTGGAGTCGGAATGATTCCTCCCCAGTAATAAGGCGGTCCCAGTTTCGTGGTCAATTCCCGATCCGAAGCGCTGAGTGCACTCAGCATACAACAAACCAATACTACAATCCTCTTCATTATTACTCCTGTTATTTCATGGTCGGAATCACAATCCCCCGCATGATGATTTTCTGGCAGAAAATAAATACCAGCAACGTCGGGAGCGATGCCAACACCAGCGAAGCCATCACGATTCCCTGTTCCGCCGTCCGGCTCTGCAAGTCGTAAATCCAAACCATGATCGTCCACATCCGCGGATCCTGGCAAGTCAAAAAAGCCCACATAAAACCGCCATAAGCGGAATTGAACGCACCCAGTGCAATCACCGCCAGAATCGGCTTGGCCATGGGCAGCGTAATGACCCGGAACTTGGTGAATTCCCCCGCGCCGTCGATATCGGCGGCTTCATAAAGCTCGCGGGGAATGCTGTCGAAAAATCCCTTCAGAAGAAAAATTGAATAACCGTTAGCCAGCGTCGGCAGCAGCAGCGCTCCGAACGTATTCAACAGTCCCAGATCCCGGATCAACAGAAATCCCGGAATCATCGCCACTTCCGCGGGGAAAGCCATCGTCGCCAGAAAGAAGATCAGCAATTTATTGGAAATCGCCGCCTTGCCCCGCGACAATGCATAAGCCGCCAGCGGATTGATGGTCAGCGCGCTCAACAGAGCCAGCACCACCAGAATCGAGGTAACCGTGACCGCGCGGCCTTTCGTCATCAGGTAATTCGCCACAGTCTGATAGTTGCCGCTGAAATATTGTATTCGTAATTGGCTTTTCTGCTGCGTGAAGGTATAATAATCTTCCAGTTGATACGGCAATTTCACCTCATCAAATGTTTTATAAGCAGTCTGGTGAACCCGGTTCAGCTCCTCCACCGTGCCATATTTCCCGGCCAGGAAACGGTGATAACAGGTGGCGGGATCATTCAATTCCCATTTGTCGACCGGCACCGTTTTCAATAAGTTATCCATCCATTCGCTCCGGCGGGCGGGGTCGGCCGGCATTCCCTTGCTGTCCACGGTTACCAGCCGCAAGGGATATTTTCGGAGCAGAAACTCATTCCAGTCCGAACCGGTTCGCAATGGAACCTCGCTGAAATTGTGAATGCTCACGCCGGTAGCCTGACGGTAATTTTCCGGCGAGGTATATTTGAGCAGCAGATAACGACCCCATAATTCCCGCAACGGGGGCAATTGTTGGCGTTCCGGCGGCGATCCCGCCACCACATACAGATAGTCATCGAAATCAGGCCGCTCCGGCGGATACCAACGCTGAGCATATAGCTGGCTCATCATCGGCAGAATTTCGGCAAATTGGGTAAATGAACGTCCCCATTTATGATTCAAGGCGGCTATGGCTTGTTGCTCGGTGCCGTATTCGGCCAGGTATCGCCGCTGTAGAGAATTCTGATAAGCGGAATTGTCGGTCTCAAAAAATAATCCTTTATTTTTCGCCGGGACTGACTTTTTGAATTCCTGCCAATCGCCTACCTGGACCGCGGCATGCGGCAAAGCCGTTTTTTCCGCGGCAAACACGGTCGCGCTGAAATCGGATATCGCCCGGATATCGGACCAGTTCAACCATTCGCAATCCCGTCCGTAAAGGAAAGCCAGCGATTGGAAATTGTTCTGGCCGTACTTGGAATGTAAATACTTTTTCAACAGCGCATCGTCATTGTACAAGTAACGCGGTACCACGGCAAAATCGTCAAAGTCATATCGCGTCGTTACGGACCCACCCACCATCAACGCAAATGGATATACCATAGTAACGGCTCCGGCAATCAAAGTGCCGTACATCAACAAATATATCATCCGGACTTTCCAGTTGCGGCGTCCTCCTTTCGAAATAATCGGCATGGTCAATTCTCCTGTGCTTTGCGGAATTCGACTTTGGATAGGATCTTCAACTGCATGACCGTGAAGCCGATCAGCATGATGCCCAACACCCAGGCCATGGCAGTGGACATGCCGAACTTCAAATACAGGAACGCATTGAACCAGATATCGATACCAATGACCCGGGTGGCATTGAACGGCCCCCCGCCGGTCATTACGAAAATATTGCTCATGGCGTGGAATGCTCCAATAAACACCCCGACGAAATTAATCACGATCAGCGGCTTCAAAGTCGGTATGGTAATGTTGAATATCTTGCGCCAGAATCCCGCGCCGTCCACATCCGCGGCCTCGTACAATTCCACCGGCACGCTGGTCAAGGCCGCCTGATAAATCAGGCTTCCCGCCCCCGCTCCGGCCCAAACGCCGGGAATAATCACGCACAGCATCGCCAGTTTCGGGTCGGCCAGCCACTTGAGTCCATGAGAATTGACGCCGAGCCACGAACATACTTCAATGACAATGGTATTCAAAAAACCGGTCGGGGCCGGATCGTAAAACTCTTTCCAGAGCAGCATCACCACCATCGAGCTGGTAACCGCCGGCAGGTAAAACAAGGTGCGGAACAATACCTTGTGGCGGGGAATTTCCGTCAGCAGAATCGCCAGTGCAATCGGAGCCAGAAAACCGATCAGCAAGGTCAACCCGACATAATAAAATGTCCGCAGCATACTGTAATAGAAATTAATATCGCCGAACAGCATAATGAAATTGTCAATCCCCATCCATGTGGACGTACCGATGATTTTGTAATCTTGAAACGCCATCACCGATCCCCGGATCAGCGGATAATACTGCCACAGTAATACCGAAAGAATCGCCGGTACGGCCGTGAGATAAATAAAGTATGTACGCTTTTTGGTACGATTTTCCGCTCCGGCCACTTTGCGCGGCGTCATGGATTTGACGATATACACCAGGCAGCACATGAATATTGTCAACCCCAATCCCCATAAGCACCAGGCCAGTGGACGATACTTTGAGAGTTTCTCCTCCGGCCAGGATTCGAAACGCCGGTTCGCTTCGGTCTCGCCCTCAGTCAGCAGCTTCTGCAAGTCGATATTTTCGTCATTGTAAATCCGCTGCACGATAGCCGGTGTGATTTCAGCCTGTACCTCTGTCCAGCCGTTATTGAAAGGTTCGGTGCGGTTTTTCCGTATCAACTGCGGTAAGTTTCGCCAGCTTTCCGGCAGACTCTCGTAGATTTCGTGGTAGCCCGCCATTTTCAAAAATGCCGGCGCCACCTGGCGTCCCTGCCCCCCCTCCACCAGAATCCGGGCTCGTCTGACAATGTTTTCATCACTGGTAAAATCCCGGATGATATCCCAGGCAATCCGTTCAGCCTCCGGGGAGCGCCGTTTTTTGACCGATATCCCAAGCATGGCCGGCATATCGGACCCCACGATCACACAACCCGGCGCGGCCGGCATCGGGCCTACACCGAACTGTTCCGGCGACATGCCGTATTGATTGATCACGTAGGTGGAATTGCTGTTGTAACCGAAAAACATACCGATACGTCCTTCGGCGATCACTTTGTAGATGTTTTTGTCATCTTCCACTCCGGTTCCGGCAAAAAGCACCCCGACATATACAGTATCATCATTCAACTCGATTTTCTGTCCGGACGGCGCGGCGGCATTGCCTTCGCTCAGCATTTCCGGTGTCAAATCGAACGGTTCTCCATTCGCGGGATCTTTGGCCCAGCGTTGCCAGCGCAATTTATGAATGAATTCCAAAGCCCGCAACCCCTCGGGGGAATTGAATGCGGCAAACCAGCGCTCTGACTCTTTTTCTAAATGTGGGGGAAATTTTTCATCTTGGTTCCGGATGATTTTTTCGCCTGTTTTCGGATCGATTTTATGTTTTCGGACCAATTCGCCGCCGGCAGCCCAGACCATCGGATTGAAACACAGGAAACCCGGATTCATGAAATAAAGTCCGCTTTGGCCTTTCGGTTTGCCGGGGACTTCACCGGGTTTGTAAGTCAATTTTCGGGCATAGTACCAAAGTTGCTCCCACGTCAACGGCGGTTGATTGGGGTCGAGTCCCGCCTGGCGAAACAGGTCGGTCCGGTAATTCATCGCTTGTACGATCCCCAGCGCAAACGGCAACGCATAAACCTGCCCGTCCTTCATGCAACCCGCTTTGAACTCTTCGGGAATTGAATTCCATGGTTCATAAATTACTTTGCCGCCATCATCAAAAATGAATTTATTCAACGGCATGACAAAGCCCTGCTCGGAATATTTCAACACCTCGTGAAAAAACATCCGCCAGACATCCGGCGGGGTTTCGCCGGCTACCGCCATCAACTTTCCCGACTTGCTGCCGGCGCCGGCTACTTGCAATTGAGTGAATGGCTTGATCCTTACATTCGGATGATTCTTTACGTATTCCTCAAACGAAATATTCAGTGCTTGTGCCTCCAGAGTGGCCGGAGCGGCGGTAAAAAGATCGGCCACGATCGTGACTTCTTCCGTATGCCCGGTCAGAAGCAGCATTCCGAGGGATAAGGCAGGGATAATCCGTCTGAGAAAAAAGTTTGTCATAAGATTCTCGTTAAAAAGATGATTGATATTGTAATCGGGACGGACGGTTTAAAAGCTGTTCCGGCTGATTAATTTTACACTCAGGGTTCTTCCCGGCATTAAGGACTGCCCGGTTTCCAGCATCTCGCAAATCAACTTCACTGCCACCTGGCCTATTTTCCGCATCGGAATTTCAATTGTAGTCAGTGGAGGATCAGAGTGTTCGGTTTCAGGTATCCCGGTGCTGCCCGCGATTCCGACTTGATCGGGAACCGCCAGACCCAACCGGCGGCAGACAGCCAAGGCGCCCAGGGCCAAATGGTCGCCGCTGGCATATACCGCCAGTGGAAAGAGGTCATCCTGCCGGTTTTCCGACAGAAATTTTTCAAACGCCGCCATTCCCCCGGCTATGGAGATATCGCCGCTGCAGTACTGATGGATTTTTCGGCAGGGAATGCCATGGCCCAGCAGAGTTTCTTGAAAACCGCGCATTTTTTCGACCGCGTCTATATAGTTGCCGCACAAATACAGAAATGAACGGTAATTTTTACGGATAGCCGCTTCCGCGATTTCCGCACTGCCGGCATAATAGTCGGCCGCCACGTAATTGAAGGAATACCGGTGTCCTCGCGGCTGGATCAACAGATAAGGAATTTTCAGTTTGGATAATTCCGTTTCCAGGTAGTCGCTGATTGAAGGCGATAGAAAAATAAAAGCTTGATGATCATTTTCCAACTGTTTCAGCTTTCCCCTGGCGTCTTCGGCGTTTTGAGCTGGAACCATGGTCCACAGAAGATTATTTTCGATGAAGCACTCCTGCATCCCGGAGAAAATCAAACTGGTCCACGGCATAATGTCATATTCAATATTGCCACCCGGAACCGGAGAATAGAAAAACACTGCTACTTTTTTGAGTGTCGCCGAAGGTTTTTTCTGCGACATCTCAGCAATTCGAGCCTTTTTGCCCGGAATAACTTCCAGATATCCTTCCTGGCCCATTTCCTGCATGACCCGCCGCACTGTGATCATACTTACCTGATACTGATCGGCGATTTCCGAGAGACTGTAAAACTTGTCGCCTTTCTTGTAATTATCGGATAATACCTGCTTGATCAATTTATCTTTCAACTGTTTCCACAATGGTGTCTGCAATTTTTTATCTAACATATTTTTTAAATACTTTCGTGTATAATTTCATCGTTTTTATGATTATACATTCTTCTTGATATTTTGTCAATACCAAATTTGAAATTTTTCCTGAATTTTGAATAAAAATGTGAATTAAAAAGAAATGAAAAATTATAAAAAATATGAGTTTTTCTCCTTGAAAATATTTCTTTTGCATTTTACTTTATAGAAGAAAAGCAAGCAGGCATGAAATTGCCTCGGCATTGGTTCTGCAATCTCGAAATTCATGTATACAAGGAATTACCATCATGATGCATTATCGAACGATCAGTTGTCGGTTAAGCTGGGAAGATCTCGACTTCCCGAATTCCGGGATCAAGAAAAAATTTCTGGACCGCGCCAAGGCCGATCACGAGGCGGGAGTGGAGATGGTGATGATTTTCGGGTTTCATTTCCGCTGGGATTTTCTCTGCTGCTTCGAAACAGTTCATGCGCTGGTCAAATTTATCGCCGATGCTTATCACACTTACGGAATCAAGGTAATGGAACATCATTCGGCGGTACTTACACACCGCCCACGTAATTGGGACGGGCGCGAACATACATTTCAATACAATCATCACCATGTTCCGTTTACCCCGGATCGTGAAGTCGCCGCCCGGCTCTCCTACAATGGAAGCTTAATCAACTCCTGGCGGGAAATCCGGGTCGATGACAACACCCCGGTATTTGTCGACTGCTACCAGGCCGAAAATTATTGCCCGAACAACCCTGATTTCCAAAAAGCCTATCAAGCCTACGTGACGCGCCTGTTCCAGGAAACCGGTGTTGACGGGCTGATGTGCGACGACGTCTGCCGTTACGCTCACTGGGCGGCTTGCGGTTGCGAACATTGCCGTTCGAGTTTTCGTCAGTTGACCGGCAGGGCTTTACCGGGGGCGAATGACTGGGAATTCTGGGGAAATTTTGACAATCCTGATTTTCGTTGCTGGGTGGAATTTCGCTATACTGTCGGCCGGGATTTCCTGGCCGGTGTCCGGCGCGCCATGCCGCCCGGAACGCTCTTGACCACCTGCTGCTCCAAATCTTCTCGAAAAAACAGTGACGCCGATGCCCTCGATCTCGCCATCTGGCAGCCGGCCATCAACGCCGTCATGCTGGAAATGTGCGGCAATATTACCGGTACCGGCCCTCGAAGCATGATCCAGCGAGTACCGGATGTGATGCTCCATCACACCATCGGACGCACTTTGCATGGGCCGGTCCTGGGCATGGGACACGCCTATTACCCGGATGAAGCGTTTTTAGTTTGGAGCTTTAACCGCTTTTTCAATAATGATGTCTGGATAGGAAGCCACAAAGCACGTCTCGGGGTTGATTACGAGGAACAAAAAAAGCTTCCGGACGAGGCGGAAATGGCGAAAGAAGCTTATCTATATGAAAAACGGCACCAGGAATTGTTCGAAGTCGACGACCTGACGCCGCTCGGAGTTTATTACTCACCGGCTTCGCGCAGTTTCAACGGCGACAGTTGGGAGGATTACGTGACCGGGTTCCACGACACCATCCGGGCATTGTATTCAAGCGATCAACCCTTTGCGGTAACGCCGATGGTCCCCGATCCCAAACAAATTCCTTTCCTGTTGTTGACGGATTGCGACTGCTTGTCGGATGGTGAGCTTGCCGCTTTGGAGAATTACCGTGCCAATGGCGGCACTTTACTGATCAGCGGCCTTTTCGGCAATCGGGACGCTCATGGGGCACTGCGAAAAACGCCCGCTCTGACCATTTACGGCCTCTCTCAACAATTGCCGGAAGTAGCTCGCGAACTCCCGGCCAAACAACGGTTTTTCGATCAATTCGGTTGGGGCGAAATTCATCGCGACATCCCCCCGGAAGTTGCATTCTCCGGAAAACTCTCCCCGAAATGCGAAGGCTTCCACTTACTTGCCGAACGACTCTGGTGGACTCCGCTCCGCGCCCATGACGCGGCTAACCGGGAAAAAATTATTGCCGCGATTATTACCCGCATACCGGAAGCGCCGTTACAAGTCAAGACTCCGAAACAGCTCCGCTATCGGCTTTACAAAGCGAAAAATGACGGTTATGTGATACATTTTATGCCGACTGATCTTACGAGCGTTCCTCACGAATATCTTCGTTTTCAAGGAAAAGGCGATCCGGTAATCCGTGAAGTACATTATACCGAATTGACCGGAACCATCGAACTGAAAGGCGATTTTCAGCAAGCGACGCTGTTTACCCCGGATAAAACGGAACCGATTTCGTTGCCGGTCAATCAAGGGCAAACAACCATCCGGCTTGATGGATTGAAACGTTTTTTCAGTATCCGAATTTTCTGAATTATCACGGAAAAATAAATTTTCGGGAAAATTTTCAATCCCCCATTGACAAAATTCGGGGAAGCTGGTATAATATCATCAAATCGATTTGATTGACATAAATTGAATAGGGTTTTTGATGAGAAGTAAAGTAACAATAGCAAATGTCGCGGAAGCGGTGGGAGTCTCCACCAGCACGGTATCTCATGCCATCAGCGGTAAGCGCCCGATCAGCGATGAAGTGAAAAAACGCATATTCACCGCGGTGGAGCAGATGGGGTACCGCCCCAATTATTTCGCCAAGTCGGTAAAAGACCAGCGGACCATGTTGGTCGGAGTGCTGGTGGATCATTGCCGGAACCCGATTACCGGAGAGCTCATCGAGTATATTGAAGCAAATTTGAACCGCCATTCCTACAAAATCATCCTGGGCATCGCCGGCTATGATGTGGAAAAAGGGCGGACCCTGCTGCAGAATTTTTCGTCCGGCATGGTGGATGGAATCATCAATATGATGCCGCAAATCGATAATCATGAGGCGGAAGACTTGGCTTGCGGAGTTCCCACTGTGACGCACACTCGTGATCCGCGAGCTCCGCTCGTCATCAATTACGATGCCATCGAGGCGGAAGTGATGGAGTATTTATTCAAAATGGGACACCGGAAAATCGGTTATATCGCCTCAATCCGGCGCTGCATACTTGACCGGGAAAAATTGATTAACCGTTATCGTAATCTGTACAAAAGCCATGGACTGCTGTTTAATGAGGAATATATCAGTATCGGAAATGACGACATCGCCAGCGGCTGCCGATTGGCGCCGGAACTATTGAAGCAGGGCGTTTCCGCGATTTTCTGCGCCAACGATCAAATGGCGGCCGGAGTTTATAAATACGCATATGCACACGGAATCACCATTCCCAATGAATTATCAGTAGTGGGTTTTGACGATTCGCTGGTGGCCACGGTAGTGCTGCCGCTGTTGACGACGGTACACCTGCCGCTGGATGAAATGGCGGCATATACGGTAGAAAATTTCCTGCGGCATCTGCACGGTGACAACCAGGTGCTGGCCCCGAAGATTATACACCCCAAAATGATTATTCGTGATTCAGTAAGAAAAATCAAGATAAAATAGATAGTACAAGGAGACGTAAAAATGAAAAATGCCAAGAATTTTACACTTATTGAGCTGCTGGTGGTGATCGCGATTATCGCCATACTGGCGGCAATGCTGCTGCCGGCGCTGAACAAGGCACGGGACCGTGCCAAAGCCATCAAATGCGCCAACAACATGAAACAGACCTGGATGGGGTTCAATTTATATGCCTCCGATTACAGCGATTATATACCGCTGGTAGCCCAAATGGGCGATGGCGCCGAAGACTATGAACCCTGGACTACATTGTTGTCGAAGGGAGCCTCCAAGACCGGGGTCAAAGGGATTAAAGAATTCGGGTATTTCAACCGTTCGTTGTTGACGTGTCCCGCCCAGTCGGTTCCTTATACGCCGACAAACGACGCGGCTTTTTACAGTACCATTGGAATGTACACCGCGCGCGCCAACGGACGCTACACCAACTATACGGCCCGACGCGGGGAGTACATGGTCACCTATAAAAATGCCGGAAACGCTATTTGCACGTATTACCGTTTGAGCGCAATGAAGCGACCCGGCGAAACCATGATGCTTACCGATACCATGGTCGGCAGCGGCACCTCCAAAGGCAAAGGTTATTACGTGTTTATTCCGGATGGCGACTCGGGCAGTTCCAGAATCGTATTGTGGCACCCTGGCCTTACCGCCAACATGAATTACGCGGATGGACATTTGCAGTCGATGACGGCCAGGGCTCTGCGGATGGACCCGATGATGGCGACCAAATTTTTCACCGTCGATGCCGTTCAGGTAAATTTATAAGCATAGGTAGACACAATGAAATCATTTAAAATTATTACATTCCTTGCTCTGATATTGCCGGCATTGGCCGGGGCGCAGTTGATCAAAAACGGCTCATTTGAGGAAGGAAAGGCCGGACAGGTTCCGCCAGGCTGGCATTTCGGCAACAACCGGGATGCAGAAGTCCGGATGGTGATCGATGATACCGTGGGAAGCGCCGGCAGCAGTTCATTGAAAATCACCAATAAAACCCCATACAAACCGCATGTCTACGGAACATTGAGCCAGTCGGTAAAACTGGAAGTGGGAAAAAGTTACCGGCTGATTTTTGACATCAAAGGTCAGGATGCTTCACGAATCGGTTTTATTGTCGGAAATACCTGGCGGGTTCGTTGGCGTCCCCGCACGATTACCAGTGAATGGCAAACTCATGAATTTACCTTCAAAATCGAAGAAAAAGATTTGGGCAACCAAGGCAATGTACCCATTCGCCTGACCTCCGAAGATTTGGCGGAGGCGGCGTGGATTGACAATATCCGGATTATCCCGGCGGGCAGTGAGGTGATTTCCCCGGTGGAAGCGCAAGTGAACCGGGTGATGCAAGTCCGCAAAATTAACGGTGAATTATCCGCGAAAACAATTTTTCCGCAATCATGGAATATTTTCACGGTACCGGCCGACGCCAAGCACCACAGCAGCGGCAAAACAGTCAAACCGCAAGATCTGGAAATGAAATTCGGCATCGGTGACAATGAAGCCGGACTGGTCTTTATCGCCGAGGTTAAAGATGATAAAGTCATGCCGGGGAGAGGTGAATCGCTGTGGGGCAAGGATTCCATTCAATTGCGAATTTCCCCGGAAGGAAGCAGGGTCGCCGGTGAGCTGGATTCCGATCTGGAATTGGGTTTTTCGGTGGATGGAAACAAGGTCAATACCTGGTGCTGGCAACTGGGGCGGGAATTGAACACGGATGAAGCCCTGGTATATGGTCAAAACACTCCGGACGGTTACCGGCTGGTGGCGCAAATCAACTGGAAATTGCTGGGCAAAAAATTGGACCTTGCCGGCTACATGAGTTTCAATGTCATCGTCAACGACGCCGATCGGATGGACGTGCCGCGCCAGGTGGCGTTCCTTGGGCGCGGGATTCATGACAACAAGTCAAATTTTCAGAATACTTTGTTGCTGCCCGCCGAAGCTCCCATGGCGGTATTTGTCAATGACAACCGCAACGATCCGCAGATTCTTGTCGGAACGCTTTACGCCACCGGTCTGACCAAGGCGGAAACCTGGAACCTGGAACTGAATTTTACCGATTCCAAAGGTGAAACCAGCAAGCTTGATTTTGAAATGCCGCCGCTGAAAGCGACGGATATCATGCGTCGCAAAACCATGATTCCGTTGAACAAAATCGCTTACGGCAAATATCAGTGCCGGATCAGCGCCGGCGACAGCGAATTGGGGCAGTTTCAGGCCGTCCGGGCCGATCAATTGAAGGATCAGCTTGCAGAGCTGAAAGAATTCAGCGGGCAGTTTGCCGTAATCGAAAAAGCGCTCGCCGCCCAAAAACAGCCGAGCCGATATTTCATCAATCAATTCGCCACCCTGAAACGCCAGGTGAGCATGCAGCAGCGTTATCTGACTCTGAAACAACCAGAGGAAGTCCGTGATTTTTATTTGAATATCGGCAAGAGAGTCAATCAGGAAATTGCCGAAGCACTGAAAACTCTGGAGTCCGAATTAAGCAGTGGAAAATCCTGGCCGGAAACGTATCAATATGTATCCAGCCCGATCAGCGGATATCAGTACGGTTTGCCGGTGGTGGAAACCCAAAATGAAGCCGGACAAGCAAGCAAACGGCCGCAGTTTTTCTCCGGTTACGGACATTTTTCCAGTGCTCAGAACGATATTCCGCATTTCCCGGAAATCGGGGCGAACGTCATTCAGTTTGAGACCGGCCCGAGCCGGATTTTCCCGAAACCGGGAGCCGATGGCGATTTCAGCGCCCCCAGCGAAGACGGTTATCAACGAACAGTCGAAATGCCGCTGAAAAAGGCTTGGGAAAACAATGTCAAGGTTTGTCTGCTGCTGTCGCCGCATTATGTCCCCCACTGGTGGCTGGCTAAATACCCGGAGGCTAAATCCAACGGCAAGGGTTTTCTGAAATACGAAGTGAATCATCCGAAATCGCGGGACATGGTAAAAGCCTATCTGGATTACCTGATTCCCAAGCTCTATGCCAGCCCTTACCGGGATGCGCTGCTGAGTATCCAATTGACCAACGAACCGACCTACCGCAACGCGGTTTGGGACGATCCCGGCACCATGCAACGTTTTGAGGAATGGCTGAACGAAAAACATGGCGGAATCCCGGGATTCAATCAAATTTCCGGACAGCAGTTCGCCGGTTTCGGGGAACTCCAGGCAGCCGGTTTGCAGAATCCGGCGGTCCGCTATGAATTTCAGCAATTCAGACGGGTAACGTTCCTGGAATGGCATAAATTCATGGATACCATCGTCCGGCAACATTTTCCGGGGATCAAGATATCCAGCAAAATCATGATGTCTTCGCTGATTTCCCCGGAGGGCGTCAACGATGCCGTTGAACCCGAAATGTTCGCAGAAATCAGCGATTACAACGGCAACGACAATTATATGAATTATGGGGAAGGACGCTGGATCAGCAATTGGATTCCGATGAGTTTCGGCCATGATCTGCAGTATGCCATGCGGCCGCTTCCGATCGTGAACAGCGAAAATCACATCATCAAAGACGGCGAAACACGCCTGATTCCGCCGGGCCATGTCTATACCGCGATTTTCCAGCAATTCACGCAGGGCGTCGGAGCATTGATGACTTGGGTGTGGCACGAAAACACATATGAACGGTTTCAGAAAGACGAAGCCCTGCGTGGTAATATTTATCATCGCCCCGGCAATATCATCGCCCATGGCGCGGCCTCGCTGGACGCCAACCGGCTGGTCGGAGAACTCAGTCACTTCGTGGAGGCCGAACCGGTTTTCGCCTTGCTTTATTCGCCGACTTCGCATATTCAGAACAGCGAAAATTACTGGCACACCCTGGTTCAACTGTATACCACGCTGGCCTTTACCGGTCACAAGGTGACTTTTATCAGTGAAAAACAGTTGGCAGCGGAAAAATTCGGCAAACTGAAAGCCATTATCGCAACCGATACCAATTACCTGCCGGACAGCGCCGTTCAAGGGTTGCAAAAGTTCACCACCGGCGGCGGTAAAATTTACAACTACAGCGAATCTTTCAAATTCAACGAATACGGACAACCGCGCCATCATGATTTGAAATTCACGCAGGTAAAAGGTGAATTGAGTTCCGCCAATGCCCTGAAACAATGGCGCGAACGCCTGGATTCCATCCACACACTACCGATCACCTTGAGCAGCGACAACCCGAATGACACCCTCGGCATTTTCTTCCGGGCGGTAGAAACACCCGATGGTTGCCTGATCAATATCGTTAACTATAATCAGGAGCCGCGCCGGATCAAACTGCAAAGCAAAGGTAAAATCTTCGACCTGATCGGACAACAGGATTTTCCGGGAGAACTTGAGCTTAACCCCTTACAGCCATTGTTCCTGAAAAATTCTCCAAAGAATTGATTTCACAGATTTTCCCTCAGGTAATCCCTCAGCGCTCCCGGAAGTGCTGGGGGATTGCTTTTTTCAGGAAAAAATTTACTCCTTTTTTCAGTGCTCTACACTTGCCATTTTCATCTGCCGAGAGTATAATCATAATATAGAGCAGACAGTAGAGCACTAAAAATGATTGAAACAAAACATACATCGATTACCGAATTGCTGAAAAAGCGCATTATCGACGGGCATTACGACAAAAAATTGCCGCCGTTGCGGACTTTGATGCAGGAATTCAACGTCTCCATGCAGACCATCAACAAGGCGGTCAAGCCGTTGTCCATCGACGGTTTCATTTCGCCGGGGCCGCGCGGGAGCGTCATCCGTTATTCTTCCGTCAAGCGCCCTCAATATTATGCGATGGGTCTGCTGTGCCCGAATATCACAAACAATAGCGAAACCCGGACTTTCCTCGAGCGGGTAAGCGGTTGGCTGCAGTTTGAAAATTATAATACGATGTTTTTCGACCAGAATAACGAACGTTTGAAGCGCGATCCGGAATTCTGGAACAATTGCCCGGTGGATGTCCTGATCTTCGGGTTCCGAACCTCCACGCCGGAGCGGATCCGGGCAGTGCATAATGCGGGAATCATCCCGATGGCGCGCCACTATTCCGGCGACCTTCCGACTCATGTGGTCGAGTATGAAACCTTCTCTACCTTGGATTCAGTGGTGGAACAGTTGGCGGCCAAGGGTTACCGCGAAATTGCCCTGCAATTCCATACCCCGCTGACCGGTTATCATAAATATGCCGTCGCCCAATGGCGCAAAATCCGGGAAAAATACGGCATCGACTGTCCCGGTTATGAAGAACCGTTTTATTTCTCCGGGCCGCCGCTCTCGCCGCGCAAACCTTGTCCGGAAGTGATTCTTTGCTGGCATTCCGACTGCAAGGTCCTGTTGGAACAACTCACTGCCTCCGGATTGGCCGACAAAGTCAAGGTCGTATCATATACCTATAATACATCGGAATACCGGAACTTTATCCAGCTCAGTCCGCCGGATGAAAAAATTTATTGGGACATCATGGGCAAAACCCTGCAGAAGATTCTCTCCGAACGGCCAACAGAGTTCCTTCATGCGACAGTACCCTTTGAAGCGGTTTTTCCGTCAGGCATTCCGTCACGAGTATAAATTGAAAAATTAAGCATAGGTTTTTATTATGAAACACATTTATTCAGCATGTATGGCCGGTATGGTTTTGCTGGGCCTCCACGGTAACGAAATCAAAATCGGGGAATACAAGAAAATCGAAAAAGAAAAAACACCGCCGGTCATGATCGAAAATCCGGGTTTTGAAGATGGTGAAAAAGGTTGGAAAATGGTCGGCGGCAGCCGGGTCGAAAACGGCGCGGGTTGCGTCGCCTCCCGTGGACTGGTGTACGAGCGGACCGATTCCAAACAATATCATATCCTCGGTCAAAAGCGCCTGAACGTGATTCCCGGAAAAACTTATAATTTCAGCGTCATGATCCGCAGCGAAGGAGTCAAGGATGTGAACAACCCCAAAATCGGACGCGGCGCAACCTTCTGTGTTGAATTGGTCGACAAGGAAGGCAAATGGATAAGCGGCGGCATTCTGCCGAAGGGTGTTCGCGGCGACGCCGACTGGACGCGCATCGAAATCAACAATTTCAAGATTCCCGAGCATGCCGGCGGCGCGAGTTTGTCGTTTTACCTGGACCGCAACATGGTCGGTAAGGCTTGGTTCGACGACGTCAAGGCTTCTCCGGCGGAATCCGGCTGGACCGTGTACCCGGCCAACGCCCCCATGTTGCAGGCGCGACCCGGCCAGAAGCTCAAGCTGGTTTTCAGCAACGACGGCAAAAGCATCATGACCGCGGCCCCCGCCGGTAAGCTCTATGCGTATGCCGAGTGGAATGGTCAGGCGCTGTCCGCTCCCATTGTCGACGATGAGACCGAATTACCGCTTCCTTCAGCCGCCCAAGGTTCAGGCGAATTGAAAGTGAAGATTCTTAACACCGCGAACAAAACCATTCTGGAAGAAAATGAATTTCCCTTGAGCGTCGCCCTGCCCGACAGCAAGGCGCCCTCGTACTGCCATTTCGACGCACGCAACCGCGCCATTGTCGACGGAAAAAAATTCCTGCCGATCGGCGCGTTCTGCAATGCCGGCAAACAGAAAGAATTGAAATTTCTGAAAGAGATCGGTTTCAATACGCTGATGATTTACAACGCAACTTCGATGGGCTTCAGCAATAAACCCAGAAGCTATGAGCGTTCTATGGAAGTATTCGATTTCTGCGAAAAGAATGACCTCAAGATTGTGTTTTCGGTCAAAAATATGTATCCGGGAGCCGGCCGTTTTTCCATCACCTCCCTTTACGGCGACGATACCCCGGAGAAGATCATCCGCCGCATCGTGTCGCTGTTCAAGGACCGCCCCGCGCTCCTGGCCTGGTACACCTGCGATGAGTTGCCCAATCAGATGATTCCCGAACTCACCGAGCGCCGTCAACTCCTGAATCAGCTCGACCCGAACCATCCGGCCTGGGTACTGTGCGCTCTGGGTTATACCACCGAATCCCTGCGGGTATACGGTCCGGCTTCCGACGCGATCGGCAGCGACGCCTATCCTATCCGCGGCGGCCATTCCATCGCCTCCATGCTGCCGAAACTTGAGGAAGGAAAGCGGACCGGGTTGCCGCACTGGTTCACCCTGCAAATGTTCAACATGCGCCGTTATTTCGCCAACGCTACTGACGCCGATCAGTTCCGTTTCCCCACGGAAAAGGAGTTCCGCGCCATGATTCTCCTGTCCGCCGGGTATGAAGTCAACGGGTATTTCTTCTACACTTACGCCCCACTATGCCAGCCCGATCCCAAGAAAGACGGCGATACCGCCGCTAATTTGGATGCGGTCAAAAAAGGCATAGCCATGCTTCGCGCCCTTGAACCGTTCCTGTTGTCCGAGCGCCCGGTGGAAAAACTGGCGTTGAAAGCCGTCAAGGGCGATGTCAAAGCCTGGCGTTTTACCGATGATAACGGCAAATCGAAAGTCGTCATCGTGGCCCTGGGCCCGGGCGAGGCCGAGGCCGAATTCGAACTGCCGGAAGGTTTCCGTTCGGAATACGGGCAGAGCACTCTGCAAAACAACAAATGGCTCTTCAAGGCTCAGGATGTCGACAGCGACATTCTCAGCAATTAACCCATGGAGGTTTTATCATGAAAAAGCAGAAAAATTTCACCCTCATTGAACTCCTCGTTGTGATCGCGATCATCGCGATCCTGGCCTCAATGCTGCTGCCTGCCCTGAGCAAAGCCCGGGAAAAAGCCCGCGCCACCGCCTGTTCCAGCAATTTGCGGCAAACCGGCCAAGTCACCACGCTATACTCCAGCGACAACGATCAGTGGTCCATCAGTTACAGTGCCGGCAAAATCACATACCCCGCCAGCACCAATACCTCCTATCTCGCCTGGTCCACAGTGTTGCGGGTCAACGGATATGTGAAAGGATCTTACTTCGCCACCGGCGGTATGTTTTCGGAACGTTTTCTCTCCTGTCCATCCATCAAGGATTTTCCTAATAACACCAGGATTATTTTCCAGGGCGGATTTGTCGGCAGCATCTACACTTACGGCATGCCGCAATATACCTATGACCGTAAAGGCACCGGATTCTACACTCCGGGCCTGGCGTTCAGCCTGAAAAATCCCGAATACGCCAGCCCGTCCACTTTCGCCTACGTCATGGATTCCGCCAACGCGGGCTCGGCTCCGGCTTTCCCCTGGTACATCTGGGACGCCCGGAGTGGCCAGAACCAGAAACCGATGGGCATTCACGCCAGCCGCTGCAACGCCAATTTTCTCGACGGTCACGTGGAAACCAACTCCCGTCAGGAACTGTTTTCCAACTACAAAATCAACAACTTCACACCAAGTATTTACTGACCCGATTCCAATAAACGAAGCTTGACTAACCTCGCTTGGCGATGTATCTTTTAGGTTAAGCTTCGTTTTTTTATTTTTTAAAATTATCAGGATATTTTATGAAAACACGCATTTCACGCTTCCGGACACCGTTGGACGAGTCGCTGCTGATGGCTCATAATTTCTTCGAACTTTATCCGTTTGACGGCGGCGGCTGTTTCGTTACTTATGATCAGCTCGGGTCATTCAATGACGATGCTATTACCGAAGCGATCCTGAAACGCGGAGCATTGGCCGAATTCGGCACCCTGCCGGAGCTTGATTTCCTGAAATTCGAACGCTGGAGCACCATCGAAAAAGCCTGTTGGCTGAACCGTCTGTATTTTCTGGCACCGCTGGCCAGGACGGCCGCGCTTCGCGGAGATCACACTCAGGCCGCGTTGGTCAAAGACGTAATCATGTATTTCCATCACACCTATCAGGCGCCGCAAGACAAAGAAGCGGTCGGAGACTTGACCCGGCGAGTGCTGGAGAGCCGCGACCGCGATTACAACCAACAAAGCGCCTCAAGCGACGGACGGACCGAATATCAGTGGTTCGATTTCCAGCCGGCCAGCAGAATCATCAATACGCTCAACGCCATGTTTTTCCTGAAAGATTCCCCGGCGATCAGCGATACCGACTGGGAGGAGTTCGACGCATTCATCCGCGCCAACGCCCAAACCATTTATCTGGACGAAAAATACAATTCACCGCTGGCTCCCGGCAACCACCAGGCATTGCGCGGGCTGGCCCTGCTCTATGCCGCAGCCTACTTCCAAGGCGAAGGGTGCGCCGCAGAATGGGCCGCCGAGGGTGAACGAGTTTGCAATTACCACATGACACAGGATTATCTGGGCGACGGTACTTTGATCGACATCAGCCCCTCGTACCATGTGTTCGAAACCTGGATCGGACGCGACGCGGCCCGGCTTGCCGAAATCTACGGATTCAAGCTAAGCGCCGATGCCATGAATACCCTCCACCAGGCTTACGACGTTTGCCGCCAGTTGTGCCAGCCGGACGGCAACTCGGTGGTGATCGACGACGGTTATTCGCTGAATATGGATATCTATCTCTCCAGCTTCGGCCCGACATTCCAGTCCGAAACGCGGAGTGAATTTCTTCTGCCGGTATCCCGGATGGCGTTCCGCCGCGATTCACGGCATTTCGTCATGCTGGACGCCTCGCCGTCGGTAACCCGCTACTCGCATTACCACGGTGGCAAAAATGCGGTCATTCTGTGGTTCGCCGGACGTCCCTTCTGCGTCGACAGCGGCTGTTGTAACTATGACGACAGCGATTTTGCCGAATGGTTCAAACAGCCACACGCTCACTCGACTCTGTTGATCGACGGCCAGGGCGAAAGCGTACTGAACGGACGCTACGACTGGCGCACCCTGCCGGAAATCACCCTCGGCCAATGGCAATCGGGCAGCATCGAATCCCAACTCACCTCCCCTGCCCCCGGCTGGGAAGGCGCGACCTGGCAACGTCGGCTGACCGCCACCGAAAACGTCGAAATCCTGGACCGGGTAACGCTGCCGCAGGAACGCAAGCTGACATTCATTTTCAATCTTCATCCTGAAGTGACAGCGGATATCAAGTCCGACCGTATTCTCCTGACCAATTATGGGGTAACGGTCGAACTGACCTGGGAAACCGATGCCGCGTTGACTTGGGATTTGCATCCCGGAAAAATCTACGAGAATTTCCGCAAACTCCCGACCCGCCAACTGGTCGCCCAAGCCCAAAGCGCAAGCCTCGAGCTCAAAACCACCTGGCGCATTGTCACTGGCGGGTAAAACGGCGAAGAACTTCGAGCATGAGCGGGAAACTGGCGAAGTCGACGGCTTCTTTGGCGGAATGGGCGCCGCGGCCATCGAGACCGGTGATGGCGACCGGGATCTTGAGATCAACCAGATGCCGGGCGTCGGTGGCGCCGGTCATGCGTACGAATTTTGCCGGATTGCCGGTGACTTCGCTATAGATTGCGGCAAGACGCTTGAGTTCCGGGGAATCCGGATCGGATGCAATAGGGCGGCAGCCGCGGCCGATTTCGATTTCGAGGCCGGTGGTTTCCCGGATGAACTCGAAGATCGTCTCGCGGTCTTCATCGCGCACATAACGAATATTGAGCGTCATCCGGGCTTCCTCCGGTACTTGGTTGGAGGAATTTCCGCCTTCGACGATGCATGGGGTCATGGAATTCTCCCAAACTTCGCCCGACTCCGGATTTTTCCAGGCGGCCAGAAGCTTCGCGTAGCCGATGACCAGTTTGTCGATCGGATTTTCCAGCAACCAGGGCCTGGAAGCGTGGCCGCCGCGACCATGGGCGACCAGGGTAACGGTCAAGATTCCTTTCTGAGCGTAAACGATATTGCCATTATTCCAGCCGCCGTCGAGAACCATGGCGGCACGGCGGGCGCCATAGCCTCGGGCAACCATTTCGGCAACGGAAAAACCGCCGGTCTCTTCATCGACCGAAAACACCGCGCCGACACTGACTTTGCCCAGTTGCTCCACCAGAAAACGGGCGACACAAACCGTATTGCCGAGGCAGTCGCCGGTGCCGCGCCCCCAGATGAGGTCGCCTTCCACCGTCGGTTCGAACTGGCTCTCCCGAATCGCCGGAACCACATCGACATGGGCGTTGAGCAAGTAATCCTGAACTTTTCCCGGCCGGGTAGAGGCATAGAGAATCTCCCGCCCTTGCCAGAGCTCCGTCACACAGGGAACGCCTTCTCCTTCCAAAAACGAGCGCAGAATTCCAACTGCCCGGTTAACCGCAGGAACATCGCTGGTCACCGGCCGGGTCTTAATCAAAGTCAGAAGCAGTTCAAGATCAGTCATCATCATTTTCTCCTTTACATTAATTACGGCATGTGTATCCATAAAATATACACGCATATCTCCGAAATGGAATGACAAAAACAAAGAAACGCTCAACCTTTTGCCTCTTTCCGAACGCAGTCTACACTCCGTGATTGTAAATGACGGGTTGCGTAATATATTTACCGTGAATAGCATCACTTCGAAAAGGAACGAAGCCGTGAAACGAATCTTTATCATAATATCTTTGATCTGGTGTTCTGCAATAACTATGGCGGATGAAATGGCGTATCAGGAGTTTTTGCGTCGGGACCCGGATTATGCCAGAATTGACAATGAAGAGAAAGAACTGATCAAAAAAAGTCAGAGATTGAGAAGAGCTTTCTTAACCAAATTGAAAAAAGAGGTTCCCGGCAACGACCCGGAGTCAAAGAAAAAGCGGGAAAAGATGAACAGGGATTTTCACACATCGTACAAATATCATCTCTTTTCGATTGAGCGAAGGATTAAAAATTATGAACTAAAAATGAGGGAAAACCGGATTTGCGCCGCCGCCGAAGCCCCTGCGGACCTCGCTATAATCAGAGAGCGGTATATGGAACTGAATTCGACATGCGGCATTCAAGGCCTCGATCAATTGCCAAAAAAAGACATCCCTGGTTCGCCGGAATTTCAATATGCCATGTATGCGGTTGATTTGCTGAAAGAAGAGGAGGCCAAAAAGAGCGACGAGCAAAAAGCAAGAGAGCGCACCAACAGAAGAATTCAGGGGTTTGATGACAAGCCTGTTGATATTGCCGAAAGAGGATTATACCGGAATTTGCAAAGAGCCATTTTTGACGCCCCGGAATGGCGCAAAGCAAATTATGAGGCTGAATATGGGCGGATGAAATATGAGAAGCGTTACACCGAGCTGGAACTTGCAAATATAGATTTATATGTACGGCACCGGAAAGCGGATTCGGACAAGGGATATGATAAAAGTTCCAAAGCGGAAAAAGAAGCAAGCCGGATTTGGGATGAATTATACCCGAAGTTGACGTCCAATGATCCCCTCCATGAAAAACTATACCAGGAAGCCATTCCCAAAAATCGGGCAGCCTGGCAGGCGGAGGAGGATTTTATCAATCGGAGTGATTCGCCCGCGGCAATGGAATACCGCCAATTTCGAACCGCGCGGGAGGCCGTTTCAAGCCCCCCAAGCCCTTCATTGAGTCCCAATCCGCCTGACGCGCCATGATTGGTTGATTTTTTGCCGTTTTCTTCATGAAAACTGTTTGAAAAAGAAATACCGGCGAATATTTTATTTTCATTCGCCGGTGGATTCGCCAAAGGCAAACTCTAAGATTATGAGATGGTGAGATTATGTACCGCTTAAAGCAGTGGCTGCCGGTAATAGCGGCACTGGTGATGATCATCGGCTTAAAGGTATCGGGCGACAGCAAAAAACTTCCGCCGATTCCTCCGGGAGCGAAGGTTACGCTTGAAACCGACCAAACGGAATACTTTCTCGGCGAGAGTGTACAGCTTCACTTCATATTGCACAACACCGGTACGGAGCCTTTTACATACAGTCATGGTGGCGATTATCGTGGAATAAATCGTCATTTGCGTTTCAAGTTTCGCGTGTTCGACGAGAAAGGCAATGAATTGCCCGATCCATTCCCTGATTGGATGTGTCATGGCGGTCTCGGGGAAACTCCAACGCTGAAACCTGATGACACCGCAACTTTTTCTCTCCTACTTTTCCGCTACTGGTATTTCGACAAACCGGGCATATACACGATCCGTGTCCACCACGATTTCGGATGGGACAAGAATAAGGAAGAATACCCGTGGGCGGAGATCAAACTCACACTGAAAATGCCAAATGACGCCGAGGCAGAGCGTATAGTCGGCCAGCTCGACCAACTTGCCAAACTTCCGGAAGAAAGTGCGTACTCGGAGGGCAAACGGCACAAGCCCTTCGCCGATTGGTCCGGCTTGCGCTATGATGTTTACCTGAAACCGCTGCTCAAACGCGTTCGCTCACACCCGCAACGTTATCTGGATGGAATCAGCGTTATTCCGACGGCCGAAGCAACCTTGACGCTCGTCAAGCTCACTGCCGGATCCAGCGGTGAATTTCGCCTGCGCGCCGCCAACTTATTGGTGAGGCGCATCAACAATCAATACCAGGGCGCGTTGAAGTTTCCATCATCCCAAGAAGGTTATGCGGCAACATTCGCGGCCCAAGCCGAAAGTCCGGATTTGCGTGGTACAGTCCGTGCGCTGGGCAAAGAGTTGATCCAAGACACCGACCGATCCACGGTCGCCGCCGGTGCACGATTGCTCCAGCATGTAGCCCAACTGGAAGATGCTGCCGCGATTCTCGACGCTCTTGACAAGGCGCTTGAAATAACCGTTTCTCCGCGTACCGGCGAGCGTGCGAATCCGTTGAACTTTCCCTCGCCCGTCATGGAGTTGCTGAATACCGCCAACGCCCTGTGCCAACGCGGTTATCAACCGGAGAACAATCTTTCCGGCAGCGCGCGATTTCTCATCTATTTCCATCACCTTTCCCTGACCCATCCCGATCCGATGCCCGACAACTGGCTGAAAATACTCGATACATTCGGCCGGGACAGCAGCTATGCGATTCGCGAACGCGCGCTCGCTTCCATTCCGTCCTCCGTACCCGACAACTGTGTCAAATACGTCCAACGCGCCTTCGAAGACCCCGACGCGGGCGTCCTCTTTACCGCATGCAAACTGGCTACGAGTTCCAAGCGCCGTGAATTTTTCAAACCGCTTCTGGAAGTTCTGCAAACCACACATCAGCGGTGGATCGTTCAACAAGCGGCCGATGGCGCCTGTGCGCTCAACGGCCAGTACGAAGCGTCCCTGATCTGCGCGAACCGTCTACCTGAAGATGGTTTTCTAAGCCTGTCGCTTGACGTGCTGGCACGAAATATCGACGGTATCGGCGGAGGCCACAGCGGGCGGACCGATCTTTCCCGCGGCGAACGCCTCGCGATACGTGACGCATGGCGGCAATTTCTCACCGCTAACGCAGCCGAGCTGAAATCCGGTAAACGCTTTCACTATCAGGATCCCGCCGTCAGCCGTGCGCTTTTCGGTCGGTCAAGAGCATGGCAATTACCGGATGGTTCGTTCTGGCCGATGAGCCCAATGGAACAGTCCAACGCCCCCGCCAGGTAACTCCCAATTAGCGGGTGAGCTCGTAGGCCATGACTCCGCCGGGGAAGCTGCCGATGTCGGCGGTGAAGCTCCAGACTCCGTTGTTGCTCTGAGCTGAAATTTCACCACGGGCGGCGCCGTCGGCGGAGAGGGCGGTTACTTTGAGGCGTTCCGCGCCTGATAATTTCAGGGAGATGTCGGCGCGGCCACGACGCAGGAGCAGCGGAAGTTGACCTTTGTTTTCAATGACTTTGTGTTTGGAATCCTGAAACACCGTGCCGCTGTTGAGAACATCGGTTATCTGCAACACCAGAATCCGGCGGCTCGACGCGAGAGGTTGATTATCCAGGGAAATCGCAGCCACCGTCTGAAAGGTATCGGCACGGTTCACCGACAATACGCCGCCGGTAGACAATTGCCCTTTGAGCAGGGTTACGGATTCGGTTTTTGGGGTATTAATGGTGATTTCCGTTTTTTTGCCGTCCAGAGAAATTTCACCGTTTGAACTTTTTACCCGGCTCTTGTCGATACTGCTCTGCCATTCGGCCGCATCGTCGCGCGTATCGGCAAAGTCATTGCCTTTGATTGACTTGATTCCAACGGGCAGAACCGCGCCTTCCATATGAGCTCCAATGCGGGCGGTGAGACCGAGCATCTGATACTGAAGCGAATGCGATAAACTCCGGTCGGTCTGAACAATATCATTTGGTATCGCCACGCTATAACTCCGGGAAGCCGGGGCAGCGTCGCCGCGGAGAAAGAGCGAATGAATCATCCGGTCGGAAAGTTGCATCACCGGGTCGTTGACCGATTCAAAAGAACCGGTTGCCGGGCTGGGGATTTCAATTCTTTTGATGTTGTGGGAATAGCAAAAGCGGTAAAGCCCGTCCCAATCCTGAAGCGAAGCGTAGCCTCCGACCAACGGTCCGCCCTCGGAACGAAAGTGGTTCGGATAGCAGAAATTGAACTCGGTAACCAGAAACGGTTTGCCGTTAATCCGGGAGGTCATCATACCGCGAATCATCCCTCCCATCCGGCCGATTGTCGAAGTTTGCTGATAAGAAGTCTTCGAACGCCAGGCCGCGCCCAGAAATGCCGGATGGTCATGATAGCCATGCATGTCCACCAGATCGAAACGGTCACGCATCGCGGTCTGATAAGGCGAATTCTGAAAGTTCAAACTGGTAATGAGTGTTTTCATTTTCAACTCTTCTTTCAGGAAACGGCGCATTTCGGCCAGACTTTTATTTTGAAGTTCGACCAGGAAACCCCGGAAATGCGGATCGACGTTATCGGCCTTGGCCTCAGGAAGATTATGCTGTTTTTTATATTCCTCGAAAAGCCCGGTATAAAAATCACGACTTTCCACAGTGCTGCTCCAAACCCGGCTCAGGTTGTCTTCGTTGACCAGATTGACCATCACCAAAGCAGGGTCTTCGGCATAGGTCAAGCCGGTGTACGGATTGCGATGGGTCATCCAATTACGGGCGAAAGCTTTCCAGTTGTCCATGGCTGCCGCTGAAACCGGAAACAATGCTTTGGGATTCATCTTGTCGTTTGGAATGTTGTCGCCGGGCTTGAATTTACGACTGGTGTAGAGATCGGTGGTCATATAAAACCCGCGCTTTTTTAATTCGGCGAAAAAGAAGTCGAAACGTTCCAGCGTCTCGGGATCGAGAGTTACCGAATCCGGGGCGTCTTTTTTGACCAGCAGATCATCATGATGGTGAAAACGCACTGAATTATACCCGGTACGCTCAAAGATTTCAGCCATACGGATCGCGGTCTCCCGGCCCGGATAATTGGCGGTCTGGCAAAGATTGGTACCGAACAGCTTCAAGCGCCGCTCGGGAGCGTTTTCGAACCGAAGGGTTCCGTCCGGCATGGCTTTGGCAAACCCGTATTTACCGGCGGGAGCATCGAGTTGGCCGGAAAAGTCCAGCGCGCTGCCGGCGACCGGATAGTTATTGAACTCCAGCGCCACCCAGTCTTTGCCCGCGACAATCTGACTTTTCCGGGTGGATTCGATTGGCAGCCGCAACGGTTTCTCCGAAAATGTCACTCCCTGGATGAACCATAAAACCTTCTGGCTGGTGCTGCGGAAAGTCACTGAAACCGGGTTTTCCCTGGGCAACGGAAAACTCGACAGATAAAAACCGACCTTACCGGTAGGACGATTGCCTTCCCAGGCGACAATGGCATTGCCGAGATTGGCGGGACGGGCCCAGTCGCCGCAGTCCTTCGAACCGGAAAGAGTAACCGTTTGGGTGGAATTATCGTCATAGGTAAAAATCATTTCGCCGAAATCACCGGCGGGAGTCCAGGCGGAGGTATGGGCCAGATTGATCGCTTTCATCCCGGCAACATCGCTCAACGGCACCACGATTTCGGCCGGAACTCCGCCACGGTTACTGCCGCCGACCGCGACAGCCCCCGGCGCGGTCAAGTCAAACGGAATCCCTTCAAAATTATAATTGCCGGGAGTGAACATCCTGAGATCGTGATCCGCTCCCTGGGCACTCCAACCGACTTTGTCCGGTTCGTCCCGGTACGGACGGTTAACCAGCGAAGCCAGCGGCACGGTTTTCGTCTTGAAGCGGCGCAGTTCGCAATTCAGCTTCAACTCGGTGGTGCCGACCTCGCCATTTCCGGGCTGGAAATAAAACCGGATACTGCCGTTTTCGCCGCCTAGTTTGCGGTTGTCCTGAACCATCACCTGGCCGGCATCAGTAATAACCAGTTCATAAGCCCCGAGTCCCTGTAGAATTATTTCTCGAGGTTTTCCGGAGTAAAGAGTCTGTTTTTCAAACTCGGCGGGAATCTTCAACTCTTTGCCGTCAATGGTCAGCAACGGAATATTGAGCGGAACCGAGAAACTCCCCACAATAGCCTGGGCTTTCAGCGCCGGTTGAAAATCGATCTTCGCCTCAAGAGAGAAACGGTCCGAATTGACCGGCATAATGCTTTCGGAAACCGTGCCTTTGCAACCGTCGAACAGAATGACGCCATCAAATACCATTCCGCCGGACTTCGTGGCGGTCTTGACATCTTTCCACTTGCGGTTGTTGATATTATGCCATTTCTGGTTGAAAGTGATGATTTCGAATTTGAATCCCCCGATATTGAATGCGCCCTGCCCGGTCGGCTCGATTTTCAGTTCGGGAGGCAGAGTTGCGGCTGCACAGCAGAGAGAGACGAGGAATAATGACGCAAAAAAGACATTCTTCATCAAAACCATCCTTAATTTATTGTGATCCATTTATTATCAGAATCGACAACGCGGGTGACCTGGGTATGGCTGTCGCGATGTTCGTAGGCACTCTTGTTTTCCGCATGACCGTCCATATAGACCGCGTTGGCGCGTTTGGCGTGGCGGAGCATAAGCCCGACTTTACTGTCATCGCTGCGGATATATAAGTCTTGAGTTTGATAACCGGCGGTTACGGCACTGGAATCGCTGGAAATAGCGGAATCAGCCAACAGCATCGTTCCCGAGGGTCTTTTAACATGCCGGAGTCCCCAATAAGTTCCCCGTTCGGTAGTTCCAATCAGAAATTTATGCACGAAATTTCCCATGCTTTTCTGGTAATCCGTGGACGCGGTGGAAGCGGGCGACCCGAGATAGTAGTTATAAACCGGCATACCATAGACCCGCATCGGGACTTTGCCGTTGTCATCGGCCGGATGCAGCGGCCCGGGGGCGCTGGGACAGGAGGCGACAACAATCCTCTTGCGAACAGTAGTCCCGACTTTCATCGGCTCAAAAGGCAGATAGGCGGAACAAAACGGCGATTCCCCCCCTAAATAGGCAGCCCAATAAGAGGTTGCGCTCGCCGTGGAATTGGGGCCTCTATAGATAATCATGTCGCCATAATCCATGGCATAGTTCAAATGTCCCATTCCGCATTGTTTCAGATTGTTCAAGCACTTGATGGAGCGCCCTTTTTCTCGGGCGGAATTCAATGCCGGCAGCAGCATGGCGGCGAGGATTGCGATGATCGTAATTACATTGAGCTCAAAACGATCCGAAAATTTTGCTTATTTTTGCCTATCTTTAAATCTGCCGTTTTTTTGTCTCTATTGGGGGAAATAGGTACGTATTTGGGTAGTGATCAATGTAAAAGAATGTCCATACGCGTGAAAGTATGAGTAAATGAGTCTATATCTGGGTAAATTGCGGTAAATTGGTGCATTTTGAGGAATATATTATTACTCCTTCATCGCGCTATTCATGCCACAATCGCGAAAAAACACTGTCAAAACAGAGAAATTACTGCTTCCCATTTGTAAACGAAAATCTGGCATGACCAGTTTCCCGACATTTCAGCCCGTCGAAGTAGTCGACCAGATTTCTCTTTTACTATAGTCGAGTCTTCTGAATCTTCAAGGCATTTTTATTTTTCAGCATGGTTTTATGAAATATCATAAGATAAGCGAACATATATTAAAACGACATAACAAAATGCTGTTGTTGTATCACCTTGTTTTTCCCGCAAAATATCGTAGGATGGTATTTGCAGATGAGATATCGGCAACCCTTCGCGATGTATGTCTTGAAATATCAATGCGCTATGAAATACATTTTGTTGAAATAGGAACGGATGACGATCATGTTCATTTTTGGGTGCAAAGTGTTCCATCGATCTCTGTGTCTCGTATGGTAACGATCATAAAAAGTATAACTGCGCGAGAAATATTTTGTACCCATAAAGATATAAAAAAGCTTTTGTGGGGCGGTGAATTTTGGACATCGGGATATTACGCTAATACAGTCAGCGAGTATGCTAACTCTGAAGGTATTCAGAAATATATTGCAAATCAGGGAGTTTATAAAAAACTCCTTGTGCAGCAACTTTCGTTTGATCTTTGACATGCGATTTGCCTTTTAACTCCGAAAAAATATCCCTTTTCGAGATCATCCAACAATTTCCGATCAACCCGGAAGAGCTCTGGCGGCCCCTCGCGGAAGATTACCGGCAACATACCCGTATCACGGATGATTCCGTCTATTTTCTCAAAGACGCCCGACAAAAAAACATTCCGGTTTACACGGCTTCGACCAATTCCGCGTTCAGCGTGCGGCTTAAACTTTCTGTCGCCGGATTGGCCGATATCCATTCTTCTCCTTACCTCGCCGGATATTATCCGGGCAATGCGTTCGGGGATCCGCGCGGCAAGATGGATCCCGATTATTTTGTGAAGATCATGCGGCGTGGAGATTACGATCCGGAAACCACCGTCATGGTGGGCAATGAACCGCAATATGACCTGGAACCCGCCCTTAGGGCAGGCATCCGCCATTGTGTGATTGTGGACCGGACTCAGGTGGCGCCGGTCATCGAAAAAAACGGCGGGATTTTCGTCAATTCGCTGACTATCCTGGCCGATCACCTCGAAAACAAGAGGTGCGTCTGTGTCGTCTGAACTTAAAACATCATGGTGTTCCAGCCTCGCCAAAATCCTGTTGTATTCACGGAAAAAACCTCTCCCCGTCACCTCAGGATACGCCTTGCGCGGCGAACGTTTTTCGCTTCAGCTTTTTTATCGTTCCGATAATCTTCAAAACCGGAAAATGAAGGTTGAAGTCCGATCCGGGCTTGCGGAATTTATCCGGGTCCGGAGCGTGGAGAGCGTTCCGGTGTCGTTTCTGGGATTTCAGAAGCCAGACAATGACGTTGTAGCGAAATCGGCGTGCATGATTCCCGATCTACTTCGCGAACTGGAAGACGGTTGTACCAAGGTGGTGATTCACCAGAATCGGAGTCTATGGCTGACCGTGGATATCCCTCAGGATATCGAGGCGGGAAAGTACCCGATTTCCCTTCATTTGACCGTGTATCCGGATCCATACGAAAATCCGGGAATTCCCGATGCGGAAACAGCCGGTCAAAGCGTGGAATATTTCGAAACGGAGGCGTTCAGCCTTGAGGTTTTACCTGCCGTGCTTCCTCCACAGCGGTTGAAAAACACGCAGTGGTTTTATTGTGATTGCCTGGCCGATTATTATCGGGTTCCGGTTTTTAGCGAGGAGCATTGGAAAATTATTTCCGTGTACATGAAAAATGCTGCGAGTCACGGTATGAATATGATCCTTACTCCGATTTTTACCCCGCCTCTGAATACTGCATTCGGACAGGAACGGCCGACGGTTCAACTGGTCGGAGTCCAATTCGAAAACGGAATTTATTCTTATGATTTCAGCCGGCTCGAACGCTGGATCGCGATTGCTCAATCCTGTGGAATTCAGTATTTTGAATTCAGTCATCTTTTTTCGCAATGGGGAGCCAAATATCCGCCGAAAATCATGGCGGGGACAGAGAAAATTTTCGGCTGGCAGGTCGACTCCGATTCTCCGGAATACACCGGTTTTCTCGCGAGTTTCCTGCCCGCGCTGAAGAAATTCATCGATGAACGGAGACTGGCCGCAAATGTCTATTTTCATTGCTCCGACGAGCCTTCGGCGGAGCATGAAGCGACCTTCAAGCAAGCCTCGAAGCTGATGAAAAAATATCTCGGCGAGTTGAAAATACTTGATGCTCTGACTACCGGCAAATTCTACTCCGCCGATTTCGTCTCCATCCCGGTTCCGCTGGAAACCAAGCTTGAGGATTTTATTCGCACGGGAGTGAAGGAGCGCTGGACGTATTACTGCTGCGCGCCGGCGAGAAAATACCCGAACCGGTTCATTCACATGACGTCTTCGCGCAACCGGGTGATGGGGTTTCTGATGTATTATTATGAGCTTACCGGGTTTTTGCATTGGGGATACAATTTTTATTACACTGCGCTCTCGGAGAGCCGGGCGGACCCTTATCACAGCAATACCTGTGGCGACATCTATCCGCCCGGCGATTCTTTTCTGGTCTATCCGGGAGCGAACGGCGAACCGGAGGACTCGATTCGGCACGAGGTATTTTTCGAGGCGATTCAGGACATGCGCGCACTTGAGCTTCTCGAAACATTGGTTTCGCGGAAGAAGGCTATGGAATTGCTGTTTTCGTGGTGCGGGCAGAAGAAAATTTCTATGGAACATTACCCGCGCGGCGAGGCGAAAATGCTTGAAATCCGGAGCAAACTCTATCAATATCTGAGGAGCATAAACCAATGAAACCGTCTTGGGACAGTCATGCTTTGTTGGGAATTCAGGCAGTGCGAACCCTGCCGGATTGGGAGTTGGAACAGTTGAGTTATCCGGCGGCCGGACCGGAACTGGCCTTGTTGCCCGTCTGTGAGTCCGGAGCGGAACAGCTGGCGGCATCCTGCCTCATGATGGATTGGGCCTATGATCCGGATTATCGGAGCTATACGTTGCTTCCGCACATGCTCCCCGACCGGGACGGAAAAGGCGCCTTTTTTTCCGGCAATTCGCCATCCCCGGAGAAGACCGCCGAAATCATCGAAAAACAGATGAATATTTGCATCCGGGCGCTTCGAAGCGGCGATAAACTTGATTTTACCCGTTCCGCAGGAATTCTCGGTCATTTTCTTCAGGATATCACGGCTCCGACTCATACAATCACCCCGATCATGCTCCGGGAATTATTTCCCGATCCGCAGGCCGGGCGTCTGGGAAAACTCTCCGGTTGTTATCTGGTGGCGGATGACCTTGCGCTCTCCGCGCCGTTCCTTGCCGGGATATCGGTCAAGGAAGCCGCGTTTCACCTGACCAATGACGCGTTTTGGGCGGTTACGCGGGCGCGGCACCTGCTGCCGGAACTGATGGCGGCGGTTTACCGGAGGGATTCCGGAAGTTGCCGCGAAATTCTGCGGCCCCCCGCCAAAGACGCCGCCGAGTTGACGGCCAGGGCCTGGCATACGATATTCTGCCTCGCCCATGAAGCCTGTCCGGAAAAGGAGGCCGCGGCCTTGTCGCCGTTTCCGCTTTCCAGGGTCTTTCCGGCCTATCACCATCCGGATCTTTATGCGCAGTCCGGGCCGGATGTTTTTTGTTTCGATGAAAAGCGTGTCCCCATGGATATCATGACGCCCGGTGGGTCGAGGCGTTTTCAGTCCGGATTCGGCATGACCGGTCATTCCGGAATGAAATTTTATCTGAACCGGGCGTTCTCGAAGGTAGAATTTGTCCTGGGAATGGCGGACCGGGAATCGAGTTTGAAATCTCATATCGATCTCGATTTTTCGGTGGAAACGGCTGCGGACTGGAATGATGTTTTTTCCGAAGATATGTTTTTCGAGGCCGAACGGCGCAGCGAATGCCGTATCGGTCCGGGGGAAATGCCGCGCCGTTTCTCCGTGGATATCCGGGAGGCGGGAACGCTGATTTTCGCCTCGCGGGCCACTCCGTACCGGAATGCCGCCGGAGCCATCGATTTCGATATTCCCGATATTGCCGTTCTCGATCCGGTTTTAACGAGGTAAAAATGATCTCAAATTATTCATATGACAAGGGGTGTATGAGCCGCTTCGGTTCGTTTGAAAAATTCAACCGGGTTCTGTACGGCGGGCATGCGGACGACGACAGGCAAGAGCGTTTTTTCACCTTCGCCGGCGACACGCCGATTTTCATGGGGGCTTCCAGCGATTATACGAAAAATACCTGGTGCTATCAGGCCAAACAAGGCATCCTGATGAGTGGCCTGGCCTTGACCGAAAATTATTCGCTGATGGGATCGCATGATAAATATTCCAGCTGGTTTCACGATTCGTCGGACATCATCGCCGCCTGGCATCACGGATATATGAGTTATGACCTTACGCGTTTCTCCTCGTATTTTCCCGATGTCAAAGTCCATATCGAGGTCTATCCGTTGAATCCGTGGAACGGGTATGCGGTCCATTACGAAATTACCACCGATCAGCGTGTAATTTTCTGCGCCGGTTTCGGCGGGATCACGTCGTTTTTCGGCAGGTTTGAATATCATACTTCCAGGCGAAAAGAGTTTTCCTCGGAAGACTGCGGGGAAAATGTAGTTTCGCTTTCGCCGGTCGGCGCGAGCGTCTCCGGACCGAATCAGGTAACGATGCGTATCGCGGCGGACTTCGACTGCGAGTATGAGCTGGACGCACCGGGCGCCATGGAAGAGCCATACCCGGCGGGATTTCTCGCGAAACATTCGGGGACGGAGCGGGTGGTCAAGCTCAAAAAAATTCTTTCGGCGGGCGCGGCTTTCTCTGGGAAGATCATCGTCCTCCAGAACGAAAGCGATGAGGTTTTGCGGAATCTCATTGCCGACAAAGAGCTCTGCCGCAAGCTGCGAGGCAAGATTCGGGAAAAATATGCATCCGTTTCGTTCAATACCCCCGATCCCGTACTCAATTCCAGCGTGCCGGATACGATGATCGCGCTCGACGCGGCGTTCCACGGCAACTCGTTTTATCATGGCGCGGTCGGTTATCACGCGCCGTTTCTCGGGTGGCGCGGCTGGTACGCGCCCGCGTTTCTCGGATGGGGGGAGCGCGTCCGTCTGGCGGTGGAGAGCCATTTCGACACCATTACACATGTTTCCGGGCAGGAAAAGGTCTGGTGGGACGGCGGCGACCGTCCCGATCTTGACCATGAAGGAACGCAGTATCATCACCTGGAAAATTCCTCCGGACACCTGACCGCGCTGTTGCATCGCGACGACATCTACGACATGCAGGAAGTCGCGCTCGACATGACGCTATATTATCTGGAACACACGTCCGACGATTCGACTCTGGCGCGGATTTTTGACCGTATTCTGGAAATTCTCGATTGGGAAGAACGCATTCTGGATCCGGACGGCGACGGATTGTATCAGAATTTCCTGAATACCTGGATTTCGGATGGGCACAGTTACAACGGGGCCGGGTGCGCCCAGGCCAGCGCCTACAACTATGCGGCCAATCTCCGCGCCGCCGGGCTTGGACGGCGGATCGGCAGAGATGTCGGGAAACTTGAGCGGCGCGCCGAAAAAATCCGTCTGGCCATGCAAGAAAAACTGTGGCTGAACGAGCCCGGAGTCATGGCGGAATCCGTCGATACCATCGGCAATAAAATGGTGCATCCGTCACCGGAACTTTCGACCGCTTATCTGGCGATCGACTGCGGAACGGTCGATGCGAAACAGGCCTGGCGCATGTTGAAGTGGACGGAACGCAATATCAAATCGGTCAAAACCGCCGGGCGCGGCGGCAAACTCTATTTCTCCTCGAATTGGCTGCCGAAAAAGTACTCCACCTGTGGGATTTTTCCCGCTGAAAACGCCTGTCTCGCATTGGCGTATTATCAGAACGGGCAACCGGAAAAGGCATTTGAAATCGTCAACGGACTTGCCGACGCTTTTGCGCTTTCGCCTCATCCGGGATCGATTACGCATGTGCTTTCCGCGCATGGGGGAACCGATGGCGGCGATATCGATTTCACCGATGTTTCGAGTTGTTATCTGCGGCTGCTCGTCGAGGGATTGTGGGGAATCAAGTTCGACTTCGGCAAGATCCGGATCGCGCCGCAGATTCCGGATGAATGGCAACAGGCGGACATTTCGCTGCCGGATATTTCACTGAACTTGAGCCGTCAGGCGTATGCGGATACACTGCTGGTGAATACCGGCGAAAAGAGTGCTGCCGTCGTCCGTCTGCCGATGCGTTTCGCCGTAATCGATCAAGTTCTGGTCAACGGGCAGGAAACGGCATATACGATCGTGGTGGGGTTCGGCCGGAGTTATGTCGAAGTCACCGGAATTTCCGGAGTCCGGAACGAGTTGAAAATTTATTATCAGGACGTGCCGTTTCCCACCCTGGCCTCCGCCGAATCAATCGTTCTCCCCGGAAGCATGGCGGTCATCGAGGCGGAAAACGGCATCATCGAAGATATCAGCGGTATTGAAGTCGTCGAAAAAACAGATCGTCAATGGTTGGTGAAAATCGGCGAGGAGGCCAGGGAAGCTTTTGACTGTTTCGTCACCGTCGGCAATACGATTTTATCGTTGACTTTCCGCATTGCGGAGATTCGGAAAAAGATCGATAAGTTCTCGCCCGGGGAACAGCGCTTCGTTGATCTTTCCACGCTCTGCAATGCGTCTCTGACGGAGATTCACCAACAGGAATTCCGTTCGCCGCGTCCGAAGGGATATTCCATCGGCATGCGCCTCAACGGACGCTATGCATGGGAGTGGAATCATTATGGGCACAATGCACTGCATGTGGACGATTCCATTCTGCGTGGCTGCGGCGGAACATTTTCCGTTCTTTCCGGTTGGAATTTCGCGGTGAAAACTGATGGCGAAAACGCCATGACAGTGTCGCTCTGGGATAATTTCCCGACCGCGTCGGAAGTCCCGCTTTCGGGTACGGCAAGAACCTTGGCCGTGCTTTTCTGCGGGACGACGAATGCGATGCAATCCTATGTTCCGAACGCAAAGTTCGAGGTGATCTATGCCGATAATTCAAAGGAAAGCGTTCCCTTAATCCAGCCGGAAAATTTCGACGATTTCCTGCACCCCGTTTATCAGAAAAA
Source organism: Victivallaceae bacterium (assembly GCA_031548025.1). GTDB lineage: Bacteria > Verrucomicrobiota > Lentisphaeria > Victivallales > Victivallaceae > UBA5239. The sequence goes on along the minus strand of JAVBRM010000088.1, from coordinate 12,324 downwards.
TAACGAGGCGGTTTATTTCGGCGAAGGCACGCACGGATTGGTTCAGCTGATACGCCTCGACCCGGAAAAAGAGTTGAAATCGTTCCGGGTGGAAGCGCTGGCCGGAGAAGTCATTGTCAACGTAATCGCTTTGACTCTGGATTCGGATAAATTCACTTGAGCTTGTAATCAATGACCCGGTTAAAATCATTCAGAATCAGAACATTGCTATTGGTTTGATCATGAACTTGCCAATAATTGTGTATTTTTGAGGAACCTGGTACGGTTGCCACCCGACATTTCAGCCCGTCGAAGTAACCGACCAGATTCCTCTTTTTTCTAATATCTGAACACATAAGGATAAATACGGACTTTTTGCCAAATAAGCAAAATCAGGCATAACAAAACAAGCTTTTTGTGCTTGCCGTGTTCGCGTTCCTTGTGATTCCTGCAAGCGGACATCCCTGATGGGATATTTCCCTGACAGAGTGGATGATGTTTCTGATTTTTTTCAAGAACGGTAATTCGGAGTTATGAATTTGTCTCCTATTGCCGAGGTGGCTTCTGTGTTCTTATTCCGGGGCGGTGTAGGCGTCGGGGCCGCCATGGGCTTTGAACCGCGGGTAATATGCCAATGCCGTCAGCACCATGCCGAATGCCAGCAGGGAGCCGGCAAAAAAGATATACCGGTAATCATGTCCGCTGATATCCAGCAATTTACCCATGGTCGGCACCACAATAATATTGGCCAGAGACTGCACGATACCGGCGGCGGAGTTATATTGCGCGAATTTGGCTTGCGGAAAGAGCCGCAGCGGCAGCGAAGCGGTAATGGTAAAATAAACACCGGACAGTACGCAATGTGAAATGAACGCAATGGCGAACGTCAATTCATCGCGGATAAATAAAGCGCTGCATAACGATACGGCGGCATAAAGCAGCATGGTTGTAATTCCGCAGCGGAGCGGGTGAAATTTATCGGCCAGCATTCCCAGCGGGTATGACAGCAAGAAAGAAATAACGAAGCTGTAGGCGGTGTATTTTCCGTAATTATCCAATGGAATGTCAAGTTTCTGTGCATAAAAGACGCAATAAGTATTGACCGGAATAAAAGTCAGTCCGGCAATCATCAGCATGGTAAATATCAGGATATAATAAGGTGAATTGAAGCACTCGCGAAAGTAAGTTCTGGTGGCGGCAAATGCTCCCCGTTCTTCAGGGGGGAGCTCTGGAGGCGCGGGATAAGAGCCTTCTTTGACTTTGAAGCACATCAGGGTAAAACCGCCGGCATAGATGATTCCCAGCCCGAGAAACAGCCACATATAATGAGTTTCCGCATACCCCAGCAACCAATAATTGAAGATGATGCCCGCCAGCAGGCTCATGATTCGAAACATTCCGAAAAAACGCCCCAGCAGTTCCCGTGGCACAACATCATTGATCAGAGCCGTGAAGACGACGTTTCCAGCCAATGCCCCGAATTCAAAAAGCGTCCAGAAAATCCCGAACAGAACCAATACCGTATGTTGATAAGACAATCCGATATGGATGAATTGGCCCAACCACGGGCTGAAGGCCATGCCTGCCATACCGGTAAATACGATCGGAGTCGTGATGAACAAATATGGAATGCGTCTGCCGAAACGACCGCGGCGCCGGTCGCTCCGATAGCTGATGATCGGGCAGAGAATCAGCCCAATGGCGCATGGCAATGCGGAAATGATCAGGCCATTCAGGAAGTCCGATGCGCCGAATTTCTTGAACAGAACCAGGGCGATCATTGAGGTGGAACGCTCTCGCAAAGACCAGATAAAATCGCCGATCAACAGCAGTAGAAACAGCACCACTATACCGCCGAGCGTATAGGTCAGAGTTCCGGTGCGCCAAGTTTTAGGAGAATGATCAGGCATAGACGTGAATTTTTTCCATAGTTTTCAAACGCGCATCCTTGCGGCATTCGTCAAGTGTTTTGATCAATTCAAGGATCTCCGGTTCGGAGACGAATGGCGGCTCGTTTTCCGCAAAATACTGGTAACAATACCGATAGTATGAATCCGAGCGCCCCTCGAGCGCCGGCAAAGTCTCGTTGATCCACGGAATGGACTCCGCAGGATATTTACGGTTTGCGGCTGCCATGCCGGTATCGGCTTTGAGTTCAGAAAGCATCTGGCGGTTGAAATAACGCAACTGCCAGTGGCTGCCATGAAAAACCGCAGTTCCGCGGCTGCCGCAGATTCGCCATTCGGGAAGACCGATTGCCACAGCCTGATTAATATCGATTTCCAGGAGAGTGCCGCGATTGGTGGTAATTTGAGCCTTGACCACGTCTTCGGCATCTCCCAGAGAAGCGATTTTCAGCAGACTGCAACGGACCTTGGCCGAATATTCCCCCAGCAGATAATATAGCTGATCGATATAATGCGAACCATAGTTAAACAACATGCCGCCGCCGTTGCATTTGAATGCCTGCCAGTCATTGCGGCGTACAAAGTTGGCCAGATGTCTTTCGATCAGGTAAATATTTCCCAATTTGCCGGAATCGATAATCGACCGGGCCGCCAATGTTTCGCCATTCAGGCGATGCTGCTGGTAAGTCATGACTTTCTTTTTCAGGCGATGCGCTGCCGCGAAAATTTCTTTGGCATCATTCAAATTCAAAGCCAGGGGTTTATCGCAAAACACATTATAACCGCGCTCCAGCGCCTCTATCGCCTGTTGTTTGTGGTAAATACTGGGCGACGCGATAACTACCAGGTCGATATTCCCCTGCGCCAGCATCGCAGAGTAATCCTTGAAAAGATTGACCACGCCGAATTTGGATTTTGCCTCAAGCAGTCTTTCTTCAATCGGGTCCATTACTGCAACCAGCTCGAATTCCGGCCGCGTTTTTATTTGCGGGATATGAAAATCCCAGGCAATCCTGCCAAGCCCCGCAATTGCGCAACGTATCACTTTTTTCATATCGTTCCAGTCCTTTATTTAAAAAAATGAATCGTCCGGAAACAACCGGCAACCGGTTGACCGGAGGTAAATACCACGATGGGTTTGAGGTAAGAACTCCAGTTGAAATCCTGCAAACGGAATTTCCCTTCAACTTGTTCGGTATTGGCAAAATAGACCACCCCTTTGGCATCTACGGTTATAATTTGTCCCTGATTGACGGCCATCGCTATCAACTCGCACGGATAATCGATACTCCGCAGGAAAGCGCCCCCGAAATCAAAGAAATTGACGGCATTGTTATCGACTCCGGCCACCAGGGTTTTCCCGTCCGGCAGGATTCCCAGCCCGAGGGGACGCCCCCCGGCATTGAACTGCCGGACAAACTGGTACATTGGCTGAGGCCTGAAATAACGGATGAACCCGTCATCATTGCCGAATATCGCGGTCGGCCGCCCGGAGCCGTCAACATCATAAGCTATTGCCGAGCGGTCATAACCGACTGTCCGATTTGAGCGATTGATCAGCTTGCCGTCGGTATTGACGATACATGCGGTCCGCCAGCGCTCGTTGATCATCGCTTCATCGCGGCCGTCACCGGTGAAATCACCGATTGCCATGCTGGAGCACGCCCCATGATTGATTTTCGTATCCCAGAGCTTCTTGCCGTTCAGGTCCCAGCCGGTAATACGGTCATTGTACTGTCCACACACTAAAATAGGCTCCTGGCCGGTTCCTCTGGACAGCAAGCCGATACAGGTAATCGCTCCTTGACGCTTGTCTTGCGGCGGCGAAGGCTGTGTCCACAGTTTTTTTCCATTGGCGTCGAACAAAACCAGTTCGCATATCGGTCGGGCCGGAGTAAAAGACCCGCTTCCGGCAGCGACATACCGCCGGCCGTCTTTTTCGAAGGAGCAAAGCGAAATGACCGAATTATTGAGTTTGCCCTCCCAGAGGAGGTTGCCTTCACGGTCGTAACATACTACCGCGCCGTTTTCGCAGCCGGCAACAATACCGTCGGCAGTTGCGCTCATCGCGGTCAGCCGCGCCGGAAGCGTTTTGCTGAATTTGGGCGCTATGGTAGGTACATTCAACTCGGGAGATTCCTGCAAAACCACAGTGGTTTTTCCTTTGCCAAGGTTAAATAGGGCGGCGGCAGCCTCATTGGTTTGGCAAAAAATAGAACCATTCGCATCCGGAGTGAATGATTTGCCGTTGATTTTCAGAAATTTTACTCCGCGCCCGATAATCCGGTCGGAAGCAATCAGCAGCTGAGCCGCCTCGGCCTGAATTTCCGGAGATTCCAGTTTGCCCAATACCGCCAGTTGCGCTTTGGTGGAATTTATCAGAAATGCTTGCTCAGCCAGGCGAATTACCTGCGGAGACTTTTCCCCATCGGCCGGATGGCTGAAAAAATCGGCGAATATCTGTGTTTCTCCCTGCTTCAGGCTACCGGCGAAATTTTCGCGGATAACCCGAATATCCTGATATGAGGCATATGGATAATTCATCGTAGCTTTATAACCGTCGGTATCCTCGTCATAAGAATTTTCATAAAGAGTCGGGGCGCTGTCGCCTCTCGAAAGAACAAATTGCACCGGATCACCGGGAATCGACGAAGGCTTCTGCGTAAATTTAAAAACACTACCAGTCTGCTCAACTTCGCCGACCGCCCGGAAGAAACGCCGCAGCACATAATTGCCGTCATTCAAAGCTTTGGCGGTGTCGATAATCCAAAAACCGTCTTCAGGTGTCCAAAAAATATTTCGAGCCCAGTCAACCCCCGCATAATCATATAAAGTCGTCGAGCTCAAAGCTCCCTGGCCCTCCGGCGCATTGAAAGTACCATCAATTTCCGCATAACATGAACTTCTGCGCAGGGCCTCCTGGCGCAAGTCCGGCGATTGATGATTGAAGGCCACCTGCAATACGTTCTGAAAGTAAGGGGTTTTGTCGTCATAGCCGCGATCAATCAACCAATAATGGCTGCCGCGCGAATATTGCAATATACCGTTTGCATCGCGGTGGCTGTGCGGGTCCGGCGAGTTCATGCCGCCCAGCGCCAGATAGTTGCTGTCCGGCTCAAAACCGTTGCGGAAAACCGCTTTGTTCAAGGGATTTTTCAGATTCAGGTGATCGATCTTATAATATTTCTGTAAATCGGGCAGCAATGGGAATACCGTCAGCCCCAATTGGCGGGGAATATAACTGATCTTCCTGTCCAATTCCAGGCCGCGGCTCCGCACCCGTACAAATTCGACATTCTTTGCCTGTTTGGCCAGCATGTAGGCCGAGAGCCGGTCATTGTACAATTTCACCGCGGAGAGCAGAAAATTCCAACCATAGAAACCGCCGAAAAAGCTATTTTCATCCCCATACGACGGCGAATATCCCATCTGGTTAATCTGAGATAACACGAACTCATTGTAATATCGCAGATTCGGCGTATCATAATTCAAACCGAGGCGCTGGCTGATTTCCATCCAGTGCATCCGGCAGATAAACTGATACCCGCCGGCGTCTTCCGGTCCGATCTTCAGCGAATCGGTGCCGGCAAAACTGTGCAGAGCCACATTGCGGAAATAATCCAGATGCGGAATATTGCAACGTTTATTCAGATAGTCGACCCCGAGAATTATACTGCGCCCCGCAAAAAGGGTGTGATTTTCATAAAATCGCATCCGGTTTTCCTGATAATCTATTACTGCGGGTTGGACGGACCATAACGGCATAAGTTGCTGAATGGTCCACCGGATCAATTCCGCGGTGTCCAAACGTTCTTGCGCGGTGATTCCCGGCATATCATCAAGACGCTCGACCGCTGAAATGAACTTATAGAAATGAAAATACGGAATACTCTTTTTGCGCTGGTTTATTTCCAATGGATATTCTTTAATGAAACCCGCCAGTGCGCGGCGGAAGTGCAGGATTATGCCCGGATCATGACTCCGGTAATATAATGTCGCAAGTTCATCCAGAAAGGTCATCGCTTGCGTATTGGAACAAAAATAGCGGTTCCCTGGCTCATAAGCGGCAATCAAATCGTCCGCCAGTTTCTTCGCTTTTTCCACGGCGTCAGCCGGCGGCGCCGCGGAGGTCGCCAGAAAATTTTCAAACCGTGGGGACTGATTGGACAGCATTTCGACCGCTGTCCCGAATGCTTCCGGCGCGGCTCCCGCGATATATAAAAACTGTGCGCCTTTGACAAATAAATTCGGCAGTGAACGCAACTCATAGCCCGAGGCGATTGGCGAGGCGAAACTATTGGCGATCATCCGGTCCAGCAGCGGCCCTTGGATACTGTCGCTGAACATCAGGTAATTGCCCGACGTAAGTGACTTGGTCAGGTCTTTTTCCTCCATTCGAGAAAACTTGACCTGCCAGGAATTTTCCAGCCGCTTGATCGCATCCTCAGCTGCAGCCTTGAATTTTTCGTCGGCAGGAAGTATGGCAATACCGCCTGAGTGGAAGTCCACCGCATAATTCATCGGCAACATAGCTTCCGCGGTCAGCGGAGCCGTAACCACTTCTTCGGCTGTCGTGATTCGGTATAACCGCCATACCGGAGTTTTTCCGGTGTTGGCAAAATGAAATTCCCGCAGGAAAAATGTCAACTTGACGGCGTTGTCCCAAGCTCCGGTTTTATTATTTTTCCAAGCTGAATTCAACGTGTCGTAGAAACGCCGTCCCGGCTCCAGTTTCATCCGTCCGCGCCGCTCCGCGCCATCTTTGAATGAGATAAAATATTCAATATCCTGGCTGGCTTCTCCATCATATTCGATGTCGAGACGCAATCCCGCCACTCGGGCTCCTGCCATGGACGGGACTACTGATTTCAGCGGAAACATCACGATGCCGACTCCCGTGCTGCCGGTATAGCTTGCCTCGATGGCTTTTTCGCCGTTCCGGATGATGTCTTTCACTACTCCGGTTAAATCGCTTTGCTTCAGCCAATGCGCGCGGGCCCCTGTCGCGTTCTCGAATCCGGGCGTTTCCGGCAAATAAACTACCGTGCCTTTCAGTTCACAGGCGACCCCGCTTAAAAATATGATTCCAGCCAGATAAATAAGAAGTTTACGTGTGTTCATAATATCGTTTTCTCTGAGTTCAGTAAGATTATTTCATTTCAACCGGCGATAGTAATAATATGCATTACTCTGATATGAGCCATCGTATTTGACCACCGGTTTGCCTGCCTGCAGTTCCTTGCGGCTGATGGCTGCCGCATGTCCGTCCGCCCACAGGAAATTGACCATCTCATCATGCCGCGTACTCGGATATTCCACATAGAGCGCCGCGCCTTGCTGGTAATCGGTAATCGTGTCGCGTCCGTCTCCGATGATGATTGACTCCGAAGGATAATTCAGAGAATTGTCCGCCTTGACATAAGTGCCGCCATAACCAAAACCAGCGCCGCTTAACCAATTGTAACCATAGCCGCCGGCTACTTGCGGCTGATCTTTGGTTGGAGCCAGGTTTTTAGGCTGGACCGTCTCCCGGCTCCAGGCAGGGCACAGGAAGATTCCTTGCTCCAGAAGCGTGTTTTCGGAATTGGTGGTACTGATTTTGTGACCCAAAGCCATTGCCAATTGCACTTTCCAGCTGCCGAATCCCGACCATGACATCCCGTTCGGAATGTTTACGCCGATATTCATGTTCGGATAGTAGCCGCTCTCATCCGTATAGAAGCTTACCGCCACCCCCAATTGTTTGAGATTGCTGGTGCATTTTATATTCCGGGCGCGGTTGCGCGCGCTATTAAGCGCGGGCAGAAGCATGGCAGCCAAAATCGCAATAATAGCTATCACGACCAGGAGCTCTATGAGCGTGAACCATTCTTTTCTTTTTAACATTTTCTTCACCTCGGTTGAATTTTTAATATTTTTAATGTTCAGATAAAAAGTTTAACTGGTTTCCTGTAAATTCGGTATCAGGCAAATCCGGCGACCCGCTTGACCGGGATTTTCCAGGCGGTATAAACATTCGCCAAGCAACATTTCTCCCGCTAATTCCCAATCAACTCCGATATTGCACACCGGTTCATAACTGCCGATATAACGGGATTTTCCATCCAAACTCAATACGGTTCGCTCCTCGATCAGAGAGCGTCCGTGAAGTTTCCGGTAATTACTGGAAGTCATCTGGCAGGCGGTCCCGCCGGTGAAAAGATATCCCGCATCCGGATCGGCGAAAAATTCCGGTTCGATGCAATCGGTATCAGCGCTTATCACATCAACTGTGCCATATGGCTCAAAAGCATCCGCAAAACAAACCTTGAAACTGCGTCCCATTCCAAAAGAAGTCGAGATCAACCGCACATGCCGAATGTTCCGCTCCTCAAAAAATCGACACGCCAGCTTCGCCGCGGAAAACGGATCTATCACGACACTGGAAAAATAAGGATCGTTGCTGTCGAATACCGACAAACCCACCGCCGGGGTTCCAGCCGGGTACTCCATTCCACTCCAATCATAAGTACCGAGAAAAACAAGCACATCGCTGTCGGTAATTTCCTCCGGCGTGATTTTCAGCATGCCATCCCGGCAATAATTCCAGAACCGGAGCTCAATTCTAAAACGATGCCGCGACGCCTCATCTTGCAGTCCCTTCAAGGCATATGCGCTGTAATTATGATTGGGGTCAATACTTATGGCTTCTCCGGCAATGACCGTGATCCGGCGCTCCGGTAGAACTGCGTTCTTCAACTTGGGAGGATGCCCGTTACAGACATATATGCCGTCTCCATGCCGAAATTCGATCAATCCTTCTTTTTGCAGTTCCCGCAACGCATTATAGGCTGTTGACACCGTCAGCTTGAACTGTTCCGCCAACACTCTGATCGTAGGCAACCGGTCTCCGGGACGATAATTCCCACAGGAAATCGTCGTTTTCAGGTAATCAATCAGTCTTTTTCTTTTATTTAACGCCATAATCGAATTTTCAATAAGTTTAATTATTGTTTAATCACATAAACAATTATAAAACAATTTTCAAAAAAGTCAACCCCTTGAATCATATTTTTTCAAAATTATTCTGTTTCATAGGTAATGCGCCAGTTACTATGATGGAATAGCAAAGGGGGACGCCCTGTAGGATAGAGCGTCATTCATGTGGTGAATATAAGTGGTTTGGTATTCGGCACAGGATTATTGAGGAAATGGTATGGGAGTAAGTTTCCGACCTTTGGCGAGTTCGTTGAAACATGATGTGAGGTACTCGGCGACTTGCCCCCCTCTGGCGTGAATGGTATGCATAACAGTCATGAGGACTTGAGAGGTTTTGAGTCCTTGTTCGGATTGCGACCCGAATGAGATTTTTCGTCGAATAACGGTGGGGCGCAGTTCGCGCTCCGCATTGTTGTTTTCGCAGGGTATGTCGGGAGATTTTGTCCAATGGTACATTTTGTCTTCGTGTTCGCGGAAAATATTCTGAAGGTACTGGACGCCCTCATGGCGAGCCTCGGCATTGACGATTTGGAGTATGCGTTGTTTGATGGCTTCCGCTTTGAGGCAATGTTCAGCGTCCGGCAGGTGAAGGGTGCATAACTTGATGGCATCGCGGAGTGCATTTTTAAGCAATAAGGTGAAACTTTGGACTTCGCTGTCATCGGGGAATTCCAATTCGACATTTTTGGTGTCGCGCAGCAAATGAACATAGCAGAATTGGTGAAGGAGCGGCAATGCTTTGACATATCCGGAGTAACGGTCGGTTATCAATACAATGAGCGGATTTGCGCCACGAAGCAGATTTTTCGGAACTTCGGAACTTCTGGTGTGCGGAAAGAGAAAAACCTTGCAAAAGGCATTTCCGAAATACCAGGCGTAACTTTTAACTCCATCCATGCTCCATGTTGTTTCATCTGCGTGAATGAAAACGCTGTGAATGCGAAGATCCTCGAGAATCGCGTCAAATACTTCCTCCAGCATTTCAGCGGTGCGATGTGCCATATGGAGAAAAGTTCCACGGTTGATTCCCCAGCGCTTTTGAATGGCGCCAATGGTTTGTCCATAAAAATAATGCTCGACCAGCATATGCGCACAAAATGAATTGCTGTACAGATTTTTCGGCATGACTCCTTCCAGCGGTAAGACTTTCCTGACCGCACATGCTTCGCATTTCAAAACCCCCTGGATATACAGCTTTTTCACCACCCGCCCGGGTATGTATTCCAATACACTGCGATTGATTGTTTCCGCTACTTTCATGCAATTACCGCAAGAACATCTTTCAGTTTGCGCAGATAAATCTTCCACCTCCACCCCGGCGTCCGATTCCGAAAAACCACGCCGCCCAAAACCCCGATGTCCCAACTCTCCGCCTCCTCGTTTCTCGCGGTTTTCCTGCGGCGAATTACACTTCAGTACCTGCTTGGAAGACGGGGTCGACAAACCGAAAACCTCTTCCTTCGGCGAACGCTTATTCAGCTCCTTACGAAGATCCTTCAACTCCTGCTGCTGATACTCAATCGTCTTTTTCATATCCTCAACAATGTTTGTCAACGACACGATTTCCACCTGAGCCTTCTTCTCCGAATCCCGAAGTGAATAAAACGATTTTTGCAGAACTTGATACTTATCCGCCTTCGATAGCCCGCTATCGGCGGTTCCGCCGAGCTCAAATCAATCTCGGAATCTTCGCAATCTTTGGGCTGATTCCAACCCGACAGGCTGCTAGGGCGTCGTTGGTGTAGCCGAAGGTGCTGACTGTACTATTCTGGACTTGCGTGACCAGATTGCGATTGGTTTCGTAGCTCCAACTGCTATTTACTCCGTTCGGGCGGGTCAGATTTTCAATCAACCTCGAGTTCGCCAAGCGATTGTAGGTGAAATTATTGATTTGCCGCAATCGCCCGTACTCATCATAATTATACTGATGATTTACCGTATTGTCAAGTGTCATTCCCTGATAACGTCCCCTAAATCCGGTATTTGAGTAAGCGAATGTCAAGGTTTTCTGGTAAATGCCGTTGATCGCCTCCGAGGTTTGGCGGAAGTGGCTGTTGTAGCTGAAACTGCGTTGCCCGGCAGCATCGCTGACGCCGGCTATCAACCCCAACCGGTTGTAGGTGAAACTGACCGGAGCGGTGACCGTGTCATTGTAATTGATCGACAAGAGTTGGGCTGTAGCCGGATGGTAATTGAGGCTGGTTTCGATGCCTCGAGCCCAAATTCGCTTAGTCAAATTTCCGTTGACATCATACTGGTAGCTTACGGATTTACCGGCCGCATCGGTTTTGGCGGTGACCAGGCCGGAGGCGGCGTCGTAGGTCCAACTCGTGGTGTCGGCGGTGATATTCAGGCCGGGCCATAGCGGTTGTTGCCAGCTGTCGCCGGTCCGGTAGGTTTTCATGGCGGTTTGCTGGCCGAAGTTGTCGTATTCGAATTGAACCGGATATTCGGCTTCACCCCAGAAATTGGTTACCTGGCCACGAAGGTTATAGGCATAGCGGGTGTATTTGTTCAAGGAGTTTTTGCGCCAGGCCAATTGGCCGCCGCTGTTATAGTCGTATTCGGTTTTGTTGCCGGCGGCATCGGTAATCGAGGCGATCTGGCCGACTTTACCGGATGCGGTATGGTAGGCCAGGAATGAGCGTCCGGTCCGCGGATCGGTTTCGCCAATCAGACGGCCAAGCGCGTCATAGTCATACGAAACAGTCAGGTTGTCGGCTGTACGCAAGGAATGCCGCAGGCCGTTGATAACAAGATTTTGTTCGGCGACTGTGGAATTCGGGTAAAGTGTGCTGAGGGTTATCGTTTTGTTGCTTCTGGATATGCCGCGGGTTTCCGCCGTCGTGTTGCCGAATTGGTCGGAGGTAAGTTTTTCGAATACACAGTCCGTGGCAAATCCGCTTAGGCGCGTCTGCTCGGTTTTGAGAGTTGCCGGTTCGTTGCTGTCGGATGTCGGATATACCTTGGTGGTGATGGTTCGCCACCAGCCGTTGTCGTTGGTAAAGATCGTTTCCGTGTCGGTAATACGATCGTTGGAGGCCAGTTCGAGTTCGCCGCTGCTGTCCACATCCAGGCCGCGGCGAATCTGATTGCCGAGGCTGTCATATTGATAAATCGTAGTTCCTTTTCCGGTTTGGGTTTCGCGAAGTAAGTTGTCGCCGGCATCATAGGCATAGGTACTGATGATATTGCCTTGAAAACCCGATGTTTCATGGCGGATTTCGCCATTCGGGGACCGCCATTCGGGGACCGCCATTCGGGGACGCCATTCGGGGACCCATTCGGGGACCCCATTCGGGGACCCCATTCGGGGACTGTCCCGAATGGCACTAAGTTAAGGGATTAAAACGGTCAAAGAACTTTGTCGATTTTACCTTAAAAACATCTTAATTTTGATTTGAAATTCAAGGAACGGAAATGATATTAAGTACCTGTAAAACCAATTTTAACCACTACG
>JAVBRM010000226.1:0-3949 GCA_031548025.1 Victivallaceae bacterium | reverse complement strand
TCAAGCCGATATTCCATTCCGGCTCCGGCTCGATGCCGTATTGACGCAATGTTTTCTCAAATCCTTTGTATTTCGGCGCATTCCCGCCGGGCTGCGGAGTAACAAACCCCAGCCGCTTATGCCCATGCACTTTGACCAGATGCTCGACGGCAAGACCGGGCAACAGCTCATGGTCCGTCAAAACATCAAACTTATCATCCGGGTCGCTGCTGTATGAAAACACCGCCGGCACCGGCAACAAGTTCAACAGCTTTTCCCTATGAGGCCCATTCAGCACCACAATCCCCCGCACCCCGCGCGACGCCAACTCGGCAATCGCATTGGACGCATCAAAAAAATGGGCCGAGAAAAAAGTATTTACCGTCCGGCAACCCGTTCGTGCAAAAAGCATTGAAAGCTCTTCCATCAGCGGTCCGTTAAGTCCGTCCATTCCACCCGCCATGATACCGATAGCCTTGGAGTCCTTGCCCGACAACGCCGCTGCGGCGGCATTCGGCACATAATTGAGCTCCTCGGCCAGCTTCAACACCTTCTGACGGGTTTTTTCCGAAACCCGGCTATGCCCGTTGCCATTCAAGGCCGCGGACACCGCCTGCTGCGAAACTCCTGCCATCAAGGCAATATCTTTCATGGTTACCGACATTACTTCATCCGTGATTGATTGTTCGTACAATCATATTATAACCGCAATACAATCAAATGTCAATCCCCAGACGGTGAAATTTCAACATTTTCAAAGCTTAGAGTAAGTTACCGGTAGACGACTAACCTCCCCATATCTCAACTCTCAACTCTCAACTCTCAACTCTCAACTCTCAACTCTAAATCAGATGTTTAATTCAAAGTTAAGCTTTTTGCGTTCATTCAGGAGAACGCGGGCGGATTCAATCTGGGCCTTTCTGGCCTTTAAGGATCTCCGGATAAAGTCTTCGACCTCATCCAGGGGGACATACTCGGCTTTCGACCGATTGTCCATCCGGTAAATCGTCCACTTGTCGCCAACCAGACGCGGTTTGCTGTATTCGTCTTTTCGCAATGCCAACACCTCCCGGTTCAGGTCATCCGGCAATTCCTGGCGGTTGAAACTGCCGTACCTGCGAAATTCACCGTCCAGTCTTTCGCCCAAAATCAGCCGGGTATACAAAGCCTCGCACGCCGCCTTGTCGGCGGTTTGAATCCGGGATATGGTATACGACTCCGGAATCAGGAACATCGGCTGGTTCATCCGGTAAAAAGTTTCCACCTCTTCCGCTTTCACCTCCAGATTGGCGGCATATTTCGTTTCGACCCACTTGAGAAACGTAAAACTCAGCACACTGTCGATATCATTGGCGAGCCGCTGCAGCGATTGCTCAAAATTCTCCCCGTTTTTCAGCAATTCATTTTCCACACTCTGCCGCCGGGAGGCCGGCAACAAATTATGAAAGTTGCGCAATTCCCGGATCATTTCAGCGGCATCCGGTCTAACATTATTCTCCTGCAGCACCTTATCCATAATAACCCTGTCAACTCTGCCGGTGATCAAAGTTCGGAGGGCAGTCTTGATTTCCGCCTCTTTCATCGAAACCACATCTTCATGCTTGAGGCTTTTTTTCAACAGCATCACGGCATCGTCGCGGGTAATGGATTTGCCATCGCCATAAACGGCGACCACTTGCGGAATAAACTCAAAACTGCGTTCCGCCCCGGCCACTCCGAATGACAGGCAAAGCAGGCTATTCAGAATAAATGCTGAGACTGTTCGGATCATATTGGATTTGAGCGGCCAGGATTTTGGCAAGTTCCGGTTCGGTTTTCTTCAAGGTCCGGTATTCGGACCAGAGACTGTGATAAGCCCGCCTGGTTTCGTATTTATCCAGACTGACCACTTCGTTTTCTTTCTGTTTAATGAAATTTTCCCAACGCTGAGGATTGGGGAACTCATTGATCATTTCTTTCAACTGAGCAATGCCTTTGCTCAAAGTTGCGGCGTCGGAATAGTTGGTGGTCTCCGCGATTGCCGTTTCCAATTCGCCGAGACGGACCAATTGCCGGCGGCACTTCTGCAAATGCCGGTTCATCGGGTGCTCGCCAAGGCCTTTGTTGATAATCTTCAAACCACCCTTGAGATCGCCCTTGTCCAGCAACTTCTGGGCTTCGATAATATAGATATTGCTGATTTCACTCTCCTCGAGCTGACTGAGAAAAGTGCTTTCCGGAATAATCGCTTTCAACTTAGCCGCTTGAATCGCCGCGGCTTTATGGTCCTTCTTTGACAGGCTGTCCAGCAAATCGGAGGTCAAACGGAGATTGGTCAACTGCGGATCACGCGCTTTGTCGTCAAAGCACCCGCTGATAACCAACACAATCAATACCGCTGCCGCCAGTCTTATCATTTCAATTTTCCATTGTTTATTTTCGAGTCAACTATTAATGTACTCCCTTAAACCTGATTTTTAAAGTTGATTCGGCAATTATTAGACATTATTTATTATACTTGCGGTATTCCCATGGCGGCTGGGGCCGCTGCTGGCTCCACAAACCGAGCCCGGAACGCTGTGCCGTCTGCTGGGCGCTCTGGATTTCGTAGTCTTTCGGCGCATATTGGGCATAATGCCAGGCCATTCCCTGCTTGACCATCTCCAGATTGACATACAAATCGCCGCAATAAACCTTGCCGACATGCCGCTGATACTGGTCGACATTCGACACCTTCACCGTAACGAATTTACCGTCGATCATCTTTGCCAGCGCCTTGCCCGACTCCTCGCCGAAAGGCTGGCTCGATTCCGGGGCGTCGATGCCGTAAAAACGGATCTTGTATTTGCGGTCGCCCTCCGGCGTCAGGACCGTAATCGTGTCGCCGTCGCTGACTTTCTGCACCTTGCCATAGATCTCGGCCCCGTTTTCCGCGGTTACATATTCCGCCTGGTATCCGGGAATCACCAGTCTGATATAACGCGGCAGAAAACTGCCGTAACCACTCACCGTGCGACCGAAAATACCGAGCCGGTCCAGGTTACCGAGCAAAGCCCCCAGCAAAATCAAAAATATATAAATAAACTTCCTGGGAATAAACGATTTCCACGACCTCCCGGTGGTCTTTTTCTTACATACTGCCATATATTATCCTTTTTATGCGAAAATTCGAGATACAATTAACATCAAATCACAGGAAATTCAACTTGCCGCCATGAAATTTTTTGCATGTTTACAACTCCGGTGCTATATTACCACTTGTCACTGAGAAAAATTACATGAGGAAATAACCTGATGCTGTCAGATCGAGATTATATGAGACGCGACCCCAATACTGCCAAACCGGTGCCCGCGGGCGGCCTCGATCCCAAACATTTTCTGCTGGGATTGATTATCATCACCTCTATCGTATTTATAGCCGTCCCCCAGCCGGTGGTCAAGGGCAATTATGTCCAAATTCCCCACCTGTACCATTCGCTGGCGCTCAGCTGGAAAGGCTTTGAAGCCGGTTACTACTGGCAATTCATTACCGGAATCTTTATGCATGGCAGCATCAGCCATCTCTTTTTCAATATGTGGGGTGTCTATATCTTCGGCTCGCTGATCATCCGCGGCATGGGTATATTCCGCTTTGCTCTGCTCTATCTGATCAGCGGCGTCGTCGGCAATCTGCTCTGGCTGCTTTGCAATATGCACAGCGAATATTATCTGGTCGGCGCCAGCGGCGCTCTCTTCGGCATCATGCTGGCTGTAGCCATGTTCAGCCCGAACACCCAGTTCATGCTGTTGTTTTTTCCGGTGCCGATCCGCGCCAAAACTCTGGTGATGGTCTACGGAATCCTGGAAATCATTCTCGAATTTCGCGGTTCCGACAGTATTGCGCACCTCGCCCACCTGGGCGGCATCATCGGGGCCTATATCTTCCTGAAGATCCTTTACCGGAACCGGGTCGCCTGGGACCCGCTGGGCTTTCTCCACAAACCGAACTTCA
>JAVBRM010000119.1:0-12982 GCA_031548025.1 Victivallaceae bacterium | reverse complement strand
CCGGTTTCGGTCTTGCAGTACAAGGTAACCGTTTGATCGGATTCCACCTGTGGCCAGACCAATATGGTTCCGTGGGGAGAGACGATATTATTGAAATCGTCTTGGTTTTTTATTTTTAAGATCTTCATGTTCTTGCCTTTTGTTTAGATATTGTCGTTGATGGTAAAAGTAGTGTCATTATTACTGAAAACAGCCAGATGATTGGCGATACTGCCGATCCGGGTAATCTCCCGGATATTCAGCCTGCGGCCCAGGCCGAGACTGCCGAAAAGGTTGGTTCCCCAGCCATACAATTCACCCCGCCGAAGCGCCAGAGCAAAATCATTGCCGGTAGCGACTGTATTCCAATCGTTCAGGGCACTGATCAGAACCGGTTGCGGACTGAATTCAAGGCCGTAATCTTCCGGAAAAATACTGGAGCTGCCGCCCCAGGCGTATAATTGGCCGCCACGGATGCCGAGTGCGTGTTGATTGCCAAGGGCAATTGAACGCCAGTTTCCGGAACCGGATATTTCCGTCGGCAGTGAACGATTGCGAAAATCGCCTACGCCGAGGTGACCGTTGATATTGGTACCCCATGCGTATAGTTTCCCGTTGCGGATTGCCATGGAGCTATGTCCGTTGGCATATACCTTGCTCCAATCGTTGAAACTGCCGAGTCTTACTGGAACATTGGTATAAGCGGTCTCTTCCTGTCCCAGCGCCAGACTGCATTCGTTGCAACCCCATGCGTACAACTCGCCGTTGCGGATTGCCAGCGAGTGGACATCGCCGGCGGCGACCGCGGTCCAATCGCTGTGTTCGCCGATTTGACATGGGGCGCTGCTGACGGTAGTACCTTCCAAGCCCAGGGCAAGATCGCCGGAGCCCCACGAGAATAATTTGCCGTCGCAAATTCCCAAAGCATGTGCCTTGCCGGCGGCGATCGCACTCCAGCGATCACTGTTTCCGACTAGTGTGGGCATCAGGCTGTCTGAAAAATCGCCTGTTCCCAGGGCTCCTGCTTTATTGTTGCCCCAACTGAATAAATTTCCGGCGTTGATACCGAGGGTAAAATCGCTTCCGATTGCTACGGCGGTCCAGGCATCCAAGTCCTGAACCGGGTGGAAATCATGGCGGTTGGCGATATCTCCGGAGCCCAATTGTCCGAAGGCGTTTCTGCCGCACCCGAAAAGTTTTTTCTGGCCCGAGCCGAAGAAATACCAACGGCCGTCATGAAAGAATCTATCGGAACTGGCGAGTGTTTGCCATTGCCCATCGTGATAAACCTTTCTTTGGTCAAAAAGATGCCAGCAGTCATTGTAATAAAATTTGATACTCATGAGCGGTTCCTTTTCAGGTTAAGTCTTCAATCCAGATCATGCCGTTTTGCGGATTGACTGGTTCTGTGGCGGAGAGTACGACATTCATATCTCCCCGGGGGCCGGTGGGACCGGCACTGCCCTGTTCACCTTCGTCACCTTTATCGCCTTTGTCCCCCTTCAATCCGGGAGGTCCCACCGGCCCCTGCATATCGAATCCGTCTGCCCAGTCGGCATGAGCGTCCGATTGCTTGTAATACATAATGCCATTGATGTAATCCAGAAAGGCAAAACCTTTCAATTCATTGTCGAAATTACTTTTTTCCGCCGGAGTTCCCTGGGCGTCAGGAGCATAATTTCTGCCGTCTCTGCCGATGATACCCGAGGCGAAAATAATCTTCCATTCGCCGCTGATTGCAGTCAGGTTGCGATAAGCCATGATGTTGCTCAGATTTATCAATGTCGCATCTTCAAGATAAATGATTTCGTCGATGCCGAACGGATATTGGTGGCCGGCATCATCGATTACCGCGAAAACGCGTTTGGTTTCTGAAATAGTCAGAATTTCCTCACTGAGCATGCTGTTGTCGAAAGGATAACTTTCGAGTCCGTTGCCTGCCGGAACGCAATTGCAGTTGTTGTTGATTTCTTCCTGGTTGTTGATTGTGTTTGCCATAGATTTTCCTCTTGGTTTTTGATTTGAAATACTACGAATTTTTTTAGTTTAACGGTTGTAGTTGATAATCCTTGAATGTTGCTTTTTCATTAATTAGTGAAATGTCAACAAAAAAACGCGAAGTTTGATTTTCTTCATTAATAATTGAAATGTCAACAAAAAAACGCGAAGTTTGACTTTCTTCATTAATTGGTGAAATGTCAACAAAATTTTGTTGACTTTTTTATTAAGCAGTAAAGACCTTTATTTTTAACAAAAACACAAGGAGTGAAATAAATATGATGAATAAATGGCAAGAACAAATCTATACGGCGGCGAACGGAGTCGCTTTTCAAAGTCGTCCGGAGAGTAATGGTGTTCGCAAGATTTATTTTTCCTCAGATCGCGATTCCTGGACCAGGTTACATACCGGCCTGGGGGAGCATCTGGATGAAATTGCTCCCGTCGCGGAATTCACGCACGGTATCTGTCGAATAAGTTTTCTGGCCGGCAACCCGCAACAGCCAGAATCTTACAATTTATACCGCTTGCTGGCGGAAAATGAGCCTCCGGTTCATGAATCGGAAATTCTGAATATATCCGCTGTGGCCCGGGCTCATGCCGGATATGTCTCCGAGTTTACTCTTGTATATACTCCACAAGCCTGTGGGCCGATCATAATTGCTTACGGCAATACTCCGGAATTGAATCTGACATTTGCCGACGCCGCCAGTTACGAATATATCGGCAGTAACCCGCAGGCGGCCTCGGAAATTATCATTTGTGGTTACCGGGTTGACGGCACGGAATTCAGCCGGATTTTTGATCTCGTTGATCATATCGCTTATGAATATTCCGAGGGAAAATCACCCCGAAAGATATTACCGGAAGAACTGGTCAAAATATCTCCGGGACAACGTTGCCGGTATGCTCAGGATACCAGCCGGAAGGCTTTTGTCAACATTCCCTGCCGGGGTAATGCCATTGTCTGCCGGCATGACGGTCATTTAACCTATTCCAGGAACTGTACTCAGCTTAACTGCCGTTATTTTCTTACTTGAATGCTCTTTTCCGGTAACAAGTTCCCTGGCGGAACTTATTGCGGCCTTTTTGAATTTTCATGACCACGCATTTGAGCAGATTTGTCAATTCAGGGGTCCGGCAGGCCATGTCCAGAATTTTCCGGTGCATCCCCTGGCGCGAAATGCCGTGAATTCGCGCCATTTCCGCAACCGTCAATTTACTGCTGCTGATATTGCTGGGAGCGATGATTTCCGCGATGATTCCCAACGAATAATCATCCAGGTGAAACAAAAAATTCAAAAAATGTTCCAGCTCCGTCATGGTGGCCGTCAATTTATTCCAGTCGTCTTTCTCGGGATCAGTACTTGAACTTTCTGGAATCATAATGGAATCGTCAAAATCTTCTCCCCCCAGCGGCTGTGTCATCCGCCCTTCGGTAATGGTATATAATTGGCAGGAAACCCGGTATTCGCAATTCCGGCAATTTTCCGTTTCCCCTTGATAAACCCCGAAACATTTCAAATTTTTCATATCAGTACCTCCATGATTTATATATTATATTAAATGTTAGTGTCTATGTCGATGTTTTTTGGGAAAACGTTGGGAAAACGATGAAAATTTAAACCTCAAGGTTTATACGAACAAACTTTCGCAAAAAATGTTGACATTGATTCTTTATGGTGAGTACACATGATTATTGGCTTATCCAAAATTTAAATAAGGAGAAGAATATGCCTGATCAAGTTGAAAAAGTTTCGAAACAATTGAATCTGACCACAAGACATTGCCTGCTGAATGATTTTGTCAGCGGGAACAAATCGATCAAAATCGTCGATCAGAACGCCGCCGAAGAACCATACATGGACCTCACTATTTCCATTGTGGAAGACGCCGGGGTTTCCAGTGTGATTTACTTTTCAAGCGAAGGAGGTTCTCACCGCCTGTATAGGAGCGGGCAGGGAATTGTCGCTACCGAAGACGGCGGAGGAAGTATCAATGGGAAAAAATCACTTACCACGATTGGGACCACCTCCCATGCCATACTTCAGACGGATGGCAATGGAAACTGTTCCTGGTTCGAAGCCGAAGGCGGCGATATGATATTATGCGCTTCTGAAGGCTCTCTCTCCTGGCAGCCGGTCAAAGACTGCGAAAACGCTTGTAGTTAATAAATCTAAACTGGGGTCAAACTTTCCGATAACAACAATCAGTAAAAAAAATAAATATAAGGAATTTCAACTATGTCTAACAACAATACTTTCAATGTTTTCAGTGTCGGCAGTGCTGCTGCCGGATTTCAGGTCGATGCCGATTATAAGTTTATCAACGAAGTGAAAAGCACGGATCAGAGCCTGCTGATTTCCAATGGGACTTCTTTTCCGGTCGATATCAAGGTGGTTATCGAGGCAGATACTTCGGTGGCGTCGGTTTTGACTTTCATCCCAAATCCCAACGATGGAGATGTGGGAAAGCATGTTCTTATGTGCTGTGCCGGGGCTAGAGGGCTGGTCGTAGCCGATCCGGACTTGGAGGTGGTACCGTTTCCTCAACAAAAATCAATATTGGTCACCAATTCCGGTGGTTTTATCGAATGGCTCCCGGTTCCGATGAGCGGCAACTATGCGTTTGGCTTAAGAGGCGGCAACTGGGGCTGGTATGAGATCGAAACGTGCCTGAATGCCTGCAGCTGATTCCGTACTTCAACATCAATTTTTTACATCAAGGATATAATTATGCCGCAAATCAGTAAAATTCCGCCTCGCAATGCCGAGTATTATCTGGCTCACAATGCATTGGTCGAGGCTTGCAAAATCCGTGGTTTCGGGGAAGACCTGAAGCTGAAAACTGAAGAATCAGAAATCCTTCAGAGCGATCTGAATTTAATCCGTGCCGCAATCAAATCAGCCGCGGAGACGATCTATTTCGAGCCGGCCAATCTGCAGCTCTGGCGCGAAGATCCGTTCACCCACGAGAGCGCCTGGGTTCCCTTGAATGGCGGGAAGGGCTTTCTGGTCATGCCGGGAGGGTATACCTCAACCGGTACTTCCGTATATATGAAAAATCCTTCGCTCAGCGAAAGTACCACTCCGGTGCTGTGGGAACATTTCGATGACTTGGCGAAACTGATCCAGAGTCTGGTGACCCGCAAATATGATTATCATGTCCGCATCAATATCGACAAGAAACAGATGCATACTTCGGTCATTTTTCCCAAGGCCGAACTGTCGGGAGAAACTCACAATCGCAAGTACGATCCCAAGCTGAAAATCGATGAATGGGAGATCCAATACAAAGTCCTGCCGATCGGAGATGAAAATTCCTGTTCATACGGTCTTTACTATCACAACATCAAATGCCTGGACAACGAATTGAGCTGGCGCTCGATCCCTATTCCCAAGCCGAAAGAGGGCAAGATCGATGCCCTCGGCCTGATTCGCGATATCCTGATTACCGATCCGAAAGTCGAGGGATGGCAGGATATCTGCCACATTCAGCCGGTGGTTCATTTTTATAAGCCGGTCACCATTGAAAAACCGGGCTGCCTGACGGACGAAGATCAAAACGGAGTGGTCAAGAGCGGTTGCGGCGCCTGCTGTGATTTGTTTCCGAATCCGTTCCAAATGCTGGCTTCCATCCTGGCCGGTTTTTCGAGCAGGATCAAGATACCGCTGGCTTTGTCCTGGGGAGATTGCAACAATCTTCAGACGGCTCATTTTATGGCGGTATACGATTATGCCGGTCATACCTGGGGACAGTACAACTGCGATACGTTTGTCGAGCGGCGGCATTATGGCGGGGGGACCGATGCGAACGGCGGTTCCGCTCAGTGGCAGTTCTGGTATGTCCGCCGCCCCAGCGGGGCGCTGGTGCCGTTTATTCTGAACTATGCCACAAATATCGGCGAACCTTCCGCCGATTATAGGAAACATGGTTACAAGCTCAAAGATCTGGGCGCTTATCAGGAAGTCCAGTTCAATGACGGCATTTCCCAAGTCATGAACACCAGTAAGACCCTGTACTGCAAACCCACCAATGGCAATGCCCCTGATAAAAACAACATTCCCGGCATTGGGGTTGAAGGACCCTCCGGCGGAAATCCGTATTTATTTGTGACCGGCTTAGGCAGCAAGACTCTCCTCTATGTAGACCAGTATGCTGTGCCGACAGGAACCAGCTATAATGCTATAACCATATTCTCCTCTTTGGCCGCCGGGGCGGCCTCGAACGGCGTTGCGGTAACGGGGGGAGCGTGGACTCTGGCGCAGAGTGATACTGCCTCGACCATGAGTTTAAGTGCGACTTCCTCGGCCATGCCGGAATACGACCGGATTGCGCGGATTGAGATTGATTTCGATGCAGCTGCCGCGAGCGGGGCCGGCTACTCGGCATTTTTCCCGGGCGGCGGCGCGCCAACCGGAGGGAACTTCGAGCAAGGCGTGATCATGGAGTTTTACAATACGCTGGAACAGCCGATCGGACAATATATCGAAAACCAGTTCGAAAGCGGACTTACACTCAGGGGCTACTGGCACCGCTACGGTACGGAATTACAACCGGCGCAACTGACCGTTTTCGAACGCTCCACCGATGAGGATGAAAACATCCACGAGCTCCAGAATATTATCCGCTTCGACGGGGAGGGGGACCGCTCGGAAACCAGTCATTACGTGGTCAAACATTTGTTCCCGTTCGGCGAGGAAATCATCCGCGAATACAGCGAATACGGCACCGACGATGAGCGCGAAGCCGTCTACGAATATGATGACGACCCGGACTCCGGCGGCTACGGGCAACTGCGCTTCCGCCGCGATTTCAACGGCGCCTGGAAACGCTATGAATACGACATCCATGGCCGCCTGACCAAAGAGATCGAGTCGGTGGGCGATCTGCCGGATAGCGCGCCGGAAGACCAATGCAAGGTCACTGTCTACGACTATACCCCGCTGCACGAGGACGAGATCGAAGACCCGGCGGACAGTCGCCCGCGTACCGTGATTACCTACAATCAGGGCGTGGAAGTCGACCGCCAATACCACGTGTATTTCGAGCAGGAAAACTGGGACATCGAGACCACCGAACCGGGCGCGGAATGGGACGACGAGAGCAATCTGGTGACGAAGTATTATCGCGGCACCGAGGGCGACTTCATGGGCCGGCCCAGCGAAACCGTGAATCCCGACGGTTCGCGGACCGTGATTTCCTACACCAAACACAACATCGAAAACCCCGGCACCGACGCCGAGACTTACGACCTCGAAACCGTCACCGAATCGGGCCATCTGCCGGACCACGGCACCCGCGAGGTTACTATGCGCAACGCCGCCGGAAACCTGCTGTGGCGCCGAACCTACGACATCGCCACCGGCTTGCTGACCGGCGGCAGCGACTACACCTACGACGATTTCGGACGGGTGATCGGCGAAACCACCGTCGATGCCGACACCACCGCCACGGTGTATAACTGCTGCGGTCCGCGTTTCGTCACCGCGCCGGATAGCTCGGTCACCGAATACGGCTACGACGTTTTCAACCGCCGGGTCCTGACCGTGGCCTCCGGCCTGGCCACCGTGCAGAAATACGACGCGGGCGACAACGTCACCGAATCCACCCTGATCGGCAAGGAAGACGGCGAACTGGTCACCCGCTACGAATACGACGCCGACGGCCGGCTGATTCGCGAGACCAACCCCTCCGGCGCCGTGACCACCTACAAATACGGCGAAAACTGGACCGAAACCACCAACCCCCTCGGCTACGTACAAGTCAGCGAATACTACCCCGACGGCCGCCTCCGGGCCATCAACGGCAACGCCGTCTACCCGCGCACCTACAAATACGGCGTGGAAAACGGCGAGCTCTACACGCTCGAATGCGCCGCCGGCGAGCCCCTGTCGCGTACCTACACCGACCACCGCGGCCGTCAATACAAAACCGTCTACCCCGACGGCTTCACCGAGCTCACGATCTACGACAAGTTCAGCCGGGTAATCCGCCAGGAAAACTCCAAAGGCGCGAAAACCTTGTACCTCTACGACGAAGCCACCGGCAAGCTCAAGTACCAGGTCATCAAAGTTCTTGACAGCTCGAATGAAATCGACTGGGAAAACGACATCATCCTCGAGTACGAAAGCGGCTATACAGAAAAAGACGGCACCGTAATCAGTTACCAAAAAGTCTATAAACATTCCGATAACGTCAAAAAACTGATTTCTAGCGAAGAAATCTCTCGCGACGGTAAGAAATCCTGGATTACGCGAGACGGCAAGACGACGTACACGGAGAAAAAGATTACCGGCATCGCCACCGTCGAAGAAACAACCGTTAATTCCGATGGAACGAGCTTGACAAATGAAACCGTCGATGGTAACTTGATGCGGAGTATTGATAGCGTACTGGGTGTGACGGAATATATCTACGATGAGTTCAACCGTTCTTTAAGCTCATCACATGAATTTAACGGTGTGAATAGCCGCAGTGAAAAAGAACTTGATAAGATGGGGCGGGTTCTAAAAATAACTCAATCGGTAGGCCAAGAAAAACGTACAGTTCAGTATTCGTATGACTTACTTGGGCGTAAAATTTCTGAAATATCTTCAGAAGGAATAAAAAACAGTTATATATATAATTCACATTCCCGGGTAATTGGAACTAGAGGGGCTACTTACCATCATGAATACCAATATAATAATCAGGGACAGATCGTATATCAGGTCACATATCAGGATGAAAATACTCCACAGGTGACAAGTTTTGTTTATAACAATCGTGGTTGGATGATCGAAAAATTTTATGCAGACAATACTCGTGAACGTTACAGTTACTACGAAAACGGTAAGATTCATCAGTATATCAATGCTCGGGGTCATCTTCATACATTTGACTACAATCTAGCAGGAGAATTAACCCGAATTTATTCCAACGTCGGGCTCGACAGAACCTATGAATACAATCAATTAGAACAGATTGTCAGAATCAGCGATCATCTTGGTGATTTTGAATTCGAGTACGACAATTATGGTAAATTATTGGCGGAAATTTTCCCGGATGGTACTAGAGTTCACCAGGATTATGATCATCTACAACGTGTATCTAGCATCGGCTTGAATAATATTACAATGGCTTCGTTCAGATATGGCATAGATGGACGCATAAGTTCAATCAGCAATGGTTCGGCGGAAATGATCTACAACTATCTGCCAGGTACAAATATGATTGCAAGTAGCGAATGGCAGAATGGCGAGAATATTCCGTTTTTGACCATCAACAAGGAGTACGACCATTTTGCGCGCCTGATCGGCATTGATGCCAACAATCAGCCGATAGTTGGATACACACTGAATAACGATAACCAGCATACCAGCGCAGAAATCACCGGCAATACAAAGTGGCAGTATGGCTACGACGAGTTAAGTCAATTGTCCGAAGCTGTACGTAAAGACATCGCCGACAATGAAATCAACTCCATGTCATACACCTACGACGGCATTGGTAATCGTATTTATTCGAATGAAGATGGAGCAGAGAGAAATTATCTCGTAAACCTGCTGAATCAGTACACGCAGATCGAGGAAGAAACATGCTCATACGACCTCGACGGAAACATGCTGAAAAATCGTGGCTGGCAGTACACCTGGAATACTGAAAATCGATTGATCAAAGCCGAAAAAGGGGATATTCGTATCGAAGCCGATTACGATTATCGAGGTCGCCGAGCTTACAAAAAAGTCTACGAAAACGACATCTTAATCAAGCACGAAAAATATGTCTATTTAGACTATAAACTGATCGCGATTTATGATGGTTTGAACGATGATGTATTGCTGAAAACTTTTGTTTGGCAGCCAAGCACCGTCAGTCAGGATATTCCGGTTTGTATTTCTGAGGGCAGTAATATATATTATTATGTGGCGGATGGGAATAAAAACATCGCCGGGTTGTTTGATAATCTGGGAACTAAGGTCTCAAGCTATATTTACGGTCCATTTGGTCAAATATTGAGCTCGAACGGAGTATCGGCAGAAACGAATCCGTTTCGTTTCAGTAGTGAATATCACGATGACGAAACCGGCTTGGTCTATTACAACTATCGTTACTATGATTCAGAGATCGGTCGCTGGACCAAGCGCGATCCGATTGGAGAAACAGGAAATTCTAATTTGTATGAGTTTCTCAAGAACGATAGTATTTCTACGTTTGATAAATTGGGGCTCATTTGGGGATTTGGCGAATTTAAAGCTTTTGCTGGTTCTCTCTTTGAATCCGCTAAAGACTTTAGTAAGGAGATGATTAGCGGCTCAAAGGCAATGTTTGATGGGATGGCCTGGCGACAATTGCAATCTGATATTTCGGATACATATACTGAACGTATTTTGATGCAAATGGAGGCTGGTGCAAGTTTAGATGATGCTATTCCCGGCTCTACGGGAGTAGGAATGGTACTTGCTGACTTTACCGGAATGACCCAAATAACCGAAGCTTGGGAAGGTTTAAGTCTGACGAATGGCGGTTCACTGGACGGTTTGTCTCGTATCCAAAATGCATTGCAGGGTGGAGGTCAGGCGCTCTTAGTAACTGCCGGTATTTCCTCTGCAGGAACAGGCTTGTCTGGCCAGAATGGGTTAGGATTAGGACAGAAACTGCTTCGGACTACCCCCCGAAACGGATTATTACGAAATATTGCTGCTTGCAGGGCAAAGGTCTGGCATAACAATTCTGTTGTTGTTTACCGAGGTGTGAATTCAAAGAATGTAGCTTTTAACAATGCTGCGCGCGGCATAGTTTCTCCTAATAGAATTTTGCCTGGCGGAGCAACCCCATTTATGCACAATAATGTAAGTACGTTGAATTCTCCATTCACTTCTTGGTCTACGGATATGAAGGTTGCAGTAAACTATGCATCCAGAGGAGGAGGTTTCAGAGGTGCAATTTTGACCTATAGAGTGCAGAAATCATTGATAATCGAAAGTCCTAATAGATGGGACGTAAGCCATCTGGGAAAATCATTTTCCGAATCAGAGGTTCTGTTACGTGATACAATCAAAGTTTCACAAGATTCTGTAACAATTATTAACATCGACTAAAATGCGGAGAGAAAATTATGAAACAAAGGCCTTTACGAAAAGAAAGCGCTATATCGAAAATACCGCTGGCTCCAAATCAATTTGCGGTTGGAATATTAAATATCTATCATCAAATTTTTCAGGTTAACGGAGAACCGTATCAATCGGGTATTTCAAAACCAGAAGAAGCTGTAAAAATATTTGAGAGCTATGAAGAAGCATTTGCATTTGGAGAATCTCTGGAATTGAAAGATGGTTATGAATTTTACATAATGAATGCAGAACATAGAGTAATTCATCCCGATCCAGAGAAGGATAGGTACACCACTAGCAAATTACCTCCGAGGGAAACATTTATCGACAAAATCAAGAAAATGTTTATCAAGAAAACATAACTTTTCAAAGAGATATCATGCCATTCAAAATATGCCTCGGCTTTGCCGGGGCTTTTTTTAAAGCTTGCTTTTCAGATCTACCGTGAATTCCGATGGAACGAGCTTGACAAATGAAATTGTCGATGGTAACTTGATACGGAGCACGAGCAGTAAACTGGGCGTAACGGAGTATGTTTACGATGAGTTCAATCGTCGAATCGGACAGGACCATGAGGTGGATGGGACAATGATCAAAAGAAATGGTGCAAAGAAATGGTGCCATTCATGGTAAATAAAAAAGAAATGGTGCCATTCATGGTAAATTATTGATGGATAATGAAATATAGACAAATAAAGAAATATTGTTTTGATTTTTTTATTTTCGATTTGCTTTTTCAAGTCAGTGGTAGTATGCTTATATAATGACATTTATTTATGAGATTCAGATAGGGTTAGTATGGGTAGAATACCACGCAGCAAGATGAGTTCAGGAGTCTATCATGTATTCAATCGCGGAATTAATAGCGGTTGGATTTTGAACACCGCTGAAGAGCGCGATTGTTTTCACGAATTGCTCTGTCGGAAAGCTCAAGACCATAAGATGAATATCTATCACTACTGTATCATGAGCAATCATTTTCACTTGGCACTTGAAGTGCTGGACACCGCTGCACTGTCGAGTTTCGTCAGTGCGCTTTGTTCTCAATACAGCAAAAAATGGCATCGTTTCCACAGAAATGGAAACGGAACTATTTGGCAAGGTCGTTTCAAAAGCATCATCGTCCAAAAGGAACTATATTTGAACCGGCTTGGCCGATACATCGAACAAAATCCACTGCGAGCTAATATTGTCAACACCGCTGAAGCCTACAAATGGTCGTCAGCACGAGCTTATACCGAAGATCACGTTGACCTGCTGATTGAGCCCCGGTTGCATCCATTCCGAGGCAATTGGGGAGCCAATGAAGAAGAATGTCGAATTAGCTATCGGGAATACTTAAAGATCATCACGGAGGAGGAGAGTGAAATTTTCAACAGTCGGAGAGATTGTCCTTATTTAGGCGACGAAACTTTCCAGGCAAAATTAATGCAGAAAAATGGTAGAATGAAGCTCAGGCCCGGCAGGCCAAGAATATAGAACATTTCATAATTTATCCATATTGAGTTGATTGACATATAGTTACCATGAATGGCACCGCTTTTCAATGAATGGCACCGCTTTTCATGAATGGCACCGCTTTTCAAAGAATATAGAACATTTCATAATTTATCCATATTGAGTTGATTGACATATAGTTACCATGAATGGCACCGCTTTTCAGAGTTGATTGACATATAGTTACCATGAATGGCACCGCTTTTCAATGAATGGCACCGCTTTTCACCGCTTTTCAAAGAATATAGAACATTTCATAATTTATCCATATTGAGTTGATTGACATATAGTTACCATGAATGGCACCGCTTTTCAGTTACCATGAATGGCACCGCTTTTCAGAGTTGATTGACATATAGTTACCATGAATGGCACCGCTTTTCAATGAATGGCACCGCTTTTCACCGCTTTTC
>JAVBRM010000168.1:0-40637 GCA_031548025.1 Victivallaceae bacterium | reverse complement strand
CCAAATGGAGTTTGACTTCTAACCGTCTAAGCTCGGCAGAGACCATATCTGACAACACGGGGTTTCCGAAATCCGGAAACCTCACGCTCAAACCTTGCCAAAAAACAGCCGTTTCAAAAAGTTATGGGATATCTGTGATATGAGTTTATTTTTTATTGATAACCTCAAAGTATAAATAAAATCAGAATAAATGGAAGTAGTCTAGAAAGAGAATTTATTTCAGGAAAATTTTCGAAAATTTTTATACACTATATTATATTAGTATATTACAATTTCCAAAAAAATCAAATATTTTTTATTTTTTTCGGAAAACACTCGACATTGCGACAATTTGTCACACACAAAATGCTTTTGTTTAGGATATTAGAAACAAGTATTGATAAGAAATAAGGAATGATTTTTAGAAAAATCCAATGAATTGCTCTTGACAAACAATGGCTAACATATTATACTGTTTATAGGATTAAGCTTCAGGAGAGCCAAATGCAGGTAGAGATAATCAGCCTGGATGGGGACGTTCGTAGTAGTATAGTTTTAAAGGGCAAGAACACCTCCATCCATACTTCCGCTGTTCAAACGAAATATGAAACGTTTGAACTGGTGATCGTTATGGCTTTTTTATCTGATTGCATTATCCGTGATATCATCCTCCCCGGCGATTTGAAAATGAAAGATATCGCCAATGCTGTCCTTTTCAAATTCGTCAACAGCCTGCCGATGGATTCTCCCGGAATTGTGTGGCAATACCGTTTGATCGGTAAAGATGACAAAGGATATCATATCCGCGCTGCAGCCATTGAACAGGAAACCTATAGGATTACGGCAAAGTTATTCATTATGTTGAGAAAAAGAAGGTACAGTTGGAAAACGGAGAGTGCATGATTGTAACCGGTGGCCTGAACCATAGTTTTCACGGTGTCGACGGTGCACCATACAGTTATTTAAACATCATGTTTCGGGGTGATCTTCCGGAGGCGATCCTGAACCGGCCTTTGTCGGTTCCTCCTCAACTCCAGGCTTTGATGGCAAAAGTAGCCAAAGAAGGGGTTCTGCGAGTCGATTATCATGAGGAGCTTGCAGTGTGCTGCCTGACGGAAATTCTGATCGGCTTGATTCGGCAGGAAACATTGGCCTTGCCGAAGCCCTTGCAAGAATCCCCGCATCAACAGAATTATCATTCGGAAATTGTTCGCCGTGCCATGAAGCTGATTGCCAATCATTACACGGAGCCGTTGCGCTTGCAATCCGTTGCGAAAACCTTGGGGGTCAGTCCTTCGCATTTGCATTTTTTGCTGAAGAATGAGACTGGAATGAATTTTACGGCAATTCTTCAACGACAGCGCATTGAGGCTGCTAAATTTCTGCTGAGTACGTTGCCGCCGACGGAAGTCGGCGAGAAAATCGGTTACGCCTCCAATTCTTTCTTTTTCCGTTTATTCCGGCGGCTCACCGGCATGTCTCCCGTCGAATATGCCAAGAGCCTCAGAACACAATAAATTTAACCGGAAAAATATTACAGACTTCGAAAGACGTTACGGAAAGGTAATTATTGACTCCAATTCGATGCCTCCGACGGTGATTTTCCAGTTGCCTTGGCCGATGGATTGTTTGCCGTCGGGCGAGGTTTGGAGAAAGCTGTTGCGATTGAGCTGCAGTTTGACGGCCTTGGTTTCGCCGGGCTGCAGGAATATCCTTTGAACTGCCGCCAATTGTTTCAGGGGGGCTTCCGGGGTTTGATTGGATACGTATACTTGGACGACTTCTTCGCCGGGCATGTTGCCGGTGTTTTTCAGGTCGACGGTCGCGGTCAGGTCTTCCATGCGTAGATTCGAGTATTGAAAGGTGGTGTAGCTCAGGCCGAAACCGAAAGGATGCAGGACTTCGTCCTTGAAGAAGCGGTAGGTCCGGTTTTTCATCGAATAATCCTCAAAAGGCGGAAGGTCGTCGGTACTCCGGTAGAAGGTAATCGGCAGTTTCCCGGACGGATTCACTTTGCCGAACAGGATATCCGCGAAGGCGGTTCCGCCCTCGGCTCCCGGGTAGAAAACTTGAATGACGCCATCGGCCATCTGTTCCGGGATCACCAGGGCGCTTCCGGAGACCACCGCCAGAATTACCGGTTTGCCGAGGCTGGCTATTTTTTCGATGAGGTGCTTCTGCAATCCGGGCAGTTCCAAGTCCGGCTTATCGCCGGCGTATTCGGAGTTGAACGCATCTCCGGCTTCACCTTCGATCAGCGGAGTCAGGCCGACGAAAAGGATCGAAATATCGGCTCTTTCGGCCGCGCCGAGCGCTTCGCCGATACGGTCGTAATCTTCCGCGCAGAATTCAGTCCGCAGGGCCGTATGTTCGCAGCCACGGGCATAAATCACTTGGCATTTGTCGTCGACCGCGTTTAGAATACCGTTCAGCAGCGTTACATAACGGGTCGGGGTGCCGTGGTAATTGCCCAGCAGCACTTCTTTGGAGTCGGCATTGGGACCGATCACCGCCAGAGAACGGATTTTGTCGGGATTCAGCGGCAGAATATTATTTTTGTTTTTCAGGAGGACGATACTTTTCCGCGAGGCCTCCAGGGCCAATGCCCGGTGCTCTTTGCATTCGATAACATTACAGGAGGGGGCAGGGCGGTCAGCATTGAACAGGCCCAGGCGGAATTTCACGCGCAAATGATTGCGAAGGGCATTGTCCAGATCGCTTTCGCCGATTAAGCCACGTTCAAAAGCCTCTCGTGCACCCACGGCATTGTCGGTTATCACGTCTGCGCCGTTTTTCAATTCCTGGGCGATGGCTTCGGGATAATCCGCGTAGCGCTTATGATCGTTGACCAGAGCGATTCCAGCCCCGGCGTCGGTAACGACCGCGCCGTCGAACTGCCATTCATTGCGGAGTATTTCTTTCAGCAGATAGCTGTTGGTACTCGCTGGAGTTCCATTGACGGCGTTGTAGGCGCTCATGACGGACTGGGCTCCGGCTTCGATGCATTTTTTGAACGCGGGCAGATAAGTTTCGCGGAGATCTTTTTCGCCGATGACCGCGTCAAATTCCAGACGGTTCTTTTCCGGGCCGGAATGAACCGCAAAATGCTTGGGGGTGGCTACCGCTTTCAGGTTTTCGGGATCGTCTCCCTGAACCCCGCGGACGTAAGCCGCGCCGAGCTCGCCGGTCAGCCATGGGCACTCGCCATAAGTTTCATGACCGCGTCCCCAGCGCGGATCGCGGAAAATATTGACATTCGGCGACCAGTAGGTCAGGCCTTTATAAGCGCCGTAATCGCCATGCCGGACCGAATCCGCATGGCGGGCGTTTCCTTCCGCGGCGATGACTTCGCCCATCTTCTCCACCAGCTCCGGGGAGAAAGTCGCCGCCATGGCGATTGCCTGGGGAAATACCGTCGAACTGCCGCTGCGGGCCAAACCGTGAAGCGCCTCGTTCCACCAGACATAAGGATTGATGCCCAGCCGGGGCACGCCCTCGTTGCGGTAATTGATCAGCCCGAGTTTTTCATCCACGGTCAGTTCATTCAATAATATTTCTACGCGCTCGTCGATGGACAGTGATTCGTCTCTGAACTTATGCATTTTATTTGACCCTTGATTTTTTGAATTAACAAAACAATACAGTCAATTGACAAAAATACCTTGACGAAATCACCAAAAACCAATATGATTTCACCATTCGTCCATAAGATCATTTCAGCCAGTTGTCAATATTCAGGTTGGGAACTCTGGAAAAATGAGCGATGTTATTCGTAACCAATACTGCGTTTTCGGCCAATGCGGAAGCGGCAATCAACATATCCATGTTGCCGATGGGGTGTCCGTTTTTTTCCAAAAGATTCCGTATGGCGGCATAGTGTTCGGCCGTCTCCGGTGTCCATGACTTGATTTCAACCAACTGTTGAAAGAGTTCAACGGAGTCGGCAAGGCGCTGGGAATTTTTCTTGGCGACTCCGAAAAGCAACTCCGCTAAAGTTATCGATGAAATACAGAGATTGGCCCGGTGTTCCTTGATGCGTTTATTCAAGATATCATCCGTTCCGCGAATCACATAACTGCAGGTATCGGTGTCCAGCATATAAAGTTTTTTCATCGAAAAAACTCCCGGTCTTGAATTTCTTGAGTATTTTCACGTTCGAGAGAAAAATCCGGACAGGTGTGGGCATTGAAAAACTCATCCCACGTAATATCTTTTTGGGGAGTCAAGATAATGCTGTCGCCCTGCTGACGGATTAGCACAGTATTGCTCTTGAAACGATATTTCTTTGGAATTCTGACGGCTTGTGAACGTCCTGTTTTAAATATTTTGGCGATATCCATCGGACACCTCTCATGATTATTTATGGTATATATCAATAGTATATATCATTTGAATAAAAAATCAATATGATAGCTAATAAAAAAGCCGCTCTTTTTACGGAGCGGCTTTTTTGAGTCGGTGTATTGCCTTACTTGATGGAGTCGACCATCAACGAGGCTACGCGGCGGCTGAAAATCAGCGGATCTTTGATCGGGCTGCCTTCGGCCAGCAAAGCCTGGTCGCGGAGCATTTCCGCGTATTCTTTCAGCTTTGGGTTGGCGGTGTCGGCGTCGTAGGTTTTCTGCAAACCGGTGATCAGCGGATGTTCCGGGTTGAGCTCGAGAATACGCTTGCTTTCCGGCATTTCCTGGTTCATGGCCTTGTAGAGACGCTCCATGTGGGGGCTCATGGCGTTCGGATCGTTGACCAGGCAGCAGGCGCTTTCGGTCAGGCGGGTCGAGAAACGCACTTCCTTGATGGAACTGTCGAGTTCTTTCTGGAGGAACTCAAGCAGGTTCTTGTGGGATTTGGTGGCTTCTTCGATTTTCGCTTCGCTGGCCTTTTTCTCATCGTCGCCGAGTTCGATTTCGCCCTGGTTGACGGATTTGAGTTTTTTGCCTTCAAATTCGGTGTTGCTCTGCATGATCCATTCGTCGATCGGGTCGATCATGAACAGGACATCCCAGCCCTTGTCGCGGAAAAATTCCAGGGCAGGGGAGCTTTCGACGGTCTTGCGGCTGTCGCCGGTGATGTAATAGATCTCTTTTTGTTCCGGCGGCATGGCGGTCACGTATTCTTTGAACGACACCAGGAGGCCGGGCGCGGTATTCATGGATTCGTACATGGCCAGTTCGCGGATTTTTTCCTGGTTGGCGTAGTCGGTGTGCATTCCTTCCTTGAGGGTGCGGCCGAATTCGCGGAAAAATTCCTGGTACTTGGCCGGTTCGGATTCCTGCATCTTTTTGAGTTCGGCGAGGACCTTGCGGACGACGTTTTTCTGGATTTTGCCGATCAGCGGATTTTCCTGGAGGATTTCACGCGATACGTTCAGCGGCAGGTCGCTGGAGTCCACCACGCCTTTCAGGAAGCGCATGTAATCGGGAACCAGTTCCTTGCATTCGTCGGTAATGAAGACCCGGCGAACGTAGAGCTGGAGTCCTTTTTTCTGGAACTCGGGCATAAAAATATTGAAATCGGTTTTTTCGGGAATGTAGATCAGGGCGCGGAACTCGGTGGTTCCCTCAGCGTTGATCTGCATCGATTTCATGGGCGAGCTGATCTGGTGGGTCAGATGCGAGAAAAACGCTTTGTGCTCGGCTTCGGTGATCTCTTCCATGCTCTTCAGCCAGATGGCTTTCTGGGAGTTGAGAACCTTGTCTTCCACGGTTTCGGTCTTGTCGTCGTTGACGGTCTTCACCGGAAACTCGATCGGGTAGGCGATGTAGTCGGAATATTTCTTGATGATGTCCGCGACCTTCCACTGTTCGAGGTAAAGCAGGGCATCATCTTTCAGCTTGACGATAACGTCAGTACCAGGGGTGTCCTTGGTCGTCTGTTCGATATGATAGGATTCCTTGCCGTCGGACTCCCAGCGGACCGCGGGGGCGTCGCTGCCGGCTTTTTTGGTGATCAGGACAACTTTTTCGGCGGACATGAACGAGGAGTAGAAACCTACTCCGAACTGTCCGATCAGCTCGGGCACTTCGGCGCCGGCCTGCTTGCTTTCTTCCAGAGCCGTGAGGACGGCTTTGGTGCCGGATTTGGCGATGGTTCCGATGTTGTCGATGACTTCTTCTTCGGTCATGCCGATACCGTTGTCGGAAATGGTCAGAGTTTTCTGATCTTTATCCGGAGTAATCCGGATTTTCCAGTCCAGCGCCAGTTCGGGGCGGGTGATCGCCTGGAAACGAGCTTTGTCAATGGCGTCGGCGGCATTGGCCACCAGTTCGCGCAAAAAGATATCTTTGTTGGAATAGAGCGAGTGGATCATCAGGTCGAGCAAATGCTGGACCTCTGTTTTGAATTTCTGTTCTGTACCTGCCATGAGTTGTATCTCCTTAATTTTTTAATTGAAAATGGAAAATTGAAAATGGAAAATTGAGGAAAGGGAAGAAGCCTTTAGACTCTTTTGGGAGTTGTAAGAAACGTTGGTGTCGCCATACGTTCTTTTTAATTTTCCATTTTCCATTTTCCATTTTCCATTCTGATAAAATAGATAAAATCCGCCGGGGGCGCGGATTTATTTGCCGGTTCGATAAGGTAAATCGAGGAATAATCAGTCGATATTGCAGTCTTCGCAAAAGCCGCGGAGCTGATAGACCCGTGAGTTCGGAGCGAACTTGTATTCCTTGCAGAGCTTGCTTTCGATGGCCTGGAGAGCCGGGATGTCGATCCGGGTCAAGCGTCCGCAGCCGACACAAAGCATGAACTCGGAATTGTTGCTCAGGTTGCTTTCGAAAAGCGTTTCGCCCTCGCGCATTCTGATTTCAGTGATAAAACCGGCATCGACGAAAGTGTAGATGTTCCGGTAAAGAGTGGACGCGGCATAAACCAGGTTAAGTTTTTTGGCCTTCTGGAAAAGGTCGACGATGCTGAAACGGCCTTCGATGTTTGAAATCAACTCCAGAATGGCTTCACGTTCGACGGTGTAACGTTTGTTGCGGACTTTCAGATAACGACGCAACGCCTGCAGTTGTTCTTCATGATTCATTTCTATACCTCTAACTGTTATTATTCAACTAAATAATATAACAGCAAACAGGGAAAAAATCAACATCTAAACATGTTTTTTTGCAATAAAGCTGTCAAAAAAATTTGGATGCTGTAGTATTAATCCGGTAATGGTAAACATTTTCAGCTAATTTACGGAAAGCGGAAAGATATTCGGCATCGGGATTGTCGGCGACATCGACGATGCCGCATTGGAAATTTTCACCGTCCCAGCGCCCGACCAGAGACTGATCCTTGAAAGTAAAGTGATGAAATCCGACGATCTGCGGATGGCGTGCCGCCGAGTCGAACAGATTTTTCAGTGAAACCGCGCGGGCATTCGGCAGGGTGCCCGGATCGCAAAGCGTCCCGAAGCCGTAAGACTCTCCCCGGCCGACGGAACACTCCGTAATCAAAACCGGTTTGTCGGGAGGAAAGCCCGCCGGCTGGAAATTGTCGAAGTTCATCCAGTAAAGATTGTAGGAGACGACATCACAGTACTGGGCCGCCAGGCGGTTGAGATAGGCACGGGAATAATCCGGGGCCATCAGCCGGGTTCCCAGATACAATTGGTTGGGAGCGCCTTTTTTGACGACTTCGTATGCTGTACTGAAAAGTTTTTCCGTGAAAATTATCGAGAATGCTTCGAGATCCTTTTTGCTTTTTCGCGCGTCCGGGATTTCGTGCGCATTCATCAGGGCCTCCCAGGAACCATAGGCGCAGTTCCAGGCTTGATTCAGGGATGAAATATTGTTATATTTTGATTTCAGGTAAACGAGCATGGCCTTTTTGGCGGGCTGGTCGGGCGGCGAGCCCAAGGTGGCGGCGGCAAGGTTGACGGTGTTGCCGAACTTCAATTCATTGCCTACGAAATAACCGAGGCACCATGGATCGTTGATGCTCCATTTCAGGTTTCGGGTCAGGCTGTCCGCCAGCCCGGCGGCAAATCCCGGATCGAACGGATCGATGATTTCCTGCTTGTCCGGACATTTCAGGCGAATGCTTTTCGGCAAGGGAATGTTCAGGGTATACGGGGCCTTGCCGGCTTGATACAAGAGGTCGTCGCTCCAGTTGCCGATGGTATTGAATCCCCACGACCAAAGACGGGTAAACTGGAAATCGTACCAGTTGTCGCCCTGATATTTCAGTGCGCAATTATCTCGGTAAAACAGAAAAACTTTTTCTTTGGTATTTTGGCGGGTATATAATTTCTCGAGGCCTTTGACCGTGGAGTAACCGCTCCGGCTGACACTGTTGATCCCCAGAGAAAAAAACAGGCGTCCTTCCGGATCGACCAGAAACCATTTCCCCTGATACTTCTCGGTCCGGAAAAATCCGGTGGCGGAGAGTTGCGGTCCCTTGAGCCAGCCGCCGAATTTTGTGCGCTCGGCAAGCGGCGGCGACAGGTTTTTCTTTTCGTCCGACAGACGCTCCGGCAGTTCTTCGCGTTTCTTGATTTTCAGCGGCCAATCCGCATGAATGAATTGTCCGAAATCATCGATTGCCGGATAGAAACTTTCGGCGTCGGCGAAAGCCGGATTGGGCTTGAAGACACCGCCGGTCTCAATGCTGTTTATCCGGAACTTGGCATAACGCGGGGCGTGGATGAAAAATTTGATTTCCGTGACTTTTGACGTGTCGATATTGATGCCTCCGCTCAGGCCCGGCGGCAATTTACGGGCATGGGGAATCGGCTTGAAATCCGGATTGCCCTGATGCGGCAACCGGAAGGAAAACTGTCGCTTTTCGCCGGGAGCCAGACCCGGATTGCCGATGGCAATCTTACTTCCCGGATACAGTTGAATGCTGAAACTGCACCCGGTTTCCGGACTGAGATTTTCCAGCTCGAGGGTCAGTTCCGCGTCCCCGGAAAAATCCCAACTGCCGCCGTCCTTCGGAATCAGGCTGAACGAGGGCCAGGGATTGGTCGGACGGATAAATTCAAATGTGTTGTTGCCCGATATTTTTACATGGTTGGGCGAATTGGTGCTGACCTGCCAATTGAATTCCGCGGCGGAGGCGCCGAGGCAGAACAGGACCGGCAGTATGAAATGGTATTTCATCATTTATCCCACTCGCATTCGAATTTTCCGGACAGGCGGTATGGAATCATATTTTCCGCGACTCTTCGCATCATTGCGGTCAATTCCCAATAGGGTGTGTCGGCCACGTCGATCACGCCGAGGGCGAAATTTTCACTCATGGGGCCGCCGATGCTGCGGCCGGTAATCATCTGGTCGCGCCAAGTGAAATAATGGATACCGACCACTTGCGGGTGCAACAGCGCGCCCTGTAAAATTCGCAGGTAAGCATGGGCGCGGTCGTCCTGGGTCACTCCGGCCGGACGCGGGTCGGCGTTGAACATACCGCGGTCGAGGACCGCCGCCGCGAATTCGGAGATCAGGATCGGTTTGTCCACGGGCAGGCCGGATTCGCGGAACCCATCCATGCTCCAACTGTAGATATTGCGCGAAACCACATCGCAGTATTTGGAAGCGACTTCGTACAGTTCCGGCATATTTGACAAATGAATCCGCTGGCCCAGATACAGGGTATTCGGCGAGAATTCTTTTACCACCCGGCGGCAGGTGGCGAAATAACGTTCAAACAGCGAGCGGTTGAAATTGATGAAATCCTCGAATGAACGTTCCGGGGCCGGCAGTTTTTCCGCCCGGGCCAGTTCTTCCCAGCTCCGGTAGCTGCTGCCCCACTGCCGGTTCAGTTCGTCGATCACGACATGCTTGATTTTCAACTGGCGCAACAATTCCTGTTTGGCCGGTTGCCCGGGCGGAGCCAGAAACGCGCTGCGGGCGGCATAAGTGCGGTCGCCCCACTGGATTTCGTTGTTGACGAAAATTCCGAGGCACCATGGATCATTGGCGACGCCCGTCATGCGTTTCTCGGTAAGTCTTTTCCGCAGCGCCGGTTCAAATCCGGGGTCGAAAAAGTCCCACAACCCGGCTTTGCGCCCCTCGATACCCGGCATGCGGTTGACGATGGGCGGAAGTATTTCCATGGCATACGGGGTCTTGTGATTGCGGTAAAACTCGGTGCCGCTCCAGTTGCCGATGGTATTGAGGCCCCATGCTTCCAGACGTCGGTCATATACGTCCGGCAGTATCGCCATGAAGTCATCGCCGTATTTGCGTTTCAGGTTTTCGGATGGGAATACATAAACTTTGCCGTTCTGGATCGGGGCATCCTTCGTCAGCCATTGCGGATCGCGCAGAAAACCTTGCCCCGACGCGGTAACCGAATTGACGCCATGCGAGAAAAACAGACGGCCTTCCGGGTCGATCAGAAACCATTTGCCCTGGTATTTTTCGGTGCGGAAAAATCCGGTCGCTTCCAGTTGCGGGCCGGCAGCCCAGCCGCCGTATTTATTCCAGTTCGCAATGCGCGGTTGCCAGGATTTTCGTTCTTTTTCGATCATGTTTTTCAGGTCGGCGTCGGTCTTGATTTTATCGGGCCAGTCCTGGTGGACATATTGGCCGTAGCGGTCGACGAACGGATAAAACTTCGCGGGATCGTCAACCGGCGCGCCGGGGCCGGTGTACGGTTTTTCCAAACGGATATTGCTGATGCGGTAATGCGCTTTGTGGTTGCGGGAAAAACGCTTCAGGTTGTGTCCCCAGAAGATGATCGCATCCACCCGGCGCCCATTGACGTTTTTCGGTCCGGGAATACCCGGTGGAGTTGCCTTGATGCCGTCGATCCGGCACTTGGCAAATTCGTCGGCTTGGGGATAATACAACCGCAAAGTGCGCTTTTCATGCGGATTCAAGGCGAAACCGGAATTGTTGGCCGCCTGATAAGTGTCGACCAGAGGATTGGTTACCCGCGAGGAGACAATGACCTGTCCCTGATCGTCGAGATTTTCAATATCCGCCGCCAGAATCTGGTATTCGGATAAATCCCAGTACAGTTGTCCCTTGGGGGGCCGCAGCATGATGCCGGGATTGGATAGCGCGGTATCGGTAATTAAAATTTCCAGCGCGAAATTGTCGCCGTCCTTCACCCTTTCCACCTTGATTCCATCCGTTGCCACCACTTGGGGGGTAACCCATAGCGGCGCGGTAAAGTCGACGGCCTTGATCTGCGATATATTGTAATCGGCCGGGAGGATTCGTTTTTCTTGCGACCGGACGGAGACTGTGCCAACCAGGATGGCGCTAACCAATAATTTTCTAAACATGCTATACTCCTTTTATTTCAGGAAGATTTCAAAGTTTTCATAAGCGATGCGGGTGAACCCCATTTCCTGCAGTCCATAGAATGAACTGTTCTCTACGTGACCGTCGGCATAAGCCATATTGGCGCTGTTGTTATGGGCCATGTAGAGATTGGCCGCGGCGGAGTGCGAGGTTCGGGGATGAAACAGGTAGTAGTTCATTTTGTTATAAGCGATAGCCGGATCGATTTTGGCGCTGTCGGC
Organism: Victivallaceae bacterium; assembly: GCA_031548025.1. Taxonomy (GTDB): domain Bacteria; phylum Verrucomicrobiota; class Lentisphaeria; order Victivallales; family Victivallaceae; genus UBA5239. The sequence goes on along the minus strand of JAVBRM010000168.1, from coordinate 29,194 downwards.
GTGGATGAAAATTCGGGACGGGGTTTTCATCTTGCTGAGCAGAAAGTTTCTCTGGCCCGCGGGCCTGATGAAATCCCCCAGTTGTTCCAGGCGGGCATCGGTGAAATAATTATCATTCAAAGCTCCGGTGCCGGTGTTGAAGAACGCCCGCAACGCGCCGTAGGTGTAATAGAACTTGGTTTGGGCAGTGGTTCCGGCTGGGAAGTTTTTCGGCTGATTGCCGGGACATCTCAAGACATTTTCACTGAGCAGTTTACCGTATTCGGCCAGATAGCGTCCGTAGCCTTGAGTACTGCCGTTATACCAGATTGCGAAGCTCATTATATACTGGTTGTATTCATCGGCATAAAACAGATTACCTTTCATGACCTGGCCCAAGTTGCTGGTACATTTGATGCTGACGGCGGTTTGGCGGGCTTTGTTCAAAGCCGGCAGCAGCAAGGCCGCAAGAATCGCTATTATGGCTATAACGACCAGCAATTCAATAAGTGTGAAATGTTTCCTCATCAATATAATCTCCTATGTTGTTTCTCTGATAATTAATTTGGGTGTTCTATATATCCTGACCGGTTGATCGACCGGGATTTTCTTCTCGATTTTCGCAATCAGATTATCTACGACAAGCTTGGACAGTTCGGCCAGTTCATTGTCGACCGTGGTCAACGGAGGGATGGTGTATTCCGAAAATGCCAGATTGTCGTAACCGGCGACGGCGATATCGTCCGGGCAGCGCATTCCGAGCTTGTTTATGGCGTGCAATACAATCGCGGCACATTCGTCGTTGCGGGCGATGATCGCGTCGGGCTTGTCCTGCCGGATCAAATCCATGGCCAACTTGATGATTTCAGTGGGGACCGGCATCCGGTCATACAGAAAACGCCCGGCAAAATCGGGCGCGAATTTCAATCCGCAAGCGGACATTCCTTCCGCGAAACCGCGTTCGCGCTCGCTTTGAGAGCGGAATTTGCCGTATGGCGAGCGCGGATACGGCGCGAAATAGATGATTTTCCGCCGCCCCCGCATGTGCATATGTTCCACCAACATCCGTACCCCGCCGCCGAAATCCACGTGGACGAAATCGAGGGTTCCATCATCGCAAATCGGCTGATCATAATACATGACCTGTTTCAGTTGCCCGGCTGTTTTTACGATATCGGCATTCAGGGACGGAAATGAGTTGGCATGGATAATCACGCCGTCCACGCCGCGGGAAGCGAAATCATTCAGATAAGCCCGGATATTTTTCAAATCATTATGACATTCACCGATGGTCAGGCGGTACCCGTATTGTTCCGCCGCTCGAACCGAGTGGGAAACCCGCTGAAATTCATTCGGGGAGCTGCCGGCGTCAATCAAAATTCCCAGCATCTTGCTCCAGCCGCCGGCCAGTTGACGCGCGGCGAGATTGGGCCGGTAATTCAGCTCCGCGGCGATCTGATTGATTCTGGATGCGGTTGTTTCGCTGACATTGGTACGATTGCCGGGACTGGGGTTCAGGACTTTCGCCACTGTGACTTTTGAAACCCCGGCCAGCTTGGCAATATCGACCAATCGAACTTGATTTGACATGATTACCTTGATTTTATAGTGTTAACTAACCGTTTAGTTATAATTATACAACCAATTTTCATCCTGTCAAGAGGGAAGGCTTAAATAAAGTTACAATTTATCGAGGAATTGGTGAATTGGTGAATTGGTGAATTGGTGAATTGGTGAATGAAGGCGCTACGCGGTTTGCGCTTACGCTTACTTCCGGCTTTGCCGAATATTTAGTTCATTTACTTATGGCTTCCCGTAATTCCTCAATTCCCCAATTCAAATCAAACTCCGCGGAAGGGTAGAGCTGGGTCAATCTGTTCTTTGATTGAGGTTTGTATGTTCGAGTAGGGGTTTTCGTCCGGTAGGCCGTTGGCGCCGATCAGCCAACTGTGCTGGGGAAATAAATGCATTTCCAGACTGTTGGACCAGGGGAAAAACGGCATATCCGGTGAAACCGGGCCTTGCATAAACGGCAACTCGGTTGTATTCAGTTGGTTGGAGTAAAATGTCGGTTGTTCTGAAGTACGCCCGTTGATTGCCCGGGTTTGAACCCCGAAATACTTGGGAGTGTAGCCGATTTCGAATTCCACGTCCGGGCGGCGGTAGCGTAGGAAGCGGTGTTCCAGAATCGTGTAGTCGACAATAAAGGCCCGGGACATGGTTTGGTGAAAAGCTTTCAGCGAATCCCATTTGCGTTTGGAGTCTACGGTTATGACAAAGCCGTTTTGCATGAAGGCGAGTTCGTTGCCGTCGAAGGAGCGTTCCGGTCCTTCGTAATTGATCAGTTCCAGAATCTGATAATGACGGTGGTTGACGAAGCGCAGCGCGCTTTTCCGGGGCAGGGCGGTCGGCAGCAGCGGTTGAATGTGGACATAGATTTCACCGGTTTCGATGGAAACCGGCTCTACTGCCGCGACTTCGCCGAATATGCCGGGCTGAACTTCTCCATTTCCGACGATTGAAGCGGTAATCCGGCCATAATGCGCGGAGAATACGATTTCCATTTTCATGATCGAACTACTTACCGGTCGAAGATTCAAATTAGGGATGGCGAGCAGCAGGGCGGTATTGTTTTTCTGCATGGTATACAGCCAGCCCTGATTCTTGATGAATTGTTCGCCCCGGCAAATGCCGTCCCCGGCTGTTTCCAACAGGTCCGGCGAATGATTCAGAGTGCGGTAGCGGCAAAAAATAGCGCCGGAATCGTGAAAGGCGTCAACCTGCGGCTTGCGCTTGTAAACGACATGGATTTGCGAGGTCTGTTCTCCGGAGCACATGGGGGTATCGACGCTTCCGAGGGCGAATTCCTCCTCCATATAACTGACGGTATGATATTCGCCGCTGCCGCCGAAATAACGCGCCATTCCCTCGGCGCGGCCTTGCAGCAAAGCCGGATAGGAACGCTTGGTGATCAGCTGCGCCAGTTCTTCTTTCAGGTGAAATTCCGGTTCGATCATTTCGCAGTATTCGGCGACGTTTTGCATCCGGTTGCCCTTGAAGTGGATGACCTCCGGAGAGTTTTCATCGGGATAAAAATAGCTTGCAATCAGGTCCCGGCCGGTCAGCTCAGTACCGAACATCAGCCAGAACAGCATTTGTGTTGAGTGATTGTGCCCGGCGTAATCCACCGCATAGGCCCGGCTGTAAGGACCGCCCTGGGTTTTGGAGCCGGGATGATAGTGCAGAAGTAATTCGGCCCACAGGCGCTCTTCACATTCGCGCGCCATGGTCTGGATATCTTGGTCGGTGGCATGAGTGGCGATTTGCGCCAGGTTGGACAGCGTGATCGCTGAATACGTCGACGAATTGAATTCACTGGCCCAGGCGGAACGGGAAAGCAGGCGGCGGAATTCATTCAGGTTCCATACTCCATGGCGGTAGGCCTGTTCGTCGCCGAGGAATTCTCCGCCGAGGATCAGGCCCTTGGTCGCCATCATCGGCATATTGTCGTTGCAACCGTGGAATTTCAAATCCGCTTGAGCTGCTCCGCCATAGACGGCAAATAGTTTGCGGGTATGAGTTTCCATAATCCGGGCGGCTTCCGGCGAGAGCAGATCGTGGCGGGAGGTGAGAACCCCGGCCGCGATTGTGGACTGAAATATATTGTACTTCAAGCCGGCTTCGGTGCGGCCGTATTCCTCCACCATATGGTTGGCCAGTTCGATGTCCTGACTGCCGCCGCTATACAGGGCGGGGAGTACCCAGAACACTTCCCGGTGGGGAACGGCGAACTGCGGGATTTTGCCGCTGCCGTCCGGATTGACTACGGTATGGATTCTCTGCCGTGTTTCCCGGTAAAACCATTCCCGGCGCGATTTGATCGCATTGATGTTTATGACAGACATTTCAGCCTCATTTCAACAGTTGCGGATAATTCAGTTGCCAGTCGATTTGACCCAGCTTGCGGAAGTCGAGCAGGGCGGCGGAGGCGGCTTTCGGATCTTCTTTTTTGTCAAACGATGTGATGTCGGCATGATTGAATGAGCTTTTTTCCGAATTTGACAGATAGTTCACCGGGCCATTCTTTAAATCGATCTTCAATCCTTTGATATAAAAAACTGAACCCAGAATGTTGATATCCGTATATTGGCCTTTTATCGCAATCTCCAATTCCGCTTTCGGTCCGTACCACTGGGTTCCGATGAAATTGACGGCCCCCCGGTAGTGGTCGATGTCGACGACCTGGTCGATTTTGACGCAACTGATGGTCAGGCGGCCGGGTTCTTTGTCCGGGCTTCCCTTGAAAGTCAAGGTTTCGGGAACCGCCTGTTCGATATAGAAATCACTGACGGTCAGCGATTGATTGTCTTCCACGTAAATACTGTAGCGGGACAACGTCGCCAGCCTGGTCATGATACCGAAAAATCCCCCGCGGGCATCGCCTTTTACCCAGACGGTTCCCTCGTAGCCCAGGCGGTGCAGAATGGTCGCCGCCCCGGAATTGATCGAGTGGACGTTGCCTTCGATATTATCGAACTGTACGGTATCGTGTTTTGCCAGGTTTTCCAACCGGAATCCCAGGTGGAACGGAATTTCAACGTATTTCCCGGTGACGTAAACCGTGTGGTAGGTAACCCTGGAACCATTCTTGGACGGATACTGGCAGATATCGGTTCCTTTGCCGGAAAAATCGGCGTATTTGCTGGTCCGGTTGCCGACCCGGTTTTCGGATTTGCGCTGTTCGATTTTCAATCCGTTGCGTTCAACTCTGAATGCATCCAGAGTCAACTCGCCTTCCGGGTGGACTTCAATGGCGCTTTCATCCGGCGAACCGGCGAAGGAAACCACTGAATATAAACCGGAGCCTCCTACGTAATAGCCGCTGCCGGATACATTCAGGGGGCGGGTGGTCCGGTAGGTGCCGCGAGGCAGATACGCAATGGCATTTTTACCGTGGGTGCGGGCGGCGTCGATTGCTTGCTGGAGGGCGTTGGTGTCATCGGTCTGGCCGTCGCCCTTGGCTCCGAAATCGATTTTGGCATCGAAATGTTTGCCGGGCAGTTTTACTTTTTCCGGCATGAATACGGTTTGCTCGCTTAACTGCAGTTCGCCGGGCGGCAACGGAATTTCGCGGAGATTGTCCAGAGCATTCCGGCTGAAATTCACCTTGCCGAGAAGCCGGTTGTTGCCGGAAATCAAGGCCTGGCCTTTCCGGGCGTTCAATACCGTCAAGTCTCCGGCGGAACTCTTGAATGTATTATCGAAAATCGTCACCGGAGCGCCGGAGGAGAGAATCGCGCTCTCACCGCTCCAATCGGTTACGAAACACCCTTCCACGGTCATCGGGGATACCACGTTGACGGTTTCGAGGAAGCGCCCGGAGTTAACCGAGACGCAGCGCCGGATGCTGGACGAGTGTTCGGGGTTGGCATAAATATCCAGCTTGTTTTTTTCGAAACGTGAATTGCGGACATAGAAATTGCCGTTGACGCACTCGAGGCCCATGCGCTCGTTGTTCTGGAAATAACAGCCGTCGAAGGTGTAATTGTAGTCGTTGAAATTGGTGAAGGCCGCTCCGGTGCCGCAGTTGGAGAAAATCATATTGACAAAAGCGGTTTCCGCGCTGGCAACCCCGGTTTTCTTCTCGAAGTAACCAAAATACAAACCATATTTCTTGAAGTTGCGCATAGCGATGAACTGGTGAAACAGATGCGTTTCAAAGAGTATTTTCTGGTCGAAGTTATCATGGAACATCCCGATATCGGCAAGACCACCGCCGTCGAAGACAAACCCGATCATCCGGTAGTGCAACATGCCGGTAATCCGCAGCATGGACCTGCCGGGAGCCCCCTGGTATTTGATGACCGTGGAAGCGCCGTGGCCGTAAAAGGCATTGCCGAGCAACCGCCGTTCCTTCAGGTTCTCCCGGTTCTTTTTCCAGATCAGCAATTCACCGGAAATCAGGTAGGTGCCGGGCGGAAAGTAGAGTATTTCGCCATCCTTGAGTTCGGTCAGAATCTGTTGCAGCGCCGCGGTGTCGTCGGTTGTGCCGTCGCCTTTTACGCCCAGTTCTTTGACATTGCGCCAGTCGCTGCCCGGCGTCCAGTTCAATTCGGGCAGTTCCACCGCGTTCGCCCAGGCGAAAATTCCCATGATGAAAATCAAGATAAATAATTTTGGATTCATAATTTACTGTTCCACTTTTTGGATTGAGGCGCTATCGACATAAAGAGTTCCCGAACCGGCAAGTTGAATTCGGAAATAAACTTGGGCGTCGCCCGGGCGGGTTTTGAAGCGCAGCGATACTTTCTGCCAGTCAAACGAACCTTCGGCGGGCGTGAATTGGTAATTATACTTATTGGGTTTTTCCGGTTTCCAGAATTGTTCCGGGCCGGAAGTAACTACCACGGTTATTCCCTTGCCTTTGGCTTGCTCGGCAATATCGACGCCCTTGCACCAGAAAGACGCTTCGTATTCGGTATCCGGTGCAATGGCGACCTCATATTGAGTAACCGCCACGCCGCGGCTGCGGTCTTTGGAAGTCAATTCGGCGGAGGCTTTGCCGCTGTGGAAGATCTCGCGGTTGATTTTTACCGCGGCGTAATGCTGTTCTCCTTCCTTGCGGTCCGCCTCGCATTTCCAGGGCATGGGTGATGATGTATCGGCCGATTCCGGGGTCCGGAGGCTTACGCTGTAGGGTTTGGACCAATTTTCGAAACTACCGTTTTTAAGAATTTCCTGAGCGTGGACCGACATGCCGATTGCACAAACGGCCATTACGTATAATTTACGCATGATTCACCTGTTTTTTTAGTTGATATTATTGATTATTGAACGCGCCAGTTGATGGTACGAACCGGCTCGACTTTGATGAGGACATGTTTCAGGTTTCCGGTATGGCCGTCGGCGTAAAGCATGTTGACGCTCCCCGCATGCCGGTAATCGACGGTGTTGACGCTGTCGATGTACAGATTCGGCACCCCGGGGGAGAGTATGCCGGTGGCGTTGGTGGAATCGATCCGGTATGAAGTCGCGTCCATCAGCGCGAATAAGGTAGACGGACGTTTGATCTTGCTGGTTTTTGCTCCGAGAAAGCCCGGATAGGTATCCCAGTTGTCGGTGCCGGTAGCCGGATTGTAAGCCGCCCAGCCATTGGCGCCGTAACTGGTGCATTTGCGGGCCACATCCTGGTAGGCGGGAAATCTCTGTTCCGCATTTTCCGGACAATTCCAGATACCCAACTCATTTATTGAGCCAACAGTCGTCGAAGGGTTGTCGTTGGGAATTTCGAGCACTCCGGCCCACATCATCAGGGTGGTCCAGAATGGTTTGGTGTTGGAGGGGTGGGAAGCATAGGGATAGGTTCCGTTGTAGGCGTCGGTATACATATTGAAGGCGGTACCGAACTGTTTCTGGTTGTTGGTGCACCGGATGGTACGCGCTTTGCCCCTGGTGGCATTCAAGGCCGGCAGCAGCATGGCTGCCAGGATGGCGATGATCGCAATCACGACAAGGAGTTCAATAAGTGTGAAATTTTTCTTTTTCATATCTGCGATGGCCCTCATGATGAATATTTGTTTGACTACACTTTCATTATAACTTGATTTGATTCAAAAGTCAATAGGTAAAATGAATAAAACGTAATTTTTTCAGTATTATAATGTAATGTATTAGTGATGTATTTGATTTTTGAAAGATTTAAGGGTTATTTGTTATTGTAATGTAATTTATATGGAATTTATTTGAATTGAATGTTGGAATTTATGGCAAGCGGTGGTATAATAAAGGTATTATGAAACAATTATCGGAATATTCACTGGATAGCAAGGATAACGCACCCAAATACGAACGCGTCAAGCGGGTTCTGCTGGATTTCATTGCCCATTTGCCGGACGATGTCAATTATCTGCCGTTTGAATACACTCTGGAAGAACAGTTGCAGATCAGTAAACGGAGCATCCGCCGGGCGTTGGAGGAACTGCGCAAAGAGGGTATTATCGAAACCGTCCGCAACCGCGGCAGCCGGATCATCAAGCGGCCGCAGGAGGCCGTGTCGGAGACTGATACCGGAAACAGGCTCAATCAACTTCAGATCGCTTCGATTTTCGTCAGCAATACCGATGATTCGGCGCCGACCAGCTATCTTCCGTGGACGATTACCAATGAATTGGAAAATCTGCTCTGCCCGCATGGGGTGAACCTTTCAACTTTTAATTTGCGCGATTCCAGGTTGAAGCACCGGGATTGCCGGGAGCTGATTCAGGTTTTGAAGGAACAGAATATCCGTTGGGCGTTTCTCTGGCCCCATAGTGATTTGAACCCGGAATTATGGCTGACTGAGCTGCTGAAAAATCAAATCAAACCGGCGATTGTATTCCGGGATTTTCAGGATATGCAAGCCAAGCGTCTGCTGCTGATGCCCGGAGTGGACTATCTGGTATTCAACCATGAATTGGCCTTGCACAATACCTTGAGTGAATACTATACCGGATGTGACTATATTGCATACCTGACCACGGATTTTAATTATTTCTGGTCGATGCCCCGTTATGAAATCGTTCAGGCTTTTGGGCAGAAACACGCAATCGAGTGTGGGCTTTTTTCCTGTCCGCAGATCCGGATGCCCGACTGTTCCGAGCTGGAAACATTGTATAACGGCGAGAAAAGCGGTTATCAGGTCAAGCAGATCATGCCGCTCCTGCAAAAGAAAGCCAACCCGCTGGTGATCGGCGCCAATGACCCGATCGCTATCGGCGTGATCGACTGTCTGAGTGAAATCGCTCCGGAATTATTGACCAAAACCAAAATATTCGGTTATGATAATATCAATTTGAAACGAAATTACAACCTGACGACATTTGATTTCAATGTCGCCGAGTGTGCGTTGGAGATGCGGAACCTGATTACGGATCATCTGGCTTCGCCGGATACGTCGTTCAGGCACTGCTGCGGCAAGGTGATTCTGCCGCGTTTTATCCGCCGCCGCACTGCGTAGATAGGGGTGATGTGATATGAAAGAGAAGAAAGAACATATTTTTCTGCCGATATATCCGGGGCGCAATTATCCGTTGCACGCCATGCTGGTCAGTTGCGGTTATCAGGATATCAGCGAAGCCTCGTACCGCTGGGACGGGACCAAGCGCGGTTTCAAGGAAATGGTCATCTGGCAGTACACGGTAGCCGGTCGCGGCAATTTGCGGCTGGAAGACCAGGAGTATACCGTCGAGCCCGGCCAGGCGATGTTGCTGAAAGTCCCCGAAAATCACTTGTATTACTTCAAGCCGGAAAATGTCCACTGGGAATTGCTGTTTCTGACTCTGAACGGTTCCGAAATGGTCCGGCTCTGCCTGGAATTGCGCAAGCGCCTTGGTACGCCGATACTTACCCATGCGCCCGATTCGCCGTCGCTGGCGCTGGCCCGCCGGATTATCGGCATGAGCTCGCAGGGAGAATTGAAAAATCCTTTTACCGCGTCGTCGGAAACTTATCAGTTCGGCATGGCTCTGCTCAAGGAATTCTTTCCCTCCGGCAACAGCGGCGAGAACCCCGAATTTATCGGCAAGGTTCGTGATTATTGCCTGCGCCATATCAGCGAGGATATCTCGATTGACCGGCTTGCCACAGTAGCCGGTTACAGCCGCTATCATTTTATCCGCCAGTTTCACAAATACCAGGGGATTTCACCGATGGACTTTGTGCTGGAGCTGAAAATGCGCCTGGCGGTCCGGCTGTTTCAGACTGAACAACTCTCGGTCAAGGAGGCGGCGGACCGCTGCGGGTTTTCCTCGACCAGTTATTTCTGTAAGGTCTTTCGCAAATTCCACGGGATTACCCCGGCTCAATTTCGCGACTTTCAATAATATAATATTATCGATAATATGATCTATCGATATTGATAATATTAATTTCATTATTTATTCATCGATCCCTATTGACTTTTTCAGAATGTGCAGTTATAATAGAAAAAGACAGACAAGGATATGTATGAAGGTAAATTTGTATACGCAAATAGAGCATGACCTCGAGGAGGCCATTGTCTCCGGGCAGCTGAAACCCGGCGGACGGATTCCTTCGGTCAATGATTTGCGGGACAAATACGGCGTCAGTCACATCACGGTTCGCCGGGTTTATCAGGATTTGAACTCGAAAAATCTGATTTGCAAGCGTGGGCTGGGTTATGTGGTGCGGGGAAAAGAGACTGCGGGGCAGGAGGTCCGGACCAACACGATTGGGTATTTTCTGCGGACACCCCGGCCGCAAAACCAATATGATAATTTTTTCAATGAAATCAATGCCGGAATCCAGCGCGAGTGCGCGTTGCACGGCATGAATCTCTATACGCCGCATCAGTGTTCCTACCTGGCGCAAGTATATACTTTAACTCATGAGAAGTTGGAACAACTCATTCCGGCAATGGAAAAATGCGCTGCCATGGTGGATGCATATATCGTGGACGAGCGGATTTCGGATGATATTCTGGCACAGGTCATGGAGACCGTGGACAAACCGTTTATCGTGGTCAACCGCCGCAGTGAATTGCGGAATGTCGACTCTATCGGCGCTCCTCATCCGGAAAACCTGCGGCGCGGCTTCCATGCGGCGCGGCAGATGAATTATGACGCGCTGATTTATTTGCAAGACGGGCGCGACAACAGCAACGAAAAAGAGTTGAATGCCGCTTTCGAACAACACCAGCAGATCTGGCATGAAGTTCGGGTGATTCCAAATTGCTCTGTCGATCCGTGGAAAGTGACTCTGGAACGTCTGGAAGCGGCACTGAATGAATTGCTGAAGAAAAAGCGGCGGGTTCTGATTTTTTCCGGCGGGGGAGTGTATGAAGCAATACTCTCTTGCCTGGCGAGCCGTCCTGAATGCGCCATCGGAGTCAATTGTGGAATCATGCTTTTCCGAAACTTCGGTTATTCGGGCAAGGTTCCGGTTCAACCGGCTTGCTTTGTCATAAATCCCGAGAGAATGGCGAAACTTGCGGTGGAAAACCTGTTGGAAAGACTCAGGGAGCCCAATCGTATTTACAATCATTATACCATTGCCCCGGAAATTGATCTGGGGGAATCCATGTGTCCAATAAATAATAATAAATCATAGATCAGGAGGTTGTCATGATAAAACGAAGTTTTACGCTAATTGAGCTGCTGGTGGTGATTGCGATCATTGCTATATTGGCAGCGATGCTGCTGCCGGCATTGAACAGCGCCCGCGAAAAAGCAGTCGGTATCAAATGTCTGGGGAATATCAAACAAATGGCGCAATTCGTCAACTTGTATCAGATCGATTACGACGGTTGGATCATCGGCAATACCGCCGGCGAGGCCATTTACGGCAATACCGCCAGGAAATATTACCCGAATGTTCTGTCGTATTGCGGTTATCTCAAAGCACTTTACAAGGCGACCCCGAACGCCGGAAACTGGTTTGCGCCCATTATTACTTGCCCGAAAGTCGCGGCGCACCCCACTATCGCCGGTAAAGCGATTGTGGACGGGGGGCTGGTTCACCCGATTTATTCGTACGGGTTGCCTACCCGTTATTGGGATGAAACCGGCGAAAGCGTATTTGTGGTCCCGGCGACCTTCTTCAAGCCAATCGGGCCCAGGTACGCCAAGCCTTCTACCATGGCCTATTTCGCCGACACGGCCAATTATGGGGCCAAGCCGTTTCCGTGGTACATCTGGTCGCTTTCCAGTGCCGCGTCCCCCACTTACGCCGTAGCGGGCATCCATAGGGGAAACGCCAATGTGTCGTTCCTCGATGGCCGTGTCGAGCATTTGCGGGCAAAAGATATTGTATCCAAATATAAAATGCAGAACTATGGCTGGCAATACTTATGAAATCATTATTCTTACTGTTAACCGTTGTTTTAACCGTACTGGGGCTCTCCGGTGGTGAAGTGAACCTGGCCCGCGGATGTTCGTACATAATGAATCCCATTCCGCGGTATCCGGCCTGTTCCGGACCGGAAGATGCCACCGACCTGACTGATGGCCGGTTTACCGAAAAGAAGCCGATGGCGCTCGATCGGGGTGCGGTCGGCTGGCGGGTCGGTAAATCGCCCGAGGTGAATATTACAATCGACCTTGGCGCGGTCAAAAAATTCAATCGGGTGACCTTCAGCACGGGAGGCGGTTCCAACAGTATCAGTTATCCGAGCTTTATCAATGTCGAAGTCAGCGGCAACGGTTCGGATTTCTATCAGCTTGGCTGTTTGACTGCGCTCAGCAAAAATCCATGGCCGCCGGTGGATGCCGGTTACCGGAATCTGGTTTTCGACGCCGATTTTCAGGCGGTGGAAGCCCGGTATGTCCGGTTGCGCTGCATAATTTCCGGGCTTTTCATGTTCTGCGATGAAATCGAAGTTTTTGCGTCCGGCGAGGTCGAAGCCGCTCGCCCGGAATCGTTGCCCCCCGCGTTGGAATCGGCGGAATTGTTGAAATCTCTGCCCGGGCTGATTACGGAAAATTGCGTCCGGCGCAGTTACAATACCTTGCTGGCAAAGATCGGACGGGAGATTCCAAAAGATTCCAGGATAGGCGTCTTGGAAAAACGGATCAGTCAATGGAAATTGAGCGGCGAAGTCAAGGATTTCACCGCGGTATATCCCATAGATGAATTGCACCGGGATATTTTCCGGCTCCATGCCGAAAAACTGAAACAGCAGGGGAGGGCGGGGCTGGCGGTCTGGAATACCAGAGTCTATGACCTGCTTGACGTGTTGGCGGAGCCGTCCGGCGAAAGCACCGAAGTCCGGATAAAAATGGCGATGATGAATCGCGAGCGCCGTCTGGCTGCCGTCAACCTGCGCAATTATGAATTGCAACCATTGGAAATCACCGCTGTTCTGCAAGGAGTGCCGGGGCGGATCTATCGGGTGGAAGTTCTGGATTCGAACAATTTGCAGCCGATCTCCACCTCACTTGTTCCGGCGGAAAATAAAATTATTCTGTATCCGGGGCTGGCGGCGCAGTTGGTCATCGAATTCGCTCCAGATAATCTGGACGCCGGACTGAACCGGGGCAGTCTGGTTTTGCATAGTGACGTTTCGTCACATGAAATTCCAATCGATTTAACCGTTTCGCCGCAGCTTTTTCCGAATTCACCGACTTTGTCCAGCGGTATGTGGGATTATCTCGATTTCGCCACAAAACCGGTTCCGGGTAAATTGATCCGGCGCCCAGCCGATGTTTTGCGGGATATTCAGAAGGAACATCAGATCCGGGTGGCTTTCGCCAATCATACGCTGGCTCCCGCCTGCCATCCGTTGCGGCACCTGGAAGACGAAACCTTGGATTTCAGTGGTTTTGACCGCTGGGTGCAAAGCTGGCCGGACGCTGAAAAATATGTCATTTATCTCAGTATTAAAAGCAATTCCGAGGCAAACGGTAAAAAACCGGGTTCGCCCGAATTCACGGCGGCTGTCCGGAAATGGGCCGAGCGCTGGGAGCGTCATCTCGAATCCCTGGGACTGGCGGAAGGCCGGGTGGTTTTTCAGATGCTCGATGAGCCGCGGGATGAAGATGCTTACCGGAATTTTCTCCATTGGCGGCAGGCGGTTAAGGCGGGCTCCCGCCGGGTTGCATTGTTCAACAACCCGCTGGCATACAAGCCGGAATTTGCCCAATATCTGGAAGCCACCGATATTCTCTGTCCGGTGGGGTCTTTGCTGATCAATCCGGACCGGGAAACGGAGAACGATTTCCGTCGGTTCAGCCGCGCTCCGCATCAATTATGGGTTTACCGCTGTTCGGCCGGACCTTTCAATATCGATCCGGGGTATTACCGCAACCAGGCGTATCTGGCTTTTCGCCATGGCGCGACCGGCTCGATGTTTTGGGCGCTTGGGGATATCGGCCGTGGGGATAACAACAGCCGCAACCAGTATTTGACCCGCCCGATCTATTACTCGCCGCTGATGTTTGCCGGCAGCCGGGTGGAACCCACCAAGCATTTGAAAGCGATTCGCGACGGAGTTCAAGATTACGAGTATCTGGTGATGCTCAAGCAGTTGGCATCGGGGACCGCTCGCGAGGCCACGGCCGAACGGCTGATCAAGGACGCGCTGGCGGAGCTCACCACCTCCGAAGCCCTGAATTCTCCGCCGCGAACAAGCCACAGTCCAGCGGAGACCGCCGAAAAACACCGCTTGAAAATCCTCGAGATGATCAATTCCCTCTCTGCAAGAAAATGAACGGTCAGGCTGCTGTTTTCTTTCTTATGAATGTCAAGCTGATGCCGACTCCGCTAAGCAATAGGGTTGGAATGAGGCCGGGCAGGGGTTGCCCAAATGGAGCGGAAGAGCCTTCAAGTTGAAAGATGGAGCTGGTATAAAATTGTCCCCATTGACCATAGTTGCCGCCGAAATGCAGATATTCGTAATCTCTGGCGGCACTATCCCACCCGCTGGCCCAGAAGTGTGAATTAATCGTAGTACCGGGTTGACCGGACAGGAAAAATTTCAGGCTGTCTCCCTGCAAATAAGTACCGATATCCACGGTTTGTCCGGCGATGGCCATGGTATTGCTTCTGACACCACCGGCAGCGTCGGTGACCTGCACGATCATGGTATCCCAGACCGAAATATTGGAAATGAAATTCAGGGTCAAGCTGCCGGAGTTGATTACACTCAATGAGTCTTCATTCACTCTGACATAATCCCCATACTGGTAAGCCGCAACCAGCGAACCCAACCAGCAACAATATAGGACGGTAAGTGCTAGTTTTTTCATATGTGTCATCCTGTTAACGCTTTCCAATTAACTATTATAGCGTAAAACTACAGAAAAATCAACACTTGGCTTAATTTTTTTAATTTTTTTTTCGTTTGGCGGGTATCTGACGACCCGCCATCAAAAATCAAAAGACGAAAAAGACTGAAGGACAAAAAGGACAGCATTCAGCTCAAAATTCAACTGTCTTTTATGTCCTTTTCGTCATTTTGACGCGACTTCTGGATCCGTGTTTATTTCGACATTTTGCATGGTGATGGTTTTTACGTCGGTGCAATGTATGGCGTTTTCCGCGGATAAACGGATATTTTTGAGATTGATTTCAGCCAGGGGATGTTCGGGTAAGCCGCGAATTTCCACGGCGATCTTTGCCCCTTTTCCCGAGACGTCGGAAATGTTGATATTTCTGAAATCGGATGGGGTTTGCGAGCGTGGATTGACCGTACTGTAGGGATAAAACATGGTGACTTGAATGGCTTCGCAACTGACGCCGTCGATGGTGATATCGCGGAACCAGGCGTTTTCGATGAAACCGCCGCGCCCGCGCATGGACTTAAGGCGTATCCCCTGAAAAGTTCCGGAGATTTTGCAATCATGCGCGTATACGTTGCGCACGCCGCCGGACATGCCGCTGCCGATCACCACGCCGCCGTGGCCCTGCGTCATCACGCAGTTCCGTATGACAATATTCTCGCATGGTTTGCCGACGCGCCAGCCATCCTCGTTCATTCCCGAATTGATCGCGATGCAGTCGTCGCCGGTGGCGAATTTACAGTCCTCGATCAGGACATTCCGGCAAGAATCCGGGTTCAGGCCGTCGGTATTGTGACCGTCGCTCACAATCTCCACGCCCTGAATCAGCACATTTTCGCAATAAACCGGATGCAGCATCCACTGCGGGCCGTTTTCTATCCGGATTCCTTTGATCAAGACATTTCTACAGTTGATGAACTGGATAAAAGAAGGCCGCAGAGCGGCTTTTTCCGTGCCGTAGATCCGATCTTTGACCGGGATACCGTCAGCTTCCGCATAACACAATTCGTTGGCGGCTTCCTGCTGGAGTTGTTTCCAATGCCACCAGACTTGCCCGTTGCCGGCGAGGGTGCCGGCGCCGGTGACGGCGACATTTTCACAGCCGTCGGCATAGATCAGCGGCGAATAGTTGTAGCACTCCATACCTTCCCAGCGGGTGAAAACCACCGGCAGATAATCGGAGTATTTGTCGCTGAACGCAACGACCGCGCCTTTTTCGATCAGCAGATGGATATTGCTCCGCAGATGAATGGGACCGGAGGTCCATTCACCGGCCGGGACGACAACCGTGCCGCCGCCATTCTCCGCACATGCGTCAACCGCGGCCTGGATGCTCGCGTAATCTTTTGCATAAATGGTTCGCTCGGGAAATGCCGGAGGTGTGATTTTCGGCATTTCGAATGGTGTGCCATAGAAATTCATTATTTCCCGATATCCTTGACAAAGTGCTTCCGGACGGCATCGAAGGCCAGTTTCGGACGGCGATACTCGTCGAAAAGTCCCTTGTTGTTGAAAGCGCGCGGACGTCCCAGCGCATAGGAAGTGGAGTACGTCCGGCAGTCAAGGAACTGCCACAGCGCCACCCCGCTGATGCGGTCGTTTTCATTGACATACGAGCAGACTTCATCCAGATAATCCGCCTGATATTCCTCGCTCCAGTGAGCATGGAAGCGGTCCCGCCAGCCGTAGATTGCCCCGGCTCCGATTTCGCTCAAGATAAAAGGCTTGTCATCAAATCCGGATTCATGCAGAAATGCCAGAAATACATCGAGCCGCCGGCGGATCTCGCCAAGCGGGCGCATTACTTCCGGGTTATTGGCATACCAGCCCGGATATGCATTCAAGCTGATGATATCGACCAGGTCGAAGTTGATGTCCTTTTCATAGAACATCGAGGCGTAAGTGATCGGGCGGGTGCTGTCCAGTTGACGCAATGTTTGAGTCATTTTCTCATAAAGCGGCCTGGCGGCGGGAAGGCTGGAATCCGATTCGTTCAAATATCCCCACATGATCACCGAGGGGTGATTGAAGCTGTTTTTTACCATCCACGGCAACTGGCGAAGCTGGGCGGAACAGAAATTCGGATCGGTCAGGTGATTTTCGCGGTCTCCCCAGCCGATGGATTCTTCCCATACCAGAATGCCGTGCTCGTCGCAGAGGTCGAGAAAGCGCTGGTCCTGCGGGTAATGCGAGCCCCGCACGAAGTTACAGCCGGTTTTCTTGAGCAACTGCAAATCCTCGATCACAATTTGCAACGGCAAGGCCGGGCCGAATTCCGGGTGGGATTCATGGCGGCAATAACCGTGCAGTTTCAGCGGTTCGCCATTCAGCAATATTTTTCCGGCTTTCGCTTCAACGATCCGCAATCCGAAACGTTCGACAATCCGGTCGCCGTTGGGCAAGGTCAGTTCCAGCGTATGCAAATTCGTACTCGACACACTCCACAATGCCGGATTGGCAAGTTGCGCTTCGAACTCAACCGTACCGCCTTGTACCGGCAGCGTCAGGCTCTTTGCCGGTTCGCTGTCAAAACGGTAACTGAGTTCCGCGTTTTCCGGCGAATTGCCGGTCAACTGAACCTTCACTTTGACGTGACCGTCAAGGTCAAGAGTCGTTACCTGTGCCCGATCCAAAGACCAGGACGGTAATTCGTGAATTTCGATACTGCGGAAAATGCCGCCATGACAATAATAATCATAAAACTGCGACAGCAGCGGCTGACGTTGATAATCGAAACGGTTGTCGATGACCACGACAAGTTCATGCGCGGCGCCGTCACCGGCCTCAAACTCGAACTCCATGCCCGAATACGGCAGGTCAATAATCGCGATACGCTTGCCATCCCAGAATATCGCTCCCCACATGCCGAGACCGCCGGATTTCAGCAGCAAACGGGCATTCGGGGTGGTGCTTACCCGTGTCCGGTAAAAAGCGGTGCCGCGTTGACCGGCATAATCCGGCAAGGCATCGAATACGCCCGGCACCGCCTGTTGGTCGTTGTAGCAGACAGCATTCAAATCGGGAGTGGCGGGGTCGCTGCAGCCATTCGTAAGCGAGAAATCCCAGAGCCCATCCAGATTGATGACTTTGCGATTTGGAAATTGCGGGTAGAAGTTAATCATTTTGTTATTACCTTAATTTTAAGATTATAAATGTAAATAGTTTATTATTTTCATGAAAATAGTGTGTGGTTATTCGCCGGAATGATCAATGACGGCTTCAGCATATAAGTAACTTGCTGCATTTGAGGATGACGCAGGCGCCAGATCATCGCTTCAGTCGCCATTTGGCCGATACCTTGAGCTCCAATGTCTATTTTGACGGCCTCCGGGGTGCTGTAGTCTCCACAGATTTCCTTGTCTCCGGCAATCAGTTCGACATCCCGGCCCGGGATAATTCCATTTGCGGTAAGTTCGGCGTATAAGGGCAAGCCAAGTGAGTTTGCGACGAAGATTCCGTCCGGCAGTTTCTCAAGAGATCGTATTTTTTCGACCGCTTCCTGGGCGGCCTTTTTTCGAACCTCCACCGGTGCTGAAACCCTGTCGTTGAAATCCAGATAAACCATATTGCATTGAGTCTTTCCGATATACGCCGCATTCTGAAAGGCCTGTTCCCGCGTCTTCCAGTAGCGATGGTAGAAATCATAATCCTGACAGCTGATGCAGCAAAGATTTGTACAGCCCTTTTGGGTAAGATATTTATAAGAAATCAATCCCACCTGGGCATGATCGGGCTGAACACGGTCGCCTACCTCATGCAAACCGGACTGCAGAAGCCAGATTATGGGGAAGTGTTTGATTTTGTCGATAAATGCATCCGAAAAGCCGCTCCCGCTAAGGAAAAAACCGTCGATATGTTTCCGGCTCAAAATATCCGACGCATCGCCGGATTGCGGAATAAACTCAATATTGATTGCGGCATTGAACTGACGCGCCGCTTCGGAGAGCCCATGCATGATTTCCTGGGCGGTAATCCCCGTTGAGGCTCCGATCCCGCCGGACCAGACCATGGCGAAATTGTAATCCTTGGATTGGCGGGCTTTCTTGAGTTCCTTATCCTTCTTTTTGTGAACCCTCAGCGGCTTGAAATTATTCTGTTCGATGACGGAGTTGATCTGTTCCAGTGTGCTTTGGCTCACCCCCCCATTATTATTAAGCGCGCGGGAAACCGTGGCCACCGAAACACCGGCCATATTCGCGATATCTACGATTGTGATAGCCATACAGATAACTCCAGGTTCGTGATGTAAATAACGATATAATACACTGAAATACGGTATTAGTCAATATTTATTTTCAATGATTTTCAGCAAAATTCCACTCAGTACTGCTCGGTTAAGATATTGGGAGCGCTCTCTTTTCCCAAATCCCGGTAAATATTTTGACGTGAATCCCAGCGGGTATGCCCGTCGACAAAGAGCATATTCGCGCCCCCTTTGTGCCAGGTGGGAATACAGGCCGACTGCAGATAATAGAAATTTGTGGCCGGCGGGTTGGTTCCATCCTTATCCATCATGTGAAGTGCGGTCGAGGGGGATTTCAGTTGTCCTCTTTTGGTATTGGCATTGTCCGGCATGGTGTAATATGCTTTCGCAATATTGACTTTCAGTACGCAATACTTCAGTTTGTTATCCCAGTCGGTTTGGCTTGTGGTGATATACTTGTTGATGGGGCCGCCCCAGTGATACCAGGTTTTGTCGGAACCATTTTTCTTGGCGAATGAATTCACTACGATCCAGTCTTCATAATCATTGGAATACTGAGCCCACGCCAGGCCGAATTGTTTAAAGTAAGACATGCAACTTATGCTTTTTGAGGTTTCCCGGGCTTTGCTCAAGGCCGGCAGCAGCATGGCGGCCAGGATCGCGATGATTGCGATCACCACCAGGAGTTCAATGAGGGTGAAATTTCTGCCGTTTTTCATCGAATGCCGATATGCCATTTTCATTTTTCGGTCTCCCTGTTTTGATAATTACTGTAAATATTGATTGAAAATAACTTATTTACATTAATATTATACAATGAAAATAAGAATTGTCAATCCCCCAAAAATAGAAAAATCAAAAATATCATTGAACGATTACATGGAGCATTGCTAATCCGCTTTATTTTTCCTGCTTTAACTCTTGACAATTATTATTTTACCGTTACATTTATCCGGATAAACAGGAGTCTTCTATTATGCTTATTAAAGCTGCTGATTCTCGTATTGTCTGGAATGGGGCTGTATCTTTGCAATATAATGGACAGTCCGTCAAGCCGTGGCGGTTGAATTATCAGGAACTTGATCTTTACTATGCGCCGACCCTGCGGAATATGGCGTCGTGGCCGTCCGGGGTGCGCTTGCGTTTGGAAACGGATGCCGAATCCGTCAAATTGAACTTTACTCACAAGGTTGTCGAGGTCGTCCCCGGCCCCCGGGTTTGCCGGATTGAAACTACCGTCAATGGAAAAAGCGTCAGTCCGATTGACGTCGCCGACGATGCCGAATCCGTCATGATCGACAAATTGCCGGCGGTCCGGAAAGTCGTGGAAATCTGGTTGCCGTCCAATTGGACCATCGAAGTTCACTCTCTGGAGATACCGGACGGGGCGTTTTTTGAATATTGCCCGGATGACCGGCCTAAGATTGTTTTCCATGGCAGTTCGATCACTCATTGTATCGGGGCGCATTCGCCCACCCGGACCTGGCCGGCTATCGCGGCGGCCGCGTTCGGTTGTAATTTTACCTCCATGGGGTTTTCCGGGCAGTGCAAGATCGAACATTCGATAGCTGCCACGATTCGTGAAATGCCTGCTGACATTATTGTCATGAAGTTGGGAATCAATACCATGGGCGATTATTCGGTCAGGACCTTCGGGCAGGCGGTCATGGGAATGGTGCGGACGGTCCGGCAGAAACATGCGGAAACGCCTCTGGTGGTGTGTTCGCCGATTTACAGTCCGCCGCGGGAAACCGTGCCGAGCGCGACCGGGGTGACTTTGGAATTTTACCGCCAGAAGATTGCGGAAATTGTCGAGATATTCCGCCGCCGCGGCGATGAAAATATTTATTATATTGATGGTTTGAAAATATTCGGGCCCGAATTGGTCGAGTATCTGCCGGATGAATTGCATCCGAACGGCGACGGTATTGAAATAATGGGACGGAATTTTGTCCGTGAATTGAAAAAGCTGAAACTGGAGGCATTGCATGATTGTCAAGGCTAATGATTCAAGGTTGCACTGGGAGGGCGTGGTTTCGCTGGAACATATCGGCGAATCGATTAAGCCGTGGCGCATCGATTGGCCCAATAAGGAACTTTTTGCCAATGAGTTGCTGGTGCAAGCCGCCAAACCGTCCGGAGTGAGAATATGTTTCCGGACCGATGCCCAGGCGATCAAAATCGGTCTCAGCTATGAAATCGGTACCACTTTTGTCCTGGGGCGCTCGGGGCAAAACGAAAATATCCGGAAGTGCCCGATCGAGGCTAGAGTGAACGGTGAATTTTTTACCTGTATCGACGTGGAGGAAGACGCCGAATATGGAATCATTGAAAACCTGCCGTCCGGCATGAAGGATATTGAACTCTGGCTGCCGGCGAATGCGACGGTGACGGTTCATGAGCTTGAATTGGTTGGGGCTTCCGTTTGCGAAGCGCCGGAGGATTCGCGTCCGCGCTGGATAACCCACGGCAGTTCGATAACTCATTGTGTTCGGGCGGAGACTCCGGCGCAGATCTGGCCGGCCATCGCGGCCCGCGATTTTGGTTTCAATGTCACCTCCCTGGGATATGGCGGGCATTGCGTCATCGAATATTCAGTGGCCGCCATGATTCGCGACATGCCGGCCGATATGATTTCGTTGAAGCTGGGGATCAATACCTATTCGATAAATCTGTCGCCGCGGACCTTCGGGCCGGCGGTGATCGGGATGATCCGGACAATCCGCGAGGTTCATACGGATACTCCCATGATCCTCTGTTCACCGATTTACAGCCCGCCGCGCGAAACCACGCCCGGCCCGACCGGCTTGACCCTGGAATTCATGCGCCAAACGATCGCGGAAATCGTCGAAATGTTCCGTGCCCGCGGCGATGAAAACATTTATTATATCGATGGCCTGAAAATATTCAACCAGGGCAGTGTCGAGTGCATGCCCGATTTGCTGCACCCCGACGCCGAAGGTATTAAAATCATGGGACGGAATTTTATCGAAGAAGTGAAAAAGCTTAATATATTGGAGCGGATAACAAGATGAAAGCATTAGTAAAGAGCGCCCCGGAAGCCGGTTTGACTCTTACCGACGTACCGGTGCCGGAGTACGGTATCAATGATGTATTGATCAAAATTACCAAAACCGCGATTTGCGGTACCGACGTTCATATTTATAACTGGGACGCCTGGTCGCAGCAGACTATCAAGACTCCGATGGTCATCGGCCATGAATTCGTCGGCCATGTCGCCGCGATGGGCAGCAATGTCCATGACGTCAAGATCGGCGAGCTGGTCAGCGGGGAAGGACACCTGGTTTGCGGGCGCTGCCGCAATTGCCTGGCGGGCCGCCGCCATCTCTGCAACGCCACCAGCGGGGTAGGGGTCAACCGGACCGGGGCTTTCGCCGAATATCTGGTGATTCCGGTGACCAATATCTGGCATTGCAATCCGGCGATTTCGACCGATGTCATCGCCTGTTTCGATCCGTTGGGCAACGCGACCCATACGGCATTGTCGTTCGACCTGTTGGGCGAGGATATCCTGATTACCGGCGCCGGGCCGATCGGCATCATGGCGGCGGCGATTGCCCGCCACGCCGGGGCCCGTTATGTGGTGATCTCCGACATTAATCCCGACCGGCTTGCCCTCGCGGAAAAAGTTGGCGTGACCCGCGCGGTAAATACCGCCAAAGAATCCCTGCGAGACGTGATGGCGGAGCTCCATATGAAGGAAGGGTTCGACGTGGGCCTGGAAATGTCCGGCAGTGAAATCGCCCTCAACGGCATGATCGACGTCATGTTCCACGGCGGCAAAATCGCGTTGTTGGGAATCCTGCCGCAGAAAGCCTCGGTCGACTGGAACAAAGTTATTTTCAACGGCCTGACCATGAAGGGCATTTATGGGCGTGAAATGTTCGAAACCTGGTACAAGATGAGCAGTATGCTCGAGTCGGGGCTGGACATCAGCCCGGTGATTACCCACCGGTTCCACTATACCGAATTCGAAAAAGGCTTCGACGCCATGCGCTCCGGCAGGTCCGGTAAGGTCATTCTCAACTGGGAGGAATAAAACATGTACGGCGGTTTTCAACAATATCTCAAAGACCAGCTCGAGGGCCTCAAGGCCGAGGGGCTTTATAAAAATGAACGGATCATCACCAGCCCGCAAAATGCGCGCATCACGGTCGGCGACGGACAGGAAGTGCTCAATATGTGCGCCAACAACTATCTGGGACTGGCCGATCACCCGGCGGTGATCGAGGCCGCCCAGCTGGGCATGGATTGCCGCGGTTACGGGTTGTCCTCGGTGCGCTTTATCTGCGGAACTCAGGATATCCACAAGGAGTTGGAAAAACGTCTTTCGGAATTCCTGGGGACGGACGACACCATTCTTTACAGTTCGTGTTTCGACGCCAACGGCGGTTTGTTTGAAACCCTGCTGGGGGCGGAAGACGCGATTATCAGCGACAGTTTGAACCATGCCAGCATCATCGACGGCGTCCGCTTGTGCAAAGCCCAGCGCCTGCGTTATAAAAACAACGACATGGCCGACCTCGAAGTCCAGCTTCAGGCCGCCGCCGGCGCGCGCTACCGCCTGATCGCTACCGACGGGGTCTTTTCCATGGACGGCTATATCGCCAACCTCAAAGCCGTCTGCGATCTGGCGGATAAGTATAACGCGCTGGTGATGGTCGACGATTCGCACGCGGTGGGATTCGTCGGAGACAACGGCCGCGGCACGCCCGAATATTGCGGCGTGATGGGGCGGGTGGATATCATCACCGGGACTCTCGGCAAAGCCCTGGGCGGCGCCAGCGGCGGTTATACCAGCGGCCGCCGGGAGATTATCGACATGCTGCGCCAGCGTTCGCGCCCCTATCTTTTCAGCAACACGGTACCGCCGGCGGTGGTCTGTGCTTCTTTGAAATCGCTCGAACTGGTGGCCGAATCGACGGAACTGCGCGAAAAACTGGTGGCCAATACCGCCTATTTTCGCGAACAGATGGTCGCCGCCGGTTTCGACATCAAACCGGGAACCCATCCGATTGTCCCGGTGATGCTCGGCGATGCGGTGCTGGCGCAGAAAATGGCCGCCGCACTGCTGGAAAAAGGGGTATATGTAACCGGATTCTGTTATCCGGTCGTGCCGAAAGGCGAGGCCCGCATCCGGACTCAGATTTCGGCGGCTCACAGTCGCGAAGACCTCGATTTCGCCATCAAATGCTTTATTGAAGTCAAGAAATCACTCAATTGATTAATAAGAAATCCCCGTCAATCGCCTTGAAGGAATTGACGGGGATTTAATTTTTTAAATAATAGAAAAAATTATTACTGTTTTTTCTGCAGGGCCTGGACGGACTCGTAGAACTTGAGCTGGTCCTGGGTGTCTTTGACGGCAACGGTTTTTACCGCCTGTTGCTGGATCTCGATTGCTTTGCCGAGCATTCCCAGCTTGTAATAATACAGGGCGGTGACGCTTAAAATCGCGCCTTTTTCCGTATTGTTGAGATTGGCCGTTTTGCTCATCTGCGGCAGCACCTGGGAGACGATTTCCAGCCCTCCGGCGAGATACGGGAAGTCGTTCATCATGATGATGCAGAGCTGTTGCAACGCCAACGGCTGTTCATTGAAAGCTTTGACGTATTTCCGGGCGAACTTCAAGACCTTTTCGCTATCCGCGTTGCCTTGGCGTCTCAACAGGGAAAACGCGGCGAAATAGAGTCCACTGTTGTCGGGATCGGCTTCGGTGCGCTTCTCGAGAAATTTGAGTGCTTCTTCCGGTTGATTGGTGGAGTCGTAGTAAAACAGTCTGGCACGGACGGCAAAACCATTGTCATGGTTCAAGCTGAGAATCTGGTCGGTGACTTTTTCGATGCCGGAGTCGAAGCGGCTCCGCAACTGAACTTCGAGTTCTTCGTAGAGCTTGCCCATCTTTTTCCATTGGTTCATGCTGAACTTTTTGGTGTAAAATAGACGCATGACATTTTCCATGTCAATGACCTCGCCGCTCCAGATCAGGGCTCCGGACGGATCGATCAGAAACGCTTTGGGATAGATGCGGCTCGCGCCCATATAGGCTTTGATGGTTTTTTCTTCGCTGTCCAGTCCGACAAAACAGGTGAAATCTTTTTTATCGGCAAAAAACTGCTGGACCAGCGGTTCCGGTTCGCTGGTCACCAGGGCGATGCGCAAATCTTTGGCCATGTATTTTTTCTGCAGTTGATCCAGCAGCGGGGTGACGTCGCGCGGGCCGGTCAGCCAGGAACCCCAGCAGACCACCGCGCTGAGCTTGGTGGAGTCTTTTTGCAGATCCTTCGGCGCCATCAGATCGAATTTGCCGCCGAAAAGCCATTTGCGGATTTCCAGTTCCGGGGCGGGCTCGCCGATTTCCAACGCGGACATAGCCGGAATCAATCCGGCCAACAATACCAGTAACCAAATTTTACGCATAATATATTCTTCCCTTATAAGTTAGGGATGAATTCCTTGATCGGGCGGCAAAGTTCATAGGCCCGGACCGCCTTCAGGAGCAATTCATCATTTTTCGGTGCCGCGATAAACTGAATTCCTACCGGCATGCCGTCTTCGGTGATGGCCGCCGGAACGCTGATGGCGCAGTTTGCCGACAGGTTGCAGTCAACTCCGTAGAAGTCCGCCTGGAACTTGAGGCTCGGCGGTGCATCCTGGCGCGACGGCATGGTCGGCGAGGTCGGGGTCAAGATAATATCGCATTTTTTGAATATTTCAGTGAATTCTTCGACCAGTTTGGTACGAACTTTCTGGGCGTTGACAAAGTAATCCTGATAACACTGTTTGGTAATGATCAACGTGCCGGCCAGCAGACGGAGCTTGACGTTTTCGCCGAATTCGCCGCGCGAATTCAGATAGATGTCGTTCAGGCGTTTGCCGGATTCCTGATTGCCGTAACGGATGCCGTCGATACGCTCGAGGTTGGTACTGGCTTCCGCCATCATGATCGCGAAATAAGCCTGAGTCGCCAGCAAAGTGGTGGGCAATTCGACTTCGACGATTTCCGCGCCCTGGCTTTTCAGCAGTTCAAGGGTCTGATCGACCGCCTGGCGGCATTCGTCTTCCAGTTCGCTCCAAGCCATGTATTCTTTGACAATACCGATTCTCAGGCCTTTCAGGAAATCGACGCCGGTATTCTTGACCTTCTCGGCCAGGCCGTTCAAACTGTCGCGAAGGGTCATGGCGTCCAGCGGATCGAATCCGCTCATGCTTTCCAGAATAATTGCGGCGTCGATGACGTCTTTGGTCAGGGGACCGCCCTGGTCCAATGAGGAAGCCATGGCGGCGATGCCGTAACGGGATACCCGGCCGTAAGTGGGCTTAAGTCCATACACGCCGCAGAATGCCGCCGGTTGGCGGATCGAACCGCCGGTGTCACTGCCGATGGCCGCGGGCAATTCGGAGGCGCTGACCGCCGCCGCGCTGCCGCCGCTCGAGCCGCCGGGAACATATTCAAGTCCCCATGGGTTGTTGGTCGGACCATAAGCGCTGCTGCGGGTGGTCGAACCCATGGCGAATTCATCCATGTTCATACGTCCGAACGGGATAAAACCTTTGCTTTCGAGGCAGGTAACCAGCGTGGCATTGAATGGCGGTATATAACCCGCCAGATTTTTCGAACCGCAACTGCACGAATGTCCAATCACGGAAAGATTGTCTTTCATGCCGATGGGAATACCGTCATAGGGGCTGAGCTGCTTGCCTTCGGCCCGGCGGGCATCGGCTTCCGCGGCTTTGCGGAGCAGATCTTTTTCATCATATTTGCAGAATGCATGGACCAGCGGTTCAACCTGTTGAATACGGGCCAGATAAAACTGGGCGAGTTCGACACAATTGTATTTGCCGGCGGCAAGATCGTCGGCAATCTGGTGAACGGTCAATGTTTTGACATCCAATTTCATTGCATCATCCCCTCTTCCGCCAATACCTGCGGCACTTTAATATATTCGTCGTCCTCGGGAGAGGGGGCGTTGGCGAGCATCGCCTCGCGGGTGAAAAGAACTTTCGGTTCGTCTTCCCGCCAGGCATTGGCGTCGGAGAACGGCCGGATGGTCGGTTCGACCTCCGGCATATCGACGCGGGTCAGGGGTTCCATGAACTCCATGATTGCGTCCAGTTCCACTTGAAGCTTTTTCGCCTCGTCGTCGCTCAGGCCGATCATGGCGAGGCCGGCGACGCGGCGGATATCAAAACGGCTGGTAATTTCCATGCGCGGGATCCCGGTTTATTTCTTTTTTTTCTGTTCGAGTTCAAGAGTCTTGGTTACCAGGTCGCAAACTTCCGAAGGTCCGAAATACTGGATCGGGCCGGGATAGATATAACTGGTTTCCACCGACCATTTGGCGCGGTTCTTGGCGAAGAACTTGAAGGGTTCGCCTTCCAGTTCGCAGAGAGCCTTGCGGATAACCGGCTTGTCGGCGCCGTGACGGCGTTCGACGTTCATCATCTTGGTGATCGGCACGCCGCCGCAACTCCACTTGGAAGCGGGCTGGGTGGTGTTGCGGACCACGGCCATGTAACCGGTATAGCCGGTGCCGATGAGGGCGGCGGCGGTGTAACCGAGGCTGTAGCAATAGTCGGCGTCGTAGTTGGACGGCGCGGCGCAGCGGCCTTCATAGCCGAAAAAGTGAGTCTGTGCGCCAAATTTGCCCTTGTAGGCCTTTTCGGCGGCCATGGCTTTCAGGCGCTTGCCGATCATTTCGGCGAGCAGCTTTTCGGTTTCGATCTGGGAAACCTGAACGTTGCCGTGGGGGTCGCGGTCAAGGCAGAGCTGGAGCTGAATGCCCTTCGGCAGGGAGCTGAAAACTTTGGCCAGCTCTTTGCTGAGACGGGTGCGGACGAATTCCAGAGAATCGTCGAGGTCGTTGAGCTTTTTGAATTCATCGGCGTTGGCGGCCAGAATTTCATTGAGCGAGCTGATCAACTTCTTCATTTCGGGGATAAATTCGATCAGGCCTTCCGGGATCAGGGCCACGCCGAAGTTCAAGCCTTTTTTGGCGCGGGCGGCGACTACCTTGGCCATGTCGTCGACGATCTGCTGAAGAGTCATCTTCTTTTCGGCGACTTCTTCGGAAATAATCGTGATGTTCGGCTGGGTCTGCAGAGCGCATTCGAGCGTGATATGCGAGGCGGAGCGTCCCATCAGCTTGATGAAATGCCAGTATTTCTTGGCGGAATTGGCGTCGCGGCAGATGTTGCCGATCAGTTCACTGTAAACCCGGCAGGCGGTGTCGAATCCGAAAGAGGTTTCGATGCATTCGTTCTTGAGGTCGCCGTCGATGGTTTTCGGGCAGCCGATGACCTTGAGCGGAATCTTGCGGGATTTGAAATATTCGGCCAACAAACAGGCATTGGTATTGGAGTCGTCGCCGCCGATCACCACCAGCGCAGAAATGCCGAGGGCTTCGCAATGCTTGCGGGTGGCTTCGAAGTGTGCTTCGGTTTCCAGCTTGGTACGGCCGGAACCGATCATGTCGAAACCGCCGGTGTTGCGGTAGGCGTCGATGGTTTCTTTCTGCAGTTCGACATATTCGTTCTTGATCAAGCCGTCCGGACCTTTGCAGAATCCGTAGAGCTTGGAATGGGTATTGAGGGACTTGATGCCGTCAAAAATACCGGCGATAACGTTGTGGCCGCCGGGGGCCTGGCCGCCGGAGAGAATCAGGCCGACATTGATGGCCGGGCATTTGCCGCTGTTGGCAAGTTTGAAAGTGACTTCCGGGCTGCCGTAGGTGGCAGGGAACTGTTTTTTGATCTTCGCGGCATCGCCGGCGGCGGTAGTGGCCTTGCCTTCAATGACTTTGACGATGGCTCCGGCAACAAGGGCCGGCGGCAGTTTGGGCTGATAGGACGCACGTTTGGCTTGCAATACGGAAATCTTATTCATGTTGACTCGGACTCCTTGTGAAATAAATTCAGGTTATATGAATTAATTCGTTTAAAATACTTCATTTTTACCGATTTTTCAAGTTGACTGTCAGATTTTTACGATAAAACTCCGGAATTTCCCGGTTTTTACAACCCCGCCCAAAAGAAGTCAGACAGGTCAGACATGTCGGACTTGTCGGACATGTCGCTTAAGCGCTAGCCAAAATGTGAATTTAAATTAGTAACTTTGAGGATAGCAGAGTGTAGAGGGCGTTGTCGTTTTCGTTCAGATAACTGCTTGGCGATGCGCCCCCAATTACTCAGTAAGCTCCGTAAGGTAAGTTCCGGC
>JAVBRM010000157.1:0-11901 GCA_031548025.1 Victivallaceae bacterium | reverse complement strand
AAATCAAACGATAATTAAATAAATAGGTGACACAACAAATGAATTTTTTTGAGATTCTTGAGCTCATGACAGGAATGCATAAATTCCGTTTTGAGCTCAAAATATTTTTTCACATTTTTTAGAGTGCGGAAGTTGGGTTAGATATGGGGGGATTAAGCGCCTTTCGATAGCTAAACTCTAAATATTTTTCCCAATACTATTTGGCTGGAATCAGGAGATTTTCCCGTGCGGTATAGAGTACCGGCGGCAATGGGGCGCCGAGCCGGATTCCCCAGTCTTCATCCGCACGGGTGATCCGGACGGACCATATTTCGGCATGTTCGGTGTTGGAACGTTTTGCCGTCATTATCTGGGCGCTGGCTTTGTGAGGAGCCTGGGCGACTATTTTGCCTTCGGCATCCAGCAGATCGGCCGATATCCCCTCGGTGGGCGGTTCGCCCCATAATTCGATGGAAACATTTTCCACACCGGCGGGAACCTGAAAGTACAGCGTTCCGGAGCAACGGAACATCCTCAAGCGGCGCGCGGCTCCGAACCCATGCCCGGGAGCCGTACTTTCAATCTTAATGGCACGGTGTCCTTTTGAACTGATGGTAAAACGGTAAACCCCGGCATTGGTCGGCGCGAAACGATAGGTGAAATCCTCACGGTCGATCGTGAATTTATCGTGCGGTGTGCCTGCCGGATCGAAAATTTCCACCTGTTCAGCAATTTTTGGCGCGTTTTTGCCCTTCCAGGTTTCCTGGAACCGCAGTTCCACCGGGTTTACCCCGTCGGCATACTGCACGAAATCCGTGTTCCCCCGGATCAGGAATTTATGTCCGCCTTTGCCCTCATTGGCAGCGGGTTTCCATCCGAAAGCCGGCAATTGACCGGTCTGGAAGTTTTTCAATATCGGATCGGGACGATGCCGCGCGGCGAATTTTTTGAGGTCGAAATTTTTATTTTCTCCGTCCTTGGAGGTGACGATGATTTCACCGCCGGGAACTTCCAGTCCGGCCCCCTTCGCTCCACTGAATTCCATTATCTTGAGTTTGTGATCCTGCAGAATTACCAGACGCCCGAAATCGATTCCGCCGCAATCCTCGGGATGTTCCGTGAAAATATTAATGGGAACCGGAGCCTTGCCGGAAAGATTGTCGATTTTGCAATTGACCAGATTTAAATTCAGCCCGGCGCGGTGGTTGCGGATGACAATCGGCCGGGACAGTTCGGAAAATTCACAATTTTCCAGCAGGATGCGGCCCCGGTTTGGTTTCTTCTCCGCTTGATCGGCGGCGATATTAATCCCCTCGGCCCCGCTGAAACGACAATTGCGTACAGTAATATCCAGCGGTGAAAGCAAACCGCCGTTGTATACCAGGATTCCCGCCCGGGCATTGTTGATGAAATCGCAATTTTCCACCACACAGTTTTTCAAATATTCACTCGGCTGGTTCGGTTCGAAATCGATACCACACTGAGGCGCAGTACCGGAAGTATTCGAGATCCGGCAATTGCGGATCATCAGGTTCTCCACCGAAATAACGCTGATTCCCTGCCGGTGATGATCATCCAGAATCAGGTCTTCCAGCAAAATATCCCGGCATCCCTCCGGCTTTCCGAAGTTCCGGCCGGTCGACACATAAACGCCGTCCCCGCCGCTGCTTTTCATGGTCAGGTTGCGGACCGTGATATTACGGCAGCTTTGCAACGACACAATATTCCGCCATTCCCCCGGGCGGTAGCGTTTGGAATCCTGATAATCGCTCTTATTCATGGCCAGCACCGCCTGGCCCGAGCCGCGGATAATGACATTCTCCACGCCTTTGCCGGTGAACAGCGAATCGGTGCGGCCTTTGAAGGCGCCGGGCAACGCCCGTACTTGCACCCCGTCCTCAAAAATCAGCTCCTGATTGCTCCGCAACTGGATTGGGGTCACCAGATACTCAAATCCGGGGTTGTCAAATATCACCTGTTTGGCCCCGGAGTCCAGGGCGGCCTGTACCGCTTTCGTGGCATTTTCCCGCGATGGTTTGAAATCACTTACTTTGACGCTTTCCGCCGCGTTGACTCCGGTCAACAACATCAGCAATACTATTTTTAAGAAAATCTTCATTATATTCCTCTGTTCTATTATTATTGTATCGCGGCAAGATAAAGTATTGCCACATAAGCACCGTTAGCGCCAGTGGTGGTGACTTTGCCGGAATTGCTGTAAGCAATGGCATCCTTCAGGTCAAAACGTAACACTTTTGCCGAACCGTCACTCATTCCAACCGGCATCACTTTTTTTAATCCGTTCCCGTGTCCGTTATCGGTCAAGAAATCTTTTCCCGGACCGAACCAGCACCCGCCGAAGGCTCCGCGCCGCGCTACCACGTCGGTCAACCTGCCCGAATCACTGTTACGATACCATCCCGCGTTGATTTGAGCGTCCTTGACGCGTAGCGTACTGTTGACATAGTACTCATAAGACTTCAAAAGAGTATACGGTTCCGCATACATAAAAGTGGAATATCTGGCGCTATCGGTACTTCTGCAACCAAGGAGCTGGTTGGTCCTCTGCGACACGGCAAATTGCGTTCCCACGGTGACCGCGGCCTTGCAAACATAAGCCGGCATCTTGTTGTCGAAGTCAGAAAACGTAGGCGTTGGAAAAAAACCGGACGGAACCCCGAGTCTGCCCAATGCGGTCGACCACCCGCCTCTCATGACAAAACTATGCAGACCCGAATTATAAGTGCCGGAGCTGTTCGGATAACTGCCGTCCGGCAATTGATCATTGTAACTGTCGGCGTATACCTGGCATCCCAGTGCTACCTGTTTGGAAATGCTGACGCAGGATATCAGGTGTGCCCGCCTCCGCGCCGAATTGAGCGCCGGCAGCAGTAAGGCCGCCAGTATCGCTATTATCGCGACCACTACCAGCAATTCAATCAGTGTAAATTTTTTTGTTCTCATATTCACTCCTTAATTTGACTTGTTACCTGCGGATTCACGCGGTATATATTTTATATATAATGTTTGTATTTGTCTGGCTATCTCTGGATTGCGCAGGCGGTTCATCAGCATTCCGCTAATGGCGTCGGCTACTTTTTCTTCTTCCCGGCTGATACTGGCGACAGGGGGTTCGAAGAATTTCGAAAAGTCGCTGTTGTTCATGCCGCAAACCGCGATATCTTCCGGTATTCGCAGCCCGCGCCGCTTCAGATGCTGGATCAATGCCGCCGCGCATTCGTCGGTCGAAACGAAAAACGCGTCGAAAGGTATATGCTCCGGATAAGTGGTGTCCAGATAATCCGCATATGCTTCCCAGTTATGATCATTGGTCATATTGGCCGTGATTGTGATATTCAGAAGACTTTCTTTGCCGCACCGGAACCCCTGCCGTTTCAGTTCACGAAGGAAAATGTCAACTTTCCTTGAATGGCTGCTATAGAAGTAGGCGGGATTTTTCTTGCCGGCGGCCGCGAATGCGGCCAGCACGTCGCGGATGGCGTGGCTTTCGTCGATTACCAACTGGTCAAAGGGCAGTTCCTGATGCAGTTCATTCACTACGACGATACAGGCCGGCAGTTTTTTCAACAGATTGAGAATCTCGTTGTCCGCACCGGTATGGCGAATATCCTGAACCACCACCGCGTCCACGCGGTGATCGATGAATTCCCCCAGGCATTGGCGGATGATCTTTTCATTGCTGAGGCTGTCCGCCACCTGACAGGCATATCCCTGATTATACATACGGATTGAAATATCGCGGACTTGACGCACCGATGAATGCGGCGGCGCCAGCGACCACAAAATACCGATACTGTTCGTGCTCCCGCCGCTCAATTTGCGGGCAAAGAGACTGGGACGGTAATTCAATTTTTCGGCGGCTTCCATGATCTTGCGGCGAGTCTTTTCCGCCACCGGGGCGTTGCCGCTGAAAGCCCTGGTCACCGTCATGGCGCTGACTTGGGCCAGTTCCGCTACTTCATAAATGTTTGCGTTGCGTCTTATATTCATAAAAATGTTACCGCTATCATGTTTCCGGTAACATTATACCACGGAACCCCAAATTTGCAACACCCCATTCTGAAAAATCATCAAAAATTTAGTAATGGAGAAGGGACTGACGAGACCGCCAAAAGTCCAAAGAGTGGACATTGTCGGCTTATAAACTTGGATCATCACGCTCAAAACCGTCCGACAAGTCCAACGAGTCCGACATGTCTGACCTGTCCGACTTCTTTTTGGCGGTGTCGTCGGGGCTCTTACTGAATCAGCAGCATGGCGGGAGTTGTGACAACGGAATTGAGTCCCAGGAAACTGATTCCCAGTAGTACGGCCAGGCCCAAAACGATCAGGAAGGCCAGGATATAAGCCATGATCACGGTCATGATGGCGGCGCCGAACGACATTTTGCCCCACAATACCAGCAGGATCAGGACCACCAGCAGCCCCAGCAGAAATCCCCCGATCGGAACCGCCGAACAGATCGACCCGATCAGTGCGATCATGAACAACGTGGAATACGGAGTTTTGACCCCGACGATCTTCGCCGCGCCATACAGGAAAGCCGCCAATACCATCAGCGGCACGATGAAAGACAGGAATACAATAAGCATTTTCTCTTCTCCTATGGTTTTTTATAACATAAATCCAGGAAATGTTTTTTCAAGCTGTTATCAGTTGCCCATAAATGAAAAAACTCCGTCATGGCAACCATGGCGGAGTTTTTGATAAGTTGTGTAGACTTCAGTTTTCGGGGGTGACGGTGATGGTGTATTTGACCGGCTTGACCGCGGCGCGGGTTTTGGCGTCCCAGTCATTCCATT
This sequence comes from Victivallaceae bacterium, assembly GCA_031548025.1. Lineage (GTDB taxonomy): Bacteria > Verrucomicrobiota > Lentisphaeria > Victivallales > Victivallaceae > UBA5239. The sequence goes on along the minus strand of JAVBRM010000157.1, from coordinate 7,099 downwards.
GCGCTTTGACCGTTTCGTCCAGCAACTCGACAGAGCCTTTGTATTTGGATTCACTCTTGGCAATCGGTAAACGGCTGCCGATATTCGCGGGCAAGTAGCTTTTGCCGACCCAGGTTTCGTAACTTTGCTTTTGGCCCACTACACGCGTTACCTGCTGGAAATTTTCACGGAACGGATTTTCTTCGATAAATTCATCCGCCAGGTTGATTCCTTCTTCCAGTTGGGCTTTGGTAAAGCTCTTTTTCGCTTTGCCGTACTGGACTGTGGCTTTTTCGGCGGGGAGGTTCTTCACCACCAGGACGAAACGGTTCAAATCCTTATTGAAGGGAAGGAACGGCAAAATCGACGCATTATGATTCGGCTGGCTGCCGGCTGAGAAACAGAACGGATAACGGCTGCTTTCGATTTCAGCACTGCCTTTCTTGGCGGAAAGGATTTTATGGCCTTCGCCGGCAATTGCTTTGCCTTCGTTATAATCCATTTCAATGGTTCCGATATTTCCGTCGAAGCCCAGGGCTTTCAGGAATGCGTACGCCATAACCAGATGGCCGTTTGGTTCGGGATGGACACCGTCTCTGCCGCAGACATGATATTTATCGCCATACTGTTTTTTGGCTTCGGCCATGACGTCGATCAGGAGTTTATGGACATTGACGAATTGGGCTCCGTTGTCGGTGGCGGCTTTTTCGCCGAGCTTGCCGAATTCGTTCAGGGTATTGTTATAAACCGAGGCCGCGACTCTTTTGAAGGTATCGGTATCGACCGCACCGGGGGAACCGGCAAAAAGTTTGACATCGTTGTCTTTCATGAATTTAGCGATTTTTGCGCTGTTCGTGGCATATTCATCGCTGTTTTTCTGATTAACGGCGGTATAACGCCCGTCATTCATGCCATACAGGGTGGTTGCCACATTTGCCGGGAAAAACTTCTGATTGGCTTCCATTCTCCGGACATAAATCTCGGCGCGTTCGCCGCCCCAGCCGAACTGCATGACCTGGACGTCTTTCAGGCCGCTGCAGAGCAGGATGTAGGTTTCAATGATGTTGCTGTATTGCTTCTGTTCGGTAATCGAATCGCCGATCACCGCTAATTTACCGCCGTCCTTGATCGCGGGTTCGGCATGAGAAAGGGCTCCGGCAGCAATCAGGCCGGCCAACATGGTTGATTTCCAGAATTTCATATCATCTCCAATTTAGATACTTTTGTATTATTATATATGATTTGAGGGATTTGTCAACTATCCATTATTTTATTATATTGTATTTTAGAAATTCGCTTATATAGTTATTAGATAAAAATGAATCGGAGGTAATTATGGAATTTTATGATGTCATCAGAAAGCGCCGCAGCATTCGCGGTTATCAGGATAAGCCGGTCCCGGCAGACGCTTTGGAAAAAATTGCCGAAGCGGTCAACCTCGCACCCTCCGCCTGTAATATCCAACCATGGAAATTTTTGATCGTGGTCAATCCGGTATTCCGGAAAAAGATCTGCGAAGTCTATACGCAGCCCTGGCTGGCCCAGGCGCCCGCCATTGCCGTGGCTTTCGGCAACAATGAAATGTGCTGGAAGCGTCTGGAAGGCGACCCCATCGCATCGATGGATATCGGTATCGCCATGGAGCACCTGGTCCTGGCCGCGGCCGCCGAAGGCCTCGGAACCTGTTGGATCTGTGCATATAACGTCGACGCTATGAACAAGGCGCTGCAGGTGACTCCGCCGTGGACAACCATGGCGATTTCCCCGCTGGGTTATCCCGCTGCCGAACCCGTTCCGCTCAAGCGCAAGAAAATTCGCGAAATATTTGAGGTCATGACCTGATGGATTCAGAAAAAAACAATACGATCAGCGGACGCCGTTGGTTTGTGGAATTCCAGCATCAGGCCGACAATCTCTTCAATTTTGAGATTTTCGACCACAATGTAATCGTCAAGCCGGTTTCGCTGGGCAATTTCAGCGAAGGCGGTGGCTTGGTTTCCAAACGGCAGATCCACCACCGTACCGACGGCCTGAGCCAGGATTGCCATATGAAAACGGTGATTCCGTTCGGCGTCGAGCCCGTCATCCGCCGGGATATCGATTTCAGTGACGGCGCCATGCGGATCGTGACCGACGTCGGCATCAACAGCAAAGCTTCCTATGGCAATATCAGTGTCGATCCGCTGGTGCTCGCCGGAGCCTGGACCAAAATCGCGGTGGCCGAGATTCCGGCCCCCGGCTCCTCCTGTCCGGAACCGGTCTGGCGCGACCTCGACGGTTCGGAACAGGAAATCTACCGTGCCGGTAAACCGTTTCTGTTTTGCCGGGTCATGGACGATGCCGGCAACTCTCTCGAAATCGGGCAGGGCGACGATCTCTGGCGCTGGGAAGGCGCCGCCGACCACGAAGGTGTAACTTCCGAGTTTGCCATTACGGTCAAAGAGGGCAAAATCACGATTGAACGCATTCCCTATATTTTCCCGCCGGAGTTTCCCTGCGGCAACCGCAGTTGGCGCTTCAAATGGTATATGACCTGGAGTCTGCTTCCCGAAGCGGATAACGGCAGTTTTGAAAAACTGGTCGTCGATTCCAACGACTTGCCGGATAACATTCTCGCCCTGGACACCAATGGCAAGAGGTATCCCGGCATGATCTGTTGGCAAGCCCCGGCCTGGCGCAAAGCCTTCAAAAAGGCGGTCAGAGCGGCGGCGGCTCGCGGCGCGAGCGTTTCATTCGACCCCGGCAAGCCGGTATTCTGTGCCGACGCGGCGCACATGGAGCGTAGCCGCAAGCAATATCTGTCGCATTGGGACATGATGATCCGTCTGGAATTATGCCAATGGGCCAAACAGCACCTGAAAGCCGCCGGAGGCGACTTCAAACTGCGTTGAAACACGACAAAATGACGGCGCGCGTTCAATGATGACGCCGCCGTCTTTTCCAAAAACAAATCCGACAGGTCCGACCTGTCCGCCCCGTCTTACTGATTCTCCACTATGCCACTTTAAAGAAATATCGAAATATTTTACGAAATGCCGAGAAAAAGAGTGGAAGATAATGGCAATGTCGTTATATTTATAGTAGGACGTTATGACTAGGGGCGGAAATCCTCGGTCATTCGTATTATATAATTAATGAATAATAATTATGGTATCAGGGAATACCGGTTTGTTATTCAGTTTGTTGGTTGGTTCAATGTGCTGATAAAGATATAATTCGAGAGAAATATGACCGATACAGCCCGAATGGAGACAAAACATGAGTTGAATAGAGCCCGGATGGGCCGAGGATGCGATTTGCATCGGAGGTTCATGCGATGATATTTTCATTTCATTGTCGATAAACAACTTGCATCTCTGAATGACTATTCGATCGGAATGTCCCTGACCGGGGAAGACGATGGAACAGTTACATTTCGGCATCACCGACGGCGAAGAAGAACAGCCGGACGTGAACGAAGATAACGATACTCCTGTTGCCGGCGGCGATCGGCCTTTGGCAGTCAGGATGCGTCCGCGCAATCTGGACGAATATGTCGGGCAGCAGCATTTGCTGGCTCCCGGCAAATTGCTTCGGCGCGCCATCGACGCCGATCGTTTTACTTCCATCATTCTGTCGGGACCGCCCGGAACTGGTAAGACCAGCTTGGCGGAACTGATTGCTTTGCGTACCGACAACGAATTTGTCCGGATGTCGGGAGTTACTTCCTCGGTAGCCGATTTGCGCAAAGAAATTGCCACGGCGATTGCCCGCAAGCGGGTTAACGGACGCCGAACCATCATTTTCGTCGACGAGCTGCACCGTTTTTCCAAAAGCCAGCAGGATTCTTTGCTGCCGGATGTGGAAAACGGCAACATCCGGTTGATCGGCGCGACCACCCACAATCCCCAGTTTTATATCATCGGGGCGTTGTTGTCGCGGTCGTTGGCCTTTCGGTTGGAATCGCTTACACCGGAAAACATCAGGGCTCTGCTGGAGCGTTGCCTGATCGATCCGCGTGGGCTTGGGGGCAAAAATGTGGTCCTGACCGATGCGGCGCTGGACTTTCTCAGCAACGCCTGCGAAGGTGACGCCCGCCGTTCACTGACGGCCCTCGAGTTGGCCGCATTGACCACCAAGCCCGATGATAACGGTTTGATTACCATCGGGTTGCCGGAGGCGGAGGAGTCGATCCAGCGTAAATTCATCGTTTACGGTGACGACGGTCACTATGATACCGCCAGCGCTTTTATCAAAAGCATGCGCGGCAGTGATCCCGACGCGGCGGTCTACTGGCTGGCCAAAATGCTTCACGCCGGAGAAGACATCCGTTTTATCGCCAGGCGAATCGTGATTTTTGCCTCGGAAGACATCGGCAATGCCGATCCCAGGGCGATTTCGGTGGCGGTCGCCGCCATGCAGGCCGTCGACATGATCGGCATGCCGGAAGCTAAACTTATTCTGTCGCAGGCGGTTACCTACTGTGCCACCGCACCGAAAAGCAACGCCTCCTGCACCGCCATCGGCGAGGCTCTGGAAGATGTGGAAAAGGAACGGGTTCAACCGGTTCCGATACATCTTCGCGATCCGAATTCCGACGGTTCAAGAGAGGCCAAGAAAAATGCTCCCGGTTATAAGTATCCCCATGATTTCGACGGGCATCATGTCCACCAGGAATATATGGGAGTACCGAAGATTTATTACCGGCCCGCCAGCCTTGGTTATGAAGACAAAATTCGCCAGCGCCTGGAAATATGGCGCAATTCCGGAGCAATCCCTCCGGAAAACATGGAGCAGTTATGATGGAAACGGATAAAAAATCATTGCGTCGTGAGTTTCTGGCCGAGCGCCGGAAGTTGACGCCCGATTTCAGGCACGAAGCCGACCGTTCCATCAATTCGGTTCTGGCGGCATTGCCGGAAGCTCGGCAGGGAAGGTGTATCGGAGCCTATATCAGCGACGGTACCGAGCCGGACCTGGCGGAGTTTCTCAATCAGTGCCTGGCCGCGGGCCAAAAAATTTATCTGCCGCGCTACGATGGTTCGGCATATGAAATGGTGGAAATCCATGATTTGTCGAGTGATCTGACTTCCGGTAAATACGGCTTGCTTGAGCCCCGTGCCGGGTTGGCCGCGTCGGCATGTCCGGATGGCATGGTCTGGCTGATACCGGGGGTGGTCTTTGACCGCGCCGGCGGCAGACTCGGCCGGGGAAAAGGGATTTACGATCGGTTGCTGAATGGGGCGACCGGTCCTAAAATCGGAATTTTTTACAGCATACAGGAATACCGGAGCATTCCGTGTGAGGAGCATGACATTCCGTTGGATATCGTCGTGACCGAGCGCGAAATAATCCGTTTTTAAAAAAACAAGGAGAAAAAAATGAGTGATTCAATGTTTGCAGTCCTAATGGGACTTACCACCGGATCGGTGATTGTGGTAATTGCGATAGTGATAATGTCACTGCGCAAATCTTCCGCAGTCAGCGACGCCGGAAAAATCCGCAGCGATGCGGAAAAAGAGGCGGAGCATATCCTCCGCGAGGCGAAGGTCACCGCCAAAAGCGAACTCCTCAAGCTGAAGGAAGACTTCGAGGACGAGCTGCGGGATCGCCGCCGCGAGCAAATGTCGATTGAAAAACGTCTGCTCCAGCGCGAAGAATCGTTGGAAAAGAAAGGCAATCAGTATGATTCCAAAGTCGCCAACCTCGACAAAAAAGAAAAAGAACTCGACGGAACCAAAGAACGCCTGGCCCAGCGCGAACAGGAGCTCCAGCGCAAAATCAGCAAGCAGATCGATGAACTCGAGCGCATTGCCGGTATGAACCGCGATGATGCCAAACAGATTCTGCTGGAAAAACTTAAGGGCGAAGTCCAGAACGAATCCGGGCTGTTGGTCCGCGATATTCTGGAAGAAGCCAAGCAGCGCGCCGAAAAAGAATCGCGCCGCATCCTCACCTATGCCATTCAGCGTTATGCTTCCGATTGTACTTATGAGCGGACTACCGCCACCATTCCGCTGCCCAGCGATGAAATGAAAGGCCGGATCATCGGTCGCGAGGGCCGCAATATCCGTGCTCTGGAAGCCGCTACCGGCGTCAGCATCCTGATCGACGATACCCCGGAAGCGGTTGTAATCTCCTGTTTTGACCCGATTCGCAAAGAAGTGGCCCGTCAACTGTTGGAACGCCTGATCGGTGACGGCCGCATCCACCCGACCCGCATCGAGGAACTCGCCAAGAAGATTACCAAAGAAGTCGAAGAAGAGGCTTTCGAAGCCGGTGAAGCGGCGGTCCTGGAAGCCGGAATTCAGGGGGTTGCCCCGCAGGTTATCAAACTGCTCGGACGCTTGAAATATCGTTACAGCTTCTCCCAGAATGTGTTGCAGCATTCGTTGGAAGCCGCTTATTTCATGGGCATGATCGCCTCCGAACTGGGACTGGACGAGCAGAAAGCCAAACGTATCGGTCTGTTTCATGACATCGGCAAGGCCATTGACCATGAAGTCGAAGGCTCCCATGCCGCCATTGGCGCCGACATTCTGCGTAAACATAACGAAGCCAAGGATGTTATCCACGCCGTGGCCGCGCACCATGCCGAAGTCGAACCGCAAAGTCTGTATGACGTCCTGATCAACGCCTGCGATACCCTGAGCGCTTCGCGCCCCGGCGCCCGTAGCGAAACCACTGAGCTCTATCTCAAGCGGCTTGAACAACTTGAGCATATTGCCATGGATTTCAAGGGTGTCGAAAGCTGTTTCGCTCTCCAGGCCGGCCGCGAAGTGCGCGTGCTGGTAACTCCCGAACAGATTCAGGAAGGCGAAGCACAGATGCTGGCCAAGGATATTTGTCAACGGATCGAAAAAGAGATGAATTATCCGGGTCAGATCAAGGTAACCGTAATCCGCGAAACCCGTTCGGTGGAATACGCCAAATAACTGATGTTTTATCATTATTTAGCCATCGTATATGTCGTTCTGCAGGTTCTGTTGTCGGTTCACATTCTGATGACCAAGCATACCGAACCTCAGAGCGCCATGTTATGGCTATTGCTGATTCTACTGCTGCCGGGCGCCGGCAGCTTGCTTTATTTTTGTTTCGGCTTCAATATGTCCCGTTCGCGAACCGCCGCCATGGCCGAAAG
>JAVBRM010000231.1:0-14039 GCA_031548025.1 Victivallaceae bacterium | reverse complement strand
ATTTGCGTTTCGATGTGTTCCGGTCTTCCGGCCCCGGCGGACAGTGCGTCAACACCACCGACTCGGCGGTTCGGGTAACCCATATCCCGACCGGATTTTCCGTTGCCAGCCAGCAGGAAAAATCACAACACCGGAACAAAGAAATCGCTCTGCGTATTCTGCGTGCCCGCTTGCTGGAAAAACTGCAGCAGGAAGAATTGGCTAAGCAAGCCGCCGACAAGCGTGCCCAAGTCGGCACCGGCGACCGCAGCGAGCGGATCCGTACTTACAATTTTCCCCAGAACCGGGTAACGGATCATCGCTACAACATCTCATTTTTCGACCTGCCGGGCCTGATGGAGGGCAATTTTGAGACCCTTCTTAACGACACCCGCGCCGTCGACGCCGAGCAACGCTTGGCCGACACCCTGAATCACCACTTATAATTTATCAATCTGACGAAAATCGTGATAATTCCGCTGCATCAAGACTGCGGCGGCTTTTCCGGCCGCCTGTCCGGTAGCCAGACAAGTTCCCATTACCCGTACTGTTCCATTGGCTCCGCGGTCAGAGGCGATACAGCGGCCGGCGGCGATGACGTTACTCAGGCCTTTCGGCAGCAGAGAGCGATACGGAATATCATATGCTATTCCGCCGCGGATCGGAATCCGGACCTGATTGGTCCCGCTGCCGTGAATATCGACATGGTGACTGCCCTGGGCAATAGCATCGTCAAAACGCCTGGCGTTCAGGACATCATCCTGAGTCAGGGTATAGTCGCCATCGATACGACCGCTTTCACGGATGCCGGTCTTAAACATGATCGATGAAATCGAGGCGTTGGCAAAGCCCGGCAGCAATTCCTTGAACAACCGTGACGAATTGGCCACTTGAACGGCCAGTTGCGGCAGGGAAGAAGATACGGTAAGGTCATCGGCGCAGTCGAGATTGGCAATCCGGGTTGCGTTGAGGCAGACCTCCTGGCGTTTGGGTGAAGTCGGTGTGATAAACGCGGCCGTACAGGGGTGAAGACGTTTCGCTTTCAGAGCTTGAGAAAGCAGCCGGGAGCCGGTGGATACCGCCACATAGGGCAAGCCATTCCGGTACAGAAGCTCCGCCGCTTCTTTCGGATCAGTCGGCAGGACTGGGTTTTCGCATAAAATCGCCTCCGCCGGATTATCCCGGATATAAGCGAGAAATTCTTCGTAATTCACGCCGCACATGCGGTAAACCAGGCTGATCGGCTGGAATTCACCCTGCTCCGAGCCGAAAAATACTTTGGCGCCGCACATGGCGCTCAAGTAACCGCCGCCGGTGGCGTCGACCGCGCAATCGCAAACAATACTGTGCAATGCATTTTTGCTTTTTACCGAAAGAGAATGCAAGCGTCCATCCCGGACCTCAGTGCCGACGATCATTGAATTCAACAGCAGGTGAACATGGTAGCGCTCCAGTAGAGTATAAACCGCCAGACGCAAGATTTCCGGATCGACACAAAGCCCGTGAACGGTACGATAATCGCAAACCGGACCAAGCCAGGAATCGGGATCGATCTTCCGGCATTCATCCTTCAGCTCATCGAGAATTCCATATACGCATTGTTCGCCCTTGGAAGTATATGAGCCCAACAGCGGCATGCCGGAAAAGAGATCCCCGCCCACACCTCCGTCCGCCTCGATCAACAGAGTATCAATTCCAGCTTTGGCGCTGGTCAATGCCGCCGCAATACCTGCGGCCCCGCCTCCGGCAACAGCACACAACATATTTTATCTCCTTAGGGAGCTTGAAATTGCTGAACTACCGTAAATTCTTGAAAGGATTTGGTAATTCAGCATTTTCTGGCTCCCTTATTTCAGCTATTGATTTTCGATGAATTATTCTGTATTATATCGTCCTTACTGACTTTTTGCAAGTATTACCACTTTAATAATAATGACGTTTTTTAATTCATGAAGTATAAAGTATAAAAATAATAGTGTGATTTTCTTTATAATTATACTTTTCCAGTTTGAAAGACTTTTTGACTTGTATTTGTCGCATTTATATGATATACTACTAAATAATTCTTGATAATTTAAAATATTTTGAAGGGGTTGCGGAAAACTGGCTGGCAGTTCTTAAGCGGTCTTATTATGTTTTCTATAAAAACCAGAACAAAAGCGCCGATGGCGAAAAACAAACATGCAAAGAAGATGCTGATATTCTTCGGAATAGTCTTGCTTCTTTTTATTTCTCTGTTTGTGGCCTTTTATGTGTATGAAACCGTTTTGTTGTCCGGAGCAAAAGCCGTAGCGGTCAAAAAAGGTCTGTTCATGACCTCGCTTCAGATTAATGAGACATACGGAGCCAATGCCAAAGAGCACCAATTGGCTGATTTATATGACCGGATCACCTCGCTTTATGTGCCGCCGCCGGCGGACCACCCTGATATCAGTATTTATTTCGGATTAAAGGACCGTCTGTATTACAATCAGAGAATTTCTCCTCCGCAATTGTATTCGATTCGGGAGCTCTTGTCTCAGAATCAATCGTTTTTGGATGCCTATGATAAGTTGAAAGGTATTCAGGACATTCGTTTTATGAATGATTTCAGTAATCCGGATTACCACCGGATCAATACGGAGTGCCTGAATGCTCTGCGCATTTCAAATCTGTATTATCTAAGAACCGAAGTCAAGTTGTTGGACAATAAAACCGATGAGATCATCGCCGATATCCGCAGGATGACCGCCAGTGATGATTTTGCCGCCAATTTACCGTTCAAAGTTGCCAATGATTTGTTTGTCAGCAATATACGCCTGATTGGTCTGGCCGTGAACCGTGCTGTTAATACCCTGAGTTTTAACGACAAGCAATGCCGGGCCTTGATTGATACTCTGACCGTGGGAGAAGAAAAATTCCGGGAAAACCAGAAAACGATCCTGATGGGAATCGCCTCGGAATTTTTCATCCAACTGAATTCCGGTAAACGCTATGCCACCGGCTCCGATCAGTTCTGGGCCAATCTGAAAGAAAACAAGCCGCTGTTGCGAATGGAGCGCAAAATAACCTCCTGGCCGGGATTTGACGACTTTAATGAAAAACTTGTCATGCTCAGCGAAATCATCGAGTTGTATGATCTGTTGGAAAATTACGCGACCCGTACTCCCGATGAGACCTTCTGGCGGAATTTCAACCGGGGCCGGGAAGGACTTCTGCTGCTCAAAAATCTGAATGCGGAAAAATTTTATCAGAACAATATTCGTGCTTTGAATAAGCTTCATATTCAGGCTACCTTGGTTGCCTGCCTTCTCTATGAAAGGCAACACTTTCAATTTCCGGAAAATGTCGAGGCGTTGACCAGTACCGGCTTGCTGTCGGAAAAAATGGGGATAGATCCTTATAGCGGCAATCCGCTGCAGATAACCTATGACCGCTCGCTCAATCAGAAAGGCATTCATCGATTGATTATTCGGTCTCAGGACCCCAATAAGGAAACCGCCGCCATGGAAGACGCCACATCCACATCTTATATTATCAGCGGTACCTGGACCGACGATATTCCCACCATAAATAAACTTTGATATTGTAATTCAATTTGTTTTCTGTTATATTACCTGATAATTTTTACATTACAGGAGAAGTTTCAAAGTGAAAGTATATATTTTCTCAGATCTGGAAGGGATTACCGGAGTCAGCCTTCGCGGTCATGTGTTGAAAGAAATGCCCGAATATGCCGAAGGATGCCGTTTGATGGCCGGGGATATCAATGCCTGTATTGAAGGCTGCTTTCAGGGCGGAGCCACCGAGGTGTTGGTGCGGGACGGTCATGGCGCCGGAACCAATCTCGATCCGGCGGCGGTTGATCCCCGGGCGCGTTTGTACCGGGGCCCCTCCAATGGCGGGCGCTACCCGGAGCTTGAGGGAACCGATGCCATGATTCTGCTGGGTTACCATGCCAAAGCCGGTACGCCGGGGGCGGTGCTCGAGCATACTTACTGCTCCAAAAGTATCCAGAATCTGTGGCTGAACGGCCAAAAGGTTGGCGAAGCGGCCATCGATGCGGCCATTGCCGCCGAGTATCAGGTGCCGGTAATTCTGGTCAGCGGTGATGACAAAACCGCCGCCGAAGTGGCCCACGATATGCCGGGAGTGCCGTTCTGTCAGGTCAAAACCTCCTCCGGACTGGAAGAATCCCAATCCTTGCCGTTCGCCGAAGCATATCGGAAAATCACGGAAATGACCGCCGATGCGGTCCGCCGTTACCGGGAAATTCCGGTGATCAAAGTTTCGTATCCGGTCACCATGCGGATGGAATGGATGGAAAGAGTTCAGCGTCAGCCGCAGGATGTGGTCTATCCTTATCCGGACGACTACCGCATTTACGAAAAGACCGGCGACTCCGTCGAAAAAACTTTGTACCAGATTCTGTAATGAAGTTCCTGCGTAAATACCGGAAAATGTGTACGATCTTGATTTCGACTCTGGTGATTCTGGTTGTTATTGCGGGGCTTGCCTTGTTCATGGTCGGTTGTCAGGCCGGTTCTCTGGCCTCCAAATCCGAGTACAATGCCCGTTATGAGCAGTTGCCGAACTTCCGCGACGGGCGCTTCGTCAACTTCGAACCGGCGGGCGAATCCAAAGGCAGCAAGAGCGATTTTTCCAATACCATAGCCTGGTTGTTCGGCGGCTCCCGCCCTGAATTTACCCTGCCGGACGTCAAGCTGAAAAAAGATGATTTCCCGGCCACGCCGGCGGAGTTGAAGTTTTACTGGATGGGGCACTCGACCCTGATCATGGAAATTGAAGGCATCCGGATTCTCTCCGATCCGGTCTTCGGCTCTCCCGGTCCTATTCCGGGAATGCTCAGACGCTTCCAGCCATCGCCATTGGCGCGGGAAGACCTGCCGCCGTTGGACTTGGTGCTGCTTACCCACGATCATTACGATCACCTGGAACAAAGCACCATGAAACTTCTTCGGGAAAGCTCCGTTAAGTTTGTGGTTCCGCTCGGAGTAGGCGACCGCCTGAAAGGCTGGGGGATTTCCGCCGACCGGATCACGGAACTCAACTGGGACCAATCCTTCGAATTTCGAAACCTGAAAATAACCGCGGTAACTTCCCGCCATTTTTCCGGCCGCAATCTTACCGACCGTGACCGGACGCTTTGGGCCTCCTACGTCATAGCGGGGCAGGGCAATAAAGTATTCCTGACCTGCGACGGCGGCTACGGCAAGCACTTCAAAAACATCGGGGAACAACACGGCCCCTTCGATGTCGCCTTCCTCGAAATCGGCGCCTGGGACCTGGGCTGGCCGGACGTCCACCTTTTCCCCGAAGGAACGGTTCAAGCCCTCCTCGACCTGAAAGGCAATCTACTGATTCCGATTCACTACGCGGCCTTTGACCTGGCTCTACACCGCTGGGACGAGCCGCTCAAGCGTGTCATCCCTGCCGCGGCCAAAGAAAACATCCGCCTCTACATCCCCATGATGGGCGAAACCATAGACCCCGCCCACCTCCCGCCCCAGAAAACCTGGTGGATCAAGCCCGAAAAATAAACTCTTTTGAGAGTTGGGAATTGCTGATTCTCTGCTCCTTATGGAATATCAGTATCTTTTTATCCTTTATTTAATGATAAATCGAGAAATGGAATCGTGCTTTCTACTTCCAGTCGACTGCGATCAGGGCGAAGTGAGCGCCGGGGATTGACAGGGTTTTCAGGTCGTTTTCCGTCATTGACTGGTCGTTCCAGAGTTCGCGGCTCGTCCACTCTTTGTTCGCTCCGCCGAACTCTTTCCGGTTGATGGATAGACCCGCCGGCTTGGCTTCGCGGCTGAGATTGGACACCACGATCAGACGTTTATATTTGGCTGGAGTCTTCAATTCGTACCAGGATGCTTTGATTCCCTCCGTTGACGACTGGACTGCATTGTTGCGCCAATAGCCATGGAAAACCGCTTCCGGCAGGTTCAGGGGCTTCTTGATTTCCCACCATTTACCGACGGTTGGCCAGGACATCATTTCAGCCGCGACTGGAACGTCATGCAGTAGCATCGGCGTCATGGTTCGAATCGCGTATTCCGGATCGAAATAGAACTCTTTATGCCGTTTTTTAAGCGATTCGATTCCGTAACGTGGATGAGAAGAACGGCCGTATTGCGGACAGAGGACCAATCCCGTACCCTTGATCGTACTATTCAGCTCGGACTGGAACTCCTCCAATGTGATTCCCTCCGTGTAGAAATATTCAGGATTGGTGGCCAAAGGAGCATAATACTGTTCTCCGGGGTACCAATAATCACCCTGCGAGTGTGCCAACGGATTGAACAGACTATGCGCATGGATGATCAGCGTTTTGTCATATTTCGAGGCCAAGCGGCGGACCCGGATCAGATAGGAACGCAGATTCAGCGCGATCGAACTCATGTACGGTTTGCCGAAAGCGTCGACTCCGCCACAACCATGTTCCTGATTCATGCAGAAACGGATATCGGAGAGATCATAGTAGATTCCTTCCAGGTCCGGCAGACGGCGGAAGAATTCATCGATTTGCATGGCGTGCAAGTCTGCGATCCGGGTATGACCGCAACAGGGTTCACAGATTATTTTCCGCCCTTCTTTGATGATCTGATGCAGATAAGTCGGAACTTTTTCCCAGCTTTTCAGGTAAAATTCGTATTCAGGTTCAACAGAGGATAGCTGCGCCGGCATCAGATAAATATACGGCCGGATTCCTTTTTTGCGGTTGGTGGCGGTGATTCGCGCAAATGAATTCCAATCACTGGGAATGTGAGTGACCGGAGATACGGCGTCTCCCGGACTTCTTTTCGGTTCAAAACAATTCGTATTGAGAGCAATCTGAGCATTCTGCCCGGGAGTTTTGTACCAGCCGAGAAAATTGAAATCGCGCCAGCCGGTCGGCTGCGGTTTAGCCGGAGTCGCCATAAAAGCCATTGTGTATTCGGCGGTACGGGCTAACTGCGAAGTCTGGGAAATGATATCGATGTGAACGGTAACCGTGTCTTTTTCCTGTTTCAATACGACCTGTTCTTTGCCGTCGGCATTGACCCAGTTGGCCAGGGATTTGGGCCACCAGACAAATCCTTCCTCGTAACCGGTCGTCCAGATCAGAAAATCCCGGTTGATATTGGGGTTGGTGATTTGGAAAATCTTGGAGATTTGTCCATTTTTCCATGGATCCAACAGCGGAGAAAGCACATAGCGGGCAAATTCCCGGGTCACGGCATAGTCGAGTGTCAGACTGGAAATCGAACGGCTCGACGCGGCAGGAGTCATGTCCCATTTCAAAATGTAGACTCCGTCAAAGCCGAGTTCGCCTTGCCAGCGGAATTTCAAGCCGTCAGCCAGGCCCGTACCGGTGAACCGGATGACGTCCGGATGGGACTCGGTTACGGTGAAATCACTCCAAACGACTGGTTTTCCGTCGACCTTCCACTCGGGGGATTTTGTCAGCAGCGCATGGCCGCGACTCGATGCCTGAAGCGGCGCCGGAGAATCCGCAAAACGATATTCGCGCCCGGAAACCCGATAAGTCCGGTTGCCGCGGTCTTCGATCGGGCTAAACGGCTTGGGAATGCTGTGATCATCGGCAATTTTGAGCTGATAGGGCCGCTGGTCCGGAATTTGAAACGGAATGGAATGTTGTAATTTGCCGGTCTGAACGAAAATCTCATATTTCCCCTCGACTAACGGATTCGGTAAAGGCAACCGACATGAATCCAGGGGTTTGCTTGGAGTGAAATCCACCGAGGTAACTGTTTTTCCATCACGGCGTAACTGGGCGAAGCACTTCAACTTGCCGCCCGCGATTTCGTTGCGAACCTCGGCCCCTGCGTTGTTTAAATTGTATTTGACCTCGATATAGCCGCGATACGGCCAACAGTCAAACGCGATTTCGAGAGGAAAATCAACATAATATTGTTTGTGGTAGCTGAATACTTCTTCACCGGAAGAGTTTTTGACTGTGACATTCAGAGTCTGCTTCCCGGACGGCAGGGTTGCACTCCAACTATTTTCCAGCGGATTTGAGGGGCAGCGGATAAATTCCCCATTTCCACGGTCGATTTCCGCCGAAGCATTCAAGCCGGAAACCGTTGAATTGAGAGAAAGAGACAACTTGCCATTCGGCAGATTTCCGACGTCGTTCAACCGGATCGCGGTCGCATCAGTGCCAAAACGAAACAGCCCCAGATTGTCAACGTATTGACCGGAGGGCCCGCCATTCCAGCCCTGATAACATGGCGAGGCCTCGAGGCTTGTCAGATAAACATTTCCCTCGAACCATTCTCCCGGCGTGATTCCGCCGAAATCCTCCAGCGGGATCGCGCATTCCAACGTCCAGCCGTCACTGCCATGCTGAGCGACTGCCCGGATCCGGCTGTTCCAGGATGCATTTGTATCCTTGGCGTCGTAAACGGTTCCATTGGCGTTGATGATAAAATGAAACATCGGAGCTCCGGGAGCTTTTTTGCGCAAAATGAGCTCAACGCTCTCATCTTCCCACAGTTTGTCATCGCGATTGACTTTCCGGCGGATTTCCGGCTTGTGGTCGGAAATTACCGCCACATAAAGATTCTTATCGTCGTATTTGAGCCAGGCCCGCCCGTTGGCCGCCAGGCGGCGCATGGGAGAACTGCCCAGTAATTCATTCAGGGGGACACTCGTGGCGTCTTCATACTCCCCCGCGGCAACCTTGCCGTCGATAACCGGTTCGGAGGGCGTCCGGGGAATCGTCAGGCGGTTGACCTGTTGGGTGGAGACGGGCGGGAATACCTTCTCGTACTCTTCCCGGATTTCGGCCGGACTCAGACAGCGGTCATAAATATGAACCATGTCGAACGCGGTTTTGTGACGAAGATCAATCATCGGATTGCCCTTCCACTCCTGGCCTGTTCCAATGGTGATTTTCCCGCTTGCCGAAGGCGCCGGCAACTCGATTTTTGTGGGGAATTTCAGGACCGGTTTTCGCCATTCGACCGGCTTGGGAAGTTGGCCGTCGACAAACAGTTGCAGCCCATCGGAATTCCAGACGGCGTCAAGCCGGTGCCACTTGCCGCTCTCCCACTCCTTGTCATCCTGAAAGGCCACGGCGGTGAAGACCTTGGTAGGGCACGCGGCGGCGTCGTACTGCAGGTAAAAATAAAAACATCCGGGATAATTGAATTTATAAACAATCATGCGAAACTTGGGATCTATCGCATCAAGGAAAATCTGACATTTATTCTCGCTCGGCTTCCAGTTCTGGGGCGCAATCCACATGCTGATCGTTCCTTGTGCGGGAGTGAAATTTCCTTTCATGTCGAATGTGCAACTTTCTGAATTTTCCAGATTGATTGCGTTGCCGGTTCCCTTGACCCCGGGAAACATCCTCATTTGCAGATCCGTATTGCCGAGACCACGGCATTGCCCATTGCCCCGTGCGAAAGCGGCGTTGGCTGTGAATGAATCGAAATTGACTTCAAAGAGCAGGGCCGGATCCCGTTTGTCCGCCTCGGCAAAGCAGATCGTAAGCATCATTCCCAACCATAACAGTGCACAAATTTTCCTCAACATTTTCAAAATCTCCTAAGATTGATTTTTTTGAAATTTATTTCCACCATCTGTCGCCATCCGTCCTGACGACTGGCGGGTATTTCCCATCTGCTTCCGATTGGGAAACATGTCCGTCAAGATATAAAATACTTGTCTTCTTACTATGCCTGTAATCAATACTTGAATAGTTCGACAATGGATAAGTCATGAAAAAATTGTAGTTGTCAAGTTGCGGCTGGCTGCTGTTCACTTTTACAAGTCCGTCGAACATCACTCCGACCCGCGACGGCTCTTTGGGATCGCTGATCTTGAGCCCCGGCCAGGTTGCGTTGAAACCAAGCAGCCGGGTATTGAATGCATAGTTGCCGATATAGCAATAAAGCCCAGTCGTGAATTGCCGCCAGAATTTGGATTCCGCCGGACATTGCCAGATTGCCATCTTCCGTGAAACTTTTACGGGCGTGGTTCCAGTCATGTCGTAAGCATTTCGCTCAACTGTGGTAAATGTCCAGCCGGTATGAAACATGGTCAAGGAATAGATAACGGAAACAATCCCTTCCGAACTGGTGTATTGACACGCCGGCAATCTCCCGTCGCAGGAGTCCGCATATGAAATAAGCATGGTTCCAACAGTTTTGAACTGTCCCACGCAAGTGATTGCTCTCGCCTTTTCCCGTGCTTGATTCAGGGCTGGAAGAAGCATTGCGGCTAGAATGGCAATAATTGCTATCACGACCAGCAACTCTATTAATGTGAAATGAGGGTTTTTTTTCATATTTTTTATTGCTCCTGTGCTTTATTTTTAATCGTTGATTTTCCGGCGACAAGCGTTGCAGTAATCGGGGTGGCATCAATTTTTTCACTCTTCAACAAACGGCAGGTGTTGCGGACGATGTTTTCCGCCATCTCATACATGGGGATTTTAACATAAGTCAGCGACGGAAGTAAGCCCGAAAACGTAAAGCCGGTAGCGATGGCGCCTATCTTCAAATCCTGGCCGATCTTGATGCCGAGTTCGTTGCATGCTTCATAGAGATTGATGACAAAATATGTGTGGTTACAGAAAATAAAATCGGGATAACCCGCCGACAGCGATTTGCGCAAAGCAGCGTCCGGCGAATGCCCGGAATCGAATTCAAATTGAAACTCCGGCGGCGTCACCAAACCGTATTTACGACAATATTTCAGGAAAAGTTCCGCTCTTTCCCGATAGATTTTTCGGCTTATCTTCTCAGTTTCGGGATCAAAAACTCCGGTGTCGAAATAAGAAACGGTTCCGGCTGAACGGCATCCGCATTCCGCCGCGTGCCGGGCCAGAATCTCCACCGCGTTTTCGCGGTCATAATCCACATTGAGCAAATCACGGCAACTATTATGAGAAACAAAATGAAAAACCGGTTTGGTTTTGGCTAACTCCTTTTGCAACTCCATAAGCTGTTCACCGGTAAATACCAATGCGTCGTATTTGCTTAACCTTTTCTGCTGGCGGAGCATCCGCAGCAAATCAAGATTTTCCGGCACATGGATAAAGTCGATCTGTGCTCCGTAGGCTTGAGCGCCCGTCAACAACCCGCGATGGATTTCCGAACTGATCGCCCACTCCTCGAAACGGAGCGTTTCCCGCGAAATTGCCGCTTCCGGGAAAACAAAAGCGATATTGACGATTTTGCTTTCCTTGGCGAACTGTTCATTGATATAGACGCCGCTGGCCGGTACCGATACGACAAATCCTTCGGCCTCGAGATATTTTACCGAACGCTGTACCGTCAGGCTGCTGACGTTGAACTCCGCGGCGATCTTGCGAACGCTGTCCATTTTGCGCCCGGGCTGGTAATAACCCTGTTCAATCCGCCGTTGCAGAATATCTTTCAGCTGCTGCGGCAGCATCAGCGGGCTTTCTTTGTCCAATATTTCAGCCATGTTTTTCCTAACTGTATCATTGATCTGTCAAATACTGTGTTTGATACAGTTATTATAATGTCTTTTCCTGCATTGTCAATACCCGGATAAAAAAATCGTTGCTAAATTTTGTGGAACACAGAACTACCACGGGGGGTATTCCCGTGATAATTCTGTGGGTATATGGTGAATCAGTTGGCCATGGAAGCGATCAGTTCTTTGACGCGGACCAGCTTTTCTTTGAGCTCGGCGAGGTGGGCTTTGGCGTCCTCGACGACCTTCGGCGGGGCGTTGCTGACGAACTTTTCGTTCGAGAGTTTGCTTTCCGAACCCTTGATCCAGCCTTCGAGCTGTGATTTCTGAGTGTTGAGCTTTTTCAACTCGGCCTCGATATCGATCAGTCCGGCCAGCGGCATGTAAATCGTGCCGATGGCGCACAGAATGGAGGGCGCGGTCCCGTTGGAAGCGTCGTAATCCGCCTGACCGACCGTGATACTTTCGGCGTTGGTCAGGAATTTGAGCGATTCGATCTGGCCGGTGAGAAACTCGGCGGCGGCGTCATTGACCGCTTTGATGTAGTAATCGACCTTTTTGCCCATCGGGATGCCGGAATTGGCTTTCAGGTTACGGGCGGCGCTGGCAAGTTCGAATTTGCCGGCAACGGTGTTCATCATGGCGTCGGTGGCGTCCGCGATTTTGACCGAATTGGCCTCGGTCGGGAAGGTGTCGATCATGATGCTTTCGTTTTCCGCCAGATATCCCATCTGGTGCGCCAGTTCTTCCGTGATGAACGGCATGAACGGATGCAGCAGCAGCAGAATCCGGTAAATCGCATAGTCGAGCACGGCCATGCCTTGCAATTTGGATTGCTCGTCGCCGCGGAGACTGACTTTTTCGGCCTCGATAAAGAGGTCGCAGAAATCACCCCAGACCACGTCATAAATCTGGTGGACGGCCTGGTCAAAACGGTATTCTTTCAACATGGTGTTGACGTCGACGGCGAGGCGATGGATCTTTTCGATAATCCATTTCTCGTCTGTGGTCAACTTGCTCAGATCAATGCCTTTCAGGTCGCGGAACGACGTGGTGACGTCACCTTGCATCCGGCGGAAACGGCTGATGTTCCAGAGCTTGTTGGCGAAGTTACGGCCGATTTCGCATTTTTCGTTGCTGTAACGGATGTCGACGCCGATCGGAGCGATATAGATGATCGAGAAACGCAGAGCATCCGCGCCGTAAGTGTCGATCACATCAATCGGGTCGGGCGAGTTTCCGAGCGACTTGGAGAGCTTGCGCCCGAGTTCGTCGCGGATGATGCTGGTGAAATAAACGCTGCGGAACGGCAGTTCGCCCATGAATTCATAACCGGCCATAATCATTCTGGCAACCCAGAAGAAAATGATGTCGGGTCCGGTGACCAGGTCGGCCGTCGGATAGAAATATTTCAGTTCAGGGGTCTGCTCGGGCCAGCCCATGACCGAGAAAGGCCAGAGCCAGGAGCTGAACCAGGTGTCGAGCACATCGTCATCCTGATGCCAGTTTTCGGCATCGGCGGGCGCTTCCGTACCCACGTACATTTCGCCGGTTTGGTTGTGATACCAGGCCGGAATCCGGTGCCCCCACCAGACCTGACGGCTGATGCACCAGTCCTTGATGTTTTCCATCCAGTGATAATAAGTTTTATCCCAGCGTTCCGGGTAGAATTTGATTTTGCCGTCTTTGACCGCCTGGACGGCGGGCTTGGCCAGCTCGCCCATTTTGGCGAACCACTGTTCGCTGACCAGGGTTTCGATCGGCACGTCACCGCGCTCGGAGTAACCGACGGCGTGAACGATGTCTTCGATTTTGACCATCAGCCCGAGCTTTTCCAAATCGGCGATGACTTTCTTGCGGCATTCGAAACGCTCCAGCCCTTCATAATCGGCGCCGGCGTTGGCGTTCAGGCTCGCGTCCTGGTTCATGATGCTGATGAACGGCAAGTCATGGCGCATGCCGACTTCATAGTCGTTCGGGTCGTGCGCCGGAGTGATTTTGACCACGCCGGTTCCCTTGGTCGGGTCGGCGTGCAGGTCGGCCACAATCGGAATCTTGCGATTGGTCAGCGGCAGGTCGACGGTCTGGCCGATCAGGTGCTTGTAGCGCTCATCCTCGGGATGCACCGCCACCGCGGTATCGCCGAACATGGTTTCGGGGCGGGTGGTGGCGATGACCAGAAAGCCGGAGCCGTCGGTCAGCGGGTATTTATAGTGATAGAATTTACCGTTGACTTCCTTGTAGATCACTTCTTCGTCGGAGAGCGCGGTTTTGGAGAGCGGACACCAGTTGATCATGCGGCGGCCGCGGTAAACGTAGCCTTTCTCATAAAGCTCGACGAACACTTTGCGGACGGCAAAGCTCAGGCCTTCGTCCATGGTAAAGCGTTCGCGCTCCCAGTCACAGGAAGTGCCGAGGCGGCGAAGCTGCTGGATGATGGTGCCGCCGTATTGGCCGCGCCATTCCCAGACGCGAGCAATAAATGCCTCGCGGCCAAGTGAGTCGCGGGTGATGTTTTCAGTTTCAAGCATGACGCGCTCGACTTTACGCTCGGTGGCCAGCCCGGCGTGGTCGGTCCCGGGGAACCAGCTTAC
>JAVBRM010000036.1:0-49689 GCA_031548025.1 Victivallaceae bacterium | reverse complement strand
ATTTGCGTTTTCCGTCCGCATCCGTATACTGCAAATAAAACTTGTTCTGCGATTTGAATACCCTTCCCATACCCTTCCGACGTCTTTTTTCTTTTGCCATAAACAATATCCTCCATATAAAATCATGGTCTACCATGATCGATGGGGACCATGATTTCAATCTGAATTATTCTTTCAGACAGGGAAGTTCCGGAACTTCCCTATTCATGGATGGACAAGCCCAAATTATATTCACCTTGAGCAATTTTTACATCAATGAGAAATAACGATTATCCTATTGCAAAATCCAATAACACACCGCCAAACCCCGCAGGAATTTATTTTGCTTATTTTTGCTTATTTTCCAATGTGGATATAAAAGAAGATAGGTGTTGAACGGGAAAATGAGGGAGTTTTATTTTCATCAAAAGCAAAATAAAAATATCGATATCATATTAATGGTAAAGAAGATAACTTAAATAAATCATAGATCAGCAATAACGATGATCGCGATCACGACGAGGAGTTCGATGAGTGTGAAAAACCGGGCTTTAATATCCATCCCTATCGTCCTTATTCTGATGTTGAATTCTTGTTCATAATTAAATTATATCTGAAAAACGATTATTTTCCACTTGTATTTTCGCAGATTATATATAATTTTGTTGCAGTGATATTTAAATTTGACAGGAGACGATATGAACTGGCAGGAGATAATCAAGACCGGCACGGTTTTCCAACGGAAAGCGAATTCCCGTGATGTTTTTTCCCGGGGTTATGCTCGCAGTGTTCAGCGGCTTCGCCTCGAACAGTGGTATGACGTTTATCCGTTTTCGCTGACCTTGTGGCCGCATTATTATTCCGAAAACATCCGTCGCGCCTCCTGGTGGAATTACCGGGAGAACTATGCCAGCATCGCCCTCGAGCTCCAATTGGAAGGCGAAACCGCTTACTATGAAAACAATAAGAAAATCATCCTGAAGCCCGGCGAGGTTTATTTGACAACCCCGGGTCAGAATGTGGTCATGTCCAACACCTCACTCAAGTTTGGACGCAACCTGCAATTGATTGTCTCGGGGGGAGCGGTAAAGCTGCTGGTGGAATCCCTCGGCCTCACGGAGTGCCGCCACCTGGACTTTTCGGAACCGGATAAACAGCAAGTGATCATCGCCAACCTGACCCGTATTGCCGACTTGATGCGTGGAGCCCGCCGCTCCGATGCCGCAGAAAATTCCAATCTCGGCTATCAACTTCTGACCATGATTGCCGACCAGTTCGCCAAACAAAAACAGCCGGTCATGCCGGCTCTGGTAACCCACGCGGTCAATTACATGAAATCAAGCCCGAACCGGGTTTCATCCGTATCGCAGCTGGCAGAGGAGCTCGGCACCAGCCGCGCCACCCTCAGCCGTCTTTTCCGTCAATGGCTGGAAATATCGCCGCAGAAATATTGGAACGCCATTCGCATGGAGAGCGCCAAGCAATTAATCGAGACCGCCCAATTTTCGTTCAAGGAGATCGCCGAAGAATTGGGTTTTCAGAATTCGCTGTATTTCTCGACCGCATTTCGCAACTACACCGGCCAAACCCCGACTGAATACAAATACAGGCTGCTGGCCTCTTCCCAGAAAAACACATCCTCCGAAACTTCCAATAATTTTTAGTTTCCAGATTGCGCAAGCGGTTTTCAGAATTATATTTAACGGTATCCAAGGATATTTGATTATGCGAATAAAAGTAGTGGATCTATGTCGTTCATTCGGCAGAACACAGGCTCTCGACAGTGTATCTTTCGAAGTTCCGGAGGGCTCGGTTTACGGCTTTGTGGGGCCGAATGGAGCTGGTAAAAGTACGGCCATGCGGATTATGGCGGCACGGGAGCTTCCCGACTCCGGCCAGGTCCTGTATGGCGACATCAGCGCGATTGATTATCCGGAGAAAATCCGGAGGATCGTCGGTTATATGCCGGACTCACTTCCGGAAAAAGCCGACATCAAAGTGTGGGAATACCTGGATTTCTTCGCCCGCGCCTTCGGGTTGACCGGAGAAAAAAGGCTCAAGCGACTGGCCGAACTCGAAGAAATGGCCCAGTTGAAAGATCTGCGGGACAAATTATTGAAGGATCTTTCCAAAGGCATGAAACAGCGGGTTACGCTGGCGCAGATGTTGATCAACGACCCACCGGTATTGCTGCTGGACGAACCTACCGCCGGGTTGGACCCTCGCGCCAGAATTGAAATGCGCCACCTGCTGAATAAATTGCATTCACTAGGCAAAACCATCCTGGTTTCATCGCATATTATTTCTGAGTTGAATGATATCTGCGACGGCGTCGTGATTATCGAAAAGGGCGTAATCGTCAGGTCCGGGCAACTCAAAGATTTCGCCGATGAAAAAACGGAGAATATCGTCATCCTGAAATTTAAAGCTCCGGTCCAGGAAATCATGGAGGAGCTGAAATCGATTCCGGGAGTTGTCGCGATGGAAATACAAAGCGCCAATCAGGCCGCGGTAAAAGTCGGCCGGGACGATGAAAGCGTACAGCAGGTGATGATCGAAATTTTCCGCAAAGGCCTGCCGCTAACCCAGTTTGAACGCAATGAACACCGCCTGGAAGATATTTTCATGCAGTCAACCAAAGGAGAGGTGCAATGATGTTCGGAATAAATGCCGGCGACTCCCTGAATCCGGTTTTCCTGAAAGAAGTCCGGCAAAACCTCAGCAACCGTTCGTTCATTATGATCACAGCTTGCATCATCGCGCTTGAACTCCTGATGATGATTTTATTTTATACGACCGATCAATTCAGTTTGAGTCACAGCTTATCCAGGGACTTCAAGGAGAACGCGGCTTTTTTTCTGTATCTGCTGAACGCATCCTCGGTCATTCTGGCCTCGATCATAACTGCGACACGCTGGAACAGCGAAGCCGGGGTCGAGGGTATGGACCCGGCAATCAGCACGCCGTTTTCGCCGTTCAAAATCATCTTGGGGCGAAGCATGAGCAGCTGGCTTCTTTGCTTTTACCTGCTGCTCGCAGCTTCGCCGTTTTTGTTCATCCTGCTGGCATCGGAAAGCATAACAATCGCGCATTACCTGGTGTTTCTCTCCTGGCTGACCATGGTTGTCCAGGCCATGGTGTTCGGCTTCAGCAGCCCGATCAAAGACGTCAAGAAAAAATATCCTCAGGTTTGGGCTATGCTATATATAATCGTCGGCAGCAGTCCCTTGTCATTCGTCCTCAGCAGCGGCAAAGCGGATTACTGCATTCTCATGTGGGCTTTCACCGCCTTGATCTTTCTATCGGCTGTAGCCACCACCACGCCTTATGTCCTGAATATCGCCAGGCCCTTGAAAAGCGCTCTGGTCGGAATCAGTCTGCTGCTGTTGATTCTTGGCTGGACAGACCGGGAATTATTCGGAATGTGGGGCTTCTGGATGCTGATCACCGGAGCGGCCACTATGCTTTTCGGAGCGGCGGAAAGGCTTGACCCGACCTTCCGGATGCAACTCGATTCACCGCGAAACCCGATATTGCGCTTTCTGAACATATTCATCTCGAGCGGAGTGATATCGAGCTTGCTGTTGGGAGCGTTACTTTGCGGAATCGGCGTCGCGGTACTGAAATCGGACTTTAACCTGATCCTGGTTCTGATATTTTTCGCCTTTTATGCCGAAACCGTTATTTTGCTGCGCGTTTATCTGAAGCTACAATACGCGACCGCCCTGGCCTCGGTCATCGCCATAACCCACATTTTAACTGTTTTCTCATATTTCTATGATTTCCGTTTTGCGCTCTGGCTGGTCCCGTGGGGGAATACCACTCCCGACCGACTGTACATTGGATTGACTTTAGTGGCGATCGCCACGATTGCTCTGCTTCCGCAGATTATCAAGACTTTTGCCCTCTACATGGAAAAGCCTCAAGATAAAATTTCGTAAATCATGCTTTCATTTTTTTCTATGCATGGTATATTAATGGTAAAATATTCAGACTGGAAAGCATTATGTGGAAAAATCTTTTGTGTGTGGTGGCCGTCTGCGGGATGGCTTTGATGTTCAGCGGATGTAGCACTTTCGCATATGGTGAAGCGCGCGAGAACCTGAGAAAATCCGCCAATCTGCGTATCGGCATGACCAAGGCTCAGGTCCTGGAAACCATGGGCGAACCGATCCGCAACGAAACATACTGCCGTCCCGACATCTGGTTTTATTATATCAACCCGCTCTGGTATGACGGCATGCCGACCCTCGACGAGTGCATGCCGCTGGTATTCAAAGACGACAAGCTGATCGGCTGGGGCAACGACTTCTACAACAAGTATTACTACGCTACCGAGCAGGACCGCTGAGCCATGACATGCATTATTTTCGACCTTGACGGCACCCTGATCGACTCGGTGAAAGATCTCGCATCGGCGGTAAACCTGACCCGGGCGGCCCATGGTCTCGCCCCCCTCCCCCTGGCCGACGTAACCGTATTTGTCGGCGAAGGCCCGCGGAAACTGCTGGAAAGATCATTTCGCGATATAGCCAATCCCGATATCGACGCTCTGTTGCCGGAGTACAAACAGAACTACAGCGAGCATCTGACCGACCAGACTGTGTTGTATCCGGGCGTGAAAGAGGGCCTGGAACGGCTGACCGCCGCGGGGATTCCGCTGGGAATCGTCACCAACAAGCATGATGAAGCCATTGCCACTCTGCTGAATTATTTCGACATAACCAAATATTTCAAAATGATCATCGGGTCCGGCGCGGGTTTCCCGCATAAGCCGTCCCCCGACGCCCTGCTCCATATCGCCAAAGAACTGCGGGCCGATCCGGCCGGGTGCTGGATGGTGGGCGATCATTTCACCGACCTCGAAGCCGGAAGGCGCGCCGGAATGAAACGGGCGCTGGCAGGCTGGGGATTCGGCAATCCGCGGGACGAAAGCTGGGATTTCAAGGGCGACAACTTTACCGCGTTCGCGGATCACGTCTGTTAATCACCGGTAATAACGTTGTTGCTATATTCATAGGTGCTGCTTAATTTGGGCAGAAAGACCTGATTGCTTCTCTGTAACGATGCCTTGAAACTGTTGACATCCACTCCCAGCCAGTTTGAAATCGCTTTGGCGAGATTCTCGCGTTCTTCTGCACTACTGTTCCGGTGAATATAAAGATTGCTGAATGAATCCGGGTTTCCGACCACCAGGTTGGCGGCGGTGGCATACGAATCCATGTAAAACAGCATCATTTCCGTACTGTATGAACGTTGACTGCGCATCTCGATATCCCGCAGCGACTTGAACTCGTAACCCTGGGTTTCCGCCTGGGAGTACCCCGCCGAACTGATTGCGTCGTTAACATCCTGTAGTCCGTTGATCGTATAGTACGAGACCCGGTCCCTGGGGGTAAAAGGAATACTCTCCTGGTCATAATGCCAGGCGTAAATATCACTGCGGGCAGTAAAGCTGTCGGCATCCGCATGCAGGATATTGCTCTCGGCATTGGTACGGCTGCTGAACAGGGTCTTGATGTTGGCAATACTGACGCTGGAAATAAACATGATTGCCATGATCACACTGAGCATGCCGATCAAGCCGATACACATTTCCAGAATGGCCTGTCCATGATTGTTGATTTGGTACTTCATAAGCGCGACGGTCCCGTATTCTCACCATAATGATAACCGCTGGAGGAGTTCCGGACTCTCCGGTAACGGTAAAACTCTTCATTGTTCGTATAAAATTGATCGGTTTCGTTGAATTTCAAGGCAAACCATCCTTTACTATTATTGTCCCGGTAATATTTCTGATACTGGTTTTCACGGTAAGTTTCGAGCGGATTGGGCCCGATATACGCCTGCTGCAACCATCCGGCCCCGGTGGAGTTGGCATGCGAATAGGGCCCGGAATACTTCTGCCGCTGCAGTCCGGACAGAAGGCTGCCGCCGGGAATAAATTTGTATTCTTCCAGGAAAAACTCCTCAAACACGCTTCCCCCGCGGTTATAATGCGGGTTATAGATACTGTAACGGAAATCACGCTGATTCAGATAAACCAGGGCGTTGTAAAAGTCGTCGGTACCATTCGGCGGCGAAGTTGAAATCACACTGATATTGCCGTCCTCGTCTTTGACTTTCATGGTAGGCGGCACGAGTGTGTCAAGATCTTTGACCCAGACCAAAAAACGTTCGAGATTGCTGTAGCGCGAACGAAAAGGCGTATAATTGAACATGGTGCTGGGCACCAGAGTTACTGTTTTGAAGACCGGCAGCACCAGCGAACTGAGATAGGGCACCGTATCATCGTCGAGGCTGCCGACGACTTTGGCCACCGCCCCCGCCGAATCGCCGAAAGCATAATCAGTACCGATTCGGAACCGCGACGCCGAGCGCTTACTGACGATGGCGCGGTTTTGGGTACCACGCTTCAGGAGGCTTTTTGCATGTCCCTCGTCCGGATCTTTGACGCTGCCCATCGATATCTGGTAATTGTTCAAGGTGGAAATTCGTTCATAGGTAGTAGCCGCCGCCAAGGCGCCTTCGTATTGAAATGACGGTTTGACCTTTTCGCGGAGATATGATTCATCATACCATTTTTCATTTATTATAGTCTTGTTGAGATCCCAGCTGGAGGCAAAAGTACACCAGGTCACCGCCGGCAGCAAGTCGCTCTGCAGCATCTCCAGGTCCGAACCGGCAAACAGATCCATCAGCCAGTTCATTTCCCCTTCATCGGGAGTTGACGACGAAAAACTGATATTGAGGCTGTAGATTTCGCTCTGTTCCTTAAATCCGCTGAAATTGACTTTGACCTGCCACCACGGCCCATCCCAAAACGAATCCGGCATGGTCAGAACTCCCATATCTTTCAAATCCAGACTGCGGATATTATCCACCCCATACTCAGCAATATAGTTGACGGTATTATATAAGCTTTCATAACCCATCCACAGCGGATCGACCGAGTCCAGGTAACCGACTCCGCTGCCCCGAACCGCCAGGCCGCGGTTGCGAATATCGTCCAGCAATGCCTTGTAGGGCTCCCGCCAGGCGTAATAATGGCAATATTCATAGTTCAAATAACGATAACTCTGTTCAAGCGAACGGCGGTAATTGCGGATTTCATCATAAATCGGCTTTTTATTGCCGTCTTCGAGATACTCCTGCTGATATTCTTCCTCGTCATCGCCGAACGAGCTTTTTTCCTGTGTCTTGTAAACGTCGAAAATGCTGACGCCGTTGTATTTACCGGCCTGCTGGGCGGCTCCGAAAGCAATCAGCGGACCAACGAAACTGAGCCGCGACTGCATTTCAGTCATGGCCCGGCAGGCTATCCTGATTTGATTGAAAGTTGCATTGAATTTCTGAGTCTGATCATGCTCGGGATCGTCGGTAAAATCCGTCAGCATCAATTCACTGGCTTTGACCAGATTCAATTCGCCGATCAGATTTAAACTTTTGCGCTGCCACTCGGCGGCGGCCAAGGCCGCGGACTGCTCGGCCGTCTCAACTTTGATCTTGCCCCGGATCGTCGTCTGGAGGTCGAACATGAAAAGAGCCATCAGGGCCAGGATGACCATGATGACCACACTGACCAGTAAAACCTGTCCTTTTTCCTGATTAATCATCATCCTTCACCACCACATGATATCCGTCGCCGACCAGATAATTGGTCGAATAATTAATCATATCCACTGTATTACTGACATTGAACTCAAACTTCTCCAACAACCGGTTCAATTGTAAATTGCGTACCTCCACCGTCCCCATGACCTTCTCGGTACCGGAAAGGAAACCGATATGCAGATATGTTGGAGCCACTTTATTATCAGTCGTCATTCCGGGGACCTCCAGACGCTGGTCCAGCCAATACTGATAGTTAACCCCGAATGCCCCATAACGATCATACATCATATAATCTTTGGCCCGCTCTTCGGCACCACGTTGAAGATTATCGTCCTCGCCCAGCGGACGACTTGAAATATCCTTGCCGCTGACCGACATCGCCGCCACCCGCGCCGCCCGCCAAGTGGTAGTGATATTATAACCGAGCGCCCAGGATTTGGCGGCGTAGTAGGCGGCGTAATTGGTGACCATGTTGGTAATCGCCAGCATATAAACCTGAAACATGCCCAGGAATACCAGGGACAAAAACAGGAATACCAGGAAAGATTCCAAAATTGTCGCTCCGCGCTGGTTTCGCATTTTTTACTCCACGTTTATTTGTATGATTAAATGTACATCCAAATATGATTTTTGTCTACCTCTTTTATAAACAAAGCAGAAAAAGCTTGAAGAAAAATCCGATCACTCAGACGCGTCCGACGGGGCAGACCGGTCGGACTTTTCGGCAATATCAATACTACAGTAGATCTCCCTTTTTCCAACGAGGAAGTTTCTCCACCGGAATATTTTCCCGCAACCAAACCTGAAACTTTTCCCGGTCGCTTGTCCGATAGTAGAAAATCATGACTCGCAAATGCGTATCATCGTGACAATTGAAATAGTCTTCCACTCCAATGATTTGCGGATTCATGGAAACATACACCAGGCAATCCGGCATTTTTTGCAGATTCAGCAGCATTCCGCCTTGCTCCAGGGGCATATAAACCAGATAGCGTTCAATCGCATAGCGTCCCAACAATATCCCGAGATATCCTTCCGGACTGAACGGAGGAATTATGCCTCTGACACGAACTGGAATTCCATCCGATTCACCATACATTTCTTCTTCGTTGCGCGGATTATTGACATATTCGTTGTATTCCGCAATTTTCCGGAAGCAATAATCATTGTCCGGTAATTCCGGGTAATAATCCTCACATGAATACGCTGGACGCGATCCCCCTCCACAACCGGATAATATTACTCCCAGCAACAGCACGACAATCGTTTCTTTGAATCTCATAATGCCTCCTTGGGTGGAACAATGAGAAAATATAACCGCAATAAATGACAAATTCAAATCCGACTTTTTCGGTAGCGCCGGGTATCCATTCGAAAAAAATATCAATTTGTGGAATTTTTCCAGTAATAATGATTTGAGGTGATTTTTTCGCGTTAAATTTACCAATACACCTTGAAAATTATGCATATAGACAGTATCTTTTTTTTATCAATAAAAAATTACCCTGAGGATATGACTATGAGCGTTATGGATGATTTAATCGCGAAATCCGCTGTACTGGTGGAAGCCCTCCCCTATATTCAAAAATTCCGCAATGAAATTGTGGTGGTAAAATTCGGCGGCAGCGCCATGGAAGACCCCGAACTGGTCAAAAGCACCATGCGCGACATCGTACTGATGGAGTGCATCGGCATGAAACCGATCGTCGTACACGGCGGCGGCAAAGCCATCACCGCGGAACTGACCCGCCAGAACATCCCGACTAAATTCATCAACGGTTTGCGGGTGACCGACGAGGCCACCATCAAGGTCGTGGACGACGTCCTTCACAACGTCACCAATAAATCGTTGGTCGACGCGGCAGCGGAAGCCGGCGGCAACCCGGTGGCAATTTCCGGCCGCAGCGTCCTGACCGCCGAAAAGATTTACTCCGCCGACAAAGATACCGGCGAAAAAATCGACATCGGTTTCGTCGGCGACGTCACCGAAGTGGACAGCTACAAATTATCCGAAGCCCTGAAGGGGCGCTGTATTCCGATCCTGACGCCGCTGGCCCGTGGCATTGACGGCAAAATTTACAACATCAACGCCGACACCGCCGCCGCCAGAGTCGCGGAAAAACTCAAAGCCCGCAAGCTGGTTTTCCTGAGTGACGTTCCCGGCATTTTGCGCGATCAAACGGATGAAAGCAGCTTGATTTCCACCATCTGGACCAATGAAGTCGCCGGCATGATCAAAGACAAAATCATCAGCGGCGGTATGATCCCGAAAATCCAGAGCAGTATCCGGGCGCTGGAAGCCGGTTCCAACAAAGTCCACATGATCGACGGACGGGTAAGACATTCATTGTTGCTGGAAATTTTCACCGACAAAGGTATCGGTACCCAGATTTTGAGACCGGATTCAATCCTATGAAAATAGTCCTGACCGGGATGAAGCATTGCGGCAAGACCACGCTGGGCAAGCAATTGTCCGCTTACTGGTCCTGCCCGTTTGCCGATACCGATGAACTGCTGGAAAAGTATTACTACCGGTGTTACGGCGAAAAGTTGAATTGCCGGGAAATCTTCCGGAAGCACGGCGAGCAATTTTTCCGTGAACTGGAAGCGACGGTCATTGAAGAATTGCTGGCGGTCCGGTTGGGGAAATCACGGGTTCTGGCGCTGGGGGGCGGTTTACCGCTGCAACCACAGCTCCATGACAGCTTGAAAGAACTGGGTAGAATTATTTACCTGAAGGTGGAACCAGAAGAAATTTTCCGGAGGATCGAAAAAAACGGCTTGCCGCCTTATATTGACCCGAACAGGCCGTTTGAAAGTTTTTTGGAGGTTTTTCGCAAACGCGAAGCGATATATGAGGAGATTGCCGACCAGGTGCTGGAGCCTTTCGGACTGGAGTTGGCTGAAATCGCCGCAAAAATTGAAAAGGATAAAGATTAATGAGTGGAAGCATTTACGGTAAATTTTTTACAGTCAGTACTTTTGGGGAATCGCACGGCCCGGCGGTCGGCGTGGTGGTGGATGGAGTAACTCCCGGTATTGATTTATCCGAAGCGGATATTCAGCTTGAACTCAACCGCCGCCGCCCCGGCCAGTCGAATATCACGACCCCCCGCGACGAAAAAGACCTCGTCCAGATCATGTCCGGAGTTTTCGAGGGCAAGACCACCGGTACCCCAATCATGATGCTGGTGCTCAACCAAGACCAGAGATCGCATGATTACAGCAATATCCAAGACCTTTTCAGGCCGGGTCATGCTGATTATACATACTTTAAAAAATACGGATTGCGCGATTATCGCGGTGGCGGCAGGTCCTCCGGACGCGAAACCATCGGGCGGGTAGCCGCCGGCGCCATTGCCAGGAAGTTGCTGCTCGTGAAATACGGTATCCGCATCACCGCTTTCACCTCCCAGGTCGGAGAGATCGCCGGACAGGCGGTGAATTATGAATTCATCGAGCAGAACCCGGCCCGGGCCGCCGATCCCAAAGTAGCTCAAGCCATGTGTCAGTTGATCGAAAAAGTCGAGAAAGTCGGCGAAAGCGTCGGCGGGATCGTCGCGTGCCATGTTTCCGGCGTACCGGCCGGGATCGGCGAGCCGGTTTTCGACAAACTTGACGCCGAGCTGGCCAAGGCGATTGTTTCCATCGGCGGCATCAAAGGCATTGAATTCGGCCGCGGTTTCGAAGCGGCAAAAATGTACGGCACCCAACACAACGATCCGATCATGCACGACGGATTCGTGACCAATAACGCCGGAGGAATTCTCGGCGGGATATCCAACGGCGCGGAAATCATGTTTCGGGCGGCGGTCAAGCCGACCAGTTCGATCGTCCGCAAACAGCGCACCATCGATATCCACGGCGACGCGGCCGTTTGCGAAACCCATGGCCGCCACGATCCCTGTCTCTGTCCCCGGATCGTACCGGTGGTTGAAGCCATGACCGCCCTCGTCCTGATCGACCTGATCAAACAAAATGCGGCCCTGATGGCTTGAAGGAGAGAAAAAATAAATGCCGGAAAAAACGATAAATAAAGTCACCAAATTCCAAAAGCTCTGCGGTTCATATCAATACCAATTACAGACGCCCGAGGATTTGCGGACAGTAATGGCCAGCGACGATGCCTTCTGGGCCTTGCTCTCGGTTCCGATCACCACCTTTAACGGCGATCCGCGTTTTTACAAGTACCTCGATTCCACCGGCAGCACCTCGGTGCGGGTGGACGATATCAAACAGGCGTTTTACTGGCTGGATAAATCGCTGGTCAACCTCTCGGTCCTGGCCGATGAAAAAGCGGCCATTACTCCGGAACAACTCCGTACCGACACGCCGGAAGGCATTGAGATAGGCGAAACTTTGCGCAAACAATTGGTCGCCGCCATGCTTGATGACGGTATAGTTACCCTGACCGAGACCCGCGACACCATCAAAGCCCTCTCAGCCGGATTCCTGAAAGGCGACGGCATTATCACCCGCGACGCCGTGGCCGGCAGCCTGGCGGAACAGCTTTTTACGGATATTTTGACCGTCTATGACGGTCCCGACAACGACAAGGGCGTGAAAGGAATCACCGGCGCGCTGCTCGATAAATTCATTGCCGACGCCAACGCTTATCTCGAATGGGCCCAGGCCGATACCTATACCACTTTGATGCCCGGGGTCGACATGCCCCCCGCGTATGCGTTTTACCGCAATGTCACCGCCAAGGTCGATGAATTTTTCTCTTTCTGCAAACTGGTGCGGATCGACATGACCAACGCCAAGCGTTTTATGGAAAATCCCGACGCCATGTCGGCCATTGACATTCACAACCCCGACGCGGTCAACAAAGCCATCAGCGAAGCCCCGCTGGCGCCGCCCAACCCCGAAGGCCGCCTATTCATCGACGAGAATCTGAATCCGGCCTATCGCGGCGACTTGAGCAAGCTCGCCGAAATCTTCGGACTTGAGAGCATTACCCAGGAAAACTGGGGCGAAATCAAAGCAAAATTCGCCGGATATGAAAATTATCTGAAAAGCAAAAACGGCAACTCCGCCGAAAAGCTCGGCACCGACCGCCTGAAAGCCGATATCGCCAACCTCGAAGCCATTGAGTTTCTCCGCAAGCTGATTACCCAGGACAGCTCAATCATGGCCGATATCGCCAAGGTCAATACCGTGGAAAAACTGATTTTGTTCAAACAATATTATTTCCGTTTTGTCCGCGGCTATATCTCGCTGTTCGAACTGTTCAATCCGGCACGGCTGTCGCTGCTCCAGGCCGGCTCGCTGATCATGGATGGCAAGCATTTCGACCTGTGTATCAGGATCAACGATGTCGCCGCCCACAAAAAGCTGGCGGCCAATTCCAATTTGTTCATCATGTATATGAATGCCCGGCGCACCAAACAGGGCATTACCAGCAATCAGAAAATCGCGGTGGCGGTTACCGCCGGTTCCAACATGGTTTTCTATCCGGGCAAAGCCGGTTTGTTTGTGGATTGGGACGGCAGCTTGTGGGATATCGTCATCGAGGACATTCTCCAGGGCCCGATCTGCTTCTGGCAATCGCTGACTCTGCCGTTTGTCAAAATCACCGGCCTCATTTCGGACAAACTGGCCAAATTCACTTCGGCCGACGCCATCGCCAACGATTTCACCAGTTCGCTGGAAAAAGTCGGCAAGCCGGTCCCCCAGAAAAGCGGCGGCATGATGAACGGTTCGATGTTCCTCCTGGCCGGCGGTGTGGGCTTCGCCGCTCTTTTCAGCGGCATTACCTACGTGTTCAAGCAGTTGAGCCGGATGCCCGCCATGAACTTGCTCTATTATTTCGTACTGGTGGTGGTCATCCTCATGACCCCGCTGATGATTTATTCGCTCTATAAGTTGTATAAACGCAATTTCAGCATGTTTTTCGAAGCAGCCGGTTGGGCAGTCAACCTGCGCATGAAACTGGACAGTTTCGCCGGGCGCTTCTTCTCGTATTATCCCGCTTACCCTCAGCCGGTTGAATTCATCCGTCTGGACACGACCACCATGGGAGTCAAGAAAAATTCCCGTGTCAATCAGCACCGTCGTTTGTACATTCTGCTGATTATTCTGTTTGTCATCCTGCTGGCCGGCGGTATATACCAGTACCGTTGCCATCAGGCCGCCACGGCTCAAACAACTGAAAATGTTACTTCAAACCCAACAGAGGAAGTTAAAAAATGAACAGCTTGAATTTTGGTCTCGGGCGTCGCAACATCAACCCTCAAATTCCTATCACCCTGGCAGGTTATTTCAACATCCGGATGTGGGAAAAGGTTCTCGACGACCTGGAAGTCCGCGCAGTGGCTTTTGAACAAAACGGCAGGAAAGCATTTTTGATCCAGTTCGACCTGGTCACGGTTTCCTACGATCTGTACACCGCCATCGTCAAAGCTTTCGCCGATGCCGGCCTGACCGATATCAAATCCGACAATATGATCATGACCGCCACCCACACCCATACCGGCCCCGAAGTGCGGCCGTCCCGCGACGGCTCCGATCCCGCCTATATAGGCTTCGTCGCCGCCAAAACGGTGGAAGCGGTCAAAGAAGCTATGGCCAATCTGGCTCCCGGTACCCTTGAATGCACCACCACCAAAGACGCCCGCTTCCTTTTCAACCGCCGTTATTGGATGAAAGACGGCTCGGTAGTCACCAATCCCGGTAAACTTAACCCGAACATCCGTACTTCCGAAGGCGATATCGACCCCGAAATTCCGATGATGGCGATCCGGCAGAACGGCAAAATCAAGTTCCTGTGCGCCAATATCGTCAACCATACCGACACCATCGGCGGCAACGATGTTTCCGGCGACTGGGCCGGTTTCACCACCCGTTTGGTCCAGCAGGAACTCGGCGAAGGCAGCATGGTCATGCCGTTGATCGGCGCGGCCGGCAACATCAACCATTTCGACGTTTCGACCGATATGCCCCAGACCCAATATTCCGAAGCGGAAAGAATCGGCAAAGGCTATACCGAAACCATCATCAAGGCCCTCCCTGACCTGAAACCGTTCGATGCGAATTTGCTCACCGTCGGCAAGACCTTCCAGGTCAAACCGCGCGAATTGACCAAAGATGAAGTCGACGCCGCCCAGGCCATTATGGATAAATATCCGGAAATCAAGGTAAAAGATGTTTCCGGATGCGATTTGACCTCGGAAGACCTCGCCCGCCAGACCCCGTTCGCCCTGAAATATTTCGCCTCCAAACTGCTGGATATGCGCAATCAGACCGAGCTGCTGACCTGCAATCTCACCGGGATCATTTTCGGCGAAGTCGCCATGGCCTCTCTGCCGAGCGAACCTTTCGTGGAAATCGGAATGACTCTGCGCAAAGAAATTCTCCGTGATTACAGCGCCGCCATGGTGATTACCCACAGTAACGGCACCGGCAATCTCAAATGCGGCGGCGGTTACATCCCCAACGTATGGAATTACGGACGCGGCGGTTACGAAACCACTCCCCGTTCCAATCCCATGGAAAAACAAGGTTCCGCCAAGCTCCTGGGCACCTGGCGCGAACTGATCGCTTCCATCAAGAAATAATCATTCGACATTACGCAAAAACCCCGTCAAACAATTTGACGGGGTTTTTCTTACATCTGCTTCGTATGCATGGTTTTCTCCTCCCGTGCGAGAAGCGCCTGTTGATGGTAACGTCCCGGCGAAATGCCATAGCAGCGCCGGAACGCCGTAATAAAGTGATTTACGTCCTTCCAGCCCGTCCGGGCCGCGACGGAACCAAGCTGGCATTCCGGCTGTTCCAAAAGCCAGTATGCCATTTTAAGACGGCACTTCCGGACGAAACGCATGGGAGTCTCCCCTGTCTCCACCGCGAAACGCCGGATGAACGTCTGCCGGCTCATTCCGCACATATGTGCCAGTGAAGTGACCGAATACTCCTCGCCCGGCGAGACCTCGATATGGTGGATCAGGCGTTTCAGCGGGTCCACACTCATCTTGCCGGAACACTGCCGATGGAGCTCCAACAGCAGAAATTCCACCTCCGCGCAAATTCGCGACATCGCTTCCGGCGCATTTTGTTCAAGGGACGAACGGATCATCTCGAAGGAACGGAAAAACGGCGCTGAATCTTTCGGGGAAAAGATGGTGCGGTTGCCTGGAAAAACCATCGAAAAAAGTTCATCCGTCCGCATGCTCGTGAAGATTCCGATCGTATAAATCAAGGTCCCGACCTCCAGCGCTTCCTGCTGCTTTGTATCCTCATTCGGCACGGAAAGCGCCAGCATCCCCGGACGGAGCTCGTACTCCTGTTTGCCCGAAGCGAACCGCAGCGAACCGCGACGCACAAACCATAGAATCCAATCCGGCGAATTTTTCGCAGAAGATACCAATTGTGCCGGACGGAAAAATGTATTTTCCGCAAAGAAATGCGGACACAGGACGCCTTCCGGCAGCAGAGATTCCCATGGACCGGAGAAAGTCCAATAAAGATACTCGCTGACCCCTTTCCGCGACGTGAGCATTTTCCGGAATGTTCTTTTCATGATCGATCTCCTATTTAAAGTTAGCACTCAAAAATACATTTGCCAGAGAAAAAAGATTTTTTTTCAAGCTGAAAGCTGTCCTTTTCGTCCTTGCATCGATTTTCCGAGAGCCCCCTCTAATGGAACAAGAACAAAGAAAATTGCGATTTTTTCGAAGTAAAAATCTCTTGTTTATTTCTCTTTTTCCGGATATAATATATAATGAAAAAATTTACAGAATACAGCAAAGGAGGAAGTATGCTTTCGTGCAAAGTTCACCGCTTTTTCACACTTATTGAACTCCTGGTCGTAATTGTAATTATCGCAATCCTTGCGACACTGCTTCTGCCCGCGTTGAGCAGAGTACGCAGCAAAGCCAGAGCCATTTCATGCGTGAACAACCTGAAACAACTGTATTATCATCATATGTCGTATGAGTCCGTCAGTGACGGCTGGGCATTTGGAGCCGCTTATAACAGTTTCCGCAAATACGGAAATTATATTGGAGCTTATGCAAAGGAAAATCTTGGAATTGCGAATTGGAGTGCAGTGGGAGGTTATGACACTGCCCGCAGTGAATACAGAGTATTATTATGCGCTTCCGCGCAAGCCATATTTTCGGTAAATGACTCCTCATGGAGTGGTTATTCCAATGCTTTC
Source organism: Victivallaceae bacterium (assembly GCA_031548025.1). Taxonomy (GTDB): domain Bacteria; phylum Verrucomicrobiota; class Lentisphaeria; order Victivallales; family Victivallaceae; genus UBA5239. The sequence goes on along the minus strand of JAVBRM010000036.1, from coordinate 32,936 downwards.
GCCAATTATCCGACTTGCGGGAATCTTGCCTATTCGGGGCAGCCCTGGCATGCTACCAGTACGACTTACTCTTTTCAAACTGATCCGGAGGGCGCCATGTTCAAGCCAAGCTCCGTCAAAACTCCTTCAGTTCTCCATTGGTCGCATTGTACAACAACTTACAGCAATGGATATCCGGGAGGATTTCATTCAAACGGCAGAATCAGCAATATGCTTTTTGTCGCCGGCAATGTAGGGCCGTACGATGTATTCCGGGATCGGGTAGCGTCGACAAGGTATGAACTGCGGGGGGTCGAATTTGCCTATCTTACCTCAGATCAATACCCCTGTGACGGAAAAACGAAAAAATAAACAAAACATAAGGATGAATGGGAAAATGAAAGCCGCTGTTTTTCATGGTAACGGAAAATTGGTCGTGGAAGAAGTCGATGCGCCGAAAATCACCCAGGCAAATGAATTAATCATCAAGGTGGACGCCTGTAGCATCTGCGGTACCGATGTTCATATTCTGGCGATTCCCCCCGCCGGTTTCAATGTACCGCCGGGAACCATTCTGGGACATGAACTGACCGGCACGGTGGTCGAAGCCGGCGCCGGCGTCAGGCATATCCGCGTCGGCAGCCGGGTGGTCGCCGAGCCCAACGACTACTGCGGAATCTGCGATTACTGTCTCCGCGGATTCACCAATCATTGCAGCAATCAGCGCTCCCTCGGGGTTACGGTCAACGGCGGTTTCGCCGAATATGTCAAAATCATCGAACCGGTCGCCCATGAAATTTCGGCGGAAGTCCCTACCGATATCGCCGTTTTCGCCGAACCCCTGGCCTGCGTGGTCAGCGGATGTCGGCGGCTGGCCATGCAACCGGGCGAAAATGTCTGTGTGATCGGCGCGGGCCCTCTCGCCCTCTTGTACATTCAGATGTTGAAAGCGTCCGGCGTCGCCCCGATTATCGTTTCGGAGCCGAGCGCATTGCGTCGCGAAGCTGCCAGGCACGCGGGGGCGCATTGGGTCGTCAATCCGCTGGAACAGGACCTCACCGAATTCGTCCGGAAGATAACGGGTTATGGCGCGGATGCGGTGCTCGACGTTGTCGGTTCGCAACTGCCCGCGGCGATCGAAGCCGTCCGCAATGCCGGGCGTATTCTGCTTTTCGGTTTCAACACCCGGGCCACACCGGCGGTCATTCAGCATCAGATCGTCTTGAAAGAGCTCTCCATTCTCGGTTCCTGGATTTCGCGCGGGACCTTTCCGCAAGCCGTCAAAATCCTCGAAAAAGGCATTCTCGATCTCGAACCGATGATCACGCACAAACTTCCGCTGGATCGGATCGGAGAAGGAATCGAGGCGTTGCGCAAGGGCGAAGGCCTCGAAATCATTATTGAAATGTAATCAAATCAACCCTGTTTCGCGCAAACGTTTTCGACGCAGATTACAGGGTTCGCAGGTGAAGTCATTGCACAGCATGATATCCGGCCGCAAGGTAATTTCATGCAGGACAAAATCTCTCATTTTTTGCGCGTCGAGCAAAAAACTATGGTCTTTTTGTTCTGCGATTCCCGCTTGAACCAATGGCTCGTCGAATTGCGAAAACACCTCGCTGCAGGCGGGAAATTCCTCCTTGAGTTTCATCTCGCCATTTACAGTAAGAGCTGTTTTGCCCCAACATTGGCGAAAAGGAATATCGTTGTAAGGCAAATTGGAAACGGCCTCCACGTAGTGAAGCATGGAATTGCGGTTGTTTCCCACATTCAACAGCAGTATTTTCGCCCCCAGCTCCATCGCTTTGCCGAAACTGGAACCATGCCCAAGCCCCGCCGCGTCATCCGCGCCATCCGTAAGCTCATACGCATACTTCCCGCAAGCGGCAACCGAATAGGTGGGGTTTCCGCTCCGGATCACTCCCGGCATCTGACGGAAGGTTTCGGAAAGAATGCCGTTTCCGAGCCCTGGAGTCCGATTCCGGTCATAGGGCTCTACATTCCAGATTCCGCTGTAATTGTAACTGAAAGTCGGCAGTATGAGCGTACCGTCCGGGCCGAGCCGGTCCAGCAGTATGGACAGGACTTGCCGCGGAGTCAGATTTTCTTTGCGGCAGGGGGAAAAGGAAGCATGAACGATCAATACCGAGCCTTGGGGAATAGAGTTGATGATCATCGTATTCCTCATAAGAGTTTCACGTATTCGTATTTTTCGAGATAGCGGAGGGTATCGATGATGAACAGGATATCTTCCGGCGAAGTTTTTTTACCGGATTCCGCATCGAGCATCCGGATGCATTCGAGGAGGTTTCTGTGTCCGTCGCACAGTGCGAAAAGTGGTTTAAAGCTGTCCAGCCAGCATGATCTCCGTTCGGAAAGAGGAACTTGCGCCAGGGACATCGGCGCATAGGCAGTGAGGCGTGTCACGATCATGCTTGCCGCGCAGCATTCAGCCGGCGTGAAGTTCTGCGTTTCCGTTTCGATTTTTGCCGAATACAATTCAAAAATATTTTCAAGCTTTTCGGTGCTCTGCGGAGCGAATCCAAAGCGTATTACGGAGCGCAGACGCCCGAAGGCAAGATTGAAGAAAGCACGCAGATATATTTTCCTGGTGAAAGGCGGGAGCGAATCATCACGGAGCGTTTCTTCCGCGTGGATCTGAAATTCCTGACAGACTCGAGCCGAATAATCCGGCAGAGCCGTGGCGGAAAGAAGCGTTTCGAGAGCGCCGGCGAGAACCGGAAGAACTTTCGCCGCGAGCTCCCAGTCCGGTTGAAAGAAGATCGCTGAGCTGTGATGATATTCGGCGGAAGAAACGCTGAAAAGCCAGTTGGTCGGGATGCCTATGGCCGGATCCCCCGCAAAGGTATCATCCGAAAGCGAACCCCACTGTTCAACGAGCGGAATATCCGGCAGTTCCTTGCGTAAAAAGTCAACAAGGAACCAGTCCGTGAAAAAAGGATTCGACTGTGGCGTGAGGCGCAGAAGAAGTTTCGGCTGTCTCTGAAATCTTGCGAAAGAATCAAGATTCAGGGCGGTGAGGATATTTTTCCGGCGTTCCGGGTCGGCGAGAAAGGCGGAATATCCATAGAGTTCCATGGAGAAAACCACCCGCAGGGATTTCCGTAGGGGAACGCCGCGTTTTTTGAGAATCCGGCCGAGTTCACAGGCCGTCGCGACTCCGATTGCATCGTCCACCGGAAACGGCTCGTACATGTGAGCGAAAAGCGCGATTTCCTCTTGGCTTTCGCCGGGAATGCGCGCCGTTACCGTGTAGATTTTTCCATCGTAGATACGGGTGTTCATTTCCGCGTGAACGATGACCTTTCCTTTCCTGAGTTCTTCGGCCAGCTTAATACCCCGGATCGGGGAGAGGGAAAAAAACGGCAAGAGCATCTCGCCGGCGGCGTGATACCACCCGGTATAGCCCTGGCCGTTATACCAGAAACTCTTGTCCGGCGCGGTACCGATCGCACGATAAGAAGTCGCGGCAATTCCCGCCGCGCCCGCCTCCGCGAGCTGACGGTAAACCTCCCCGAATTCCCCCTCGGAAGCCAGAAATACCCACTTCCCGCGGACATCCGGATTATCCGAGTCAATGGAGCTATAATCGATGATTTCGCAAGTGACACCTCCCTCGGGCGTCGGCGCGCTCCAGATCGTCGCGGCGATCGGATCTTCCGCTGTATCCGCCAGCATATCGCCCCCGATAATCTGGAGAAACGAACGCCCCGTAAGATCCCATGCCTGCGGCATGATGTTGTCAAAGGCCGAGGTTTTGCCGTCCGCTTCATGGACGAGGCGTTCGATGTCGGAAAATCCGGCTTTTTCGAGCTCGTTCATGCAGTAACGCGTCGAGGCTTCGAACTCCGAATAAGAGGCGTTTTTCTCGAACCGGTTCAGGGTATAAGTAATCTCCTGGAGCCGGGTGAGGGAAAATATTTTTTTGTGCTCAGCCATTGTTGATCATGCCTTGTCGATAAATTTAATATCGGCGGCGAATTCATCTTCCCACGGATAATGGATCGTGAGTTTCTGCCCGCCGAGTTGCGCCGATTTGGCGGCGTAGATTCCGGGAAGGGTCATGCGGAGGCCGTCGCGGAGGGTGATCGGATATTCAGGCGCATGGTCGAGCCGGGCCTTGAATAAGTGGTCGAGAAGCGCGTAATCGACACCCCCATGCCCGGTGGCCTTCGGGTTGTTGATGTGCTCGTTGGGCATGGAGGTAACGGGCAGTTCCGTCATTTGATTGGCTCCATAAAATTCCATGGACTGAAACCGGACAACCTCCGGTGTTTTCCCCCGATATCCAATCCGCTCATAATACCCCTTAGTGCCGAAAACACGGAAGGAATGAGGTCCGAAGAACGCCCCGCATTTGCCGTTGCGGAGAAGCCGGATCGTAACGCCGGATTCCGTCTGGAAAAACGCCGATTGTATATCATCCCTCAACGCTTCCGGGTCGATATGCTGTCCCGTTCCAATACAGATGGTATAGCGCAATTCTTCCTTCATGATGCGGAGCAGCGGCCCGAGCGAATGCGTGCAATAGCGAATCGGCGGGAAGCTCTTTCGCCACGGGCTGTGAATAAAAATCGGGTCGAGGTCTTCGGGCTCGCGCACCGCATGAATATATTCGGCTTCCATGTAATAAGGTTCGCCGAGAAATCCTTTCCGATAGAGGTCAACGAGCGCATTGATGGACCCCGATTCGTTGGCGTTTGCCCCGGTCATGAACCGGGCTTTCGAGCGCTGTGCGGCGGCCCAGAGCAGCCTGGCTTCGTCGAGCGTGGCCACAGAGGGAATGTCGGAAAACACGTCGATGTTTTTATTCAAAGCCTGGATACAGAAATCCGCATGAACGTCCGCGCCGGTTTCGATAAACATGATGTCGATCTCGCACTCCTCGATCATCCGCGTATAATCGGTGTAGAATTTCGTGTCAGGGAAGCTCTCTTTCAGGGGCTTATCCTGCAGCCACTGCTTTTCGCTCCAGAGCAGCGGATCGATGTCGCAGGCGGCGACGAGCTCCGTAAAATCAAAACCTTTGATGGCGAGCTGTGTCATATGTCGGCCGCGATGGCCGAGGCCGACAACTCCGAATCTGATCTTTTCCATATCTAAATCTCCTTATTTTTGAGTTCATTCAGGACATATTCGCAGTTGACGATCTTTTCCCGAAGGTCGTTCAGCGAGTAAAAATAATGATTGCTGGCCTCAAACCCGATCCGTGAATCCCGGCGGGCGATCCGGTAAAGGCGCAGAGTCAGTTCGAGCTCCTCCTTCACGGCGGCAGCCATGGCGGCCCGATCAAACCCATGATTGCGGGCACGGACAAAACGTATCTGCTGATATGAGCTCCGCAAATGGCAAAACGCGGCGTTCGCCATCGTTTCGAGTTCTTCGAATTCGGCCTTTTCGTTTTCCCGGACACCGGATTTGGCTTCGGCGAGAATCGTAAGGCCCTTTGCCCAGCCTTCGGTCAGAATCCGGAACTGGTTTTCGAAAACCTCCTCCGGGTAGACGCCGCGCCAGCTCTCGAGGTCGTCATGCGGAAAGCCGATCATCGAGGCCTTGCAGCCGGTGGGGTTGAGGTGAAAAACATTCATCGGGCCGAAGTTCATCGGGCCGCGATAAAGGACATGGATGTGGAATGGAAACTGCCGGAAAGATTCGCTGAACTGTTTCCAGGCGGCGCAGATTTTACGTGCGAGTTCCGGATGATATTTCCGCATGGCGATCTCCTCCGGCGAAGCGGTCAGAAGTTCGAGATTTCCGCCGGGAAAACCGCCGAGGGTCCAACTGAGCATCAAACCGTTCACTCCCGCCTTTCTGAGTTTTTCGAGGTGCTCCTCAATCAGATAAGGAACGGGAATATAAGGGACAGCGGAAAGTTCCCATGAATTATTGATCTGGATCTTCGCCGCGACGCCGATTCCAAGTTCCCGGGCATGTTCCCAAACCGCCTCCGCCACCTCGCTGGGGCCGATCTGCGAAATGGAATAATCCACCAGGGATTGCTCCACCCCCCCGATATGCGTTTTCAACCCCCATTCGCTCACGGTCAGAACGTACGTGTTCTCAGGCAGAAGATCAAGAACCGCTTTTTTGAAAGGAATGTTATCTTTGTCGCCGGAGCGCCGGCTCCACGCCCAATCGTAAGCGAGAAGTTTCGCATCGGGCGCGACGGCATGCATCCCGCGCTCCATGGCCCGGATCACGTCCGCGATGATCTTTTCCGGGGGAACATCCTTGCAGAACGGGCAAAGTTCATGTTGCGCCGTGTAATGGCAATGCGTCGGATTTTCGGACATGGAGATGCAGAAAATTCCGCCGAGGCCAATAACTTCGGAAAAGAGATTTTTTAATGCGCCTTCGAGCCATTCCAGCGGCTCCTTTGCCCGCATCGTGCAATTCGCTTTCAGTCCGTTGACGTTGATTCCTTCCCATTCCGGCTTTTGGTCATAGAATGAACCGGGCATACCGCGCGGTTCATTGAGATAAAGATAGACTTTGAGCCCGTACCGCTCACAGCGCTCCACAATATTTTTAAGATTTTCGACACGCTTTTCCCAACCCCTGGAAAATTCTTCCGCGCCGGGAATCGGGCACAGAAGATACAGGATCGCATGCATCCAGACGCCCCGGATTCCCATCGAAGCATACTGTGCCAGGAGGTTCTCCGGAACCGGATCGAGCCTGTCGGCGTCCCCGAGCACATCACCGCAGTTTGCCGCATAGGAATGAATGAAATTAAACTCAAATTTTTCATTGCCGCCCGTTACGGGCTTGGGCGCATATTTACGAGCAAAAGCAAAGGGCTTTTCCACATAATCCATTTCATCTTCCGCGATGTTTTTCCGCAACGCGGACTTCAGCTTGGAAGTCATCGCGTGCTCCACATCCGTCAGCGGCGAATAAACGAGGTTCGGGCAGTTCGGCTTGAGTTTACCGAGCTTAAAAAAGAAAAAATCCTCCTCTTTGAGCGTATAAGCCATTTTTTCGGGCGTCCAATCCAGGAGCTGAAGAAGCTGTTCATAATTCAGGAGCTGCCAATTGTTGCGGATCAGCGTCAAATAACCGCACGAAAGCCACTCCTGAGAGACGCACGGCGCCCCCGTCAAACCCATCTCCACGGCGGCCTCGACAACCTCCCTTTCGCTGCAATGAAGAATGTCCGCGAGCTTGCCCGACTGGACCATTTCCCAATTGCGCCAGATAAACTGCTGCCGGCGCGTTGGAAAATACGGATGGATAATCGGCGCGGGCGCACTGCCTGCCGGTAATTCATTGATCGTCATCTTGTATTCCTATTCTTGATGAAACAATGGACACAATGTCCATAATGTCCATTGTGTCCAGAAATCCACGCATTCGGGAAGGGTTATTTTTCGACTTTTTTGAGCGGTGTAATGTAAACATAATCGATCATGATCTTCGCATCTTTCTCGGGAACTGCCCGGATGAAAAGCTTGTTCAGATCGAATGCCGGAACCTCGGTTTCGAAACGCAGTTCCTGCCAATCGTCCGCGGCAATCTCCGCCGATGTAATCGCCTGGATTTTGCGCTGGGTGCGCTGGTTTTTGACCACATCGAAGCAATACCACGAGAGATTGATTTGCCCTTTTCCTTTCACCCGGAGCATGATGCGGGCGGCGGGGTCCTTGCCGGTATATACGTTTGCAATATTGCCGTCGACGACGATATATTTGTTGTCCGGATTCGCGGGGTCGGACTCGAGGGAGAAAGTACCGGGGCCGATTTCCCAATGTTCGGGAATGATGCCGTCGCGGATATTGAAATTCTCTCTGGCCAGACTGGCTTTTCTCTTTGAAACTTCATTGAATGAACCGTTTTTGAATTGACGGTCGTCCGGCTCATCGCCAAATCGGGTAACGCTGCGTGCGGCGCAGAAATTGACCGGCTGGAATGTTCCCGTGTCATGCGGCGAACCGAGGCTCCAGGTCGAGCTTTCGGTGGGGTTGCCGGAAGCATCGAGCTGTCCCTTGATCTTGCGGGAGCGGAGGACATTGACCTTCCACGCCTGTCCGTCAAAGCACTTCTCGCCAAGCGGTCCGGTGGGAATGCGGGCCTCGAGAACCCAGCGGTCCTTGAGAATTTTGGTTTTGACTTCGATCTGCGAGTCAAACGCGGTATTATTAGGCAGGCCCGGCTTGACAAATTGGTCGAAAACAACGCCCTTCGAATTGACGATGATCTGATAATAGGCGTTTCCGAGGTCGGGATGATTCAGGAAAAGTTCAAGGGTGCTGTCGGTCCAAACGGGGCCGTCGCGTTTGGTGATTTCGGTAATCATTTTTTCGGGGGCCGGCTCCATCGCTTCGATGCCGAAATAGATGAAATCTTCTTCATGAACAACCCGGACGAAGGTCTGATTTTCCGCGAGCGCTCCGCTGGAATCCGTACGTTTGAATCCGGAAACAGTGTCGGCGTTCATCCAGTCGAATTCGTCCAGGACGCCGTCGATCTTGATCGGCTTCTGTTTGTGATAAGATCTGACCTCACGATGGTTCGCGAGATAATCCTTGCGGAATTTTTCCCAGGTGAGGGCAAAAATTTCCCGGTCGCGCTGTACATGGGCCAGCGCACGTTTGTCGGGGTCATCCTTCGCGGCTTTCTCGGCCGAGGCCAGGCAGGCGAGCAGTTTTTCGTGGACGCCGGGACGGTCGAGACAGCGCCCAAGCGGCGAACTGTGCCCGTATCCGTAGCAGCCGGGTGTTTCGAGAAAGGCCTTGCTCAAGGTTTTGCGGTATTCACGCATACCCGCATTCCAGGCTTTTCCATAATAGAGCGCACCGGTTTCTTCGAGCATCTTGTCGATATCGGCATTGACGTCCCACGAAAGCTGTGCGAATCCGTAGAGCGTCTGCCATATGGCATACCACTCAAGTTTTATCATAGGCAGTTGGTCAAAACGTGGGGAATATTTCCCATCCACCGGAGCCAGTTGGGGGCGAACCCCGATGGCCCCGAGCTTGTCGTGATAATATTTGATATCGTGAAGGTAAGTTCCCTCAATGGGCATGCCGTGATAACCAAGAGAGTCGATCTGGGCGTAGGTAACGAGTTTGTAACCGTGTTTTTTGGAAAGGGCCAGCCAGTCGTTGTATTTTTTAAAATAAAGCCGGTTGGTAACACAGTCCGGATCGTCAATTTTGTGACGGTAGCAAATGCGGTTGAAGGAGAGTTCGACAGTCGCCAGGCGCTTGTCCGGGAGAATGTCCGTCGGCGCGTCCTGATAGTTTTGATAGGCGATGGTGTTGATAATGGCGTCGGGAACTTCCTTGAATGCGCGGTCCGCCAGGGTATTGATGAAAGTCCAGTAGCGGTTGGTCATGCCCTTATCCCCTCGGTCGAGCTTTTTGCATTCTTCGCACTCGCACCAGCCGGTTCCATCGTTGTTGACGAGGCGGTAACGGCCGCCGGGTGTCTTAGAGCAGAGCTCTTTGAGATTCAGGATCAGATTTTCCGACATGATGCGGATGACTTCCGGATTGCTTGTGCACGGCTGATATTTTTCCCCTTCGAGAAATGTCCGCTTGCCGTTGATGACCGGGAAGTATTCGGGGTGCTCCTTGAACAATGTCTCCATATGGGCATTGAATTCTTTCCAGGTTTTTATTTTGACCCAATGTCCGCCGAGAAGGTCGGAGAAACAATGCCCGCCATCCTGAATGACGAAACCACGTTCCTCCAGTCCGGACCAAAGCGATTTATTCATGATCGTGTAGTGCATATCGAAAATACGGAGGTTGTTGCGGACCATCCAGTCGAAGGAATCCCACTTCAAACTGAGGACGCTTGCCACCCCCCAACTGATGCTGCGGTACTCGAAAGAAGGATTCGAAATATATTCCCCTTCCGGAACGGCGATCGTTTTCCGGACGGTGAAATATTCGCCGTCATCGCCGGGAACAAGCCAGCGGATCCCGCCGTATTTTTTGAGAATGTAATAGGAACCGTAGAGAAATCCGATCGGCTGTTTCCCCGCGATGACAATTTCCTTGGCCTTGGCGCGGATCATGAACCCTTCATCGGCCACGCGTTTGTCATTGGTCAGCTCGTAGCGGACGGGAAGTGTTTCCGGCGCGGCGGTTTCAGCAATGCCGGGGGCTTTGCCTTCGGAAATTTTCGCGAGAAATTTGGACAGCTCTTTCGCCGCGTGTTTTTCAACAGGCCCCGCGTTTTTGCCTACAATGATCGTACAGCCCGGATTGCCGTTTTCCATGAGTTTGTACTCAGCACCTGTGAGAATGGAAATAAATCCGACGCCAACAATTGCCGAAACGAATAGAGTTCTGAGAAATCCTTTCATTTTCCCCTTTCCTTATCTTGATGGAATTTATTGGTTCGACATCTTAATTATAAGGCCGGGCAAGAAAAAAAACAAGCATTCTCACCTTCGAGGAAATCTCAATTTTCTTCGTTTTCGTTCCACCTGCATGGGTTTATCCGGTCGGGGTTGCCGGCCGTCGCGGCTCTCTCTCAATCATTTGTCGTCACCCTCTCACTGACGCCCCTCAGTTCTATACGTCTTTCCCTCGTAATATGACGACCGGCAATTCCGACCGGATAAACACACACTTTATGACAATTTTTTGACCGCATTGGCAATCTTGCGCCGGGCCGGAGCGGTAATCCGGTTCTTCGGCAGTTCCCGGGCCGCCAGTAAAGTCAGGCCCCAGCGGTAACCGGAATCATCCGCTTTGCCGAAATAGTTCCGGGCCACTTCCATGGCTTCTTCCCGCAACTTTCCGGCGCTGCAATTCAAGTGCCGACTCAAAACCTCCTCCGCATCAAAAGTACCGTCCGCATCCTGAGTCTTGAGCAATTCCAGTACGAAATCATCACCGTAAGCGGCTTTCTGCTCATGCACCGCCGCCATCAATTCGCGATGCCGGTAATCACCGCCGCGATGCTCAGAACCCAAAGCAATCGGCATCATCCTGAACGCCGGGTAATATTCCGAAGTTTCACCGGCTGCCGACCTGACCGTCATCAACGGCTTATCCGGAGCCAGAATATCAAATTTCTCGGCCAGCCCCCTGGGTTCCGGGTTATGGTGAGGTTGAGCGTGAATAACACTGTTTGCCCACAAGACCGGTATCCGGCGGTCTTCTTCCTCTTTCAAGGGAGCCTTGATCTCAATCTGCCGGTTGCGGAGGCTGCCCTCAAGCACAATCTGCGGATTCTCGCCGCAATGTTTGACTTCCAGATAAATCGAATAATAGTCACCGTCAAACAGAGCCGGCATGAAGGGCGGTTCCACGATCATGGCGTTTTCCGCGCGCAATTTAATATTCTTGACCGGAATCTGAATAATCCGGCTGAGCTGGCGCAGAATCACTTCGGAAACCGAAGTACGCCCGGTTATGACTTCACAGAAACCTCCGCTCATTTCGCTGACCAACGGCAAGGCCGACTGCCCTGAACTGCTGCCGGTAATAATCGAAAAAATCGCGGTATGATGACGTTTCCCGTGCGTATAATGCAGCAGCTCGCGACCATTGTATATTTCGCCGTCGGAAATCAGAATGATATTCCGGTGCGATTTTTTGATCCGCGGCAACTTGTCAATCACTTTCAAAGCCTGAAGCAGTTCCGACCCCTCGCGGTGCGGCTGGGTATTCGTCAACATATTCAACGCCGCATTCATGTTGCGCCGGTTGTAGGGCAATGACGACGGAGCCAACACCCGGCAATCACTTCCGAAAGTTATCAAGTTGAAATAATCCCCCGCCGCCATTCCGCGCAATGCCAGTTCAACCGCCTCCGCCGCCTGTTCAAAACGTCCGGGCGTCATCGATGCCGAACAATCCAGCAGCAGTATGACCTCCGGATTTTTTTCCGGTACCGGCGGCACCGGCAGTTCCATGCCGAAGGTAAAGCGGGCGGCAACGGTTTCCGTATCACCATGCCTGCCGGCGCGGCATTCCGGAGCAATCGCCTGCGGCAATTCCAACTCCAGCAGAAAATCCCTTTCCAGAATACTTTCCGGTGCACAAACCCTTACTTTGGCCGTGCCGTTGTTTTCCTCGCAGGCAATCCGGTGGCTGGATGATTTGATACCACAGATATTGCGGCTGTCAACCGTCAAATCCAGCGAAAACTCATAAGGCACTTCATCATGCCAGAACGGCGAAGGAATGGGATTATCCGCCCAGTTATAAGTCTGCGGCACATAACGCGGCGCCAGGGCCAAGGGGAGCCGCATTACCGCGTTTCTCTCGGCGATCTCCAAAGGTATCAGCATTTTCAAGGAAACCTTCACCTGTTTACCGGCGGGAATATTGCCGAGGGCAAGTTCCAGAATACTCCTCTCCTTGAGCTCCAGCTTGCAGGCCGCTCCTCCGGCTTCCAGAACACGATCATACTCATGTTCGATTTCATAATGACAGGAGTCAACAACCTCGCCGTCTTTTACTTCCAGACGGCCGACCGCCGCCCGATTCGGCAGCGGGAAACAGTATACCGCCTCAATATTCCGGTCTTCTCGGTTATGAAAACTGAAAATATACTCCAGTTCCGCGATAAAATCCTTTATTTCGCCCCGAACGTGTACCTTTTCCAAAGCCACCGTCTGTGAATGCGGCAGTTGATACGAAGTGTCAGCCATCGTTTTCCTCTCCTCTGATAACCTCAATAATATAGTTTCTGATAGCCCGAACCTGACAATCGCTCAACAAATGCTGAGGCACAGTCAGCTCAATACCATGAGGCATCTCAATATGTTCGATCCGTCGCCGGACAATCTTGTCATCGGCAACCGCGGGCGCTTCACCTTTTTCCAATACCTCTTTGATCTGAATCAGCGGCGTCCCGCGTTGTACCAACTGGTGAATCAACTGAAGACGCTCCAGATGGTCCGGGGTATAATAAGAGCCGCGCCGGTTACCCTCCGGGGGCGGCAACAAACCGCGCTGCACATAATACCGAATGGTACGACGGCTGATCCCGGTCTCCTGAACTAAATATTCGATATTATACATGGCTCATTCCTTTGTGACATTTATTTGACATTATTATGACACCAAATCATCAATTTGTCAAGACCCGATTCGAAAATTTTCACGATTTTTTATTCAGACTGGGAATATTTCTTTTTGGTGTTATATTCATAACCGAGCAAGCGCAAAAATCGTATAGGAGGTAGATACCATGAAGAGGAAAATTATCGAAATCAATGACAAGCTCTGCAACGGTTGCGGAGTGTGCATCCCCAATTGCCCCGAGGGCGCTATTCAGATGATCGATGGCAAAGCCCGTTTGATCAGCGATCTTTTCTGCGACGGTCTCGGCGCCTGTATCGGCGAGTGCCCGCAGGGTGCTATTTCCGTCATCGAACGCGAGGCCGCCCCGTATGACGAAAAAGCGGTCATGGAACGGATCATTACCCAGGGCCCCAATACCATCAAGGCGCATTTGCAACACCTGAAAGAGCACGGCGAAGATGAGCTCTATCGGACCGCCGTAGCCGTACTCAAGTTCAAAGGTCTGCCGGTCCCGGAAGTCGCCGACGGCGGCAAACTGCCTTGCGGCTGCCCCGGAACCATGGCCAAAGCCCTGGCCCCAAAATCCAGCCCGGCAACAGTCCAGGAGATTCCTTCCGAACTGCGCCAGTGGCCGGTGCAACTGCGGTTGCTCAATCCCGACGCGCCTTATTTTGAAAACGCCGATCTGCTGGTTTCCGCGGACTGCGTGGCCTATACACTGGGCAATTTCCACCAGGAATTGCTGAAAGGCAAGATTCTGGTCATTTTCTGCCCCAAACTCGACGAATCTCCCGACGAATATGTCAATAAACTGGCTGAAATCTTCAAGCGTCATTCCATCAAATCCGTCACGGTGGCCCGGATGGTAGTTCCCTGCTGCGGCGGCACGGCGGCAATCGTTGAAGAAGCCATGAAAAAATCCGGCAAAAACATTCCGGTGACGACTCATATCATCAGCCTGGAAGGCGAAATGATCTCATAACCACAACAAATTAAAGAGGTAATTATGAATACGAAAACGGCCTTGTTGGTAATCGATGTTCAGATGGATTATTTCCCGGGATTCAGATTCCCTTTGTGGAATACCGCCAATACTTTGGATAATATTGTCGCGGCGATAAAAAAAGCCGACGCCATGGACTATCCGGTGATCTTGATACAACATGCCGCGGGCATGCCCGGCAAAGCGCCGTTTTTCCTGCAAGATACCCGGGGAGCCGAGCTCCATCCGGAAATTCTCTCGGCCTCGGACAAGGCGATTGTCGTCTACAAAAATTACGCCGATGCGTTTCACGAGACGGAGCTGGAAATGACCTTGCAGGAATTGTGCGTCAAAAAACTGCTGATTTGCGGCATGATGACTCACAATTGCGTGACCCATACCGCAATTTCCCATACCGCCGATAAATATCAGCGGGCAGTATTGACGGATTGCTGTACCACGGTCGATGACATGATGCACATGATCGCCCTCAATGCATTATCGATCCGCGTCCCCCTGCTGACCTCCCTCGAAGCATTGCCGTAAAAATTTAAGTGCTATGGGCGCGATGCCCATAGCACTTTGTGCGTCAAATAAAGAGAGTGGCGTTTCCTTGCCCGGCCATGGCTACGAAACTGGCTACGCCCGCCACGTCGTCCACTTCGATCAGTTCTTCGCGGGAGATGCCCATCACTCCCATCGCCATTTCGCAGGCGACGAATTTGACGCCCAACGCCCGGGCCTGAGCCAACAGTTCCGGCAGCGGCGTGACGTTCTGCTCCGCCATCACTTTTTTCATCATCAAAGTTCCCATACCCCCCATGTTCATTTTGGAGAGCGCCAGGTGCCCGGCGCCTTTCGGCAGCATCCAGCCGAACATGCTGGACATGAATGTTTTTTGCACGAGCGGCGCCGGATCTTTGCGCAGCACGCTCAAGCCCCAGAAGGTGAAGAAAATACCGACCTGTTTCCCGGCGGCGGCCATACCGCAGGCAATGATCAGCGCCGCCATGGCTTTGTCCAGGTCGTTGCTGAAAAGCACAATCGCACCGCCCTGTCCGATGTTTCCAGCGACAACCGACGGTTGTTTTTCGTCCCCGAAAGTTTTGCGGATAACAGCTTTCAGGTAATCGTCTTTGTTCTCAAGGGATAACAATTCACTACCGCCGCTCTTAATCCATCCCTTCAAATCGCTCTCGAAACTCAACGGAGCGAGCATTTCAAGGGACTCTCCCGGCTTTAATTGGTCAAATTCTTTTTTCAGGCGGATCACAGGGCCGGGACATGCCAGCGCACGGGCATCAATAGTCCGGGCCGCCGCGGAAACACTGCAGGATGCTTTCGGGGATTCCGCTCCAAAGTGTACGGAGCTTTCCACTTTTTGAAACATCTTCCAGGTCAAATAGCCGCCGGAAATATTCACCGCATTGAATCCGCGCTGTTGCAGGATCCGTACCGCTACATATCCGCGCAAACCGCTCTGGCAGAAGACGAAGATCCGGCGGTCCCGGGGAAGTTCTCCCAGCCGTTGCCGAACAGTGCCCAGCGGCATATTGACCGCTCCCGGCACTGTACCCGCTTCGAATTCCTCCGCTTCGCGCACGTCCAGCAGCCTGGCGCCTTTCGGCAGCGAATCGAAATGCGCCACCCCGGCGAGCCCGGATACAATGTTTTCGCCGATCATCCCCGCCAGGTTGACAGGGTCCTTGGCCGAACTGTAAGGCGGCGCGTAAGCCAGTTCCAGCCCGGCCAGATCCTGAATTTTCATCCCGTTTATCATGGCGGTAGCGATCACGTCGATCCGCTTGTCCGCGCCTTTCATGCCGACAATCTGCGCACCGTAAATTTTGCCGTCTTTACCGAACAGCATTTTGATATGCAGTTGAGCGCCGCCCGGATAATACGACGCGTTCGAGCCGGGATGCAAATAAATCTTGTAAAATTCGATTTTGGCGTCCTTCAGGCGCTCTTCCGTATACCCCACCGAGGCGGCGGTCATCCGGCCTACTTTGATGACCGAAGTTCCGAGCGTACCGCGGTAACGGCTTGAAATTCCGGCGATATTGTTCGCCGCGATCCGCCCTTGCCGATTGGCCGGGCCAGCCAATGCGATGGCGATTTTCACATTTAAAATCGGGTCGTTCACCTCGATCACGTCGCCCACCGCGTAAATATCGGCGTCGCTTGTCCGCAGAAATTCATCCGTTACGATATGCCCGCGCTTTCCGAGCGACAGGTCGGCTTTCCGAGCCAGCTCCGAATTGGGCTGAACCCCGATGCAGAAGACGACAACATCGGCGGACAATTCTTCGCCTGAGCCGACGGTCGCTTTCAGTCCCCCGTCGCGGGATGACAGGGACTCCACCCGGGTATCCATCTTTACGTCAATCCCCTGCTGGTTCAGGGCGGTGATCAGGTAATTGCTCATTTCATAATCCAGGCTCGGCAGAAGCTTGCCACCACGCTGAATCAGGGTCACTTCCAGTCCCCGTTCCCGCAGACTTTCCGCCAACTCGATGCCGACGAAACCGCCGCCGACCACCGCGATTTTCTTTTTGCTCGCGTCAAGATAAGCATCGAGTTTATCCATATCCGCCAGCGTCCACAGATGGAACACTCCCGGCAGCTCCGCACCCGGCATATCGACATTCACCGGCGACGCCCCGGTGGCGAGAATCAGTTTGTCGTAAGTCTCTGTCGTTTGCGCGCCGTAAGCCCGGTCGCGCAATGTCACGGTTTTGCCGAACCGGTTGATAGCGATGGCCTCGCAACGAATGCGGACGTCGACATTGAAACGGGCTTTGAAATTCTCCGGCGTCATCACCAACAGCGAATCACGCTCGGTAATCACCCGGCCCAGGTAATACGGCAGTCCGCAGTTGGCATAGGAAATATGTTCACCACGCTCAATCAGGATGATTTCCGCATTTTCGTCGAGTCTGCGTAAACGCGCCGCCGCGCTGGCGCCGCCCGCCACTCCGCCGATAATAATCACTTTCATGGCATTCTCCTCCTGTTTTTCATTCAACTGTAAATATATAACGATAAATGGGTCATGTCAACTATCCGATGAATTCCATGTTTTAGAATTTTTATCAGCTTACACCTTAAATAGACGGCAGTCTCATAACTACGGCTGATGGATTTCGGAAGGATTCCGGAAAAGATGTATTTGGAATTTTGAGCGTGGCTACCCGTAGGTAACCACCGAAAAATTACCGGATGCAGATTTTTTGGAGCCTCCGAAAGCCGCAGCAGAAGTTGTGAGACTGCCGTCAAAATAGACAAGTAGCAGATAAGTTATCAAATTATTTTGAGCTTGCAAGTATATTTTTTGCAATTTAAACATTGCTTTATTTGCGGGTACTTGTATAATGTAAGACAGATTGAGGTCATAATGAAAATTATTCGCAAAATGAAAAGTGTTGAAATCGCCGAGGCGCTGCAGCGCGAGATTGAGAAGCAAAACATGACGGCCGGTACGCCGGTCATGTCCACCACTCAAATCGCATCGCAGTACAACGTCTGTCTGATGACCGCCCATAAGGCCATGAATTATCTGGAAGACAAAGACTTGATCTACCGGGTGAAGGGCAAGGGCAGTTTCGTCAAAAAAGGCGTCCCGTCCGAACGCCGCCTGACCATCGGTTGCGCTCTTGACGCCAGTTGGAACAGTTATGACCAGGTCCGCAAAACCCTGATCGGAAGCTTCGCGGACACCGCTATGCATTATTTTCGTTCGCACAATTGTACCTGCCGGTTGGTACCTTATGCGTTTTTCACCGACATGGATTACTGGAAGGATCTGGACGGGATGTTGATTTCCTCCAATATGATTGATGCTCAAACCAGCCGGTTCATCCGCAAATGCAAAATACCCCACGTGATCTATCAAAGCGAATTTCAACTGGATTTATCCTGCAATCAAGTGATCCCGGATCATTCAATCGCCATGGATGAAATCTTCTCTCGTCTGCCATTCGGATATTATTCGGGCATAATCACCGCCGGCAATACGCACAAAAATGCCCAAGCACGTCGGAATTCCTTCATTGCCGCCGCCGAACAGGCCGGTTATTCCAATATCGAGAGCCACGAAGTCATGGAAGACAACGACGGTTACCGTCTGGGGCTCAAATTATTGAAAAAATGCCGGGGAAAATTGATTTTTTCCTGCAGTGATCTGCTGACATTCGACATCATTCACGCGCTCCAGGACAACGGCATGAACTACGGCGCTGACTACGAAATCATCGGTTACGACAATCTGGAAGCAACCGGCATTCTGCCCTTCAAACACCCGGTGGTTACCGCGGTCGATTATTCGCGGAAAAACGCCGCGAGCCTGGCGGCCCGGCTGCTGATCGCCAACATCGAGAAACCCACCAATTATCAGCAAATCATCAAAATCCCGACCCGGCTGACCATCCGGGAAAGCGCTTTAAGTTTGAATAAAGGAAAAGAAACAATATGAAATGGCGAACTCCATCAATCATCAACCGTCAGGGCATTGTCCTCTCTCCCGCCGACATGCCGTATGCTTCCGCCTTGACCTTCAATGCGGGGGTGGCGAAATTCCATGGCGAATACATCATGGTTTTCCGTAACGACTATGCATTCAGCCGTCAGGACTTCGCCGATTTCTATGCAGGAATCAGCGACAACACGGTACCGCAAACCAATATGGGGTTGGCCCGCAGCCGCGACGGCGTCCATTGGCAGGTATCCGCCAAGCCGTGTTTTGAATTCAAAGATAGCGATATTTCCCGCGCCTATGATCCGCGCCTGACTGTAATTGGCGACGAATGCGTTATGTGTTTCGCACTGGACGGCAAGTATGGTACTCGCGGCGGCATCGCCACCACCCGCGATTTTCAAAATTTCTCCGTCAAAAATATCACCGCCCCGGAAAACCGCAATCTGGTAGTTTTCCCGGAAAAAACCAATGGAATGTATTACCGCTTGGAACGTCCGTTTCTCAGTAGCAATTCCAAAGCATATGATATCTGGATCAGCAGTTCACCGGACTTGATCCACTGGGGCAATACCCGACTGCTGCTTGGTCACGACCAGGTACCGTTTGCCAACAGCAAAATCGGCCCCGGCGCGCCGCCGCTGAAAACCCCTTACGGCTGGCTGACCCTTTTCCACGGGGTTTACAATGAAGCCGATCCCCTGCCCTCGTGGTCGCGCAACTGGGTATCGACCTATTACACCGGAATCATGCTGCTGGACCTCAAAAATCCCTCCAAAGTCATCGCCATGGGCAAAAGCCCGCTGCTGACGCCGGAAACAAATTACGAGTTGGACGGTTTCCGCGGCAACGTTATTTTTCCCGGCGGCCTGATCGGCGAGCCGGACGGCACGGCCAAGATTTACTATGGCGCGGCCGACACCGTGGAGTGCCTGGCCACCGCCAAAATCGATGATCTGGTTCAATTTTGTTATAACGATAATAATCAACCGCACAGGAGACATTATGAAGAAGCAGAAATTTACGCTCATTGAACTCTTGGTCGTGATCGCGATCATCGCGATTCTGGCGGTATTGCTCCTGCCGGCCTTGAGCAAAGCCCGTGACCGCGCCCACGCGATTAACTGTACCAACAACCTCAAGCAGCTGGCGGCAGGCATGGTCAATTACGCCATGGATTACAGTGACCAGTTCCCCAGATGGTATAACAAAATTGCTTTAACCAACAGCAACGAAGGCTGGACCGTCCAATTATGGGCCGCGGGCTACACTCCGGAACCCGGCAAGAATAAACTATTCCGCTGTTACGGCAGTCGACTGGATCACACGGATTACTACGTCGCCACTACGGAACGGGGAAGGCGTTACATGAACAACAATTATTCCCTGAACGGCCATCTTTCTCCGTTGCTGTCGGATGTCGCGGGTTACAGTCACCGCGACAGCACCACCAAAATGAGCGAAGTCGTCACTTTGGGCAAGCTGAAAAACCCGACCAGCGTCCTGATGCTGGTCGACGGCGGGCAACGTGCCTATGTACTTGCCACCGACCCGACCTGTATAACTCAGAGCATCGACCATACTTCTATCCCGGCGGGAACCTATTTCACC
This sequence comes from Victivallaceae bacterium, assembly GCA_031548025.1. Classification (GTDB taxonomy): domain Bacteria; phylum Verrucomicrobiota; class Lentisphaeria; order Victivallales; family Victivallaceae; genus UBA5239. Next base: position 12,877 of record JAVBRM010000036.1, on the reverse strand, counting down.
CCCTGGTATCCGCATGCCGATACGCTTAACGCGGTATTCGTCGACGGTCATGTCGAATCAATTAAACGCGGCAATCTGACAAAATCAATGGTTCAAATACCCAAATAATTAAAGGTCTCATAGGATGAAAAAAATATTTCTGCTTTTGTTGATAGTTTTGGCCTTCGCGGTCCATGCCCAGAATCTGATCAAAGATCCCGAGATCGACCTCTCGCCGCTTTCGTCCGAATTCAGTCTTTCCGGAAATTCCAAGTTGGGAAAAATTTCGCAATTTGTCGAAGACGCCACCTGGAATCGCTGTTTGAAGTTGGAACTGATCGACTACCATGTCAATGCGGAAGGAAAAAGATCGGTCAATCTGGGAGTCCGCCTTGGGGGTCAGGAAAAGTTCGCCGGAGCTCCGTGCAAACCGGATACCACTTATAAGTTTTCCCTGGAAATCAAGGGAAAAGCCAACCGCGCCATGATCAATTACATCGAATGGGACAAATCACAAAAAAGCGAAAAACGGCGTACCGGCATTCATGAGATCCAACCTCAAAATGAATGGACGGTTTACAAGGGAACATTCAAAACCAGTTCCTCCGCGCAGCGCCTGGCTTTAATGGTTCAGTTCTGGGGCGATGAATCCCGCAATCCGACTCAATTGAAGGAAAAAATCGGAGATTATATTCTGATCGACAAAGTTTCGATTGAAGAAGTGAGCAAGGGCTCGATTCTGCAATCCGATTCCGCTACCGCGTCCACGGAAGTGACTCCGGCCAGTGTTTGCATCGCGCCGACAGAAAAAGAGAAGGCGTTTACCATTTCCGGCTTCAAGGATTTGCGCGTTGACCAGCCGGCCAGATTACCCTCCACAGCCAAAATTTATGCCGATAACAGCGCAATTTATATTGACCTTGAATTTCGCGGGGCGGCTCCCAAGGCGGCTTACAAAGGAAACGGCGGCAGAGAAATCTGGAAAGATGATTTCGCGGAATTCTTTTTCGATTCGCCCGCTCCCCGCCAATTTGTGGTTTCGGCCGCCGGCGGACGCTGGATGGGCAACGGTACCCAAGCGGTTGACGAATACTCCGCATGGAGCGCCACCACCGAAGTCCTGACGGGCGGCTGGAATGCGTCCGTCAAAATTCCCTATACCGCCCTCGGCTATAAAAAACCGCCGAAATCCGGAAATTTCATCCGTTTCAACCTTTGTCGCGAACACCGGGTCGGCGGCCCTTACAAGGCACTGGACCTGACCAGGGGCAACCGCATGGCCGGAGATGAAATCGTGGACAATTCCTCTTTTTCCTTTACCAATGGCCGTTTCCATGACAAAAAGAGCTGGGGAGTCCTGTTTTTCGGCACCATGCAACCTTATGCGGACGCTATTGCCAAGCAACTTTCCACTCCTGAGCTCATCCAACAAGCGGCAAACGTCGATCTGTCCAATCCCGGCTTGGCATGGGCTCGGTTCGAAGCCTTGAAAGAAGCGGACCGCCTCGCCAAACTTTCCAAAGAAAAGTTCATTATCGCACAGATTCCGACGCATACGGACCCGGCGATTCCATTCCTGCCGGATGAGCTGAATCGCCCGCAGGCGAAATTCCATCTGCGCGCCGCCGGCAATGAACATGCCGCGCTTGCGATCGCCGTTGCGAATATGAGCAAGGATTATGAGGAATATCGCGTCACCTTGACCCGTGGCTGGCGGCGCGCCGAGCCCCAGAATGAATCCTACATGTCCCTTCCCGGACTGGAACAAGCGGACGGAACGGTCCTCGGCCCGGACAAGTTTACGATTCGCCGCGGTGTGATTTTTCGGGACTCCGATATGGAAAACCATGGAAAACGCTATGACATTCTCGCCAAAGTCAATGAAGTTTCAAGCGTTCCCGTGCCGCCCCGGGAAGCCGGTCTGGTCTGGATCGATTTCGACTGCCACGGCCTGAAACCCGGACTTTACAAAGGCCAATTGCTGGCGACGCCGCTTTCCAGCGGACGCTTCACCTCCTTCAAACATACTCGCGACGGTTTCGAGGTCAAGGACGATTCCAAAACAATCGATGTCGAGTTGGAGATTCTGCCGTTTTCACTGCCGGAACCTTCTTCCATGTCATTCAACGGTTTCCGGACCGCGTTCAATCAATATCACATCGACTTTATGAAGAATTATGACTGTATCATGTATATGATTACGCCGTGGCACTTCGGATGCAAATTCAATCCGGACGGAACAATCACGGAAAAAACGCCGCGCCCCTTCCTCGAACCGCATATCAGATTGATCGCGCAAAACGTCCAGGTTCCCCCTGGTCTGAAGAAGGTTATGATCGCATACAGTGCCTATCCGATCTTCAAAAGAGTTCACGCCAAAACGCTCAAGTTCGACTCCGCCGAATATTGGAACGCCTACCGCGAATGGATAAAATATGTCGACGAGACATTACAGAAAAACGGCATTACACGCAGTGAATATACCGTCGAAGTTTTTGACGAGCCCAATCCGAAAGCAAATTCAATGGAGGAAGTGACTCGCGCCTTGGCGGAAACGAAAAAGGCCATTCCGGATATCCACCTGTCAAACACGAACGGCGAAAGACACTTTTTCGACGAAATCGCTCCCATGGTCGACAACTGGATGTTTGGACAGCACGTTTTCTTTGACCAAACCATGATCAAAAAAGCGGCAAGCTTCCGGAACATGCCCGAACGCACGCTTTCGATCTATGCCTGCGGCACCAGCATGCGCCAGGAACTCTACCGCTATTACCGGCTGCTGCCGTGGAAAGCGGCCCATTGGGGCGGACAATATGTTTCGCTGTTTCAGTTTCTCGAACAGCAGCCCGGATTTGGTTTCCGCAAAGCCCCGGAAGGAGGTGTCGCATACGACACCGCGGAAACGCTTGTCCCCTCGATCCGCCTGGAAAACCTCAGGCTCGGGATCAACGACGTCCGCTATATCCGCCTGCTGGACTCCATGGCTCAGGGTGATACCCCGAACGCCAAAGCCGCGCGGGCATTTCTGGAAAAAGTAACGGGAGAAGTCTCAGCAGTCTACCCGCACGACTCCGGAAAAGCGGAAGAAGTCCGCGCCAAAGCTATCGAATATATTCTACTGCTAAAAGGACCCAAATGACAGAAACGACGAAAATGACAGCTGAAGTTGTGAGACTGCCGTCTTTTCGGTCATTTCAGTCCTTTTCGTCCTTGTTTTTCAGCCGCAGAGGTATTTGTCGACGTTGTTGGCGGTGATGACGCCGTAGTTGGCGGCCCCCAGCCAGCCGGACATGATGATCCCCACCGAACCGGTGTGGAACAAACCGCCGACTTCCCCGGAGAGTTTCATGCTGACGTCCAACCCTTCGAATTTGGTGCCGAACGACGAGCCCCGGCCATGTAAGGTGTAGCGTTGGAAAGTGCGCGGAGTGGCGCCTTCCAGGTAATCGACTTTGCTTCGAACGTCCGGGATATATTTTTCCAGCGAATCGAGGGTGTCGCTGATCATTTTGTCCTTAGCCGCCTGGTATTCGGCGTCGCTGTAATTTGCCCAATCTTCGTAGCGGGCGTTCATGGAGGCGACGATGGTGAAATCTTCACTGCCGGGACGGATTTCCGGATAATAAACCGAGTAGGTCCGGCTGGTGGCGTCATGCGCCAGCAGGGCTTCCGGATCATAAACCGGATGGGTGGAGGTAAACAACAAATCGCCGATATAATCGATCTGTTGTCCCGGTTTGAAGCCGATATAAACCTGGCTGCTGCTGGTATTGAGGCGGACTTTCGCCACGCAGTCCAGAAAATCCCGGCTGAAATTTTCATCCCCCGCATAATTATGGATCGTGGTCAGAATATTACCATTGGAAATGACCGAACGGCAAGTGATTTCACGCCCGTTGATTACGACTCCGGCGACTTTTCCGCCGTTGATTTTGATTTTTTCGAGCTTGGCGCGGGTGACAATCGATACACCGTTCTTGGTCAACTCGTCTTCCATCATCCGCAGCATCAGATCGGTACCGCCGGAAAAGGTGTAGCACCCCTTGCTCATGAAGTTGGAAAAAACAATCCCGTAGGTAATGGCTTCCTCGTCCAGCGTCGAGCCGTTGGCGTAGGTGATCGGCTCCATCAGGAGGCGGACCACGTCGTTGCGGCCGGGGAAATATTTATCGAACAAATCGCGGTTGCGCATGGGGTTGGCATCATAGAAATTCATTCCGGCCAGTTCGCGGTAAAAGGCGTCGACCACCTGTCGGTCAAGCTTGAAATAATTGACCAGGATTTCGGTGAAGTCTTCGGCGGTAAAGGTGGTTTCCAAGGTGAATTGCGGATTATCGAAACGGATGCTTTTGACCCGGATGATGTGGTCAGCCATTTCCCGCGACCAGTATTTGCGCAGGGTTTTCTGCATGCCGATGGGGAAACCGTGCAAGGCTACATCAAAGATATGGTTTTGGCGCCGGAAATAAGTCGCCAGCCCTCCCAGTTGAAAATGTTGTTCAACCAGCAATACCCGGCACCCTTGCCGGGCCATGACATTGGCGGCAGTCAGTCCGCCCAGGCCGCTACCGGCCACCACGACATCAAATTCACCTGCCACATCCTTGATATTCCGATAAATCACCTTACAGCCTCGATTGTTATTATTGCCCTATTGAATCAAATAATATAACATGAATTCAATAAAACTCCATTCCATTTTCGGGAACATGTGCTATATTATCATGATATTATGGAATTATTCGATACACATTTTCATTATGACGGCGAACTGTCGCCGCTGGAATACCGCAACCTCGTCAATACGCCTGAGGTTCGTTACCTGCTGGCCGTGGGCGGCGGTTACGAAGAATCGCTAACGGCGGAACGCTTTGCCGATGCGGTCGAAAACAGTTGGTTCGCGGTGGGGGTTCATCCTCACGGAGCGGATGAATTCGGCCTGAATATGACTGCCTTTGAACGTTTTTTCGCCAATCCCAAGCTGACCGCCATCGGCGAACTCGGGTTGGATTTTTACTATGACAACTCGGAGCGCCAGCGCCAGATACTGGTGTTGGAAAAGTTTCTGGAACTGGCGCTAAGCCGGAAGCTGCCGGTAGTGATCCACCTGCGGGACAAAGACGATGTCTGGGGTGCTTATGAAACCGGACTGCAAATTTTAAAAGATTTTTCCACAGCCGGGGGAAACGGCGAAATACATTGCTTCGGCGGCACTCCGAAGTGGGCCGAGAAATTTCTGGAACTCGGGTTTTATCTGGGGATAACCGGAATTGTTACTTTTCCCCGCGCCCACAATATCCGGGAAACTCTGCGGGTGATCCCGTTGGACCGGCTGCTGCTGGAAACCGACGCGCCATATCTGGCGCCGATTCCGCACCGCGGCAAGCCAAATCACCCCGGCTACCTGATTCATGTCGCCGAAAAAGTCGCCGATGAAAAGTGCATGACCACCGAAAAACTGGCGGAGATTACCACCGCCAATGCATTCAGGATGTTAAATTTATGAAATTCAATCCCGCCAAAGCCAAATTGATCTCTGCGGACCAGGCCGATGGCTTCTGGATCGCTTCTGCCGGACGGCAGTTGGCGGTACGCAAGGCCGACCGCAAACTGCCGACTCATCATGATTATAATTGGCTGAAAGACGCCGAACCGCTGCTGGCCGCCGAGATCGGCGATGCCGGTTATTATACCGTGAACCTGTGCGGCAGCGAACTGCCGGAACATTTGCAATGGCACGATCTGCGCGAATGCATTCATTCTTTTTCCAAGGCAGAGGGCATGGCGGTGACCCGGGCGGTGGAACTTAACCACTGGAACCGCGAACACCGTTTCTGCGGAGCCTGCGGCAAACCCACTGAAATCAGCGGGACCAGCGGAGCCCGGGTTTGCCCGGCGTGCCGTATCGAATTTTTTCCGCGCCTCTCTCCGGCGATCATTGTCAGGATCACCCGCGACCGGGAAATCCTGCTGGCGCACAACCGGAATTTCACGGCCAAACGCTATAGTTGCATCGCCGGTTTCGTCGAGGCCGGGGAAACTCTCGAAGATTGTGTTCATCGGGAAGTAACCGAGGAAATCGGTATTGCCATCAAAAATCTGCGTTATTTCGGTAGCCAGAGCTGGCCGTTTCCCTATTCGTTGCTGGCAGGCTTCACCGCCGAATACGCCGGAGGCGAGGTTCACCCTGACGGCGAAGAAATCGACGATGCAAAATTTTTCACTCCGGACAACCTGCCGGACCTGCCGCAGCATGGCAGCATCTCGCGGGCATTGATTGACGATTTCCTTAATTCACAAACAGGAACATAATGACACTGGACCGCAAATATATTGAGATAAAAGACGAAAACAATATATCGGCGTTTATTGCTTACTATGACAGCGGCGGCGATGGGCAGCCGGTATTTTTCACCGGCGGCTTCGCGGCATTTTCATCATCCTGGGAACAGGTCCTGAAACTGCTCCCGGCGGACAGCTACCGCTATATCGGCATGGATATGAAGGGGTTCGGAAATTCCGCCAAGGACAACAACGAGCGCCTTTCACCAAACAATCAAGCGTTTGTCATTGAACAAGTCCTGCAGAAACTCGATCTTAACGGCATCATCGCGCTCGGGCATTCGATCGGCGGCGCCGCTTTGCTCATCGCCATGTGGAACGAAAATATCCGAGCGCGGGTCAACCGCCTGATCCTGGTCAACAGTATCAGTTCGGAGACTCAGGAACAACATCTCTTCAACACGCATTTTTCGATGCTTTCGGAAAACAATCCGTTGATTAAATTCTCCAATCCGGATGTTACCGCTTATCTGTTCATGGATTATCTCTATGCTCACAGCGACAAGATCAACAGTCAACTCCTGTCGGCTTACGGAGATTTTTTCCGTCAGGACGGCTCCCGCGAGTGTACCATTGCCGTCGTGCAACAGCGGCAGATCTACAATGCGGATAAATTCCGGAGTGAACTGAAAAAACTGCAGATACCGACGCTGATCATCCAAAGTTCCCACGACCGGATTACCGGAAATTGCGATGCGGAATTTTTTCATGAACAAATTGCCGGTTCGCGACTGAAAACGATTATCGAATGCGGCCATCTGCCTCAGGAGGAGTGTCCGGAACTGCTTGCCGGATTTATTTCGGATTTTTTCCAGGCTGAATTGCCGATCAGGCAGGCTTCCGGCGGCAAAGAAACGCCGCCGCCGGCTTACTCGCGGCTGAATATGCGTCGCCTGATCGACCGCTGGAGTCCCGGTACCATGTTGCTGTACTTCTTCGTCAAAATCCTCCAGCTTCTGAAAAAAATGGGAATGCGGGCCGAAGAAAACGGCTGGCGCAAAGCCACCGGTATTTTCCTGCGCAATGAATATTCAAAATTCGTTCTCGGGAGTTTCCGGTTGCATTATTATACCACACCCCATGCGCCGCCGAATTTCAGTGCCGCCCGCGAACAATTGATCAACCGGCTGGCGGCTTTTCTGCGGAACAGCAGCGGGGTTCACTGGTCGGTGGAGCCGGGAATGTTTCAACTCGGCCGCCGCAAACTTTATTTTACCGACATTGTCGAGGCCTTCTGGGAAAAAGACGGCAGGCTGGCCCGGCTGGAAGCGCACCTGGACAATACCCGAAGCAATTTTTCGGTTCTCAACGCTTCCCATGTGGAAAAAGCTCTCCTGAAGCTGGTCGAGGTCTACAACCGCAACCTCAACGTGAAAACTCTGAAACGCCCGACCGTGATCTCGCGCCGGATGCGCCGCTGGGCGGTCCGCGGCGAAAAGGGCGTCGGTTTTACCGGCAGGCTGGAATTGCGGGGGCTGGTGGACCGGCTGCTGACCGCTACCTTTATTCACTGCGAAGTGCTTTCCGACAACAAGGAACGTTTTCTGCGGCGGCGTCTGGCGACTCCGGATATCAAAACCTATCGGCATCCCGGCTGGGGATTGCTCAATGTCATCTGCCGCTTTACTCCGGATTTCACCGAAGCCGACCTCTGGATGCAGTACCACCATGTACCGGTGGACGGCGTGCCGATGCAGGAATTGTTGCGCCAGTTGAAAAATGAATGGGGAACGCCGGGGCCGCTTTACTACCCGGCGCTGGGCAGCCGCGACGCCCGACCGGAGATGTTTTACTATGGCAATCGCCTCTTCCGGGCTCGAATTTATGTCAACTTCGAAGCGATTCTCGCCATTCGCAAATATATGAATGAGCGCTATTCCAACCAGATGGGGGGACCCGCCACCATGGCAGGGATGATTATCTGGGGATTGGCCCAACATAAGGCTTTTACCGACAGCAAGGTGGTATTTCCGGTGGACCTGATCGAGGAACCGGGCAAGATCAACGAACGTGAGCTGAGCCTGGTCTTCATCCGTCCCGATCAATACCAGAACGAGGAAGACCCGATTTCCTCATTCATCAGTTTCCAGAAAGAGTTCAACTGGCGGATCTGGCGCACCCGGCTTGGACGCAGCGAAAGTTACGAGCTGCTGGAACTTTATTCGATGATTCATCCGCTGTTTTATTACATCGCCCGCTATATCTTCCCCAAAGCCACCGGCGAAATCCTCGGTACGGTGGGCCTGACCGTGATCCGCGATGCCGAAATGTTCATCAGTCCGCTCAGCGACCTGCAGGAAAACGGTTTCATGTCCATCGGCAACCTGGCGGTGCCGACCGAAAACGGCGGTACCGCCGGAATTGTCAGTATTTGCGGCGACCGTCGCCAATTGAAATTATATATCGAAGCCATTCAATTGATGGCGGTAAACTATCCGCAATTTCTCGGCCTGCCGGGATTGCCGGTTGACAAAGATTAAGGGAGAGAGAGGTAATGAGGCTGTATTCAATAATTTTCCTGGGTCTGCTGTTCCTGGTGTACGGCTGCAACAGTCCGGTCGGGTCTTATCAGTCCAGACAATCTTTCGACAAGGCTCTGTTCAGCGAACATGCGGAGCGCTCTTTCGATTATGAAGGTCCGCTGCGCAATCCGGTTATCGTAATTCACGGTTTTCTGGGGGCCAAGCTCCGCGATACGATCACCGAACGGGAAATCTGGGGGAGCTTCAGCACCGCCGCCATGACTCCGGCGGAAATGTTCAAATTCGCCCACCCGATGGCAATCGGCAAGCCGCTGTCCGAACTGAAAAATCATACCGCCGCCTTTACCATGCTCGATCATGTCAATATTCAGCTGATGGGATTTTCTTTTTCGGTGCCCGGCTACAGCGATGTGATCGATTTGCTGCAGCAAAGCGGTTATTACAGCGAAGACCGCCCCCTGCCCCCGGGAAAAAATTTCCACAGCCAATTCTTTTTTTATTACGACTGGCGGCGCGACCTCCCGGAAAATGCCGCCCGACTGCATGAGTTCATCCTGGAGAAAAAGTCTCATATCCAGGAACACTACCGGCAATTGTACGGACTGCGCAACTACGATGTCCAATTTGACCTCATAGCCCATTCAATGGGCGGTTTATTGTCGCGTTATTATCTGCAATATGGCAACCAGGATTTGCCGGTCGACGGCGTTTCACTTCCGAAATTGAACTGGGCCGGTGCCCGCCATGTCGAAAAACTGATGGTTATCGGAACTCCGAATACCGGTTATCTCGACACCCTGCTGGAAATGGTCCACGGGCTCCGGCTGGCGGCCGGGGCTCCTGTTTACCCGCCGACCCTGATCAGTACCTTTCCGACTTATTACCAGATGCTGCCGTTAGCGGAATTCCGGCCGTTAGTCTGGGAAGATGACCCAGGCGGCCCGGCGCCAGATATTTTTGAGCCGGAATTATGGGCTCAAATGAAATGGGGACTGGCGAGTGCCGACGGCGACAATATCCTGAAAATTCTCCTCCCGACTATTACAACTCCGGAGGAACGCCGGAAAATCGCACTTGATCATCAGGCCAAATGCCTCCGCCGGGCCCGCCAGTTCACCCGCGCCATGTCGGTAAATGCCGCGACTCCCGAGAAACTTGCGCTCTTTCTTTTCGCCGGAGACGCGGTCAATACAGTCCGGGAAGTCCGGGTAAACCGCGAGAACGGCAAGCTGACGATTTCACGTTACGATGCGGGAGACGGCAAGATTCTGACTTCCAGCACCCGTTTCGACCGTGCACATCAGGAAGTCTGGATGCCGTTCATCACTTCCCCGATCCGGTGGCATGCGATTTACCACGTCCGGGCGGCGCACATGGGAATCATGAATTCGGAGGAATTCAAACATAACCTGCGCTTCAATCTGCTGATGATGCCGACCGAAATCCAGAAAGAAAGAATCAAGTCATACCTTCACCAGAGCAACGGGAAACCGCAAAAGCTCCCCTCTCTGCCGCGCTGACTTATCTCAGGAAAAGATCCTGGACAGCGCTTTGCCAGCCGCGGGCATATTTGAAATAGTTCCGGTTGACAATTTCTTTGACAATCAAAGGGAAACGCCGAAAAATCGAAGCATTCATGGCGGCCCGGGCCGCGGAATGGCGGCGGCGTTCCTCCAATTTCATCAGAATTTCCGGTCGGCAGGTTGAGGCCAGGCGCTCGATCAGCGCCTGATACAAAGTGGCGTTCCAGGCGAAAGTATTGGTTTTGATGGATTTTTTAGCTTCCCGCCAGCGTTGGAACCAGTTCATTCGTTTGCCGGAACCGGAGACGTTGGCCGAATGCTGCCGGAAAAGCGTCAACGGTTCTTCCGCCGCGCTCCATCCTTGCATGGCCGCCAGCATCAGCCCAATCCAGGTATCATGGCATTCGGGCAGATCCGGAAACGGCAGCAGAATATTCCTCAAGTCGGTGTTGAACGCCATATCATGTCCGGCCGCCGGGACCCGTACCAGAAAAAGATCCAGCAATCCGGCCGACGACTTGATGACGTCCTCGGTTCGGAATCCCCGGTTCTCCCAATGGGTCTTACCGAGCGGCTTCAGTTTTTCATCCACCAGAATACTGTCCGCGAAAGCTGCCGACAGTTGAGAATTGTCATCGATCAGGGTAGCCATGACCTCGATTTTATCGGGCAGCCAAACATCGTCCTGATCGCAAAGGAAGGTGATTCGCTCATGGCACAAACTGATCGCATGCTCAAAATTGCGGCTGACGCCCAGTCGCTCGGAGTTGCGATAATATTTGATGATCTCCGGATATTTCTGCCGCCACCGTTCGACGATTTCCGCGGTATCGTCCCCGGAAAGATCGTCGCAAATAACAATTTCACTGGGGCCCAGGCTCTGTGCGAACAGGCTCTCCAGCTGAGCATCCAGAAAACGACCGCCATTATACACGGCCATGGCTATTGAAACATCACCCTTCTTCATATTAATCCTCACAAAAAACGACCGGAAACAATCCGGTCGTCATCTGTACAAAAACATTTATTTTCCAGCCGGAGCTTCCGGGGCCGGAGCCGCTTTCACGGTGACCGTAAAAGTATAGGTCTTACCGGCTTCAACATCAAACACTTGGGAGATCCTGGCGTCATGATTTACCCGAATCGCCTTGCTGCCTTCCAGGCCGGCGCCTTCCACTATTTCCGCCTTGGGATGAATCCAGAAGACTTCCAGCAACCACTTTTCACCCTTTTTGTAGGTTTTGGCGAAATCGCCGTTGGGAATGAGCTCGCCGTTCAGCTTGATGCTGTCGATATAGACCCACTCGCGTTTTTCCGGGTCCTTGGTCCACTGAGCACCGAAGCTAACGGTAACTTTGCCGGTATTCTCAGCCGTGAACCCATACTGGAAAGTACTCCAGGCCTCGCTGGTCACCCGGTTTTTGGCGCTGAAGGTGATTGTGGCATCGCGGTCTTCTTCTTTAACCCAGGTAAAAACACCGGCATTGAGTTCGCCGGGAAGAGCCTTGATGATCACCTTGCCGGATTTGTCGTTGCCGTTGGCGTCACTGCGGAAATAAGCCGCTCCGCAAAGAGTGCTGACTCCAAGCGCGAACATCATGATTACTGCCAGAAATTTCATCTTCATTCTCCTTTTTTGTATACGACTTATTAAATATAACGTGCATTGCGATTAATTTCAATACTGAAATCAGAGTTCAGGCTCCGTCTGATGCATTTTCCGGTAAGCCGAAGGAGATAATCCGGTATGTTTTCGAAAAAAATTGGAAAAATAATAGGGCGATTCAAAGTTCAACCGGCTGCTTATCTCATTTATCGGAGCCGATTCTTCCCGGAGCATTCGGCATGCCGCATTGATTTTCAACTCGGCTAAATACTGATTCGGACTATTGCTGAAATGCATTTTCCAACAGCGCATAAAAGTACGGTAAGAGAGCTTATGAGCCTCCAACAGCTTCCTCCAATCGATCGGCGAAGCATAATGAATCTTCAAGATAGGACGAAATCGCCAGGATTTTCTGTTCATGCTGGTTCTCCGCGGCTTCCATCAATCGGATATTCAAGCAGGACTCAGTCGCCAGCTGTTCGCAAAGCCGGTCAATTGAATCGGCGGCCCCCCTGTTGCTGGACTTGCAAAGTTCCACGGTCGGATTTGCGACCCGTTCATGCAGTCTGCCCTCCGCTTCGGAAACGAGATTGCTGATTCTGCCGTCGGTAAACGCCATGTCGGCGGCAGCAGTGGAGAAAATCCGTTCTCTTTATAATGAAGGCGTAGCCCTGTTCGCCGTCGGCAACGTGGATGGGTAGGTCAGGAAAGTTCGAAATTCTGTTTGTCGAGATATTTCCGGCGGAATTCGCCCGGAGAGATGCCAGTCTGGCTCTTGAAACAGCGCGAAAAATAATTCTGGTCTTGAAAACCTACGGTAAAACCGATTTCGGAAATCCGGAACTCACTGCTCTGCAACAACCGGCAGGCATGCGATATGCGAATTTTCAGCAAATACTGAATGGGACTGCAGCCGGTGGAACGCTGGAAGTTACGCAGAA
>JAVBRM010000241.1:0-7023 GCA_031548025.1 Victivallaceae bacterium | reverse complement strand
CCGTTCCAGCGCCGCCTTTGGGTGAAAAAATGTTCTTCGAGCCGAACATCGACCCGGATAAACTGGATTATTGTCCCTTTCTGAAACATGAGCCGTTCCGGGCGCAGGAAGAATTCGCGCGCCATATTCGCCGGAGCTTCGGCAAGGATATTATTATTATCCGTTGGTGTCAGGGCCCTTATGGCGGAAGCATGGTCGCGTCTTACGATGTGGATGAATTTCTGCATTCGAAGGAATTTGACATTCTCTGCGCGCAACCGAACTACAACCGGAGAACTCCGGGAGTTGCCTGCGGAGTTCGCCTGCCGCTGGCCTCTTTTCATAAAAACGGGAAAATATACATCAATGAATTTGACCTGCGTACATGGGCCGGATCGGCGGGCGAAACGGAATTGCGGGTGGTTGGACTGAGCAACGCGATTGATCCGATCATGTGGGCGTCCATTCACCGGAAAGTCGCCGGACAGATGATCGCCAACAATATGGGGTGGTGGTATTTGGATATGGCGAACGGCTGGTTTGAACCGCCGGAAATTGTTTCCGATATCGCCGGGGTCATGAAGACGGTGAACAAAATCGAGCTGAATGCACAAAATAAATTCACTCCGTCCGCGGCTCTGGTCATTGACGGCGACGGCATGACTATGCGTAATTTTGGCGGTCATTACTATTCGACCCATGATCAGGTGATGCTGGGGGATCAACAGCAGCTTCTGGCCGGTTCGGCGGTTCCTTTTGACAGTTATTTCATGAATGACCTGCTGGCCGATCCGAAAATCACGGAAAAATACCAGACCCTGATTTTTGCCGGCATGTATCATATTGACTCAAAGCGTCAGAAGTTTTTTCAGAATCTGCGAAACCGGAGCCAAAGCCTGGTATTTTTGAGCGGCTGCGGCTATCTGGGCGGATTGAAAGAAACATTCGACTTGAACTTGAAAGAGTTATCCCGTCCGAATTCACATGAAATTCAAAGCATGAACGGGATCAATCATGTTTCCCTGCTGCATACCAAGGCGCTTGCAAACTCCACCGGCGCCAAGCCCGAGTCGCATATGCTGCCGCCCCGGTTAAGCCTGGAGCAGAAAACCGGTATGCTCGTTCATGCGGTCTACACGCAGGATAAAGCACCGGCGATTGCGGAAATTCCGTTCGGCACGGGCAAAGTCATTTATATTTGCGAGCCCGGCGGCCTGACTCCGGAATACTTCAACCTGATTGTCAAAGAAAGCGGCGGCTATGTCGCATCGACCACAGGCGGTTTCCAGGCAGATATGAATGGCAGTTTTCTCTCCCTTCATTGCCTGCGGTCTGGAACATATACAATCCAATTGCCGTTTGAAACGGAAGTTATCAATCTGAAAAACGGGCGGAAAATCCCTTCTGCCAATAAGAGTTTTGAACTGAACGCAGAGGTTGGCTCAACCTATTGGTTTGAATTGAAAAAATAAAATCCGGGAGGATGAGATGATGATTACAAGACTAAGCATTCTACTATTGTCGCTCGGGATCGGCCTGCAGGCCGGCAATGCGAATTTCGAGCATAATGTAACGACGGAAAAAAAGCCGTGGACACATGAAAATTTCTTAAATGATTCCCAGGAATTTTCATTTGCCATCATACCGGATCGCGCGGGGGGCGAACGCAAGGGAATTTTCCCGAAAGCGATAGAACGGGCGAATTTGCTGCGTCCTGAGTTCATTATTTGTGTCGGTGATTTAATTCAGGGCATGATGAACAAAAATTATCAAACCCATGATCATTTGCGCGAGCAATGGAAAGAGTTGCGTCAATTTACCGAAAGTTCGGAGGCTCCTTTTTTCTATTTGGTCGGCAATCACGACATTGCGCGAACCAGACCTAATTTCCCGCGTGCCAATGAAACCAGCAGGGAAGTATGGAAAGAAAATTTCGGGGCCCAAACCTATTATAGCTTTATTTACAAAAATGTCCTCTTCCTCTGCCTCAATCACATGGAAGGCAGGGATGGCCGGACACCCCAGACCGGCATGACCACGGAGCAGGTTAATTGGGCGACCGACACCATTCAAAAGCATCCGGAAGTCAACTGGACATTCATCTTTATTCATGCACCGGGAGCGTGGACCACGAGCGGATTCGGCAAAATTGAAAAAGCTCTGGCAGATCGCGATTACACGGTTTTTTCCGGAGATTGGCACTATTATGTAAAATTTCAACGCCGTGGCAAAAACTACTACACTCTTGCCACTGCCGGAGGTGTTTCCGAGCTCAAGGGAGTTCCCTATGGCGAGTTCGACCATATCACCTGGGTCACAATGACCCGGAAAGGACCGGTCATAGCGAATATCCTGATTGACGGCATTCTGCCGGATGACGTGGTGACGTCTCAAACAACGAAGCAAAAACTCAAAAACCAGTTGGATATCCCGCACAAAGATGAAACAGCGGTTTCTACTGAAAAATAGAAAAGAAAGGGATTTTTTACCTATGTCAAAAATTATTTTTTTCATGCTATGCATAAATGCCGTACTCTGTTCCGCTGAGGATGTGATGCTGAAGGCAAGTTTCGAGAGAAAAATATGGCACCCCGCTTCAACCTGGAAAGGCCTGATTGCCTCCGATACCGATGCTTTTAAGGGAAAAAAGGCAATGAAACTCACCACAGTAGAGGGAAATGCCAAATGCGGAACCTGGATAAAAGAGTATTTCATCGGAAAATTCGAATTTTCGATCTATGCCAAAGGCAAAGGGAAAATTCGCCTTGGCGTCATCCGGTATGATCTTGACGCAATCGGTAAATCCGAACTCCGCTGGCTGTGGCAAAATAACTTTACAGAACTGGCGGATGACTATGTTCCAATCACCTATTCTTTTGAGCTTACGGCACCGGTCACTTCTCAAATCGCATTGGTTGTCGATCTCCACGGGGAAGGAGTGACCGCATGGGTAGATGAAGCAAAATTGGTTCGTACCTATCAGCCTCCGTCCGATTTTTCCAAACTCGCGGCGACCGATCCCTCCTACGATGCCGCCGCCAGGAAAATTCATTCAGCCAAGCAGATCAGTATTCTCTACCTCGGAGACAGCTTGACGGACTTTTATCGTGGCGGCAACCATGTGGACATCGCGTCTTATTTTCTCAATCGCAATCATTGCAATATTGAATTCACCAATTATGCCTGTCGCGGGGATTTCATCAGCCGGGTAATGGCTCGTTTTAACGGCGAGGACACATCCCGTTTCAGCAAATACTATGAACATGTTTTCGACAAAAAATATGATCTGGCATTTATTTTCCTGGGGCACAACGATACCGTAACCCGCAGCACGGATAAGTATGTTTCTTCCAGAGTTTCATTGGATGAGGTCAGGCAACAATATCGCAAGCTCTTTGATCTGCTGAAATCCAAAGGAACTGAAAAAATCGTCCTGATCTCTCCGGCCAGTTGCAATTACGAGGTTTGCGCCGCACGGGCGGCTGAAAAGGAAGCTGCCGGCCAGGAAGGCGTTCGCTTCGGCAATCCGGAAAAACTGGAGGCATTCGCTTCTGTGATAAAAGAACTTGCCCAACAAAACAAGTTTCTCTATCTGGATGTCTATACCCCAATGAAAACATATCCCCGAAAAGCGGAATTATTCAACCCCGACGGCGTCCATCTCTCCCCCCAAGGCCATGAATTTATCGCCCTCAAAACGTTGGAATTCATGGCGGCCAACAATAAGTATCTGACCGAATAATCCCAGCGTCAAATTACCGAGCTTCTTGTATATTTCGGCCTATTATCCCCCTTTGCAAAAAGTTAAGTTTTTGCATCAAATTGTGCATTTTCAAATCCAAGCCACCCTATCTCAAGCTCGCCGGCCCAACATTTGAACCGCGATCCCGACATCAAATCGCAAAGAATATTGCCCCTTGAGACGAAAAATCCCGACCGGAGGTTTTCCGGTCGGGACCGTATAGTAATCGGTAAATTACCTGAATTACATGATTTCGCCGAGCTTCTTGTAGAAGTTCATGCGGCGCTGAGCGTCTTTATCCGCCATTTCATAAACCCCTTCGGCTTCGGCCGGAGCGGTCTTCTGGAGCTGCTGATAACGACGTTCGCTCTTGATGAAGTCCATGAAGCTGGCTGAAGCTTCCTTGGTTTCCCAGGCAAACGGCTTTTCGGCAGCCGGATTGTACCGGTAGAGCGGCCAGTAGCCGGAATCCACGGCGCGTTTGGCTTCCACCTGGCTCATGCGCATGTCACCCTTGATACCATGGGCGATACACGGAGAATAAGCCATGATGATGGACGGGCCGTTGTGAGCTTCCGCTTCGCGGATGGCTTTCAAGGCCTGCTGACGGTTGGCGCCCATGCTGATGGATGCGACATAGACGTTGCCGTAGCTCATGCACATGAAACCGAGGTTCTTCTTGGTCAGGCGCATACCGGCATTGGCAAACAGTGCCACGGCGCCGATCGGGGTAGCCTTGGAAGCCTGGCCGCCGGTGTTGGAGTACACTTCGGTATCCAGAACCAGGATATTGACGTTGCGGTTCTGCGCCACGACATGGTCGAGGCCGCCGTAACCGATGTCATAAGCCCAGCCGTCACCGCCGAGGATCCAGACCGACTTGTCAACGAAGTAGTCTTTGAGCTCAAGCATCTTGGCAATGACTTCCTTGGTTTCGGGCTTGGCGTGTTCCAGGGCAACCGGCAACATTTTGCCGATAGCGTCCTGATTGGCCATGGCTTCGGCGTCAGTCTTATCCCAATTTTCCAGGGCTTTTTTCAGCGCGGCTTTGAGGTCATCACAACCGGCGCCCAGTTCGAGGGCCTTTTCTACGTTCTTACGGAGCTGGGCACGGTTCTTGTCGACCGCGACGCGCATTCCATAGCCGTATTCGGCGTTGTCTTCAAACAGCGAGTTGGCCCAAGCCGGACCGCGTCCGTTCTTGTCTTTGCAATAGGGCAATGACGGGAAGGAACCGCCGTAGATCGAGGAGCAGCCGGTGGCGTTGGCCACGATCATGCGGGAACCATAGAGCTGGGAAACCAGCTTGACATACGGAGTTTCGCCGCAGCCCGCGCAAGCGCCGCTGAATTCGAAATAAGGAGTGAGGAACTGCGAACCCTTGACGGTATCGATCGGAGCGCCGTCAACGATATTGTCCGGCAATTCTTCAAAGAACTTGAAGTTCTCGCCCTGCCCTTCGTTGCGGGCTTCGGCCAAATGCTGGAAGGTCAAAGCCTTTTCCTTGGCCGGGCAAGTTTCAATACAGACTCCGCAACCGGTGCAGTCTTCGATATAGACCTGGATGCGGTATTTCAGGTTGCGGTCGTTCTTGGTCTTGGAATCGACGGTAACGAAGTTTGCCGGGGCGCCTTCCAGGCTGGCCGGTTCGATCTGCTTGGCGCGCACTACGGCGTGCGGGCAAGCCATTACGCACTGGTTACACTGGATACATTTGTCTTCGTGCCATTTCGGAACCATCGGGGCGATACCGCGTTTTTCCAGACGGGAGGTAGCGATCGGCATGGAGCCGTCGTAGCTCATGGCGGAGACCGGAATATCGTTGCCTTTCTGGTGCAGAATCGGCTTCATCAGCTTGACGGCGAAATCGCCGGCATCGTCGGCAATCAGGACCGGAGGAGTGAAGGATTCGGTGATGGCAGCGGGAATTTCAACCTGCTTCATACCGGCCAGAGCGTTGTCCACGCAAGTGATATTCTTGGCAACAACTTCATCGCCTTTCTTCTTGAAGGTCTTTTCGATGGCTTTCTTGATGTAGCCGATGGCTTCGTCTTGCGGAATGATCTTGGCCAGAGCGAAGAAACAGACCTGCATAACGGTGTTGATACGGGCGCCGAGGCCGGCGTCCATCGAAATCTTCAGGGCGTCGATCGCATAAACTTTGATCTTGCGCTTGATGATGATTTCCTGCATATCACGCGGGAAGCTGGCGAAAACCTGGTCCGCCGGCAATTCGGTGTTCAGCAGGAAAGTACCGCCTTCACGGATACCGCCGAGCATGTCATAACGGCCGATATAAGCCGGGTTATGGCAAGCTACAAAGTGCGGGCTGTTGATGGTGTACTGAGCCAGAATCGGGGAATCGCCGAAACGCAGGTGGGAAATGGTGATCCCGCCGGATTTCTTGGAGTCGTATTCGAAATAAGCCTGAACGTACTTGTCGGTGTTGTCCCCGATGATCTTGATGGAGTTCTTGTTGGAACCGACAGTACCGTCGGCGCCCAGACCCCAGAACATGCATTCGGTGAGGCCTTCCTGTTCGATCACGATCTGCTCATCGATCGGCAGAGAGAGGTTGGACACGTCGTCCTTGATACCAACGGTGAAATTGGTGGTGCATTTGCCGTCGAGGTGCTTGTAAACGGCATTGACCATGGAAGGAGTGAATTCCTTGCTGGCCAGGCCGTAACGGCCGCCGATAACAGTCACGCCGGTACCGGCCAGAGCGGCTTTCACGTCGACATAGAGCGGTTCACCGAGTGAGCCGGGTTCTTTGAGACGGTCGAGCACGGCGATCTTCTTGACGCTTTTCGGAATGGCGTTGATCAGGGCTTCGACGGAGAAGGGACGATACAGACGAACTTTGACCAAGCCGAGCTTGGCGCCCTTGGCGTTGAGAACCTTGATGGTTTCTTCGATGGTTTCGCAACCGGAACCCATAGCGATAATGGCTTTATCGGCATCGGCGGCGCCGACATAATCGAAAAGATGCAGCGGGCGGCCGGTCTTGGCGGAAACCATGTCCATGTATTTCTGGACGATGCAGGGAACCGCTTCATACTGATTGTTGGTGGTTTCGCGGCCCTGGAAATAGACGTCAGGATTCTGAGCGGCCATCTTGGCATACGGAGCTTCAGGACGGAGAGCGCGATTACGGAATGTCTCGATGTTCTTCATATCGAGGAGTTCTTTCATCTCGCTGTAATCCATCAGTTCGACTTTCTGGATTTCATGGGAGGTACGGAAACCGTCGAAATAGCTGAGGAACGGGATTTCAGTTTCCAGAGTGGCGAGGTGAGCGA
>JAVBRM010000092.1:0-23176 GCA_031548025.1 Victivallaceae bacterium | reverse complement strand
CTTTGCTGCTGTCCGGCTCCGTCCGTCCGGATGAAACTAAAATCTACACCTTCCAGGATGGCGCCAAGGATGAAACTGCGCCGCCGGATTTTATTTTTTCTCCGGTGTATGACAAAAAGATATCACTTGACTATACTCTATATTTCCCGCCTGAACCAAATAAAAAGACACAGGCTCCCGGAGTGGAAAAAGACATGCAGTTGCTTTATCCATTAAAGCACAATTTGCGTAATGCCGTAGTGGGGAGTTTATTGAGAGTTATGCCGGAAGGTCATACGGATGAAGATATTAACGATATTATCCGCAATAAGATCAAGCCGCCGCTGATGGTTGTCTATGTCGGACTCAGTAACGGTTTAACCATCGGGTATCCTTACGAGCTGGACTATTCGGATAATTATGATCCGCGCCTCCGCGGCTGGTATCACGATGCCATCAAGGCCCCTCACCGGGCGGTTTGGGGCGCGCCATATGTTGATGTGGCCGGAGTCAAAGAGGTCATTATTACCTGTTCCAAGGTGATTTTTAATGACCGTCGTCAGATCATCGGAGTTGCTGGCGGCGATTTTTCCTTGTCCAGGCTGGTTAAGATGATTGAGGAGACCGGTAACGTCGGTACTTATGTCAAAAGCAAATATTTGCTGGATGAAAATGGCTTGATCATCGTCGAAAGTGATCAGGATGTCAGAGATCTTCGTGTCGGTGACAATCTTGAATTCAAAAAGTTCCATGCCCTCGGACATATTCAGACTATGTGGGAAAAGAAAAACGGCTGGATATTCGTTGAGGAAAATGGCGTCAATTATCTCTATTTTTATCTGGAAATAAAAACTTTACGTTGGATTTACGTGGAGCGCATCGATTTTGATGAATTAATGCGTTCGCAAAATTAAAAATGGATCAAAAGAGCAAAAAAACAGATCATGGCCAGACTCGAAGGAATCTCGCCGCATTGCTGAGTGAAACTTGGGAAGTAATAACCGGTTTTACCCAGGACGATATCTCTACGAATAAATCCAATGATATCAATGAGCCCTTGAATGATATCGATGCGGTTGCCAAAATTGAGTCAGGTTCTTTCGACAAATTGGATGATAATATTGACCTTCAGGAAACCCTTGCCTATGGCGGGCAGGGGATTGTCAGCAAGGCTCTGGATCGAAAATTCAACCGGATTGTCGCGCTGAAATCCCTGAATGAAGAATTCAAGGATAACAAGGAAGCCCGCCGGGCGTTCATCTCTGAAGCCATGGTCAATGCCCAGCTCGATCATCCGGCGATTATTCCGGTATACGGTATTTTCGAGGACAATGCTCAGGGACTTCATTTGTCCATGAAGTTGATCCGGGGAAAAACGTTGAAATATTATCTGACTCAGGTTTGCGAGTTTTATTTTTCATTGCCGCATTTGGTTCAGATCCGGCGTGAAAGAAAAATGATCTGGAAGCGGCTGGATGTATTTCTACGGGTCTGCGAAGCCATATCATATGTCCATCACCGGGAAGTGATCCACCGCGACTTGAAGCCGGAAAATATCATGATCGGCAGTTTCCACGAAACTTACGTCATGGACTGGGGAATTGCCGAATACCATGCAAACCATACTCATAATCAGAATGAAAAAATTACCGGAACTCTTCAGTATATCGCTCCGGAAGTTATCAATAAACAGCCGTTTGATCATCGCTCCGATATTTTTCTGCTGGGCCTTATCCTATTTGAAATTGTCTATCTGAAACCGGCCTTTTCCAAAACTCCAAATTACAATGAAGCGGTGCACAAAGCCCAAAAATGCCTTTTTGATCCGTTCACTCACCAGTTTGGCTGTAAAGTTGATCGGGATCTCAAGAAAATTATCGAAAAAGCCCTAGACCCCAATCCGGATATGCGTTACCAGTCGGTCAAAGAGCTGGAAAATGATATCCGTAGTTACAGCATCGGCGACGAGGTCAAAGCCAGTCCCGACGGACGCATCGGCAAATTTATCCGGGTATTGCGCCATCGCTATAAATTATTGCTGGGGTTCTGCGTGCTCTGGCTGTTGTTGTTTACCACCGTTACTTCCTTCGCTCTGTATCAGGATATCAATAACCGGCGGGTCAACCATCGCCGCGACCGCCTGATGTCGCAGATTTATTCCCAGGGTATTTATTCATGCAATCAGTTCGATCGGCTGTTCAAGGAATATGAATATCTCCTGACCAATATCGCCCACGAAGCATCGATATTGCTGACGGTCTCCCCCAAAGAACCCGCGCGGCGGTGGTGGTATACGCTTCAGGACGGTCAGGATCCGCGCACCGCTCCGCCGGGATTTTCCTATTCCCCGGCTTATGGCCGGAACATATCTTTTGATAATATGTTGACGGTATATCCCGGGGCGCCAGAGCCGCCCTCTGCTGAAATCGCCATGAATATGCGGCAGTTTTATCCGATTTACAAAACCTTGCGCAAAGCAGTCGTCAACAGTCTATTGGCGATTGCCAATGTTGACAAGACCAGAATCGATGATATTATCAAATATGAAATCAAGCCCCCGATGTCGATTGCATTCATCGGGTTGGAAAATGGTTTCCATGCGGCATATCCATTCCGCACCGATTATGCGCCGAATTATGACACCAGGGAGCGGATCTGGTACAAGGATGCCATGAAAACTCCCGGCCAGGCCGCCTGGGGAATGCCTTATGTCGACACCGGCGAAGTTCGGGATATTGTAATTTCCTGCTCGCGTACAATCGATGATGCCGATGGCAAGCCCATTGGGGCTGCCGGGGCGGATATCGACTTGAATAGTCTGCTCAAGTTTATTCGCGAAACCGGCAATATCGGAAGTTATGTCAAAAATAAATTCCTGGTCGATAAAGCCGGGATGGTGATCGCGGACAGCAACTCCAATTTCAATGCGATTCGCACCAGTACCGGAGAATTGAAGTTCCAGTCATTTCCCGCTACCGATATCTTCCCGGATATGTGGCTTAAGAAAAACGGCTGGCTTTTCCATAATGAAAACGGGAAAAATATATTGTACTTGTATCTTGAAATCAAAACGCTCAACTGGCTTTATGTTGAGCGTATTGATTTTAAAGAACTGATGTCAAGCCATTGAGTTTTCGGGCAGCTTTTGCGACTTATTACCTGCGATGTTTGCCGCTCACCTTGCGATGATGGCGTATCTTCTTGAAAACATTAGCCTTGGATGATGATGATATATCAAAGGGATCGCTTGTCTGCACCGACGTAAAAGGAACACTTTTCACAGCGGCTTCTTCTTCTTTCTGCTTCGCTTCCAAACTCTTTATCGCCAGTTGCTCTTGTTGACGCTGAACGATGTCATGCTGGCGCTTTTGCTTTTCTTCTTCTTGTTTGACACGTTCCTGCTTGGCTTTTATCTGAGAAACATCATAGACCTTGGCTTTTTCTTTGTCGTATCCGAGTTCTTTTTGAATTTCTGCGGGCAGTTCGCTCATTTTGAAGTGCATCACACCGTCCCGGTGGGCGATATCCACTCCTGACGGGGTCTGGTAGATAATATAAGGATTCACCAGCACTTTGCCATCTTCCAGTTTGTAGGATTTATCGGCGGCACTCAACCCGGCGGCGCTGGCGCTGATCACGGAGAGCAATATTAATTTCTTCATCGTAAAATATCTCCTTATCTGAACGGGTTAGTCGAGTTTTTTCAGTTTTTCGAATAATGAAGTGTCCACATCGGAATTGATTTTCACCGAAACCAATTTATTACGGGTGACTTTATCCTTGGTGATATCAAAAAAGATATTGGCAAGACAGATTCCGTTGTAGTATTCAAAGTCGAAATACTGAGTGGTTTGAGTCACTCCGTCCACATCGCTCTGGGTCTGACGGAGCATTTTGCTCTCTTTGCCGATCCAGTAACGGTCAGGCTTATCGGCTCCCTGGCAACGGACCTCTATAACCCAACACGCTTCGCCATGGAACACCTCCTCGCCGACAACCTTTGCTTTTTCGATGTTATCCAGAAAAACACGGCTGAATGGATAGAAAGCTATTTCCGAAAACAGCGCATCGAGATCGGCTTGAGTCATATCCGCAATTCCACCTTCCTGATCGTAACTCCAACCTTTCTTGCCATCAACGCAGAGGATCATCGCGGTTTTGGCGGAAATCCAATCGAAGCGGTAGCGATTCGGAGCCTGGTAACGGACAATCATTTTCGAATCCGGTTCGCCGGGAGATGTAACTTCATAAATCAGCTCCGCCGTATGAATGGATTTGACGATATCCATCGGGATAAAAACGTCCTCCACTTCATCCAGTATAGCTTTGCCGTCAGGATAAGCGGATGTTGTGCACGCTACGCACAACCAGGCTGCGGTCATGCCGCCCAAAATTAGTTTCGCAACATTCGTAATTCTCATAATCTCTCCTTTTATTGGTGATATTTGTAATTTACTGGAAAAATTCAACATGTCAAGTTTTTTTACCAATGTCGGGGCGGATATCCGAGAACCGCCGAAATTCGGTCCCGAACAGCATGAACCGGATGCCGCGGATTGATTTTGTTTTTGGTGAACCCCAATGCGATACGGTTCTTCCGGTCGGCAAAGCCTTCCGCGCCGACCGCTCCGCCATGGCCAAACCGTTCACCAGGATTATTGGAAGGACCGGTCAGCGCGTAACCCAGGCCGAAATTGGCCCATGAGTCCGAGAGCAGGGGATCGCTTGCGGCCCGGCTGGGTACAGTGACCACATCGATCGTCGACTCTTTCAGCAACACACCTTGCAGCAGCGCGTTGTAATGGCGCGCTATCGACATGGCGTTGCCCACGCCGTTGGCGGAAGGAATGAAGCCGCGCCGGACTTCCGGCGTACCGATGAAGTTGACCGTCCAACACGGTTCTTGAGGTGTAAGTTCGGCGGTTCGAGCATCCGCTGCCGCATCGGTTCCAAAATAAAAATCGGTGATTCCCGCCGGTTCGAAAACCTCCTCCTGAATGATTTCCTTGAAAGGCTTTCCAGCGGCCCGGGCAAGCGTTTCCCCCAAAAGCCAGGCACAAGTTACTGCATGATAACGGCAGACGGTTCCGGGTGTCGTGGCCGGAGTCATCCCGGCCATGAGACGGCACATCGCATTCCAGTCGCCATACATACTGAAAGGAATATCTTCCGGTATCGCAGCCAGCCCGGCCTGATGTGCCAGCACATGACGGAGCAGAATGGCGTCTTTGCCTCGGCAGCCGAATTCCGACCAAACCTTGGCCAACGGCGTATCGTAATCAATAACCCCCTTTTCCACCATCCGGTGACAGGCCGTTGCCGCCAGAGCTTTGCCGACCGAAAATACTGGAAATAAAGTCAAACTGGTAATGCCACTGGTTGTCAGATCTACTATCAGTTCGCCATCCTGAAAAATCACCAGTTGACAGTCGCTCTCTTCGCCGTTGGCTACGGCCTCGTCGAGAATCTCCTGGAGTTCGAAGCGGACTTTTTCTTTATTCAGAGTAATCATGTTATTTCCCTGACGCTTTGCCCGGCGATCAGTTTCGGGGTGAAAATGATTTCTTTATTGATATCGTCTTTGCCGTCGATCAATTGCAGAATCAATTGACCGGCAGCAGAGCCGAGTTCCTTCTTGTACTGTGAAATGGTGGCCGGGGCCGGATTCAGAAACCTGATGAAATCCATGTTGTCGTAACCGATTACCGATAAATCATCGGGAATCCGGAGCCCGGCCGCCGCCGCTTCCTGGTAAAGTTCCAGCATCAGATAGTCGGTCAAACAAAATACCGCGGTAAACTTGCCGGCCTGGATCATGAAATCCTTTACCGATGAAAAAATATGCGGCTCGATTCCTTCATCCAGAAGCTTTTGCCGGTATGCCTGAGTTCGGAACATGCCGGTGCCGCCGATGGCGGCGATTTGCCGGTGCCCCTTGTCCAATAAATAATTGATTGCGGTCAGCCCGCCATGATAATTGTCGTTCCACACGCCGGGAATATCTTTGACCGGCACATTCAAAGTGACCAGCGGTATGCTTTGGGCGATGGCTTCCAAACCGTCCGTCTTGACCGGGCTGATGATGATGCCGTCGACCCCTTTGCTCCTCATGAAACGGATTGAATCCTGTTCGCGCTCTTTGCGCCCGTGGGATACCGACAACAACAGATGATAACTGGATTCGGCCAATTTTTCCTCCAGCGCGCTGATTATATTCAACCAGAAGGACGCTTCGAGTTCCTGGGAAAGCACCACGCCGATCAGAAACGTTTTCTTGGCGGCGATCGCGCGTGCGTGTATATTGGGTATAAAGTTATGCGCCCGGATCACTTCTTCGATCCGGGCGCAGGTGGCCTCTGCCAGATTGTATTGCCGGGCCTTGCCGTTCATGTATAACGACGCGGCGGTCAACGACACTCCGGCTTCCGAGGCAATATCTTTTAACGTTAACTTTTTTTTGTTCATGTCATTTTTTTCATCTGCTCTATGCATACCAGCAAGGCGCGCGGCAGGTGAAAAAATGTCTTCCATTTGCCGCCCTTCAGCAGATGCGTCGGCTCGCCGCGCCGGTTGAGATACGCAAACCATTCCGGATGGTCCGGGTCTTTGAAATGCGCAAAGCTGTACTCGTCCATTTCCATGAACTTGCTCAGAAAATACTCGTCTCCGGTCAGGCGGTATGCATACAAAGCGGCAATCATTGCTTCATTATGCGGCCACCAGAGCTTCATGTCCCATTGCAGTTCCAGGTGCGGTTTGTTCAACACATCCATGAAATAATAAATCCCGCCATGGGTTTTGTCAACCCCGAATTCAAATAAACCTTTAATAATATTGGCCGCTTGGCGAATCAAGTCATGGTCGTTGTTCTTTTCAGCATACTGCAGGACAAACCACATCGATTCCAGACCGTGCCCCGGATTGATCAGGCGCCCGTCACAGGAATCAAGGTCAAACGTGCCGTCCGGATTGACGTTTTCAAACAGAATATTGAATTCCGGATGATGAAACTTCGCCATCACCGTTCGAACCGCCTGCTCGGTGTCGCCGTCGAACTGACTCGTGCCGAGATTGTCTTTCATCACGTTTCCAAGGTTGGCCAGGATCATGAAATGCCCCAACGACAGACGTTTCTTGCGCCCGGGCAGGCTTTTTTCCCAGCGGCCTTTCGGGTTGTTCATGCGCCGGATGTAGTTGTGCATGGCGTTTTCCGCTTCTTTGCGGTAAATTTCGCCGCCATCTGCCCGGTAAAGCGCGGCCGCTCCCATGGCTGCGAAGCAGTCCGAAAAGATGTTATAAGGCGCGATACTCGGTTCGCCCTGCCGGTTGAGGGCAAAATAATACGTCCCGTCTTCTGACTTGCCGTGCCGGGTCAGGAAGTCGAATCCCTGCTTGGCGATATCGATAAAATGATCTTTCCGGTAATCGGTCATGGCAAACGTGGCGAACATGTAGACGATCCGCCACTGCATCCACATATATTTTTCAGTGTCATAAACCGAACCGTCGCGATCCAGCGAAGTAAAATAACCGCCGTATTCATGGTCGATACAATTCTTTTCCCAGAACGGAATGACATTCTCGGTCAGTTCCTTCTCATAACGTTGGAGATAAGGTGTGAAATTCATAATTAATAATCCAATAAAGATTTGTTATTCAATGCATTGAGCATGGCCCACGGGATTGGGGCATTGGTCCAGCCGGAGTAAATGCTGTTGGCTCCGCCCTCGTAACAATCGCCGCCGCCCCATTCGCCCTTTTCGATGTCATACATGCCGCGCCAGCAACCGTATAAGTAAGGTTCCGGGGTTTTATCCTGAATCTCGAGCAGCAATGCGATCAGCTTATCGCAAGCTTCCCGGTATTCGGTTTTGCCGGTCATGGCCGCGATATTCTGCAGTCCGAGTACCGCCCAATTCAGGGTGTATATGGTGTCGGCCAAGCCTTTACCGACCGGCGCTTCATAGTGCTCCGATGCGATATTGCCGGTGGCCGGATCCATCTTTGCCAGAATCTTCCCGGCAAATACTTCGGCGGTTTCCAAGCTCAGATCGTCCCGGAAATGCTTGTGAGCCATGGTTGCCCCGATGACCGCATAACCGTATTCGCTGGTGGTAAACTCATCTTTCTTTGCCAACAGGAATTTATGGTAAATATCGGCGGTTTTCCGGTATTCATCCCGGCCGGTACGGGCGAGGGCCATTACCACCAGCGCCCCCCAATGCGGCAAGTTCAGATTGCCACTCCAAATAAACCCCGGCTGAGGTTCCTTGCCGAACTGCGCATGGAAACCATGATCGATCAATGCCGCCAACTTCAAAGCCCAGTCGGACATCCCGAATTCCTTGTCCCACTCCGGCGCCAATTTGGCAATCATCAATTGCAGAGTACACATCCAGGCGTTGTCGTCGAACCAGAAACTTCTGCCCTTGCAAGTGAGGTGGCTCCAGTTCCAACACCCGGCCTGGTCGTCGTAACGGGTCAACATGCCGCTGCGTCGATAGAGAAAATCCAGCAGATTGTAAGCTGTCTTGCGGTCTCCCATCATGAGGAACATAAATGCCGCCTCCAGATTGCAGTCCGCCCGGCGCTGCTCGATGATGCTGTAAGTTCCATGCTCGGTCCATGCCGGAAAAGACCGGTAAACCTTTTCGACCGCGGGATTGTTTACGGTCAACAAAACCCGTTCTCCCACGCCCCAACTGCCGTCATTCGGTTGCATGATTCCGGAATCCCGGTACCACTGGGCAGTGGCCCTCAAACTTTCTTGCAAAAGTTGTTCACTGATTTTCATTTGAGCTCCTGATTGATTAACTAAAGTGCTTTAGTATTTAAAATACAACCACGTTTAAAAAAGTCAATACCACATTATATTGAATTGGAGAATTATTGGAAGGTTGTGAGTGATTGTTGCAAATATTCGGCGAAGCCGGAAGTAAGCGCCGCAGGCCCTTCATTCACCAATTCACCAATTCACCAACTCCCCAATTCAATAAGGTAAGTACCGGCCGCCGGTGGTCCAGATGATGTGGGTGGCTCCGGAGGTATTATAGCCGCTGCGTTGCAGAAGGGCTGGACCGGTGAAACCGGCGGCGGCGGATGGTTCGAGCTTCAGGTTCTCCAGTTGGCGAGCCAGACGGCTATCGGATTCCATCTGCACATCGGTAACTGTAAATATTCCACTGAGAATGGGTTGAATCAGTTTGCCGACGAAAGCGGATGCCCGCCCCACCGCCAGCCCGTCGGCGATCGTGTGATTGCTCAAGCCGATGTCATAAACACTGATACCGTCGTGTTTTCCGGTCGCCAGCCCCAGCATCATGCACGGCGACTCCACCGGTTCGGCAAAGAAACAGTGTACGGCATCGCCGAAAACGTGTTTGAGTCCGAAAGCAATTCCCCCGGGTGCTCCGCCAACCCCGCAGGGCAGGTAGACAAACAACGGATGTTGCTCGTCAACTGGAATATTTCGGGCCTCCAATTGGCTTTTTAGCCGCAATGCCGCTACCGCGTACCCCATAAACAGTTCCACTGAATTTTCGTCATCGACAAAAAACGCATACGGATCGTTTTCAGCGGCCAGCCGTCCCATTTTGACCGCTTCGCCATAATCACCTTGATACTCGATGACCTCTGCGCCATGACTGCGGAGCAAATCTTTTTTCCAGGCCTTGGCATCGGCGGACATATGGATTTTTACCTGAAACCCGAGTCCGGCGCTGATGATGCCGATACTCAAACCGAGGTTGCCGGTGCTGCCGACCGAGATGGTGTGACGATGGAAAAAGTCGCGTATTTCCGGCGTATTGAGCTCGCGGTAGTTGTTGGAAGCGGTGAGAAATCCGTTCATTATGGCAATTTTTTCGGCGTAACAGAGCACGGCGTAAATGCCGCCGCGTGCTTTGACCGAACCGGCCACCGGCAGATTGTGGTCAGCCTTGATCAGTACCCGGTCGAGTTTGAAATAAGCGCGGTTCAGCTCCGGGACATCCAGAAGTTCGGATTCGATAATGCCGTAAGTCGGCGCCGCCTCCGCAAAAAGCTCGGCCAGCAGCGGGGCAAAACGATATAACCGCGCCTCCGCCTCCAGAATGTAGCTGTATTGATAGGGATCCAGAGCGGAAACCCCGCGATATTCCGGGTTCAGCCACAAAAAAGGCTCGCGCGCCGCCAACTTCGATTCGATCATATGAGATCTCCTTTTTCAATTCAGAAGAATATACTGTAAAATGTGTTCAGGTCAATTGCATAATCACCATTTTGCGGTATATTAACCGTATTCGTCGAATCATTGAGCAGTGAATTCCGTGAAAATCGGAAACTGTCGCGCAACTGTGATCCGCGCAAGCGGTAAGTCAGATCCTCCAGTGATGAATTTACGATCCGGAATGAGCGGTTCCGGCTTGTGCGCGAAACACGAAGGAAAAAAGAAATGTTCACTCGCGAAATCTCCAACTCTGTTCGGGGACGTCATGTCTCAAACCGCAATTTCACTCTCATTGAACTCCTCGTGGTGATCGCGATCATCGCTATCCTTGCCGCCATGCTTCTGCCGGCCTTGAACGCCGCCCGCGAAAAAGGTTTGGCGATCAAATGTACCAGCAATCAGAAACAGATCGGTGTGGCCTGGGGATTTTATGCCGATGACTGGGATGAGTACAGCATGCCGGCTTTCAGCGGGGATTCAACCGCCGGAACCACCACGAAAACCTGGATCGGTTATCGTGGTACAAAAGTCGGAGATGGATATATGTATGACATGAAAAGAGGGTATATGGCTGATTATATTGAAGCCAAAAACCTTCGTTCGCTGATTTGCCCCAAGTTCATGAATGCCGGAAATGATGAATGGGAAGTGCTTGACAGTGCCGGTTATGCCTATAATATCAATATCGGCAGTCTGATCTATACCCATTTGTCGGCTTATGGCAAGGGTGGCGGCGCCGGTTGGAAGAGAAATGCCATTGAAGCGCCAAGCAGAACGATCATTTTTGCCGATTATGCCGATTCAAGTGTGTCGCATAGTCTCGGTAAGCCGATGGGGTGGGCGTTTATGTATGGGTATTACAGTGTGACGTCGTCGGCGACTGATGCTACGATCAGGACTGTAACTCCGACGACCAGTGTGGCCGCCAGGGGAACCGGTATTCATTTTCGCCATGCCGGCATAGGAAATATATTATGGGCGGATGGCCATGTCGGCTCCGAAAAAATGGAGTATATCAAGTCCGGCAGTGCCAGTCCTTTATTTTACCAGCAACATAAAATCGGCGGCTTCGGCCCCAAAAACAACGAATTGTACGATCCATGGAAGGTTACCGAATAGTTTTATTACTGATCATGACATTTTCCCTGACGGCAGGAATCATCAGGGAGGATGTTGCCGCTTTGACTTATCGCCAGAGTAACGGCGAGGAAGTTGTATTGAAGAAACTGCCGGAACGGGTAATCGTGGCGCATTTGTCATTGACCGGACTCTGGTATTCGTCGGGCGGTACCGCGGTAGCAGTGCCGTCGACCTCGCGGAAGTCGGTATTGCCGGAGGCCGCCCGGAAATTGCCGGAGATCGGGCTTTTCAGCAATCCCAACGCCGAGCAGATTCTTAAATTGAACCCCGATCTCGTGATCCTGCAGGGCAAGCTCGAAAAGCACTGGGCGTTGCAAAAGCTTCTGCGTCAGGCCGGAGTGGACAGTGTCTGTATCGATTATATCAACTATGAAGATTTTCTCGACGTATACACGCTCTTTCGCAAGCTGAACGGCGATCAGCGCCAGGCGGTGGAAAAAGCGGAAACCATCACCGCCGAAGTCAACCGGATCTGCGAAATCGGCAAAGGAAAGAAACAACCGGAATTCGCCTGTGTTTTCGGTTCGGCCTACGGTTTTTCGCTGGAGTCTTCGCGCGCGAATACCGCTTATATGCTGACCCGGCTGGGGGGACGGAATATCCTTGGCGATTCCACGTCACGGATTCGGGTCAAATTCAGCATGGAACAACTTCTCTTGGCCGATCCGGAAGTTATTTTTATTTTGAGCACCGGCGACAGCGGAAAAATGCAGGACAAATTTCGCAAAGACTTGATGGCCCGTCCCGAATGGCAGATTTTAGCGGCGGTGAAAAATAACCGGGTTCATATTCTCGATACCGAGTATTTTCTCTATCTGCCGGGCGAAAAATTTCCCGATGCATTTCGCAAGTTGGCCGGACTCCTCTATCCTTGATAAAACCGAAAAACGATGGTATATTGCCCTATGAAAACATTTCACGAAATCCGCCGGAAACCGATCTTCAAAGTGATCGTTCTGGCCGTGCTTGCCGTATTTCTGGTTCTGGCGCTGCTGACTGGAATGCGCTATGGTTCGCTGGAATTATCTTGCGGCAAGATTCTCCATACTTTATGGTACCAACCCCAAGGAATCGAATACCAGATTCTGTGGAACATCCGGCTTCCGCGCGTATTGCTGGGGGCCATGGTTGGAATGAGTCTGGCGCTGTCCGGCGCAATCCTGCAGGGAGTCATGCGCAACCCGCTGGCGGCGCCGGGGATTATCGGGGTATCGCCGGGGGGAGGGCTGGCGGCAGTCTTGATCATGCTGGTGCTGCCGGGCTTGAGCCTGTGGCTGGTACCGGCCGCCTTCTGCGGAGCCATGTTGACCGCGGTACTGGTTTATCTGCTGGCCTGGCGTGGCGGAGTCCAGCCCACCCGGTTGATTCTGGCCGGGGTGGCGATCAGCAGCATGTTCGGGGCGATCATCAGTACGATTCTGATTTTCAACGCCGACCGGGTGGCCGGGGTACTGGACTTTACCATCGGCAGTCTGTCGGCGCGTTCCTGGCCGCAAGTGCGGGCTGTCTGGATATACATTCTGGCTGGGAGCGCTGCCGCTATGTTTTTGGCGCGCCGCCTGAATATCCTCACCTTGGGCGATGAAGTCGCTGTCGGATTGGGGATTCGAGTTGAAGTATTGCGTTTTATTTTGTTGGGTATCAGTGCGTTGCTGGCAGCGGCGGCGGTCAGTGTCGCCGGATTGCTGGGGTTTGTCGGCCTGATTGCCCCGCATATGGTCCGGCTGGTGATCGGTTCCGATTTCCGCTTTTTGTTACCGGGCTGTGCCTTATTCGGGGCCGGGCTGGTGGTATGCTGCGATACCATCGGCAGAATGGTGATGCAGCCGACCGAACTGCCGGTCGGGGTGATTATGGCCCTGCTGGGACCGCCGTTCTTCCTGTATCTGCTGAGGAGGACCAGAATCCATGGAAATTAAAATCAGGGAACTTACCGCCGGCTACGGCGATAATCATGTTTTGACCGGGCTCAACAGCGATATCGAGAGCGGGCGTATCACCACTCTGATCGGTCCGAACGGCTGTGGCAAATCCACTTTGCTGAAATCGCTCGGGCGGCTGTTGCGTCCGCAGTCCGGCGGAGTTTATTTGGACGGCAAGGCCATCCACAAGATGAATACTTCCGAGCTGGCAAAGAAAATGGCGATTCTGCCCCAGATGCATGAAGCCCCGGATGACCTCAATGTCGAAAGCCTCGTTTCCTACGGGCGCTTCCCGCACCGGCAGCGGTTTTCGCCGCTCTCCCGCAACGATTATGAAATTATCGAAAACGTGCTGGCCCTGACCCGTCTGGAGTCTTTGCGTTACCGTCAGGTTTCGACTTTGTCGGGGGGCGAGCGCCAGCGCGCCTGGATCGCCATGACCCTGGCTCAGGAGCCGGAATTGCTGCTGCTGGACGAGCCGACAACCTTTCTGGATGTCTGCTGCCAGTTTGAGATTATTGAACTGATCCGTAATCTGAACCGGAAATTCGGAATGACCATCATCATGGTGCTCCACGATATCAACATGGCGGTGCGCTGTTCGGACAACTTGATGGCGATCAAGGACAAACAGATATTCTGCCATGGCGCGCCGGAGAAAATTATCACGCAGGAACTTTTGCGGGAAGTTTTCAACATCGATTCGGAGATAATTATTGACAAAGAAGGGCGACCGTATTTTATTCCGGTGGCCTCGTGCCGGAGGATAAGTGAATGATTGAACACGGTGGAAATCTGCACAAACTGGCCGATCTGGCGGAATGCCCGGCGGAAGAGATACTCGATTTCAGCGTCAACCTGAATCCCTGCGGTTCGCCGCCGGGACTGTTTGCCGTTTATGCGC
Organism: Victivallaceae bacterium; assembly: GCA_031548025.1. GTDB lineage: Bacteria > Verrucomicrobiota > Lentisphaeria > Victivallales > Victivallaceae > UBA5239. The sequence continues at coordinate 9,024 of JAVBRM010000092.1, read as the reverse complement.
GGGCTTTCGACGAAATCGCGCCTTACCCGGAACCGTATGCAGAGTCGCTTTGCCGGGCGGCCGGGAAATATTGGGGAATCGAACCGGATAAATTTGTTTTCGGCAACGGGTCTACTGAATTGATCAGCCTCATCCCCCAGGTATGGGGCGTGAAAAGGGCGGTGTTGCTGTCGCCGTGTTATCTGGAATACGAAGCCGCCTGTCGTCGTGCCGGGCTGGAAACCATATTCTTCGACCTGCCGGAAGACCTGCGGTTGAATCCGGCCGATCTATCCTCGGTCTTACAGGATGACGATCTGGTGATCATCGGCAATCCCAACAATCCGACCGGATATTGCATCGATCTGCGGGAGTTCATTCAGAGCCACCCGAGGCAGCGTTTCGTGATTGATGAGGCTTTTGCCGACTTCTGCGACATTACGCTGCTGCGCGGAGAATTGCCGGGAAATTTGATTGTAATTCGTTCGATGACTAAATTTTACGCCATGGCCGGATTGCGGTTGGGTTATGCCGTCGGTCAGGTTCAGAAGATTCGCGAAGCGTTGCCGCCGTGGTCAGTAAGCGCTCCGGCGGCAGCGGTCGCCCGCTATATTTTTCAGATGGAACCCGATTTCGCGAAAACCAGCCGGCGGGAGACCCGGAAATTGCGTGAGCAATTGACTTTGGAACTGCAAGGACTTGGTTTCAGAGTATTTCAATCCAGCGCCAATTATCTGCTGGTCAAGAGCAGGGACCCGGAATTGCCCGAAAAATTGTTGAAGCATCATCATATTGCGGTCCGGCGCTGCAGCAATTATCGAAATCTGAATAATCATTATTTTCGGGTGGCAGTGCGGTCTACAAAGGACAACGCCCGGTTGATTTCCGCATTGAGCGGCTCTCCGGCGGTGATTATCAAACGCAAACGCCCGGCGCTGATGCTCCAGGGGACTTGTTCCAATGCCGGAAAAAGCATTCTGACGGCGGCTTTCTGCCGGATCATGCTGCAGGATGGAATCCAGGTGGCGCCGTTCAAGGCGCAGAATATGGCCCTGAACTCGTTCGTCACGGCCGACGGCGGCGAAATGGGGCGTGCTCAGGCGGTCCAGGCCGAGGCTTGCCGCCTCGATCCCGAAACCCGGATGAACCCGATTTTGCTCAAGCCGAACAGCGACCTTGGCAGTCAGGTGATTGTCCGGGGCAAGCCCATCGGCAATATGCGGGTCAGGGAATACTACGCCAACAAACCGAAGCTCTGGGAAACCGTCAAACAGACTTACGATTCATTGAGCGATGATTTTCAGGCGATTGTGCTGGAGGGCGCCGGGAGCCCCGGCGAAGTCAACCTCAAACACAGCGACATCGTCAATATGCGGATGGCGCAATATGCCGAAGCGCCCGTTTTGCTGGCCGGAGATATCGACCGGGGTGGGGTTTATGCTTCATTCATCGGTACTTACGCCACGCTCGAAGCATGGGAGCGGGAGTTGCTGCGCGGATTTCTGGTGAATAAATTTCGGGGTGACCCGTCACTGCTGGGGCCGGCGCATGAATACGTTCGCGAGTTTACCGGCAAACCGGTCACAGGAGTGATCGACTTTCAGAAAAACCTGACGCTGCCGGAGGAGGATTCGGTGAATTTCTCCTTCATCCGCCAGGCACAGAAACACGAGCGGACGCTCGACATGGTTATCGTCCAACTCGGTCACATCGCCAACTTTACCGATTTCGTGCCGTTCGAACAGGAGCCGGACGTTACCGTCCGCAAAGTGGCGCGCCCGGAGGAGTTCGGCAATCCCGATATCGTAGTCATGCCCGGTTCAAAAGGCGTAGCGGACGATCTGGAAAATCTGCGCCGGAGCGGCATGTATGATAAAATTGTCCAAGCCGTGAAAAATAACGGCGCATGGTATCTCGGTATCTGCGGCGGTCTGCAGTTGGCCGGAGAAAAACTGTTGGACCCGGCAGGCATCGAATCGCCGCATCAGGAGATCGAGTGTTTCGGATTTCTGCCGATGGTCACTACGATGCGCGAGCCGAAAATTCTGCGGCAGAACTATTTGCATGATCGTGCGAGCAGTGGTTATGAAATCCACTATGGGCGGACGGAATGCCGGAAAGCCGGCGTGGTCCGGCAATGCGATGCGGACAGCAATGAGCTTGGTTACGAACATGGACGGGTTTTTACCAGCTACCTTCATGGAGTTTTTGACGACGACCGCTACCGCCGGACGTGGCTGGACCGGGTCCGGCAGTCGCTGGGCTGGGAGGCATTGGGCGGAATCACGGCGCGTTACGGCATCGAGGATTCTCTGAACCAACTGGCCGATCATGTCCGCTCACGGGTCGATATGAAACAGATTTATCAATGGATGGGGTTGAAGTTATGAGCAAAGGATTGTTGATGAATGTCACCGGCAACGGCAAAGGCAAGTCCACCAGCGCTTTCGGCATGGTGATCCGGGCACTGGGCTGGGACTGGAAAGTGGCGTTGCTGCAATTTATCAAAGGAAAAACCGAAACCGGCGAAATGCGTTTTTTTCGCAAACTTGCCGATAAAAATTTTATTTTCGAACAGCTTGGCGACGGCCTGAGCTGGCACGAGGGCGATCACAAAACCAGAGCCTTGCAGGGCTGGGAAACGGCAAAAAAAATGTTGCACGATCCGGAATTGCAATTGCTGGTGTTGGATGAATTGAATATCGCAATTCATCTGGGTTACCTGGATCTGAACGAGGTAATCCGTGAACTGCGAAACCGGCGGGAGGATTTGCATGTCCTGATTTCCGGGCGCTATGCCAATGCCCAATTGCTGGCCGAGTGCGACCTGGTGTCGGAAATTGAAGCAATTAAACATCCATATGAAAAAGGTATAAAAGCACAGAAAGGAATTGACTTCTAATGGACATTTTATGGAATCTGAGTGGTCCGGAAATCGAAGCGGAGAGCTTTCGCCGGATCGAAGCGGAAACTATGGTCGCGGATCGTGAATGCTTCACTGCCGCCGAGTGGCGGGTGGCGCGTCGGCTGATTCACACAACGGCGGATTTTTCAATTCTCGATATATTGGAATTTCGTGGCAATCCAATTGAAAAACTGCGGGAAGCTTTGACACAGGGTAAGACTATTTACAGTGATTCCAATATGATCAAATCCGGTATTTCGGTGCCGAAGTTACAAAAATTCAACCCGGCTTACACTCGGGAAAAAATCATCTGCGAAATCGCTTCGCCCGAAGTGATGGAGCTGGCGAAAAATGAGAATATCACTCGGGCGTTGGCTGCGGTCCGGATCTATGCGGAACAGATTAATGGCGGCATATTTCTGTGCGGCAACGCGCCGTTGGCGCTGGCCGGGATGATCCAAGCCGGATTGCGTCCGGCCGTGGTGATCGCCATGCCGGTTGGTTTTGTCAACGTGGAAGAGTCGAAAATGATGCTGGATCAGACCGATTTGCCGTTTATCCGGGTCAATGGCCGACGCGGCGGCAGTCCGCTGGCGGTGGCGGCGCTGCATGGAGCCATGGAGGAAGTGGAATGAAACAGGAGTTGCGTTGCGGATTCACGACGGGGACAGCGGTTACTGCCGCCGCCCTCGCGGTGTTGCTGCAACGCGATTTTGTCGAAGTAATCCTCGGAAACGGCGATAAGCTGACCATTCCGATTCACGAGCTGGGCGCAGATAGCGCTGCCGTGATTAAAGACGCCGGAGACGACCCCGATGTTACCCATAACGCCTTGATCCGGGTGCATTTGCGCCCGGCCTCGCTCGAGGAAGCCACGGAACGGGATTACTGCGAGGAAAACTTGATTATTCGCGGCGGGCCGGGGGTAGGTTTGGTTACCCGCCCCGGCTTGGCGGTGCCGGTGGGCAAATGGGCGATCAATCCGGGGCCGCGAAAAATGCTGCGCAGGAATCTGTCCGGTCTACAAGGAGTTTGGCTGTTGACAATCGAGATACCGGGCGGCGAAAAGCTGGCGGCGGAAACTTTGAACCCTGAATTGGGGATTGTCGGCGGAATTTCGATCCTCGGCAATTCCGGGATTGTCAGGCCGTATTCGAATGCGGCTTACGCTTCGACTATCGTCTTGCAGATGAAAATGTTGGAAGTGAAACAGGTTGTGCTGACCACCGGCAACCGGACATCCGAGTCGTCGGAGCGGGATTTCCCGGGGATTCCGGTGATTCGGATCGGCGATTTCATCAAGGTGGCATTGCTGTCTGCCGATAAGGCCGGTCTGGAAAGAGTGATTGTTTGTTGTATGCCGGGCAAGTTGTTTAAATACTCCTGCGGCTTCGAAAATACCCACGCTCATCAGGCGCCGATGGTTTTGCCGGACGGTTATAAAACCATGGGAGAACTGGAGTTGAAGGTGCCGCCTGAGGAATTTAAAATGATTTTGTCGGATTTAAAAGAAAAGGCGCTGGAAAAATTGCGCCAATGGTGCGATAATGTAGAGATTGCAGTATATAACCGGGAGGGAACACGGTTGTTATGAATGAGTGGATACTTGAAGTCGCCGGAATCGAAAACCGGGAAGTTTGGAGCCGGGCGGAAGTCATTGCCGGAGGCAAAAGGCTGTTGGCCATGCTCCCGGAAGACTGCTCTGCTGAAAAAATCGAACTGGGCAAAGCCGCTCACGAGCAGGCCTTGGAACTGGCCGAACTGGCGCGCGACAAAAAAGTGGTGGTGCTGGCCTCCGGCGATCCTCTGTATTACGGCATCGGCGGAACGCTCAGCAGTATTGTCGCCCCGGAAAATCTGCGGATTCATCCCGGGATTACTGCTTTTCAAATGCTTTTCGCCGAGCTGAAACAGCCGTGGGAAAAAGCGGAATTATTCAGCATTCACGGCAAGGACGCCCTGCTGCCATGGCGGCGGATTCTGCGGGCGGAGCTGGCGGCGGTTTATGGCGATGCGAGGCGGCCGGCTTCAGTGATTGCCGCCGAGCTGTTGGCTCATTTTCCGGAGGCGGCGGAACGCCCGGCCGCCATCGGCATCGACCTGGGAATGTCCGGCAAACAGATATTTACCGGTACGCTCATGGAAATGGCGGAGATCGAAGCCGGGGCGCTTTCAGTGTTGGCTTTGCTGCCGGAGGCCGGGCCCATGCCCGAGTGTCCGCTGGGGCTGCCGGATCATGAATATCGGCATCAGGCCAATATGATTACCCATCCCGAAGTCCGGGCGATCGTCCTGAGCAAGCTCCGGTTGCGCTCCGGGATCATGTGGGATCTGGGGGCGGGGAGCGGCTCGGTAGGACTGGAAGCCGCCGGGATGTGTCCGGGGCTGACCGTTTACTCGGTGGAAAAAAACGCCGAACGGATTGCCGATATCCAGGTCAATATCGAACGTGAGAAAATCGGTAATATTTGTTTGTGTTCGGGAAATATTGGCGATGTGCTTGATGAATTACCGCCGCCGGATCGGATTTTTATCGGCGGTGGAGCGGCCAATTTGGAACGTGCTTTCGAGTGTCTGAAACCGGGTGGTATTCTGGTGGCGACCGGGGTTCTGGTGAATACCGTCGCCAAGCTGGCCGGGGCCTTGTCGGAATACCGGCGAGAGTTAATCAATATCAATATCAGCCGTGCCGGAGAATTGGGTGGGCAGTCAATCTGGCGCGCCGAAAACCCGATCACCGTGGCGGTTTACGAGAAAAGGTGACAAGTGATGAACGGATCGATTCTTTTTGTCGGGGCGGGGCCGGGTGCGCCGGACCTGATTACCTGTCGGGGCAAGGCGGCGCTGGAAAATGCCGACCTGATAATTTACGCCGGTTCGCTGGTCAATGAAGAACTATTGGAGTTTGCCCCGAAAGCCGAAAAATTCAACAGCGCCCAGATGAATTTCGAACAGGTCATCGAGTTGATGGCGGCCTCATATCAGAACGGAAAAAAAGTGGTGCGTCTGCATACCGGCGATCCGGCCATGTACGGCGCGGTGGCGGAACAGTACCGCGAGCTGGACAAACGTGGAATTCCGTATAGCGTAGTTCCCGGCGTCAGCAGTGTTTTCGCCGCCGCCGCCGCATTGAAAACCGAGTTCACCATGCCGGGAATCACCCAGACCGCCATTTTGACCCGTGACGCCGGGCGCACTCCGGTGCCGGAACCGGAAGACATCGAAAAACTGGCCGCCCACAATACGACCATTGCTCTGTTTCTCAGCGTGGCCGACATGGAAAAACTGGTCGCCAAGTTATTGAAAGCGGGCCGGAGCCCGGAAACTCCGGTCGGAGTGGTCTACCGGGTAAGCTGGAAAAATGAAAAAATCGTCCGTGGCACCCTGGAAAATATCGCCGCCAAAGTCAGCGAGGCCGGGATCAAGCGCCAAGCCATGATTATCATCGGCGAGGTGCTGGCCGGGAGCGGCGGCATGTCGAAACTTTACGATGATAATTTCGCCCATGGCTATCGCAACAAAGCTTTGTATCAGGGCAAATGCGCAATTTTCGCCCTGACCGAACCGGGCGCGCTGAAAGCGGCGGAAATCGCTGCCGGGCTGAGCGACGCGGTAGTTTTCATTCCGGAAAAACTGCGCGGTACTGTTCCAGAAGCGCGGGCGAAAATTTATGCAAATGGCAATTTACACCCGGCGATAACCGAAGCCTGGCAGGAATATGACGGGCTGATTATGATTATGGCGACCGGCATTGTGGTCAGGAGCATTGCCGCTTTGTGCAAGCACAAAACAGTTGATCCAGCGGTAGTTGTGACCGACGAACAGGGCAATAATGTCATCAGTTTGTTAAGCGGGCATCTCGGCGGCGCGAACCGCCTGGCACAACAGGTGGCCGGGATAACCGGCGGGCGGGCAATCATTACCACCGCTACCGACAATCGCGGCATTATGGCCTTTGACGAGTTGGCGGCCCGGTGCGGCTGGCAAGTAGCCAACCCGGCCATGATCCTGAAATTAAGCTCCAAGGTTTTGGACGGAGTGAAGATGGATTTGTGCATCCCCCGCGAAATTTTCGAACAATATTACTCGGAACAATCCCAGTTCCGCTGGGCGGAAAGCGTTGAGAGTCAATATGGGATTATGTTGGAAGAAAACCGTTTACGACTGGTAGCAAAAAAAGGCGTTCTCGGAGTAGGTTGCCGCAAAGGTACCTCCTGCGCGACAATCCGCGAGGCGACGGCTCTGACCGGCTGGGATGAATTCCGGGAAATCGTGACTCTGGACAAGAAACTGACTGAACCGGGGTTGATTGAATTTGCGGCGGCGCTGAATATTCCGCTGCGCGGTTTTACGCCGGATGAGCTCAATACGGTCAAGGCCCCCAATCCGTCCCCGCGCGCAAAGGCGGAATTCGGGGTTGACTCGGTGGCGGAAGCGGCGGCCATGCTGGTTTCGCACAATGACCGTCCGGTGGTCGAAAAAATCCGCCATGACGGGGTAACCGTGGCGGTAGGGTGGCTGAAGGATGAATAATTTTTCCGGCATGGTGCTCGGAGGGACGAACTCCAATTGCGGCAAAACCACGGTGACGCTGGCTTTGCTGAGCGCTTTGGCACAACGCGGCTTGAGAGTCCAGCCATTCAAATGCGGGCCGGATTATATCGATCCGACTTTTCACCATCAAGCGGCGGGGCGGGTTTCGGCCAACCTCGATGGCTGGATGACGGGCCGGGAAGGGGTGGTGAGTACCTATTCGCGCTTTGCCGCCGATGCTGAAGTGGCGGTCATCGAAGGAGTTATGGGATTGTTTGACGGACCCGGCAGCACGGCGGAGGTTGCTTTGACGCTGGATTTGCCGGTGATTCTGATAGTCAATGCCCGTGGCATGGCCGGAAGCATTGGCGCCATGGTTTCCGGTTACGTGAACTGGCTCAAGGAATTGAAAGTTGCCTGCGTCATTGCCAACAATACCGGTTCGGAGCGGCATGCCGCGATCCTGCGGGAAGCGCTGGGGGAGTTATGGCTGGGTTGTCTGCCGCGCAATGACGAATGGATTTTGCCGGAGCGTCACCTCGGGCTGGTGCCGTTTCAGGAAAACCAACGAACCCGGGAATGGTTCGACAAGCTCGGAAAAACCGCAGAGGAAAATATTAACATCGATAAATTGTTGACATTGACTCAGACGGCGAGACCACCGGTAATTGATCGTTTACCGCAGCAAAAAAAATTACGCCTGGCAGTGGCGCGGGATGAGGCATTCGGATTTTATTACGAGGAAAACCTGGCGGTTCTGCGCGAGAGCGGTATCGAAATCGTAGAATTTTCGCCATTGCGCGACCGGAAATTGCCGGAGAATATCAACGGTATTTACTTTGGCGGTGGCTTCCCGGAAATGTTTGCCGGAGAGTTGGCGGCCAATACGGAAATGCTGCAGGCGGTTAGTGATTTCAAAGGAATGATTTACGCCGAGTGTGGTGGTTATATGTATCTGATGGAGAAAATGGTAGGACGAGTTCCGGCGCTTGCGGAGATGAACGGTAAATTGCGTTCGCTTGGTTACCGGGAAGTGGATGGACCGTTTGGACCGGCGCGCGGGCATGAGTTTCATTACTCGCATGCGGTGATGAAACGGGTGGTCGCGCCGCTGTGGACTTGTGCTAATGGCGACACCGGTTTTCAGGAGGGGAATGTTTATGCGAGTTATATTCATTTGCATTGGGGGAATAATCCGGGTTTTGTCGAAAAATTCAAGGAAAAACTGAAATGTTATGGTTAGCTTTGGCAATCGCCTTCGGGCTGGATATTTTATTGGGAGATCCGCGCAGCAAGTGGCATCCGGTGGCGATTTTCGGCCGGGTGGCGGCGAAGGTTGAGCGGGGGTATTATAGGGATTCGGTCGGGGCCGGGCTTTTCTGCTGGCTGCTGCTGGTCAGCGGCAGCGTGGTTACCGCCTGGCTGCTGACGACGGCAACCGGCTGGATCGGAGCTGGCATCATCATTTATTTCTGTATTGCATTGCGTAGTCTGTTGGAACATAATCTGGCGATTATCCGACCTTTGAGGAGTGGAGATCTGCCTCGGGCCCGGCATGCTTTGAGCATGATCGTCAGTCGGGATACGGCGGATTTGAGCGAGAGCGA
>JAVBRM010000206.1:0-28237 GCA_031548025.1 Victivallaceae bacterium | reverse complement strand
GGATATTTATAATGATAGAATTTGCCGTTGACTTCCTTGTAGATAACTTCTTCGTCGGAAAGCGCGGTACGGGAGACCGGACACCAGTTAATCATGCGGCGGCCGCGGTAAACATATCCCTTGTTATAAAGCTCGACGAAGACTTTGCGGACGGCAAAGCTCAGGCCTTCGTCCATGGTAAAACGTTCGCGTTCCCAGTCGCAGGAAGTTCCGAGGCGGCGGAGCTGCTGGATGATGGTGCCGCCGTATTGGCCGCGCCACTCCCAGACACGCGCAATGAACGCCTCGCGGCCAAGCGAGTCGCGGGTGATGTTTTCGGTTTCGAGCATGACGCGCTCGACTTTACGCTCGGTAGCCAGCCCGGCGTGGTCGGTTCCGGGGAACCAGCTTACTTCATGGCCGAGCATCCGGTGCCAGCGAACCAGGATATCCTGCAGTGTATTGTTCAGGACGTGCCCGAGATGCAGTACCCCGGTGACGTTCGGCGGTGGTATGACCACTGAATAGGCTTCTTTATCCGGATTGGGTTTGCCGTGAAAATATCCGCGTTCTTCCCAAATTGGGTACCATTTCTTTTCGATATCGCCTGGTTCGTAGGCTTTTGGCATTTCTTCGATGCTCATCTTGTTCTCCGTTATGTTGTTATCTTGGTAATATATCATTGCTTTCGGAATTTGACAAGCTCATTTCAGCGTTTACATTATCCTATAAACATAAAAAGAGTAAATATTTCAACCATGGAAACCACAGAATGCACGGAAAAGGGAAAGAGGTTTCTCATAAAAAAATTCCCTTTCCGTGGTTTCCGTGTATTCCGTGGTTAAAAAATAACAAGAGGTGTATATCATGGGTATCGGCATGCGGCTGATGGCGGTGGCGGGGCAATTTTACCCGGCCAAAGAAGATGCTTTGCGCAAGCAGATCGAGGAAGCGGCGGCGATCGCCCGTCAGGATGAGATCACGGTCAAGCCGGTCCGGGCGATGATTTTACCCCATGCCGGGTATCAGTATTCGGCGGCAGTGGCGATCAAAGGGATTCTCTCGGCGGATAAAAGCCGGATCAAGCGGGTTCTGATTCTTTCGCCGTCGCACCGGCATGGATTCAACGGAGTGGCGGTCGGGCGTTATGACGGTTACTGGACGCCATTTGAAGCCGCCGAATGTGACGTTAAAGCTCTGGACAGTCTGTTGGCTGATTCCAGTAGTCCAATCAAAAACCTGCCGAATGTTCACAACGGCGAGCACTCCATTGAGGTGCAATTGCCCTTGCTCCAGTATTTTCTTGAGAAATTTACCATTATTCCGCTGATAGTCGGGCAGAATTCGCTGGAAGACGCCCGGAAAATTGCCGACAGTCTCGATCAATTTTGGGAGCCGGAAACCCTGTGGGTCATCAGTTCCGATTTTACCCATTTTGGACGTTCGTTCAATTACCTGCCGTTTACCACCGATATTCGCAACCGGCTCCGCAAGCTCGACCTGGATGCGATCGATTACATCCTGAAACAGGACGGCGCCGGGTTCTATGACTACATCGGGAAGACCGGCGCGACGATCTGCGGACACGCCGCGATCGATATCCTGTTGGCGGTGCTGGCGAAACACTCCGGCGAGGTCAAGCCCGAGCTGTTGGATTATACCAATACCGGTGAAATGTTCCGGGATTTCTCGCACAGCGTCAGCTATGCGGCGATAACTTTCGCGGAGGTCTGATTTTGGAAGGCAAAGTCGCATTGATTACCGGAGTTTCCAGCGGCATCGGCCGGGCGTTGGCGCGCTGTTTCAAGGCGCACGGCTGCAGAGTCATCGGCGTGAGCCGCTCCAAGCCGGATATCGAGATTGACCTCTGGATCGCGGCGGACGTCACCAAACCGGAAGAACAGCAGCGCATCGGTCGTGAAGCCGGGGAGTTTGCCGGGCGGCTGGATATCCTGATCAACAATGCCGGAATGGGGCTGTACAACACCTGGGAAGAGTGCCGGGTGGATGAGGTGAAGGCGCTTTTTGAACTGAACTTTTTCGCCATGCTGGGCTTGACCAAAGAACTGCTGCCGCTGTTGAAAGAGAGCCGGGGAACGGTGATCAACATATCTTCGGTAGCGGGAAAAATTTGGGTGTATTGCATGGGCGCATACTGCGCCAGCAAAGCGGCGGTGACCATGTTTTCGCAGACTCTGCGCGGCGAGGTCGCCGGGTATGGCGTGCGGGTGATGGATGTTTGCCCCGGCCAGATCAGTACCGGTTTTTCGTCGCGTTCCTTCGGCTCGCGCAAGCCGCCGGATTCGCCCGGAGCCAGCGCCGGACCGGAAGCATTTGCCGAGACCGTTTACAAGGCCTGGCGCAAAGGGAAAAAGTCCCTGACGTATCCCTCGTGGCTGGCGGCGGCGATATTCGGGGTCAAATATTTCCTACCCGGATTATACAACCGGCTCAGCCGGAAAAAATGGAGACTTTAAGATGCGTTTCTGTGGAATTGCCGTAATAATGGTGTTGGCCCTGACTGCTCAGGCGCGGGTCTTTTCGCTCTGGCCGCGAACCAGTGGAGGCGGAGCAAGCGACAATCCGCTGGAAGCCCGCGAGTTTTCCAAAGAACCGGTCATCATCAACGGCGTCAAGCTGGAAATGAGCCTGGGGCTGATCAATATGCACCAGAATGACATCATCATCTCCATCCAGCAGCAATTCAAAAATGCCAAAGTCGCCGGCGGCGGTGCCAATCTGCTGATCATGTGTCCGGAAGAAGACGGCTGGCAGCAGCGTTATCTGCTGATCAAAATTCGTGAAGGCCTGCCGGTTTTGCAGATTGCGATGCGGGTCCCGACAAAACTTCCGGACAAATTCGACTGGCCGCGCCAGCTCCCGATCCTGCCGAACGCCAAACCGTTCCGGGTAATGAGTTTTCCCCAGCGCAATGCTCTTTACGGAGCCTTTACCTATGATCATTTCACCACCGCCGAAGCGCTTGACCGGATAAGCGGAACGCTCAATTCCGAGGAATGGGTACCGATCGGCAAAGAGCAAGCCAACTACGGCGCGGCCAGCGGTGAAATCTTTCTCCGCAAATCCCCCAGCTCAGTCATGCTGGTAAACTTCACCCAGGAAGGCATCGGCTTCGTCTACACCCGCCCGATGAAATGAATTATTGAATTGGCGAATTGGTGAATTGGTGAATTATGGAAGGCGAATAGCCATTCGAGATATTTGCGCTAATAAGTCGGACAAGTCGGACTCGTCGGACCTGTCCGATTTTCTCCAATTCTATAATTCCAATTCTGAAAAAAATCTCCGATTTTTTTCTACCCGGGGTCTTGACAAAAAGGAGAGGAGATAGTATAATTAAGAAAAGGACACTTATGGACACTTTGATTAAAAAAACTGATATTGTTGCGGATGCGATGCGTCGTAAAATTTTGACCGGTCGGTGGGCTTCGGGAATGAAGCTGCCGCAAGGGTTGGAATTGGCGCAGCGATATCAGGTGTCGCATAACACGATCCGTGCGGTTTGCCGGAAATTGGAAGAGGAAGGATTGTTGGCGGTGATTCAGGGAAGGGGGATGTTTGTTGCTGCCCCCGAGCGGAAGGACACGGAAAATTCCAAGGTGTTGGCGGTGAGTTATTCCAGTAACTTGGAGCAGCCGGGCAATTATATTCTTCCGGCATTTGAACAGTGTTGCTATGAGGCTGGGGTGTCGGTGGTCCGTGCGGTTAGTGACTTCCTGTGTGTCGGGCCCCGCGAGCATGTGTTGGGAATATTGCGGAAAGAGAATTATTCCGGGGTATTGCTGGCGAATAGTTTTTTTTCACGGAATGCTCCGGAAGTCCAACTGTTACAGCAGCTTGGAGTGCCGGTATTGATTCCGCACGCGGCATGCAGTGATGCGGAGGAAACTGGATTCATGGCTTTGCGTGTTGATTTTGCCGCTGCGTGGCGGGAAGGTATCAAGTTTCTGACGGCGCATGGGCATCGGCGGATCGGTCTGGTGGTGGCCAGCGAAAAAAATTCGCGCGGTTACAGCAGGGATATGCAGTTGAAGTTATTGGAGAAATGTGGCGCTGCCGGCGATCCGGAACTTCTGGCTATTGCGGCCTATAATCTGTCGGAGGTTGCCGAGGCGGTAAAAAAACTGATGGCTCTGCCGCTGGCGCCGACGGCGATATTCTGTTATTCCGATTTTTATGCAATTCACGTGTATTATGCACTGGAGCGGCTTGGATACCGGATACCGGATGATGTTTCGGTATTGGGTTACTGCGGTTATCCTGGCGGGATTTACATGAATCCGCCGTTGACGACATTGGATTTCGATTACAATGGTATTGGACGGACGGCTGCTGGAATCCTGTTGGGCGATTCTCCCTACCGTCCCGGTGAAGCGATTTTGACTCCGCATTCACTGAAAGAACGCGGTAGTGTTCGAAAATTATAAAATAAATTTTAAATATGAGGTAAAAGTGAAAAGAAATAATTTATTTAGATGGAGTTTTACACTGATTGAACTCTTGGTTGTGATTGCAATCATTGCCATACTTGCGGCGATGTTGCTGCCGGCTTTGAATAAAGCCAGAGAGAAAAGCCGCGCCATCGGTTGCGTCAGCAATCTGGCGCAGATCGGCAAAGCCACATTCATGTATTCAGCCGATAATGATGATTATCTTTGTCCGGCAAAAAATAGTCCCACCCCTGATAAGCGTTTTTATGGAACCAGCTCAAGTAACGGTTTGTTGGCCGGTTATCTCGGCATGGAACGTGCCAACGAGGTACTCGGCGGCGCTCGGATTGTATCCGGAGTTATCCGGATTAATCCCATGATTTGCCGCAGCAAGCAAATATCTCTTGCTGTCTATGATAAGGACTATGGCTATGCCTGGAATGAATATATCGATATCAACTATAGCTTGCCGAAGTTGGGAATACTCAAAAAGCCTGCCCGCAATTGTTATAGCACTGAAATGCGGAGCGGCGGTACTGCCAGTAAGGTTTCGTGGGATGTGTACAGCCCTGCCGCCCCGGTGGATTTCCGGCACAGCGGCAGCGCCAATGTCATGTTCGTCGACGGTCATGTTCAGCCGGTTTCCGAACGGCAGATGCCTAACCAGAACACCTCCGCGTCAGCCTCGAAATCCAGCTTCTGGCGCCTGGTGGACTTCTCCAGCGACGATTGGTAAAAATCATCATCTCAAGGATAAATCGAATGAAAAACCTGATCTTCTTACTTGCGGCAATGCTTTTATTGCCGGGAATTACCGCGGATTTGATCATCGCGGATGGCAAAATAAGCAGTTACCAAATTGTAATTCCCGATGAAGGGCAAAATGAAGCAATGACCAAATTTCTCCAGCAAAGTGCCAATCTCTTAAATCAATGCATCAAGCGTGCTTCCGGGGCCAACGTTCCGGTGGTGAAAGAGAGCGCCATAGTCGCAGGCAAGCCGGCGATTTTTATCGGCGACGTCAAAGCACTGGCAGCTAGCGGTATTGATTCAAGCAAGTTCGAACGTTGGGAAAACCGCATCGACATCGTTGGTTCCAATATTTTCCTGTCCGGCAACGACGCCAATCCATGTGGAGAGATCGGTAGTAACTTCACTTATTATGTCAATGGTTCAGTGAAAGCGGTGACGGTATTTCTGCAGAAATTCGTCAACACCGCATTTGTCTATCCCACGGCAAACGGTATCACAGTTCAGCCGATGACAAAGATCACGGTTCCCCGGGAATTCAGGTTCCGGGAGGTTCCGCAGATCCAGTATTGTACCAGTCGGGCCCAGGATATGTTTTATAGCCTGGCCAATAATTTCCTGCCTGGGCCATGGTTCAAGGATTACGGCGGGCATTCACACGACAAAGCGATACCGCAGACTAAATATCGCCAGAGTAATCCTGAGTATTTTGCTTTGATCAAAGGCCAGCGGTTGACTCATTCGACTCTTCCGCAATATTGTCTGTCCAACTCCAAGGTTCAAGAACTGATTTACCGGGAAGTACTCGACCAGATCGACAAAGGCTATGAAATGGTCCAGCTCAGTCAAAGCGATGGTTTTATTCCCTGCGAATGCGATGATTGCAAAAAACTCTACAATGTGGAAAGCTACGGTGAAAAGTTATGGATCATGCATCGGAGCATGGCGGAGAAGTTTCTGAAAGACCGTCCCGGAAAAATGCTTTGTATCAGTGCTTATGGGCCAACAAGAACTCCTCCGCAGACATTCAGGGAATTTCCGGATAACGTGATGATCAGGCTTGCACCATACAGTACTGAAATCCTGAAATCGTGGCAGGGGTGCAAAGTCAAGAATGGTTTTATGGCCAGCCTGTACAATTGGGGGACTTATCAGGCGGAAGGACTTATGCCCAAGCGCGGCATGAAATTTCTGTCAGCCCAGGTGAAGGACCTCATTGCCGACAATATTCGTGGAATCTACCGCTGCGGCTTCGGTGAATTGTATGGATTGGAAGGACCGGAATATTACGTTTGGGGAAAGCTGCTCGCCGATCCCACTCTGGATACCGGAAAGCTGCTGAAAGAATATTGCGTCGGAGCGTTCGGCAATGCGGCTGAGACGATGGAAAAATTCTATCGGCTCCTTGATTCCAGGCTGGAATTGGATATTTGGGACAATCGAAGCGATGACTGGAACGACCCGGAACTGCTGGCCGGCAACGCTTCGGCCATGCTCGATCCGCTGCGGGTTATTGCGCTGCGTTACCCCGCCGCAGTCGTAGCGGAAATGGATGAACTATTGAGCCGGGCGGAAAAAGAGGCTGGAAATGACAAGACCGCCTGGGGTATTCTGCCATTGGTCCGGATTGAATTCGATTACCTGAAAATTACGGCGGCCGGAGTTGAAGCATTCATGCAATTCCGCGAGAATCAGTCGGATGATAATTGCGACAAGCTATTGTCCGCTATCGACGCCCGCAATGAATTCATCACCAAGCTGCCGCTTAAACCCCAAAGCCAGCCGCCACGGATAGAAAGGCTGAACAATCTGCCGTTGTTCGGCGGCGCTCCGTTAAGTCAACTCGAGGATGGTGGTAGCATCCGTGGTCTGTTGCTCGCTCCATTCACTTGGGATGCTAAGTGGATGCGGGAAAACAAGATCAAACCGAGTGGGAGAATTATCAAGACTGGTGATGAACCTCAGATGATGCTTCAACGCGGTTTTTCCCGGATGAGTCCGACCATCAAAAACAACCCGGTGTCGATTAAAACCGCGTGGGATAATAAAAATTTGTACGTAACTTTTCTTTTCGGCAACAACACCCAGAAAGAAGTCCGCGATACTTTAATCATGGTATTTGTCGGAAAGGGCGACCAGCGTTGTTTCTTTCCGGGCCGGGCCAGAAACGGTCGCACGGCGCTTCACCGCCGGACGCTGACCAACGAGGCCAATAAAGGATTGGGCGACAAATATGAACCGGACGGCAATGGCGGAACAGTAATCGCTCCCGCCCCCGACGCGGAAGGGGCTTCGGCTATGATTTCTATCCCGTGGAAATTAACCGGGATCAAGCCGGTCAAGGGGGAAACTATCGACTTCAATGCCTCGCACCAGAAGAAAAGCGACGAACGCTATATCTGGAATTACAATATCTTCCAGAAGACATGGCGCAATCACAACGACCAAACCGGAACTTTAATTTTACAATAAAGGAATCGTCAATGAAAAACCTACTCTTGTTTCTCGCCGGAATCGCCGTTATCTGTCACGGTTATTCAGCCGCTCCCGTGACTTTATTCAAAGACGGAAAATCGCAATTTCAAATCGTTCTGCCGGATCATTATGACAATCCCGGCATCGGTATTTACCTGAAAGAAGCCGCGCAGCGGTTGCAAGACGCCATTCGTGAGGCCTCCGGGGCGGAGTTGCCTATTGTTTCTGAATCAAAAATGAAAGCGAATCAGCCCGCCATCCTGCTGGGCAAAACCGACCGGGCGCGGCAGGCCGGTTTCAACCCGGAATCCTACCGTGACTTTCAGGGAATTATCGCCATTCGCGACGGCAATATCTATATTCTCGGTAATGACCGCCACGGCAAGAACCGCCCGGAAAAAGAACATTACCGCTTTTATATCCTCGCTTCTGTCAAGGCTCTGACGGTGTTCATGGAGGATTATCTCGGCACCCGCTTTGTGATGCCGGGGGAAGCCGGCACCACCACCCCGCAAGCCGACGAAATCACACTCCCCGCTGATCTGGATCGTGAAGTCAAACCAAGGCTGAACTATGCCCCTTCGCGTCAAAAGTCCCTGATGTATGATTACAGCAACAATGGTTTCGGCCTCGGCGCTTACCATACCTACGGCGGACATTCCTACTATGATGCTGTTCCTCGGGAAAAATATGAAAAAAGCCATCCGGAATATTTTATCCTGTACGGAGGAAGGCGCCACAGTACTGGCGGCCATTTGTGCATCTCCAATCCCGAAGTCCAGGAGTTGATCTATCAGGAAATGCTGCTGCGTCTGGATGACGGCGCGGAAGTAGTCCAACTGAACCAGACCGATGGCTATATCCCATGTCAATGTGAAAACTGCTGTAAATTCGGGGATATCGATGACCAATGGGAAAAACTCTGGATTCTCCACCGTAGCCTGGCCGAACGCCTTCTCAAAGACCGTCCCAGAAAAAAAGTACAAATCCTGGGCAGTACTCCGCCGAAGTCATTCCGGGAATTTCCCTCGAACGTGATAATTGAGTTGTCCAAGAACAGCGAACAACAATTCGTCGACTGGCGCAATACGAAAGTTCCCGGTGGCTTTACGGTCTATATTCACAACTGGGACAGTTATCCGATGCCGGGGATGACTGCCAAACGAACCCCGAAATTCGTCGCTAAACAGGTGAGAGGTTTTATGGCGAACGGCATAAAGGGAATCTACCGCTGCGGCTTTGGGGAATGCATGGGCATGGAAAGTCCCACCTATTATGTGTTCGGCAAGATGATTGACGATCCGGCACAGGATCCGGCAAAGCTGGAAGATGAATTCTATCGGACGGCTTTCGGGGAATCCGCTGGTCCAATGCGGGAGTTTTATCAGCCATTTTTCAAGCGGCTGGAGGCTTTTTCAGCGCTTGGGAGCGCCTACTTGCGTGACTCGAACCTGCCGTCGTCACCGCGTATTCTGCTGGCATATATCTATTCGCCCGATCTCCTCGATCGTATGGAAAAAAGCCTTACTCGCGCCGAAAAGAAAGCAGTCAATCCCAAAGTGAAAAAACGGCTGGAATTGGTGCGCTTTGAATTCAATTATGCGAAAAATCTTGGTAATATCATGCATCTCTACAATGCTTATCGCACCCTGCCGGATCAAGCCGCTTTTGACCGGCTGGCCCCTCTGATTGAGGAACGCAATGCCATCCTCGACCGGACATATGATCAAAACGGCAAGGCCAAAACCATTCCCGGCTGGCGGGAGGCCGTCTATTTCGGCGGTCAGCATCGGAGTAGAGTTATGAACAATGGCTGGTTGAGCGCATCTCTTGGCGCGCCGCTGACTTGGGATATCGCCTCGCTGCGGCAGCATAAAGTCCTGCCCGGCGCCAATATTAAGAAAATGACCATTGTCAAAGCCGCCGGAGAAGTCGCAATGGATAATTTTGACTTCGAAACCGGTGCTTGGAGCCGCGCCGAATGGCACGAACTAGGCAGCATTCAAATGGGTAGAGTTACGGAGAAAACCCGATTTAAAATCATTTATGGCAAAGAACATCTCTATTTAGGTTTTGTCGCCGACCTGCCGGCCAAGCGTCAGATTGTTCCCCTCGGCGCGGACGGTCGCTGTTGGCGAGAGGATGATCTGGAGATTTTCGTCAACCCCCGCGGGGATCGCGAAAATTACTATCATTTCGCCTTCAACCCTGTCGCGAATTCCTGGTATGATTCCGCCTGCGGTCTGATTACCGATACGCTCAACCTGCTTTATGGCAAGGCCGATCCCGACTGGAACGGACAATGGAAATACAATAATAAACGTAGCGGCGACCAATGGTATGCCGTCATGAAAATCTCCTTTGCCTCGTTCGCGGAGGATAAACCGGAGTCCGGCAGCATCTGGACTCTGAACATTGCCCGCAAAGCATTCAACTTTCCGGACCCCATGCAGGCGGAATTGCAACTCTGGTCACCGAACTTCGAGACCATGAGCTTCCACGACCGCGAAGCCTTCGGCGAAGCCGTCTTTGAATAATAAAGGGGAAAAAGGGGGAGGAATTACTTCCCTTGCTTTCAACTTTCAACTTTCAACTTTCCTCTTAAAAATTAGCGTCGCCCCTCGCGGTAGAATTGCGGGGAGATGCCGATGTATTTTTTGAACTGGGCCGAGAATTCGTAGGGGGAGGCGTAGCCGAGGCGTTCGGCGATCTCGCCGATGGTGCGGCGGTTTTCGCGGAGCAGTGAACAGGCCGTGTCGAGGCGGCGGCGAACCCGGTATTGCCAGGGGGAAATACCGATGTGCTGGCGAAATACCTTGCGGAAGTGTTCATAACCCCAACCGTGCTGGCGGCAGAATTTTTTGACGTCGAAGTCGCGCTCAAAGTCCGAGCTGAGACGTTGGCAGGCCTGTTCCACGATCCGGGCGTAGTCTGAATCGGGGGCACTGGAAATGCTGCGGCGGTGACACTCCTCCAACAGTTTGATGAAATTGCCGACGAGCTCCGGTAATGATTCCTCGCCCGCCCGGTGCAGTTCGCAATGAAACTGCCACATGTTCTCGATCAGTTGATCGTCGAGGGTGATTTTTTTGACCGGGGTATCGTCGCGGATGATGTTCATGGCGCGAAGCGCCTGATACAGCATGGTGCCGCATTCGAGATAATACTCAAAATATCCACTGTCCAAATCCACCAGGTTGCTGTGGGTGCGTCCGGGAAAGCGCTGAAAAATATCTCCGGGACCAAGTTTGTATTCGCGGTGGTTCTCATCAAGATACTGTCCGGTGCCGCGAAGGACCACTACCAGCACATAAGCGGGCCATTGGCGGTCGACGTGATCGAACCGGTATTGATGCTTGTGCAGAAATCCGCAGCCGAGGCCTTCCCGCGATCCGAGCTGTCCCATATGGCGAAAGGTATTCTGGTTGCGGCACTCATTGATTCCCGGAAACGGCTGAATTACCATTTAACATATCCTCTTATACCATTAAATACATTTTTTTTACTCAATTCGGTGTTAAATTAAATAATATAGTTCCCCCTTTTATAAAATCAAACAGGAGTAAAAAGGTACTATGGCCATCAATCTGGAGAAACTGATTTACACCAGTCCGGACTGTCCCGGAGCCGGTCGTCTTCCCAACCGTTCACCGCTTTTCCCGTTTTCCACGGAAGCGGAAGCCGCCAAGGCGGGGTTGGAGCGCGGCCCCTGGTATATGTCGCTGAACGGCGACTGGAAATTCAAATACAGCGAAAGCCCCAACGATGTTCCCGAAGATTTCATGGAAGCGCGTTTCAAGGACACCGGCTGGGACAAAATCGACGTCCCGAGCTGCTGGGATATGCGCGGCTATGATTATCCGCATTATACCAACGTGCAGATGCCTTTCCCGGAAATGCCCCCGACGGTGCCGGAGCGTAACCCGACCGGGATTTACCGCCGGACTTTCGAAATTCCGCAGAGCTGGGGCAATCGCCGGACCGTGTTGCATTTCGACGGCGTGGAAAGCTGTTTCATCGCATTCGTCAATGGTCATACCCTGGGATTCAGCAAGGATTCGCGCGGTTCCACCGAATTCGACGTTACCCCGTATGTCAAGGCCGGTCGCAATCAGATTACCGTGCTGGTGATCAAGTGGTCGGACAGTACGTTCATTGAAGACCAGGACCAATGGTGGCATGCCGGTATCGTTCGTAGCGTTTATCTGTATTCGACCGGTGTGAACTATATCGTCGACGCCTATGCTACCGCCACGCTGGATGAAACTTTCAAGAACGGTCTGTTGAATCTTGAGCTCACCGCCGGATTCAGCAAAACCCGCAACAAAGACTGGATGTTCCAGGTCAAACTGTACAATGCCAAGGGCAAGCCGGTATTGGATGAGCCCTTGCTGGTCGGTTTGAGCAATGACGCCTATACCTATGCCCCCAAGGATATCAACCGCATATTCTGCAAGGCCGAGCTGAAAATCAAAAACATTACCCCGTGGAACGGCGAAGCTCCGTATCTCTATACCATGACCGTCACTCTGCTGGACGGCGAAAAGCGCGAAATTGAATCGGTTACCCAGCGTATTGGGTTCCGGACCATTGAAATCAAGAACCGGATGCTGCTGATCAACGGCCAGGCCGTTCAGATCAACGGCGTGAACCGCCATGAACACGACGACATCAACGGCCGCAGTTTGTCCGTTGAATTGATGCGCCGCGATATCGAAGTAATGAAGCAGTTCAATATCAACGCGATACGAACCAGTCACTACCCGGATGCCCCCGAGTTTTATGACCTCTGCGACGAATACGGTATGTATGTATTCAACGAAGCCAATATCGAAAATCATGCGTTTTTCTATGATCTCTGTTCCAATCCGAACTGGGCCGGAGCTTATCTGGACCGGGCAGTGCGTATGGTCATGCGCGACAAAAACCATCCTTCGGTGATCGTCTGGTCGTTGGGCAATGAATCCGGCGTCGGTGCCAACCACGCGGCCATGGCGGGCTGGATCCGTTTTTACGACAAGTCGCGTCCTGTCCACTACGAACGTGCTTGTTACAACGAAAAAGGCGCATGGCTTCCGAATACCCACCGCGAATTGACCGATATTATCTGTCCGATGTATCCCTCGATCGAGTCGATCATCAAATGGGCGACCACCCCGACCGACGATCAGCGCCCGTTCATCATGTGCGAATTCAACCACGCCATGGGTAACAGCAACGGCTGTCTGAAAGAATATTTCGAGGCTTTCGACAAATATCACGGCCTGCAGGGCGGGTTCATCTGGGAATGGATCGACCACGGCATTAAGTGCATAGACGACAACGGCAAAGCCTACTGGGCTTACGGCGGCGATTTCGGCGAAACTCCACACGACTCCAACTTCGTGGCGGACGGCCTGATTTTCCCCGACCGCACCGCTCACCCCGGCCTGTATGAATTCAAGAAACTGGCCCAGCCGGTGAGGGTGGAAGCCATCGACCTGAATTGCGGCCGGATCAAAATCAGCAACCGGAAATATTTCTCCGATCTCTCTGATTACAAGATCAGTTGGGAGCTGATGGTGGACGGCAAAGTCGTGCAGTACGGCAAGGTGGCGGCCCTCAGTACCCCGCCGCGTTCGAGTGACTTGTACAATGGCGAGCCTTTTGCCAAGCCGGCGGAAAATTTTGTGGATATCCAGCTGCCGATTGTCCCCCCGGAATTATCGCAGGGACAGGAATGCTTCCTGACGGTCAATTTCGTGCTGGCGAAGAAAACCCTCTGGGCCGAAGCTGGACACCTGGTGGGCTGGGAACAGTTCAAAATGCCGTTTGGCGCGACCGTGGCGTCGCCGGTTTTGCCGGTCCGCGGCACTGTCAATTCGAAGAAAGCCAAACGCAGCATTCAGATCGACATCGGCGAACTGAACGTGGATCTTGGCGATGACAAAAATCTGGCTTCAATCAAGTTCGGCAGCGAAAAACTGGTGCTGGCCGGTCCGCGGCTCAACCTGGTTCGCGGTTCCATGGACAATGACGCCATCAAAGCGTTTACCATCGAAAAGAAACAGGTCCATAAAGCCTTCTATAAATGGACGGAGTATGGCCTGTATGACTTCGAACTGGAAAAACAGCGTATTTCAACGGAAAAGTCCGGTGAAAACGTGGTCGTTGCGATCAATTCCCGTTATGCCGGTCCCAAGATCAAGAGCGGGGTTGTGCACAGCCAGATTCAGCGCTTCGCCCCCAACGGCGTAATTCAGGTGGAGAACGTATTCGAGGTGGAAGCGGGTCTGGAAGACTTGGCCCGGCTCGGTGTAATGCTGGAACTGCCCTCCGATCTCGATCAGGTGGAATGGCTCGGACGCGGTCCGCAGGAAAACTACATCGACCGCAACGCCGGTTATCCGATCGGTCATTATGCCGCGAGCGTCGACGAAATGCACGTGCCCTATATCATGCCCCAGGAAAGCGGCAACCATACCGAAGTCCGTTGGATGGCGATCTATGGCAAAAAGAGCAACGCCGGTCTGTTGATCGCGGCTCCGGACGGCATGGAATTCTCGGTCAGCCGTTATTCCGCCCGTCAGCTGGTCGATACCTGGCATGAAAACGAGTTGAAAGATGAAGGCAAAGTTTATCTGAAACTCGACTATCGTCAGCGCGGCGTCGGCAGTGCCAGTTGCGGACCGGACACCTTGCCGAAATACCGTTTCGGTACCGGTAAGTATACCTTCCGTTACGCGATCTACCCCTTCAGCCGCAAGACGGTCAAGCCGGAAAATATCGCGAGAGCGATATTTTAGGGGAAAGAGCAAAGAGAAAAGAGAAAAAGGGGGGAGTATTTCCTTCTCCCCCCCCCAAGACTTTAAAGCTACGGGGAATAAGCTGGAGCGAAGCGGCTCTGCCCTTTACTCTTTACTCTTTTATCTTTTCTCTCACTATGAGATAGTGATTTTCCGGGAATTGTCCGGGAGGATTTTGATCGATACGGTTAGAGTATGGGCGGGCAGAATGGATTCAATTCGTTCTGCCCATTCTATTATGGTCAGGGCAGTGGGATCTTCGAGGTATTCCTCGATGCCGAATTCGAGTGCGGAGATCACGTTGGTGATCCGGTAGAGGTCCATGTGGTAAAACCAGCTGCCGTCCGGCCGCGGGTATTCCTGAATAATTGTGTAGGTGGGGCTGGAAACCGGCTCCGTAATGCCCAGGCCGCGGGCAAAGCCGCGGGCAAAAACCGTTTTACCCGCGCCCAGGTCGCCTTTCAGGGCCAGAATGGAGCCGGAGGGAAGCGAAGTTGCCAGTTGCTGTGCAAACGCTTCGGTTTCTTCTTCGGAGTGACTGATAAAATTAACCGCATTGATGTTCATAGCCGATTTTGCCTGTCAAAAGATTGTTGCCGGAAAGGTCATAGACCCCGGAGCCGCTTTCGAAATAACCGATTCGGGTCAGACGGGTGGCGAAACGCCATTTCCTTTCCAATGTTTCACATAAATCCGGACGTACTGCAAACAGTAGCTCGTAGTCTTCGCCGTCGCTCAGAGCTCGTGGAAGATCTGCGCCGGGACGTAACGGAATGGCTTCGATATCCAGCTTCAGGGCCAGCTTGGAAGCTTTGGCCATTCGGGAGGCATCCAGCACCAGACCATCGCTGACATCGATCATGGCACGGGTATATTTACCGGCGACGAAGCGTCCCTCCGCCAGCCGTGGAACAAAGCGCAGATGATGTTGCGATTCAAGGGAATTGCCGAAGCAGCCGGTAGCGTAGAGGACGTCGCCGTTGAGCGCACTACTCCGCAGGCAAATTTTATCGGGAGCGACCTTTCCCAGAATGGTCAGGGACATTACTTCGCGGAGCGCTTTGCGCGGAAGCCCGGCCAGGTCGCCGCCGCAAATGGAAACATTCCACTTGCGCGCTTCTTTTTCCATACCCCGGAAAAATTTTTCAAACCATTCAAGCTTGTCACTGGTGGAAGCCAGCGATACCAGGGCGTGCGAAGGGGTTCCGCCCATGGCGGCGATGTCGCTGAGATTGCGCTTCAATAATTTACGTCCGATCCGATCCGGAGTGGTATGGGGGTAATAATGCAGCCCGTAAATCATCTGGTCCGCCGCCGCCAGTAGGTAGGTCTCGCCGATATCGATGGCGGCGCAATCATCCCCGGGACCGACTTTGACATCGGAGCGCTGATGCAACATCGGAAGGATGGTGTTTAGAATGTCAAATTCCTTCATCGTCTTCACCGGTAACGACCTTGCCGCGAATGCCTTCCGGCAGCGGAGACGAGAGCGCCGGTAGGTTTTGCAGGTGAGTCCGGCGTAATTTTTTCAAAGTAGTCAAAGGTGTGAGATCGCTGATCGGGCAACCCTGCAGAGTCAATTTTTCCAGTGTACCCGGCAGTTCTGCCAGCTCACTGACCAGACATTTTTCCACGGTCAGGGAACGGAGCGGCAATTTTGCCAGCGGAATAAGGGAGGTTACCGGACATTTGATCAGAGAAAGATGATGCAGTTTCCGGCACATGCTCAGGCCGTCAATATTTTCCACCGCATTGCCGGAAATCAGCAGCGTGGTCAGCGGCAGCTTTCGCAACGGGGCGATATCGATGATTTCATTTAAAGTCAGGTTGAGCGCTTGCAGTTCCTTGCATTCGCTGATCGGCTCGAGATCAAAAACCGGTACCGCCACCAGTTCCAGTTTGGTTAACGGCATGGTTTTCAAAACACTCAGGTTCAAGTGGTTTGCAGACTGGTAAATCGCAAGGCTCTCCAGCTTCATCCCCCTGAGAAATTCCAGGGATTGCGGATTGGAAATAGTCAATTTGCGCAGATTGTACAGCCGCTTCAAAGCGTTGGAATCGCTCAAAGGCGAATAAGGCATGGATAATTCGGTCAGGGCGAGCGTCGGCAGTTTGCCGGTTTGAACCCCGGGACAATTGATCAGCTCCAGCGTCTGGAGGTCTTTGGAATCCCTCAGAAACGAGAGATCATGCAAGCCGGAGCAATTCTCGAACGTCAGATAGTTCAGCGACGGAAGCGAATCCGGAGGAGTGACAATACCATTGACCACGAACAATGAATTGAGATGAGAACCCTGCAGCGGTTTCAGATTCAGAGCGGCACGGCCTTCCATATAACGGATTGCCAGAATTCGGAGATGTTCCATTTGGAGAACACCCGACAGATTGATTTCGCCGGTACCGAAAATCATCAGGGAGAAGATATTCAGCTTAGCCAGCGGGCGGAGATTGGTCAAGTTGACCCGGTCGAGTACCAATTCATGAATGGTGAATTTCTCCAGCGGGGCAAAATTGTTGATCCGGTTACCCCGAATCAACAACCGCAGACGGTCGGGTTTGGACGGCAGCAGATCAATGCCGCCGTCCTCCCAGCCGGGGTTCAGCTCCTGGAGCTGCGACATGACGGTTTCAATATCCCGGCGCATCTGTTCTTCTTCCGTCAGGGACGAACGGCATGCGGATATCATTATCAGCAGTGCCGGCACGATCAGAATGCGCCAGAATATTTTCATATCATTATTTCTTCAGTTTAGCGCAGAAATCCGCGATGCGGCTGACTGCTTTTTTGATGGTTTCATCGGAGCATGCATAGGAAAGGCGGATCATGCCTTCGGCTCCGAAGCCGGTACCGGGTACAGCGGCGACATTGGATTCTTCGATCAGGCGGTCACAGAATTCCACACTGGGAATGCCGAAAGAAGCAATATCGACCATGACATAGAATGCGCCGGAGGGGCGCGGAACTTTGATGCCCGGGATCTGGTTCAGCAGACCACAGATCAGGTCGCGGCGCTTGGCGAAGACCTGGCGCATTTTTTCGCATTCTTCGTCGCCGGCTTCCAACGCTTTCAGAGCGCCATACTGGGCGAAAGTCGTGGCGTTGGAGGTCAAATGGCTCTGCAGAGCGCCGATTTTCTTGGCCAGCCACAGCGGGGCGGTCAGGTAACCCATGCGCCAGCCGGTCATGGCATAAGCTTTGCTGAAACCGTTGATGGTTACCGTGAGTTCGGCAATCTGCGGATTCAGCGCGGCGATGCTGATATGGGGCTTGTCGGTGTCGAAAACCAGTTTTTCATAGATTTCGTCGGAGAGGATCATGAAGTTGCGGCGAACCGCGATTTCGGCGATCCTTTCCAGGGCTTCGCGGCGATAGACTGCGCCGGTCGGATTCGACGGCGAACAGAGAATCAGCAGACGGGTATGCTCGGTAACTGCGGCTTCGAGGTCGGCCGGGTCGAGTTCATAGTTGTTTTCCGCTTTGGTCGCGACGAAGACGCACTTGGCGCCGGCGGCTTTGACCATCTGCGGATAGCTGACCCAGTACGGTGTCGGGATGATGACCTCATCGCCAGGACCGCAGAGCGCGGCGACCGCGATAAAGTCGGAAAATTTCGCGCCGGGAGAAACCACAACCTGGGCTGCGGTGGTCTCGATATTATTATCTTTTTTGAATTTGTCGGCGATGGCCTGACGCAGTTCCGGGATGCCGTCAGACGGGGTATAAGTGGTTTTTCCGGCCATCAGCGCGGCGGCTGCGGCGTCTTTAATTACCTGAGGAGTGTCGAAGTCGGGCTCACCGGCAGACATGACGCAAACGTCGATGCCCTTGGCTTTGAGCGCTTTGGCTTTTGCTGAAATCGCCAGAGTTTCCGACGGGCTCATTTCTCCCATGTTTCCGATCGTGTTCTTGAGATCCTTCATGATAAATAATCCTTGTATGAGGGGTAGTTTTTCAAGAATCTATAATATAACTCAATTTACCCTTTTTCGCAACCACTAAACTGCAAAATATTCCAAAAATACGTTGTATAACTTTAAAACCGGGAGTATATTTCTTAGATTTATGATGTAATCAGATATTTTAAGGAAAAGATGAAACAGGCGGTTTTTTTAATCAAGTCGCCGGACCGCAAAGGATTGGTCTCCGGCATTACCACGTTTTTTTACCGTAATGGGTTCAATATTCTGCATTGCCAGCAATATACCGACAGTTGTGACGGCGAGTATTTCATGCGGGTGCGGCTCGATCTGAGCGATATGGCGATCACCCGTAAACAGCTCGAACAGGAATTCGCGGAATTCGCGGGACCTTATGAGTTGAATTTTTCGGTTTATTACCTCGATCGGCCGTTGCGGATGGCGGTTATGGTCTCGAAAACTTCGCATTGCCTCTACGATCTGCTGACCTTGACGCAGGAAGGGGAGCTGCTTTGCGAGCTTCCGCTGATCATCAGCAACCACCCGGATCTCGAGCACGTGGCGGACAAATTCCGGGTGCCGTATTTCTGTTGCCCGATCGTCAACGGCGACAAGGCCGCCCAGGAAGCGCAGATTATCAAACTGCTCGAGCAGCACCATATCGACCTGGTGGTGTTGGCACGTTATATGCAAGTGTTGTCGGATGATTTTGTCAACCGTTATCCGCAACGGATCATCAATATTCATCACGCGTTTCTGCCGGCGTTTCAGGGGGGGAACCCCTACCAGCGCGCCTGGGAGCGCGGCGTGAAAATGATCGGCGCCACCGCGCATTACGCCACTGCCGAGCTGGACGAAGGCCCGATTATCGAACAGGACGTCGAACGCATTACCCACGAAGCCGACCCGGCCGAGCTCAAGCATATCGGCAGCGGCATCGAAAAAAGGGTCCTGACCCGGGCTGTCCGCGCTCATCTGGAGCACCGGATCATCACCACCGGGCGGCGGACTGTCGTATTTTCCCGTTAAAAAACATAAGGATTGAAATATAATGAAAAGCAAACTGAAATTTTTCAATACCCTCGGCCGGAACCTGGATGAATTCCAGCCGGTCAGTGACGGCGAAGCCCGCATGTATACCTGCGGGCCGACGGTTTACAACTACGCGCATATCGGTAACTTCCGGGCTTATGTATTTGAGGACCTGCTGCGGCGGACCCTGAAATATTTCGGCTACAAAGTCACCCAGGTCATGAACTTGACCGACGTCGACGACAAAACCATCCGCGATTCACGCAAAAAATCGATGTCGCTCAATGACTTCACTGCAATTTACAAAAAAGCGTTTTTCGACGATTTGAAAGCCCTGAAAATCGATCCGGCCGAGTATTATCCGGCCGCCACCGACCATATCCCGGAAATGATCGAACTGGTTAAAGTCCTCCTGGAAAAAGGTTTTGCTTATCAGGCCGAAGACAGATCGATTTATTTCTCCATCGCCAAATTCCCGGAATACGGCAAGCTGGCCCGGATCGATATGGAAAACCAGCGGGCGGGAGTCCGCATCAAAACCGACGAATACGCCAAAGACTCGGTCGCCGACTTCGCCTTGTGGAAAGCCTGGGACGAAAACGACGGCGATGTATGGTGGGATAGTCCGTGGGGCAAAGGCCGCCCCGGCTGGCACATCGAATGCAGCGCCATGAGCATGAAATACCTCGGCAAAACGTTTGATATTCACACCGGCGGTATCGACAATATGTTCCCGCATCATGAGGACGAAATCGCGCAGAGCGAATCCGCCAACGGCTGCCGTTATGTCAACTACTGGCTGCATTGCGATCACCTGATCGTCAACGGCGAGAAAATGTCCAAATCCGCCGGTAACTTCTTTACTTTACGTGACTTGTTGGAAAAAGGCTTTAACGGTAACGAAGTCCGCTGGGTGTTGCTGGGGGCGCATTACCGCAAAAAACTGAACTTTACTTTCGATGCTTGCGACCAGGCGAAAATGCAATTACGCCGTTTCGGCGAATTTTTCCTGCGCTTGAAAGAGATCAAGGAAGGCGACTGCGTCTGCTCCACCGTTCCGGACCTGCTGGCCAAAGCCGAACAGGAATTTGCCGACGCTATGGCGGACGACTTGAACGTCTCCGAAGCTTTTGCCGTTATGTTCCAACTTCAGCGCGACATCAACAAGATGATGGATAACGATGAATTGAACCAGGCGGGAGCCGCCGCGGTATTGGAAGTTTTCCGGAAATTTGACGCGGTGCTGGCGATTTTCGATGTCGACGCGGCGAAAGAGGAAGCCGTGCCGGAAGAAGTCCTGACTTTGGCCGCACGGCGTCAGGATGCCCGCAAAAACAAAGATTTTGCCACTGCCGACACCATTCGCAATCAACTGAAAATCCTCGGCTGGGTGGTCGAGGATTCCTCGGAAGGGTTCCGTTGTAAAAAAATCTGAGATTATGCTATGCCTAAGAAGATTATTCTGGCATCTCCCCGCGGATTCTGTGCCGGAGTCCGCCGGGCTTTGGAAGCGGTAGAGGAAGTCCTGGAAAGCTGGGAACTTCCGGTCTATGTGTTGCACGAAATTGTTCACAACGATTACGTGGTTAACTCCTTGCGCCGCCGCGGAATGAAATTTGTCGACGAGCTTGACGAAATTCCGGCGGGGGCCACGGTTATTTTCAGCGCCCACGGTGTGCCCGAGGCAATCGAAGATCAGGCTCGCGAACGCGGGCTCCAGATCGTCGACGCCACTTGCCCGCTGGTCAAAAAAATCCACGATCTGGCCCGGAAATACTTGGACGACGGTTACTCGATTATCCTGATCGGCCACCGCGCCCACCCGGAAATTATCGGGACCCTGGGCCGGGTCGATGGCCTTGCGGCAGTAGTGGAAAACGCCGCCGAAGTCGCAAATCTGCCGCCGATGGATAAAGCCGTTTACCTGATTCAAACTACCCTGAGCAATGAAGAAACCGAACCGGTGATCGAAGCCTTGAAAAAACGCTTCCCCGGTATCGTCAACGGCGGCGGCATCTGCTACGCCACCCGGAATCGCCAACAGGCGGTCCGGGAATTATGCAATCACTGCGACCACATTTTGATCATCGGCTCCGCCAAAAGCTCCAATTCCAACCGTTTATACGAACTGGCCCTGCGGCGCGGCATAAGTGCGCAAATGATCAACGGCCCCGAAGACATCGATATGTCCCTCTTGCCGCCGGACGGCACGGTCGGTATCTCCGCCGGAGCCTCCGCCCCCGAAATACTGGTGGAACAGACCGTCAACCGGCTCTGCCAGGCCGGTTACCCGGAGCCGGAAGAGCTACAGGTCGTCAACGAAAACATTCACTTCCCCCCACCTTCGATCTGCTGAAAAATCATGCCTGACGAGCTCGAATATATTCGATCGTGGCATTAACCATCAATTCGGAACGGGTAGTTCCTGTTTTTCTGGCAAATTCCGTGATCTCTTCGATCTTATTGCCGCTTGCCGTGATATTGATTCTCGCGGTTGGTAATGGTAAATACGCCGTTATGGGGACAAGAAATGCAACCTCATCTTCACATGCTTTGGCCATATCCTGCAACTTATCCATGCCGGATGGCTCAGGTACCTCCTCGCCATTGTCGACCATGCTCTCGACGTATGTTTCGAGCATATCCGCGGCATTCTTTATCAAGTCCAGCAGGTCATCGCCTTGTGTATAGCATGATTCGAAATCCGGAAATTCACACCATAAGCCGTCATCGTTTTTGTGTACAAATGCAAAATAAGTTTTTTTCATAATTAGAATCCTTTTATTTGATTCCGGCATCCTTAAAAATCTTTTTCAATAATCCGGGATTTATCTCTTTGCTGCCATGCATTGGTACCGGAATTGGTTTTCTTGTCGGATCTTTATGTCGGTATATTGCGTGACTTCCTTTTCCCTGTCTGTCAAGTTCATATCCGGCCAGCCTTAGCTTTTCAATCAACTCCCTGGCATTCATTAGATCTCCTTGTTAGAATATTATTATACATCCAATAGTGTGTATTGTCAATAATGAGTCCGTATTTTATACACTCGTTTTTTTCTTTCGGCGATCTTGATATTATGACGGGATGCGTTATATTATATTCCAGGAGATATAACATGATAAATGGATTTAAGGATAAAGAAGCGGAAAAAATTTTCAACAGCGAACGCTCCAGAAAGTTGCCCGGCGATATCCAACCGACAGCTCGGCGTAAGTTACTGTATTTGAATCGAGCCAGGAATTTAGATGATTTGAAGGCCCCGCCGGGCAATCGGCTTGAAGCATTGAGTGGTAACCGCAAAGGACAATATAGCATTCGTATCAATTCTCAATGGCGTATCTGTTTTACATGGAGTGGATCCGGCGTTGACAATGTGGAAATCGTGGATTATCATTGAGTAAAGGAGGTAATCTTATGGCTAAAGAAAAAATCGAATATCTTGATCCGGTTCATCCCGGCGAAATCTTATGGCTGGATTTTATGGAACCCCTGGGAATATCTCAAAATAGGCTGGCGCGTGAAATTCAGGTACCGCCGCGTCGGATTAACGAGATTGTCCACGGCAAACGCGGTATTACCGCTGATACGGCTATGCGGCTAGGGCTTTATTTCGGTACCAGTGCAGAGATATGGTTGGGGCTTCAAGCTGATTATGAATTGGACTGCCTGAAGCGGTCTGATCGCGGAGCATTGCGAAAGATCATCAAAACATTTAAACCGGCTGCGGCAGCGATGATTTGATCATCGGTCAGCCAGATGCTGGTACTGGTTTCTCAACTGGCTCGGGGTAGCCTGGAGGTAGCGCCGGACCAACAGGCTCATGCGGCTGTGGTCGGCGAAGCCGCAGAGTTCGGCGATGGCGGTGAACGGCAAACCGGTTCCTTCGATCAGCCGGACCGCCTCGGATACCCGGAGCCGCTGAAGCCATTCGGCGAAGGGAAAAGGCATCTCCTGCGAGAATAGATGAGTCAGCCGGGAAGGGCTGAGCCCGACCGACTGGGCGACCTCTTTCGCCGAAATCTTTTCTTTGGAGTGTCGCCGCATATACGCCGCTGCCTGGTAAATCCGTTCGTCATGCCCCTTGATCGCGGGCAGCAGCGGCGATTTTTCCTCTTCATGCCCGCTGTTGCCGATGATCCGGTGGCACAGCCGGTTCAGGAAATCGCCCAGTTGCAACAGTTTGGTTTCGCTCATCGTCTTCAACTGACTGTATTCTTTCTGTACTTCCGGGTAAGTCGTCGCCTGTGGATCGCGAAAAATTCCCGCATACAGAATGCCTATGAAACGGTCGTCACTGAAAAGCGGCGTGGCAATCTCCAGCGCTCCTGCGTGACAGCGCAGAATAAACGGTTTGCGTTCGTTCAAGGCCCGGATAAAACAGGAGCCGTGATGTTCCTGTAGGCAATTTTTGAGTAATTTACAGGGATAAAGTTTTACTTTGCGGCAGAACTCGGAGCTGTTGTGGTCGGATTGAAAACGCGCTACGGCATCGATCATGGTCATGTCGACGAAGTGCCAGGAAAAATGAATCTCCGAGAACTCTTCCAACGATTCCAGAATGTGCGAAATGGTCCGGATTTTATCCTTCATAATAGTTCAGCCTGATGTATATAGTTAATGGCATAATATATATAGATAATCGGATGAAAGTCAAGTATATTAATTAAGAATTCACCAAAAATGGAAAGAAATATGAAAATAACGGATATTAAAGTTCTGGTAACCGATGCTTTTCGGACCAACTGGACATTTATCAAGGTGGAGACCGACGCCGGACTCCACGGCTGGGGCGAGGCCTCGCTGGGAACTCAGGAAATGGCGCTGAGCGGCTGCGTGGAGGATTTGAAACGCCTGATCGTCGGGCGCGATCCGCGCGAAATCGAGCGGATGTGTTTCGAAGTCTACCGCGATATTTACTGGAAAGGGGGACCGGTTCTGATGTCGGCGCTCAGCGGGATCGAAATGGCGATGTGGGATATCACCGGTAAGTATTTCAACGCTCCGGTGTATGCCCTGATGGGCGGAAAAATGCGCGACCGGGTAAAGATGTATGCCAATGCCTGGTTCACCGGGGCGAGAACCCCCGAGCAGTTTGCCGCCAAAGCCCGAGAAACCGTCGCGCTGGGTGTCAAGGCTCTGAAATGGGACCCCTTCGGCCAGGCGCACATGACGATTTCCAACGATGAATTGGACCGGGCGGTGGCGATTGTCAGCGCCGTGCGGGAAGCGGTCGGCAGCTCGCCGGATCTGCTGATCGAGTGCCACGGGCGCTTCAATCCCTACACCGCCATTGAGATTGGCCGGGAGCTGGCGCCGTTCCGCCCGATGTTGTTGGAAGAACCCTGTCCGCCGGACAACATCGACGCCATTGCCATGGTTCGGGAAAAATCGCCGGTCCCCGTATCCGCCGGCGAACGGGTTTACACCAAATTCGGCTTCAACGATCTTTTCTCCAAAAAAGCGGTCGACATCGCCCAGCCGGATGTTTTCCATACCGGCGGCATGCTGGAGGCGAAAAAGATCGCCGCCATGGCGGAGTCGTATCACATTCCGGTATCGTTTCATAACCCCAGCGGACCGGTGTCGAATGCCGCGATTCTGCAGCTCGCCGCCTGTACCCCGAACTTCCTGATTCACGAAATCATGTTGACCGACGGTTCGTTCCGGGGTGAGATGAGCGACGAAGAGGTGGTTTTCGAAGACGGCTTCATCATGATTCCGGACCGCCCGGGGCTGGGCATCGAGATCAACGAGGACGCTGTCCGTAAGTACCCGTACAAACCGCGGAACTTGCGTCATTACACCGGCAACCTCACCGATATCCGCCCGGCGGACGATACGGTTTATTACTTCAAAGGATTGCTCAAATGAACACTCTCGAAACGATTCGTCAAGCTAAATTCATGGTAATCGCCCGGGGCGTGCCGCCGGAAAAAATCCTCGATCATGCCGCGGCTTTGATCCGGGGAGGGGTCAAAGTATTCGAAGTGACCTTTGACCCGCGCCGGGGAATGGATGATACGGTGAAATCGCTGAAACTGCTGAAAAAACACTTCGATAACGAGTTGTGCCTGGGGGCCGGAACCGTCCTGAATACGGACGCGGTCGAGGCGGCGCACGATGCCGGGGTATCTTTCATCGTTTCGCCGGATACCAGCGAAAAGGTCATTGTGCGGACCCGCGAACTCGGCATGGTCTCCATTCCGGGGGCTTATACTCCGAACGAAATCGTCCGGGCTCATGAACTGGGCGCCGATATCGTCAAAATTTTTCCGGTTCTTCCGGATCAGGTGAATTATGTCAAAGTGGTGACGGCGCCCCTGGCGCATATTCCATTTATGGTCACCGGCGGCGTCAACCCCGGCAATGTGATTGAGTTCCTCAAGACTGGAGCAATCGTCCTGGGGGCCGGGGCCACCGTCATTGGTCCCGATGCCGAAACAACTGAAAAACAGGCCGCCGCCCACATCGCCGCAGTCAGAGAATTTGAACGAGGTAATCATGGATAATCTGCAAGGAAAAACCGCCCTGGTCACCGGCTCTTCGCAGGGCTTGGGCAAAGTCGTGGCGCAAATGCTGGCCAAACAGGGTTGTCATGTGCTGATCAATTGCGCCCACAACGTTGAACGCGCGGAACAAGTCTGTGCCGCCATTCGCGAATCCGGCGGCTCCGCCGAAGTATTCGTCTGCGACATCACCGATCAAGTTCAGTTGAAAAGTAAATTGCCGCCGGTCGACATTCTGGTCAACAACGCCCGGCTCGATCCCTATACCCGCAAAGACGAATCCGACGCCGAGTGGTTCAATAAACTGCTCCACGTCAACCTGACCGGCGCTTACCTGGCGATACTGGCGGTGGCCGACGGCATGAAGGAACGGCGTTGGGGCCGGATCGTCAATGTGTCGTCGGTTCAGGCCCAGATTGCGGTCCCGCCGGAAATGATTCCCTACAGTGTTTCCAAGGCCGGGATGCATGCCCTGACCCGCAGTTTCGCGGTGATGCTGGGCGAATATGGTATTACTGTAAATACCGTGGCCCCCGGCATGGTGATTACCGAAAATATCGGTAAGCGCCTCTCGGAAGCCGAGATCGAAAAACGTCTGCATCGTTTTCCGCTGCATCGTGCCGCCACCGCCGAAGAAATCGCCGAGTGCATCGTCAATACCATCGGCAGCGGCAGCATGACCGGCGAAACCGTCAATATCAACAGCGGCATCTTCTTATCAGCCTGAGGTTAATGATTATGGGGTATCGTGAAAAAGCTCTCGATTTTTTGCAGAATGAACAGCAGTACCGCTTGGGATTTCTCTCCAGCGAAGCCTCCAATTCGCTGACCAAAAACCTCGACCGCGATTTCAATGAATCGACCGGGCAGGGGATCCGTTCGCTGCTGGCGGTGGACCGCGCTCTTGAATCGGTCCTGCGGCGCGGCTTGAGCCACGCCAATTTCCCGCTGATGGTCGAAGCGTTTCGGAAAGCTCTCGCCGGAGGACATCGGATTATCTTCTCCGGTTGCGGCGCGACCGGACGCCTGGCGATACTGCTGGAAGCCCTCTGGCGCGACGCCGGGGGCGGTGATGAAGTGGTGTCGATCATGACCGGCGGCGATTACGCGCTGGTCAAATCGGTGGAATTTTTCGAAGACCATGCGGAGTTCGGACGGAAACAGATCGCCGAAATAAACGTCGGTCCCGGTGATGTTCTGGTCGGCATTACCGCCACCGGCGAAACTTCTTCGATTGTCGGAACCGCCATGGAGAGCGCCGAACGCGGCGCGGCGGTGTTCATGCTGATCTGCGTGGACTGGCGCATTCCCTGCGAAAAATTGGAACGCTGTCGCAATCTTTACCATCATCCGCAGGTCAAAGTCATCGATATGCCGTGCGGCGGCATGGCGTTGACCGGTTCCACCCGGATGCAGTCGACCACCTTGGAAACACTGGTCGCCGCCGCCGCGTTGGAGGAAGCCGCGTTCGGTCACAAAGTCGATGCTGTTTCCGGGTTTATGGCCTTGGTCGATGCCCTGGGGACTCCGGCGCTGGCGGAAGTGCTCGACTTTGAAACGGCGGTTTACCGCGCAGACGGTCTGATCACCTACTATACCGACGACTGGTTGTTGGATGTCCTCTCCGATACCACCGAACGCACCCCGACTTTCAAAATTCCGCCGTTCGTCAAAGACGGCGACACCACTTCGCCGCCGTCTTGGGCTTTTGTCAAACACCCCTCATTGACGACTACAGCGGCGTGGCAATCCTGCCTGCGCCGCCCCCCGCGCTGTATCGAATGGAGCCCCGGATACTACCACGAATGCGGAGCCGCCGATATCATAGCGGCGGGAATCCCGGAGATCGGCGCGGCTGAACTGCTGAAATTCAAAATCGGCTGCGAACCGGTTCCGCAACGTCGCGCCTCCGAACTGGCGATCGGCTTCGGCAAACTGCCAAACTGTCCGCAAATGAAATCTCTACTGATCGGTCCGATGGATTGCGATGCTGATTTTTTCATCAAATACACGTCCATGCCGACCCGTTTAAAAATATTCGAACACCTTGCGGTCAAACTGACTATGAACATCATCTCCACCGGCAGTATGGTTCAGATGGGTCGGGTGGCGGGCAATTATATGATCTATCTTGACGTTTCCAATAAAAAACTGATCGACCGCGGCGTCAGGATTATCGCCGAACAGCGCAATCTGAGCTATGATGACGCCTGTATGGAGCTTTTCAAGTCCATGGAACTATGCGCCGGTACCGGCAACTCACCGGTCCGCGACGCCCTGACCCGCCTTGATAAGCTCTAATGCTTTCCGGACAAAGGGATCTTCGTTGAGGAGATACTC
>JAVBRM010000043.1:0-4211 GCA_031548025.1 Victivallaceae bacterium | reverse complement strand
AATTTTTCCTTCCAGCCCGACGGCAACAATGATAAGATATACTCCCAATCTGAAAAATATTCATCCCATTCCATGATTTCCATCCCTTTTTGAATTTTAGGATAATATATTTCAGATTTTTAATTTGTCAAATCATTTTTGGCTAGCGCTTAAGGGACATGTCGGACGGTTTTGAGCGTGATGATCCAAGTTTATAAACCGACAATGTCCACCCTTTGGATTTTTGGCGGTCTCGTCGGTTTCGACGGGGTCGTCCAAAAGGCCGAGGGGATTCATTTTTTTGTTTTTTTTGTTTTTTTTATCCGAAAAGTATAGATTTTTATTTTATTTTCTGCTATAATAAATTCAGGTATGGAGAAACTAGAAAGATAAAGGAATCATGGAAAAAAGAATATTAATTATTGTTGGTGTTCTCTTGATCGCGGCAATCGGTTGTGTTCCGGCATTCGCCCAGCAGGATTCCAGACCACAGCGGACTGCCCTCTTGAAAATGATCAAGGAAGCAAATGCCAGGCAGGCCAATATCAAGGAACACGAAGCTGTAGGCAATGTCATCGGTAAGGTTCCCGACAATATAACCTTCAAGTGCAAGGTCTGCAGCAAGGATACCGTCCATCCGCGCCCGGAAGCTGCGGTCCGGAGAGATCTGTGGCCGCTGGCTCAGTTGGATGAGTATCGGAAGACGCTGGTTGAGGTGATCAAGTTCAGTGAGATGTCCTTTGATCTGGACGAAACCGGGTTTTGTTCCAATTGCTGCAAGGGGACCCCGACCGGTAAAATCCAGTTGATCGTGGTGGTTGACGACGAGGATGTGATTAATGAGCTTCAACCCAATGATCTGCGGATACTCGAGGCCTTTTTCCGCAAGGCGGATGAAGTCGATATTCAGCGCGGTACCGGATTCAAAACCATGCCGTTGAAAAATTTTACACCTCGTGTCCGCCGGCTCTTGGTTGCAAAATAATTTTTTCGATTTGAAATCCTCGCGGTTGTGGCATATCTTATACCCATATTTTTTTCAATATGGGAATATTTGCTTATGACAAAACAATTACTTGCTTTGATGCTGTTGGCATTTGGCTGTCTGAATTTTCATGCGGGAATAACACTTACTCCGGTCGGCCGGACGGCATTCGACCGTCAGGAAGAAAAACCGCAGTTGCAATTGAAAATAACCTCCACGGAGGAATTGCGGGACGTTTCCATTTCCACCGATATCGCCGGGCTGGTCAATACTCTGGAAATCAAAAGCATTGCGGCCGGGGAGGGGACGCATGAGGTGCCGTTTGCGGTCGGACTGCTGCCGGGAAAATATCCGGTCAAGGTGACGCTCAAGCACAAGGAACAAGCCGTCGAGCAGGAAATTGAAGTACTGATCGTCAATTCCCACAAAAATACTTTTCCGTTGATCATATATGGAGCCGATGACTTTACGAAATTGCCGCAATATGGTTTTTCTCATACTTTTTTTGAAATATCCGATACCGTGGCCAAAGGCGGGGATATCAACCGGGAGTTGAATAAATATGCCGCACTGGGGTTGTCGGTTTTGGACAAATACCAGTATTCGGAAACCTTGAACCGCAAATTTCCCCGGCTCAACCGGACCGGCAAGATTTTTCCCGGCGAGAATACCGAGGCTTTAAATCCTGAAGTCGTCAAGTTGTCGGAAGATTACGCCGCCGCCGCGGTCAAAGC
This sequence comes from Victivallaceae bacterium, assembly GCA_031548025.1. Classification (GTDB taxonomy): domain Bacteria; phylum Verrucomicrobiota; class Lentisphaeria; order Victivallales; family Victivallaceae; genus UBA5239. The sequence goes on along the minus strand of JAVBRM010000043.1, from coordinate 2,513 downwards.
CGCGGGAAAGCATCCGGCCTGGAAAGGCGCGATGATTAATTTCGGTACGCAGAATAAGACCAATCCTTCGTTTGACAAAGTCGAGCCTGCCGCATACAAGAAATTCTCCGGCAACGAGATCCCGCAGCTGGTGCATTCGCGGAATTGCCCGAATTATCAGGTTCTGCAGGATTTCCCGGTCAGCCGGATTGTTCCGGATACATATCCGTTGTGGAATTTCTTTCGCTGGTTCTGGGTTCAGGGGGACGGCTGGAATCCTCTGCAGGGAGCGGTGGCCAAAATTTTCAATTCGGAGCTCGGCCCGGATTTCCTTACTCTTTATCAGCCGTCGATGGAAATGCCGCAGTTGTGGGGCAGCGGCGGTGCGGTCAATACTTTGGTCCAGGGAGTTTATTCGTGTCCGGACCCGTTGAAGATTGCTCAGAATGTCGATGAATTGATTGCCTTGTCCGGTAAAGCCGGGCATCAGAAACAGGTCATACCGGTTATTACCGGAATGTGGCCGCGCAGGCAAGCCGCTCCCGGTACGCTTGAAGAACTGCACCCCGAATGGGCGGTAAAGAACCCGGCTTCCGATTTTATTTCGGTGTCGCCGCGTCATCTGGAAATCGCGCTCTGGGGAGCGATATCGCGTCGTATCGACGGACTGGTCGTTTATGGCTATGGAGCGCTGTTTGAGCCGCAGGAAAATTCCGGTTTGTCTCTGACCAATCCTCAGTCGGGCAAGGTCGTTACCGATTTCTTCCGCGAAGTGGCCGGGCCGTTGGGGCCATTGGTCCGGATGGTGCCGGAGCGCAAGCCGGAGATCTTGATTCTCCAGAGTGCCGCCTCGGAGATATTGGCTGGGCAGACGACCGGCAGTTCGGCGGACGGCTGGATTGCCGATATCCATCTGGCTTTGCAATGGGCCAACTTTCAGGTAAGAGTCGTCCTGGAAGACCAGGTGATCAACGGTGCGTTGAATGATGCGAAAATTCTGGTAATGCCCGGTTGTGAAGTATTGCCGCAGAAGGTATTTGAGGAAATCAAGAAGTTTCAGGGCAATGCCGGTTTTGTCATCGGCGATGAGTATCTGGTGCCTGGAATCGTGCCCGATCTGATGGTGCGGTCACGGTTGCGCCAGGGCGATCCGGTAGAGGACAAGGCGGCGTTTCAGCGCCTCGGAAAGGATATTCGGGAAGCGTTGGACGTTCATTTCAAGCCTTATGTGATCACCGAAAATCAAGATACGGTAGTGCGGGTGCGTTCCTATAAAAATGCCGATTATCTCTTTATTATAAACGATAAACGGAATTTCGGGGAATACGTCGGGCCGTGGCGGAAAGTGTTGGACGAGGGCGTTCCGAACAGTACGAATATCTTTATCCGCCGCAACTTCGATTATGGTTACGACCTGGTGAACAGCCGTCCGCTGCTGATTACCAGCCGCAAGGACAGCAGCGGGTTCCATGCCGAGCTTGATAAACGGGCCGGAATGCTGGTAATGTTGCTGACCGAGGAGATCAACGAAGTCAAGCTCGAAGTATCGGAAGTGGCGGACAACTCGTTCAAAGCCACCGTCAAGGTTCTCAATCGTTCCGGAGCTCCGGTCGGTGCGATGCTGCCGTTGGAAGTGAAACTTTATGGAGCGGACGATACGGAGCGGGACGGCAGCGGTTATTACTGTGCGGTGGACGGCGTTCTGGAGATTCCTTTCCTGTTGTCCGCGAACGAGCCGCCGGGCGACCTCAAACTCACCGTCAAAGACCGCGCTTCCGGTAAAATTGCCATGGCAACAATCAAAACCGGACCGAAAAAATAAAAAAGTATCAATATTCAGATTGAAAAAAGATAAAGATGGAGTATCTTTCCTGATGGACTTTAAATGAAAAGATTGAAATATATCAACGCCATAAACACTGGAGGTTTATAAATGGCTAAAAAAATCACAATTGATGGTAATTATGCCGCAGCGTATGTATCATACGCGTTCAGCGAAGTAGCGGCAATTTATCCGATCACCCCGTCGTCAACGATGGGCGAGTATGCTGACATTTGGGCAAGCCAAGGTCAACTCAATATGTTCGGTGACATCGTTACCGTTACCGAAATGCAGTCCGAAGCCGGCGCCGCCGGTGCCGTGCACGGCTCGCTGAGTGCCGGAGCTCTGACCACTACTTATACCGCGTCGCAGGGTTTGCTGCTGATGATCCCGAACATGTACAAGATCGCCGGCGAAATGCTGCCGACCGTGTTCCATGTATCGGCCCGCGCGCTTGCCGCACAGTCTCTGTCGATCTTCGTCGACCACTCCGACGTAATGTCTTGCCGTGGTACCGGTTTCGCCATGACTTCCGCCGCTTCGATCCAGGAAACTCATGACCTGGCGCTGGTCGCTCACCTCGCCACTCTGGAAACTGAAATCCCGTTCCTCAGCTATTTCGACGGTTTCCGTACCTCCCATGAAATCCAGAAAGTCGAACTGATGGATTACAGCGAGATGAAAGAACTCCTCGATATGAAGAACATCGAGA
>JAVBRM010000201.1:0-17980 GCA_031548025.1 Victivallaceae bacterium | reverse complement strand
GCCGGGTCCAATCGCCTCTACCGTAATACGACATTCGCTATTTTGCAACTTTTTCCTTTTGCTCCGACGTGCTTTCATGCCATTCTCGCAAAAGGAAAGTTGCAAACATCACTGGATTTCAATATACCAATTCTCCAATTCTCCAATTAAAAATACGATTGGCTATTGACTTTCACGAAAGCGATGGTATAATTATGCCAATGGAATATTTCAGGAGAATGACCCATGACTATTATCGATGCGCACAACCATCCGGACTGGCACGGACACGACCTGACCAGATATTTGCAGAATATGGACCAGCATGGCATCAGCCGGACTTGGCTGTTGAGCTGGGAATGTCCCCGGCACGAATACTCCCCCCATTATGATTCGCTGGTCCCGGCGCCCCTGCTGGGCAGCGGTACCGGGCCGATTCCGTTTGAGCGTTGTCTTTCGTATGTGGAACGCGCGCCGGAACGTTTCGTTCTGGGCTATTGCCCCGATCCGCGCCGTCCGGACGCCTGTGCCGCGCTGAAAGCCGCCCATGATATTTATGGAGCCCGCGTCTGCGGTGAACTGAAAATCCGGATGATGTATGACAGTCCGGACGCCCTGCGCATGTTCCGCCTGGCCGGCGAGCTGAAAATGCCGGTGACTTTGCACTTGCAATACAGTTTCCAACAGAGCTGGAAGGACCAATGGAGCGAATGGTGGGGCGGAACCATCGACACGCTGGAAAGAATGCTGCAAGCCTGTCCGGAAACGATTTTCCTGGGCCACGCGCCGGGCTTCTGGATGCATATTTCCAACGATGGTTTATACAGCAAATGCAATTATCCACCGGCGAATACCAAAGTCGTACCGGGCGGCCGCTTGCCGGAACTATTGCGCAAATACCCCAATCTATACTGTGATATTTCGGCCGGTTCGGGCTGCCGGTCTTTGTCGCGCGATCCGGAATTTGCGACGGCGTTCCTGAACGAGTTCGCCGACCGGATTCTCTATGCCCGCGATTATTTCGACAACCAGCACCAGGAGTTTATCAATTCATTGGATTTATCCCGGGAAGTCCGGGAAAAAATATATCATATCAACGCTGAAAAATTAGCAGGAGAATGATCGATGACCACCAATAGCATCATACCGGCCCGCTTCCATTTCGGGCAGGAAGAAAAGGACGCCTTATCGGAACTTTTCGCCATCGCCATGACTACCGGGGATGCCCCGGGATACAGCGGACCGTACGAGGAGAAGTTCTGTCGCGAATTTGCCGAAGTTGTCGGGGCGAAATACGCGGACGGAGTCAACAGCGGCACCAACGCGGTTTATGTGGCGCTGAAAGCGCTCGACCTGCCGCCGTTTTCGGAAGTAATCGTCGGTTGCGTAACCGACCCTGGCGGGATGATGCCGGTGGCGGTAAACAACTGCATTCCGGTCCCGGCCGACAGCATGCCGGGGGCGTTCAATACCGGGGTGGAACAGATTGCCGCCCGAATCACCGACCGCACCCGGGCCATCGTCGTGGCTCATATCGGCGGCGAACCGGCCAACATGCCGGAAATCATGGAGCTGGCCAATCGGCATCATCTGCCGGTGATTGAAGACTGCGCCCAGGCTCACGGAGCGAAAATCAATGGCCGAAACGTCGGTACATTCGGGCGCTACGGGGCTTTTTCACTGATGTTCGGCAAGCATATCTGTACCGGCGGCCAGGGCGGCGCGGTCGTCTGCAACGATGAAGCGGACTACTGGAAACTGCGCCGGGCGGCCGACCGCGGCAAGCCTTTCGGGCTGGAAAACAGCGCGGGCAACGTCGTGGCCGCGATCAATTGCAACATGGACGAACTGCATGCCGCCATCGGGCTGGCACAGTTGAAAAAACTTCCCGCCATCGTGGAAAAACGCCGCGCTTTATTCAGTAAACTTCAATCTGAAGTATTCGCCGACCTTAAATCCGTATCGATTCCGCCATTTCCTCCATCGAATCACAACAGTTATTGGTGGTTAAGACTTAAATTCAATGCCGAGGCGATGAAGTGCACCAAAGATGAATACTGCGCCGCCCTGACGGCTGCGGGCCTGCGGGTCAATCCGAATTACACCGCGGCAATGTCGGCCCGCATGGCCTGGTTCAAGAACCGCGTGAACTCGCATCCCTGGAATAATCCTCTTTACCGGGGCAATCCGGCTCAGGAGTATCCCACCCCCAATGCCGACCGTGCCATCAGCGAACATTTTATTTTCTTCATCCATGAAAATATCGGAGACAAAGAAATTCCGCTGATCCGCGAAGCATTTCAAAAAGTAGAAGCGGATTACCGTAAATAACCTTCCAACCGAACAGACAGGAGGGCTTTCGGTACCGCCTCCCCCTTCTGTCTGATTCCTGTGGCTAAGATTTCACCTCGTTAACCGCTCAAAATATTTCCTTTCCTCTTGTCATACTTGTAATTTATCTGAACTTATTGTATAATAAATGAAAAATTGATAAGGAAGGGATCAAATATGAAGACCGTTATCATTACCGGAGCCAATGGCTTGATCGGATCGGAAGCCGTTCGTTTTTTCGGCGCAATGGATTTCAATATTATCGGCATCGACAATGATATGCGTAAATATTTTTTCGGCGATGAAGCCTCTACCAAATGGGTGGAAGGCGATCTGGTCCGGGATTTTCCGAATTTCAAACCGGTAAATGCCGATATCCGCGATTTTGCCGCGATATCCGCGATTTTCGCCGAATACAATACCGATATCGATCTGGTCATCCATACCGCGGCGCAACCCTCGCACGACTGGGCCGCCCGGGAACCCTTCACCGATTTCAGCGTCAATGCAACCGGAACCCTGAATTTACTGGAAGCCACCCGGCAGTATTGCCCGGAAGCGGTCTTCATCTTTACCTCCACCAATAAAGTCTATGGCGACAATCCCAACCGGCTCCCCCTGGTCGAACTCGAGAACCGTTGGGAAATCGCCGAGGACCATCCGTATTATCAGAACGGCATCGACGAAAGCATGTCGATTGACCACTGCAAGCACTCCATTTTCGGCGCTTCCAAAGTGGCGGCGGACGTCATGGTTCAGGAATATGGCCGTTATTTCGGCATGAAAACCGGCCTGATCCGCGGCGGCTGCCTGACCGGCCCCCGGCATTCCGGAGCCGAATTACACGGTTTTCTCGCCTACTTGATGAAATGCGCCGTTACCGGACGCGAATACAAAATATTCGGCTACAAGGGTAAACAGGTCCGCGACAATATTCATTGCCATGACCTGTTGAATTCATTTTATCATTTTTACCGGAATCCCCGGCCGGGCGAAGCCTATAACATGGGCGGCAGCCGTTTCAGCAATTGCTCCATGCGCGAAGCAATCGCGATCTGCGAAGAGATCACCGGCAAGAAAATGAACTACCGTTACCAGGAGGATAACCGCATTGGCGACCATATCTGGTGGATCAGCGACGTGTCCAAGTTCAAATCACACTATCCTGACTGGAACCTGACCCGCAATATCAAAGACATTCTCCGCGAGATCTACGATTTCAACCACGAAAAATGGCTGGCTTGAGCGTTAAGGGAGCTCCCTAAAATGTCGTGCTCTCGCGGAAACCGATTTCCGCCAGATGGGAAACATCGTTCCAAGTGCATAATTGCCAGCGATTCTCGCGAAAACAAAAGCGGCTGTAGGAACCGTTGCTGATCTGCGGCAGCATTACATTGCCGGCAATCTTGCCGACGATATGGCGAAAAATAGCCCGGATGGCTCCCGCATGGGAAACCAATATCAGTTTCTGGTTCGGATGCCGCAACACCAGTTCGTCAAGACACTCCCCTACCCTGCGGTAAAGCTCCCGGCGTGTTTCGCCGCCGGGGACAATCGCGTCTTCGCATTCGACTTTAAATGAATTCATGATTTCCGGATAAGCGGCGGTCACTTCCTCCCGGGGTCTTCCTTCCAACTCGCCAAGATTCCATTCGCGCAACGCCGGGCACGGAGTCACCTGGACCTGATGGGATTCGGCAATGATTTCCGCCGTCTTCATAGCCCGTCCTAAATCACTGCTGTAGACGGCGTCAATCTTTTCCTTGTGCAAACGCCTGGCGGCGCACTCTGCTTGCATGATGCCCAATTCGTCAAGCGGAGTATCACGCTGTCCCTGGAGTATCCCGGCCAGATTCTCCCTGGTCTGTCCATGACGAATCAGGATAAATTCAGTTACCGAGCCACTCATGGTCACTTGACTCCTTTCTTCTTGAAATACTGTTTTATATAGCTGACTTCCTTATCGACCAGTAAAGCATACCCCTCAGTGGTGAAATGAACCCCGTCCGAAGAAAATTCCGGCTTGTTCTTGAGCAGAGAGAATGCATCAATCACAGGAATTCCGAGCGCCTTCACCACTTCCAGCGCCAACGCGTTGCGCGCGGGAACCCGGTCCACCCAGGCTTGCGCGGTCTTCCGCTCCGGCGTCGGAAAACACGGAGTGTTGTTACGCCAAACCAGATGCCCGGTCTGTTTCTGCAAATACGCCAATACCCGCTTCAAACTCCTCGCATAAACCGGGTCGTCAACCTTAATGCCATGAAGTCCGTTGTTGAAGATAATCATATCGTATTGGTATTTTTTCAACATGAATTTCAAGTCCGGCAAAAAATCACGGTCACTGACGATCTTGCTGGTGGCAAAGAAATCAACACCATACTTGCCCTTGAATTTCTCACACAGCATGGTGCCGTGCCCAACCACGATGGAATCCCCGACCAACAGGATACGCGGCAAACCCACCGTCTCCTCTTCGTCGTGCCAACGGGTACTGACCCACTCAATAGCTTCTCTGACCGTAGTATAATTTTCCGCCATGATACGATTTCCTTAATTGTAAAATTCACGGATATTCAGAATATCCGATTAATTTACACGTACCGAACCGCATTTGCGAGCCATTTTTCGGTGAAAATCCGTAAATATCCCACTGTTCATCCCGGATGCGATATTGCTTTTTATGATCAACGTGATATATTGGAATGATCTGGCACGGCTGGCGAAATTGGCAAACGCACAGGATTTAGGTTCCTGCGCCGCAAGGCTTGTGGGTTCAAGTCCCACGCCGTGCACCATTCCTCACTTACTTATCCAGAGCAGTGATGCGGTCGACTTTCTTTTGATTTGAATAAAAACAAGAAATTTATCGATTTTCTTGCCGCAGCCTCTTGACAAACATATGCAATAGACGTTATAATATATAGCATAGCATATGTAGTAGTCAACAACACAAGGTAATGTATGATTGCTCCGATTTATCATGAATTAAGTGAAAAGCTGGAAGCCTACATCACTGAAAATAAATTGAGTGGACGCCTTCCGGGACTGGGAAAGTTGAGCCGCGAATTCGGCGTTCACCAGGTAACAATGAGCAAAGCGGTAAAACTGTTGGAAGAAAAGGGGCTGTGCATCGTCAACGGTACCCGGGGAACTTTCATCACTGAGAAGCGCTCCGCCCGCCCGGTTCATCACATGATCGGAATTTTCGGGCTGAACCACATGGGAAAACGCGACAACTTCATTACCGGGCTCAACCAGGCAACACACAACTCCGGTTATACCGCCATCGGCATGAGTATAGCGCCGAATTTTTTCGCCCGCGAACCGGAAATTCTGTCCAGTTTTCCTGTGGATGGTTTTTTATTCTGCACTTCCTCGCTGACCGCAAAAATGGCCGAATACCTGCGTTCCGTCAACCTGCCGTTTGTCGCCTGCAATCGTTTTCCCGGATTGCCGTGGGCAAATACCGTGGATTTCGATCATGAAGCAATCATGCGCAGCTCCTTAACCTATCTGCGGAAGCTGGGGCATCGCCGCATTGCTTATATTTCGCCTCAGGTCGTTGAAGAGTACCGCCACCATACCGTATGGATGAAAGGAATCTACCAGGAGCTCATGGGAAATGATTTTGACAACGATTTATTTCTGGACTTTCCTGTCAAATGGCTGGAACTTATAAACCAGGAGAAAACTGCGCCGGAAGTGACCAAAGTCATCCGCCGCATCGCCGGCATGTCGGAGCCGCCGACGGCAATCATTACTTCGCCGCGGCTCTGCTTGGAATTCCGCGGGCAATTCCAGGCCGCAGGCATCCAGGTACCCGAAGACATTTCACTTTTCAGTTATGGCAGTAGCCTCGACGACCGCCAGCATCAAATGGCCGGTATCGAATTCGACTATGAAAAGCTCTGGCAGCACGGCCTGAACCATCTGCTCCGGCTCTTGGGGACACCGGACGCTCCAGTCCGGCATGATCTTCTCCGCATGCCGGTAAAAAATGGAATTACCAGCGCGGCCCCTTCGCATTCAATCTTCACATTGAGAGATAAGTTTTTTAACCAGGATTTGATTGTCAACAATAACCATAAGGAATCCGAAAATGTTTAAACACAGAATTTTTTCCAAAGCCGTTTTTACACTGATAGAACTCCTTGTGGTCATCGCTATTATTGCTATTTTGGCGGCAATGCTGCTTCCCGCCTTGAGTCAAGCCCGCGAGAAAGGCAAATCCGTAAAATGCATGAGCAATCTCAAACAGTGCGGTACCGCCAATAAAATGTATGGCAACGATTTCAATGAACACTTCATGAACTCCCGATACACTGACGCGCGTCTGGGCTATGACTGGGTACAGGTATGCAGTGAGGCTGGATACCTGCCGTCGCTGGAAACCAATGGACTCGGCACCACCTGGATCCCTCCGGAAGTAACACGCTGTCCCTCCATGCGGAGAACATTGACGGTGAAGCCGACCGCCTCGGTCATCATGCAGCAAAACGAAGCTTATGGCGGCATTTTCGTTAACAGTGCCGAGGGGACCTGGGGTATGGGCGTTTCCCTCAGAGCCGCGGCCTGGTTTAAGGATCCTAATGGCAATAGGGTAAGTCCTTCCGATTTACTCCTTATTGCCGACAGTATAAATGACGTGGATCGAGTCGCCCGGGTCAGGCTCAATGCATTTGACCACGCCAGCACATCCATCTCCTACAGCCGTATTTACACACTCCATCAGAACCGGGCCAACGCCGTAATGTGGGACGGACATGTGGTCAGCGCCGATACCGGTAAACTGCGCAATGAAATGTATATCCCGACGTATAAAGACACCAACACTCCGTATTCCAAGAAAGTCGTCACTTACGTTCCGGGCGGCACGTTCACCAAAGTACAACTGAATTGAAGGGGAAATGTTTATGCCTCGCTTCGCATTGAGAAATGAGTTTTCTAACCAGGATTTGATTGTCAACAATAACCATAAGGAATACGGAAATGTTTAAACACAGGATTCACCACAAAGCTATTTTTACACTCATAGAGCTCCTTGTGGTGATCGCGATCATCGCCATCCTCGCGGCGATGCTGCTTCCCGCCTTGAGTCAGGCCCGCGAGAAAGGCAAATCCGTAAAGTGTATGAGCAACCTCAAACAGTGCGGAATCGCCACTAAAATGTACGGCAACGATTCCAATGAACACTTCATGAGCACCCAGAGTGAATATACTTATATGGGCAATAACTGGATGCAGGTATGCACTATGGGCGGATACCTGCCACCGCTGCAAACCCAGGTACAGAACGGCACAAGCTATAGCTGGATTCCTCCGGAAATAACACGCTGTCCATCCATGCCGAGAATATCGAAGGTAACTCCGGCCGCCACAGCCTACGCGCGACAAGGCGAAGCTTACGGCGGCATCTTCGTTAACAGGGAAACGTGGGGAAGAGGTATTTCCCTTAAAAACCCAATTTGGCATAAGGATATAAATGGCAATAAGATAAGCATTTCAAGCCTGGTTCTCATTGCTGACAGCGCCAATAATGATGGCGTCCACCGCTCCAAGCTCAACGCACTTGACAGCAGCAGTGTAGCCGCCATCTACAGCCGTATTCATACACTCCATCGGAGCCGCGCGAACATCCTTATGTGGGATGGGCATGTAACCAGCGCCGATGTCGGCAAACTGCGCGAAATGTATATTCCGACCTCCAAAGACGCCAACACTCCGTATTCCAAGAAAGTCGCCGTTTACACTCCAGGTGGCTCGCTCACCAAAGTAAAACTGGATTAAGGGGGGAATGATTATGTCTCGCTTCCATTTCGTCTGCGGCTTGATCCTGGCAACCGTCACGTTGAACGCGGTTCCATTGAGTTATGACTTCACCACTCCGAATGCTATTCAAAATTATGGCGGAACCCTCCGCGGCAAGAGCTCGCTGAAAAACGGGTTGTTCATTCCGCCGTCATCCAGTAAACACGCACAGGGATATGTTATTCCGAACGCTCCGGAGCAGACTCCCAGCGGAGGTTTTTCCTTTCAGGCGGAATTTCGGATATCCGGGCAGCCGGGCGGCGAAAAAAATCTGATTTTGTGGGACAATCTTTATATCTATGCGGAATCCCGGACTGACGCCAACGCCCACAAAGGCCTGATGGCCGGACTGATCAGAAATGACAATGGTTCTTACCGGCCTTTCATCCGGCTTGGCTTCGGCAGCAAGACCGAAACTCTTTATGCCGATACAGCCATTCCGCCGGACCGCAACATTCGGCTCGGAATCGAATACGATGGCATAAGCCGTGTAAGCTGGATGCTGGACGGCGAACCTTTGAGCGGCAATACCGCCGTGTCTTCCGGGGGCCCGCTGGCTCAGTCGATAAATAATCTGGTAATCGGAGATCGCGTCGGGTCTTATTATTCTCCCTTCAATGGCACCATTCGCCGGATATCACTGGAAGCGCTTCCCGAAAAAGTCTTGAAACTGACGGCACACGGCCGCCTGGCATTTCTGCGCGGCGAAAGTGACGCCATCCTGGAATTGAATTTCGCTCCACACCACCCCTTGAATGAACTGAAAGTCTCTCTGCGGGGAGTCCTCGCCAAAAGCGAAGCCGTATTTGCATTGCAAAACATCCCGGCCGGACAGGAAACGACTTTCCGCCTGCCGCTTGAAACCAACTTTCTCAAGGGCGAGTACCCGGTTCTGGTGCATTGTCAGGGAGTTTACGGCGACAATTCATTCTCCGAAAGCTGGCCTCTCGTCCTGAAAATCGGCCCGCTCCTGCCGGTCAGAATGCCGGTGGTGATGTGGGGTGGTCCTACCTCCGTCGCTCTGAAACATGGTTTCACCCACGGTCTTCACCAACGCAAGGGATACGAGCACGGGCGCACGCTCGGTCCCGACCTCCAGGCATCCGAATTGAAAATTTTCGACAATTTTCTGGCGCGGGGATATCGCGGCTTGGTTCACTTTGTAATTCCGAAAGAATTGATCAGCCGTTATCCGCGACTGAAAGACGATGGTACGCCACGCAATACTCCGGAAACATCCAACCCTGAATTACGCCAAATTCTGTTCGACAACGCCCGGGTCAACGCTCGCCAGTTCGCAAATCACCCCGGGCTTGACGGCATCCTCCTGAACACCGAAAAACGCGACAGTACCGTACCATCGTTCGGACCGGCCGAAAAAGACGCCTACCGGACATTCTCCGGAAGCGCCATTCCTCCAGAGGTGAAGGAAAAAACCGCTCCGCACTTCTCTACCCTCGGCGACCGGATTTCGGCAGGCGGAACCGTGAAGGACAGCGATCCTCTTTTGAATTATTACCGGTGGTTCTGGCGGGAGGGCGACGGCTGGAATACCCTGAACAGCGAACTGTCACGAATCTACCATGAAGAAATAAAACGTCCGTTTTGGACTTTTTTCGATCCAGCCGTCCGGGTTCCTCCGCTCTGGGGCAGCGGGGGCGGGGTTGATTACCTGAATCACTGGACCTACGCTTACCCGGAACCGTTCCGCGTGGCCGCCGTCACCGCCGAAGTAATGGCGATGGCCCAGGGTGTTCCAGAGCAGCAGGTCATGGCTATGACCCAGATCATCTGCTACCGAAGTCAGACGGCGCCGCTCGGTCAAAGCGTCGAATCGCCTCCCGCCTGGTTGAAAGAGAACATGGACAGCGAGGCGAAATTCATCACCATTCCCCCGGATTCACTTCAGGAGGCGGTATGGTCCATGCTGGCGCGCCCTGTCAAAGGAATCATGTTTCACGGTTATAACTCACTGTTGCCGGGAGGTAAGAGCAGTTACCGGCTGACGAACCCGAATACCGCGATCTGTCTGCGAAGCTTGCTGAAAGAAGTCGTAGAACCGCTTGGTCCGATGCTGATGCAACTCCCCACGGCGGAATCGGAAATCGGTTTCTTCGAAAGTTTCAGTTCAACCATCTTCGCCCGCCGCGGTTCCTGGGGCTGGCGGACCTGGGTGCTCGACGCACATCTGGTTCTCCACTGGGCAAAGCTTGATCCGAAAGTTATTTTCATGCCGCCCTGCGATGTCCTGAGCGAAAAGGTAGTGCAAAAACTCCGGGAGTTCCAATGCGCCGGCGGAATTATCATCGCGGATGAAACCATCGCCCCCGCCCTGCTGCCGAACCTTTCCATACGCAGCATCGAGCGTCCTGTCGAAGACGCCGCCGCCAAAACCGAATTCCAGCGGTTGGCCGGACAGCTCCGGAAAGAGTTGGAGCCGTTCTATCACCCCTTTGCCGACACGTCCGACCCTGATTTGCTTCTTTATCGCCGCCGTTGGCAGGAGAGCGACTACATCTTCGTCATCAACGACAAGCGCGCATATGGAAATTATATCGGACAGTGGAAACGAGTCATGGAAAAAGGAATGCCCACCCAAGGCAAACTGACCGTCCAAAGAAGCACAGGAGCGGTGTATGAACTGTCGCGCGGCGGCGCGGTCCCTTTCATCAGCCGCGACGGGCAAACAGAGCTCGATCTGAATTTCCAGACCAATGACGGGCGACTGCTGTTGTTCCTCGACCGGGAAATTGCCGGAATCGAGTTGACCGCCCCGGAAGCAATCCGCTCCGGCGAAACACTGAAGTTTAGCATCCGGATTGTTGACCGCGACAAACAATCCATTCCCGCTTTGCTTCCGCTGGAAATCCGCTTAAGCAATGGAGAAACCGAGCTTGACTGCAGCGGTTACGCCTCTGCTGTCGACGGTGTCTATCAAGGCGATTTCCTGATTCCACGCAATATCCGCCCCGGCGCCTGGCAACTCAGTACGCGGGAACGCGCCGCCGGACATACCGCAACCCATAATATCCAGATAACGGACAAGGAACTGAAACCATGACTATAAATAAAATTTTCCCGCTCTGTCTGATAGTCTTTGGCGGTTGGGGCATCTCTGTGCAAGCCGGCCAAAAACTCCCCCAAGGCGCCTCTGAATGTTTCCAGGCAATACAGGCTTCCGGCCCAGCGATCGTCCGCCGAGCCGCCTACGTCAAACTCTGGCATCAATATACAAACAGTGAGCGCCGAGAAGCCCTGCAGAGCGGGCTGAAAGACGCCGATCCCCTGATCCGAAGCCGGGCCGTTCTCGAGCTCTATGCCGATGACAGCGAGACATGTTCAAACAAACTGATCGGAATGAACGGCGATCCTTCACCGGAAGTCCAGGCTAGTCTGCGCAAAATCGCCTTGCGGATGAAAGACTCGCCGGACAAAGAAAAGCTCTGCCGCGCGTTGCAAATGGATAGCAAAGCCAGGACGTTCAACTTTTTCCGTATCAATCAGCGCCTGTGTGATAATCCGAATTGGGATCAAGAGATCACCGTCGTCAAATCCCTCGCCCTGCCGACTGACGGCTGGCGCTTCACCACCGACCCGCAGGATAGCGGCCATACGAAAGGCTACATGAAAGAAAAATTCAACGACACCGGCTGGTCACAGATTAAAGTGGGATATTGGGAAGAGCAAGGATTTGAAAATTACGACGGAGTCGCCTGGTATCGCTTGAAATTCGACATGCCGCCGAAACCGGCTTGCAATGCCGCCGAACTGCTTTTCGAAGGCGTCGACGAAGAAGCCTGGGTCTGGTTAAACGGCGAGTATATCGGGCAGCATACTCTCGGCCCGAGCGGCTGGAACAAACCTTTTGCTCTCGACGTGACCCGCGAAATCCGCTGGGATACGTCGAACACCCTGATCGTCCGGGTGTTCGATTCGGCCAAACTGGGCGGCATCTACAAACCAGTGAAAATCGCAATATTGAAATAGCTCCTTGAATAATCAAGGAGGTGAAGGTCAGGACTGAGAAGTGATGCGGTCGACTTCTTTTTGTAAAAACTCGCAATAACGGGAGCCCAGAGAGAAGAAAAGCGCCTGCTCCTCTTCGGACATAACCTCAAATCCTCGCAGTTCGGCTTCCTGCGAGGTATTGACTACTTTTTCCGCGAATTCTTTCCCGGTTTGGGTCAGGGTGATTTTTTTCCGGCGGTGATCGGTCTTGAGCCCCGTGCGGATGATCCACCCGCGTTTTTCCAGGTCATTCAGGATCAGGGCCACCATCTGGCGCGTGATGATCACGATATCGGCAATTTCCGCAGGTTCAACGCCTTCCGGTTTGGACAGGAGCAAATGCAGTACGCAATAGGTATTGCCCGAGATGTTGAAGTGCTTCACCAACTGGGTGTAGGCCAGATCGACTTTCCGCCAGAGCTCGGTCCAGTCGTCAAGATACTTTATCTGTTTCTCATTCATGGGATATTTCCTTATATTGATGACCTGTGAAAATTCTGCCGATATAGGGTTTGATTTTCTCGCGCAATCTTTGACACAGCGCATACAGCGCCGGAGTAAAGAAGATTCCGACAAGGGTAGCCAACAGCATCCCGGAAAAAGTGGTAATCCCGATCGCTTGTCTGCTCTCCGCTCCCGCCCCGGAGGCGATGACCAGAGGCAGCACGCCCAGCAGGAAGCTCCACGCGGTCATGAGCACTGCCCGGTAACGCAAATTGGCTCCGTTCATAGCCGCCTCGGCCACTGAAAGCCCGCGCTCGCGCTCAGTCTTGGAAAACTCGACCATGAGGATCGCGTTCTTGGCCGCCAGCCCGATCAGCATGACCATGCCCAACTGCGCATAGATACTGAAAGTCTCTCCGGCCAACAGCAGCCCGAGCCACGCCCCCAGCAGCGCGAACGCCACCGACAGCATCACCGGTATCGGAATGCTCCAGCTTTCGTATTGCCCGACCAGGAAAAGATAAGCGAAAATCCCGGCCAACAGCAACAGATAAAAAATCTGGCCTTCGTTTTCCCGTTCCTGATAGCTGACGCCGGTCCATTCGATATGGTATTGCGACGGGAGCTTGGTCTGTTCGATAAGCCGCATCAGGTCGCCGGAACTGGTACCGGGGTGTCCCTGCAGGTTCATTTCGGCGCTGACCATCTTGTTGAAACGGGTGATCTGGTTGGGGCCGACGATATGCCTCAGGGTACCGAGTGAACGCAGCGGAACCATTTCGCCGCTGCTGTTCGGGACCTGGATTTCCAGAATGTCGTTTTCGGAGGCGCGGAACTCGCTGTCCGACTGTATTTTGACGTAATAGGATTTGCCGTACAGATTGAAGTCGTTCACATAGTATGAAGCGAGCTTTCCCTGAAGCGCCGAAAAAATGGTTTCGGTCCTGACACCCAGAGATTCCGCTTTCGCCCGGTCCAGGTCGAAAAAAAGCTGCGGTGTATCCGCATTGAAGGAGGCCGAAGCGTACATAACCCGCGGGTCTTTATTCAACTCGGCGGCAAATTCTCCGGCGGCTCCGGCAAATTCATAGAGATCGATATCGCCGATTCCACAGATGTTGAACGTCACGCCATTGGAATCGCCAATGTCGATGGCCGGCGGCGTGAAAGGGATGATCCGCGCGGAAGCGATGGTACTGAGGCGTTTATTGACCTCTTCCATAATCGCTCCCAGACTCAAATCCGGGGTCTTGCGCTTGTCCCAGTGATCCAATACGATAATGGCCAGACCGGTATTTTCGCCGGAACCGGAGAAAATACTGAAACCGCATATGGTCAAGACGTTTTTAATGCCTTTGATGCCCTTTAATTTCTCCTGAATTTCGGCATTGGCGGCCAAGGTCCGGCTTTGCGAAGCGCCGCGCGGCAGCTCGATATTGCAGATGATGGCCCCCTTGTCTTCGTCCGGCAGGAACGAGGATGGAATTTTGTCATAAATCCAGTAGATCGCCCCGAGTGAGACCAGAAGCAGAATCAGGGTGAGAAAAGAGCGCCGCACCAGAATCCGGACTCCCCACAAATAAAATTTCCGGTTCCCTTCCAATACGATATTGAAGGGCAGAAAAAGCTTTGAGGCCCGTTCCGGCGGCTTTTTCAGGATCAGCGCGCACAAAGCCGGGCTGAGCGTCAGGGCGACCACCATGGAAAGGCAGAGCCCAATGCACATGCTGACGGCAAACTGCATATAGATTTTCCCCACCATCCCGGCATAAAATATCAACGGAGCATAGCAAGCCACCGTAACCATCGTCGTGGCGACGATCGCCCCGGTGATTTGTTCCATGCTTTTGAGCGCGGCGGCCTTGGCGTCGAGGTGCTCGCGCGCCATCAGCGACTGGGCGTTTTCCACCACTACGATAGCGTCGTCCACCAGCGAGCCGATAACCAAAATCAACCCGAACATGGTCAGGACGTTGATACTGAATCCCAGCAGCAGCAGAAACGGCAGAGTGCCGAGCAAGGCTACGGGAATTGCGACCGCCGGAATCAGCGTCGCCCGCCAATCCTGCAGAAATATGTACGTGATCAGGACCACCAGCACCAGGGCGGAAACAATCGTCACGAGAATCTCCATCATGGAAATTTCGATGAATTCGGTCGGGTCATATGCCAGTATACAGGAAACTCCGGTTGGAAAACGCGTTTCCCAGTTCTTGATTTCCGCCTTGATACTTTTCATGGTCGCCAATGCGTTGGCGTCGGTGGAACGGTAGATACCCATCGCGATAACCGGAGTTTCGTTGAGGAAGTCTCCCCCCAGGTAAGAGTTCGCCCCCAGTTCAACCCGGGCGATGTCCTTCAAATAGACCACACTGTTATCGACGTCGCGGCGAACGACGATATCACCGAATTCCTCGGCGGTAACCAGCCGTCCCTGAACATTCAGCTTGTAGGTGATATAATCATTGCTGTTTTCCGAGCCGATATTACCGGCGGCCGCTTGCATATTCTGGCTGTTGATCGCCGTGGTAATGTCCGACACGGACAGCCCGAGACTCGACATGCGCAGCGGGTCCAGCCAGATCCGCATGGCATAACTCTGTTCCGACCAGATTTCGATTTGCGACACGCCGTCGATTCGGGAGATGACGTCTTTGATGCTGGAATTCAGGTAATTGTTGAGCTCAACCAAAGTCATGTGGCTGCCGTCGGTCTGAAACGCGTAAACGGCGAGCATGTCGCTGCTTCTTTTCATAACCGAAATACCCTCGCGAACCACCTCGGAGGGCAAGCGCGGCTCGGCCCGCTTGACCGCATTCTGCAGATTGACCATGGCGATGTCGCTGTTGGTCCCCGATTTGAAGGTCACCGTACAAAAATACTGCCCGGAGTTGTTGCTGTTCGACGAAAAATAAAGAAGATCTTCCACTCCGTTGATTTCGTCTTCGATCGGTGTTCCCACGCTGTCCGCCACCACCTGGCTGCCCGCTCCCTCATAGGAACAGGAAACATACAGAGTGGGCGGCGCGATTTCCGGATACTCCGCCACCGGCAGTCGGTTGATGGAAATAAGCCCGGCAATCACCATCACCAGACTGATCACCATCGATAATTTTGGACGTTCGATAAATACTTTTGAAATCATGTTTGTTCTCACTTAACCGGGTTGACTGTTTCGCCGGGCATGACTTTGTGATTGCCGTCCGACACTACCCGGTCACCGATTTTCAGGCCGGAAGTAATAAATTGCGCATTCGGAGTGGAATTACCCGTTACAACCGTGCGCTTCTCAATCTTATTTGCGTCGTCCAGTAAATAAACGTAGGAGGAATTGCGGTCATGCATCAGCGCCGACGGCAGGATTGCCGGAAATTTCGCGGGCATCTTACGTGACAGGATCACCGAAACCGAACTCCCTGCGAAGAGTTTCATCTCCGGGTTGCTGAATTTCCCATAAACCTGCAGTGTATCGGTATTCTGATTGGCTTCATTGTTGATCAGCTCGGCATTGCCCTCCTGCGGATACTGGCTGCCGTCGGCCAGACGCAACCGGATGGACGCATATTCATTGAAAGCCTTCGGAGTTCCGAATCCGGAAAGAAAATCGCGGTTGCTGATGGCGAATTTCACGCGGATGGGATCGGTCTGAATCACCTTGACCAGCGTCCCCGAACTCAGGGAAACATAATTGCCCGGGGCGAAATTGGTCACGCCGATCATGCCGGATATCGGAGAGGTAATGACCGTGTTTTTCAAATTGTCGGCGGCCGTGATCAGAGCGGCTTCCGCCGCCAGCAAATTGGCTTCGCAAACTTGCATGGCCCGCAGACTGCTTTCCAAGGCATCCCGACTGGCGACGTTGCTTTTCTCCAGCTTGCTGATACGGTTATAGTTGCTCTTGGCATATTCGAGCTCGGCGCGACACTGAGTGATTTCAGCCTCGGCCGCCTTGACCGCCGCCTGGTACTGCACCGGATCGATCCGGTAAAGCACCTGGTCTTTTTTCACGAAAGAACCATCCAGAAAATTAACTTCCAGAATTTCCCCCGCCACCCGCGCTACCAGATTGATCACCGCCGGCGAGACAATCAACCCGGTATAACGCCGCTGCTGATTGTCTTCCGCCTCAAACACCTGCGATACCTTGACCGTTTGCACCGGAGGAGCCCCGCCCTCCTGAGCCCGAACTCCCAACATTGCCAACAGTAAAACAACCATCGAAACTGATTTTTTCATTACGATTTTCCTTTAAAAGAGTAAGAAGTTTAATAGTTAAGTTTCTTTACTATACATTAACTATACCATTTTTCAAGAATAAATTTCAAAAAAATATCAGAAATATGCAGCGCCAGATGTCAAAAGACAAAAAAAGACTGAGGACGAAAAAGGACAGTATTCAGCTCAAAACTCAACTGTCCTTTTGTTTTTTTCGTCTTTTCAGTCCTTTGATTCGACTTTAGGAGGAAGGCTATTCGATCTTTTTGGAGTCGATCAGCAATTGTTCGAAACCGAGATTGGTAATCGGGCTTTTGGTTCCCTTGTCGACATCGTCGACCACTTTGCCGATATTATCCTTGATTTCGGCAGTGACCACATCGAACGGCAATGAATATTCAGCCCGGGCAATAAATACCAGTTGAGAGCGTTTGGTCGACTCGCTTTCCGTGGAAAACAGCCAGCCGAGAATCGGTATGTCTTTGAGAAACGGAAGCCCGGCCACGCCGCGCACCACTTCGGTTTTCTGGATGCCGCCGATCACAAAATCTTTGCCGCTGTTGCCGATCTGGACTTCCGTATTGAACAGTGAACGGCTCAGGCGGGGCTTGCCTTTGCCGTCCCAGCCCATCAGCGAA
Organism: Victivallaceae bacterium; assembly: GCA_031548025.1. Taxonomy (GTDB): domain Bacteria; phylum Verrucomicrobiota; class Lentisphaeria; order Victivallales; family Victivallaceae; genus UBA5239. The sequence continues at coordinate 557 of JAVBRM010000201.1, read as the reverse complement.
ACTCCGAGGGCTTCCATCGCCAATGTCGTGCTTTTGGTGGTGACTACCGGATTTATTTTGAGTTCGAAACGGAAACTGTTGTCGGCTTTGGTGATCTGTTCCTTGCCGTGCTGAATCGGAATATCGCCGCCCGGTCCGGGGATTTTTTCCACGCCTTCGGGGATTTTATCATTGAGTTTTTCCTCTTTGATGGTAATGGAGACATCGTCATAAAACAGCCCGGAATTCACCTGAATCAACGACTGTTCGCGGTTTCTGGCCAGCAAAACGCCCTGGGTTACGACCTTGGCGCGGCCGTTGGAGGTCAGGAAATCCAGATATTTGGAGTTCCACTTGGGGTTGAAGTTGTAATAATCCGTGCGGCTGGAACCGGAGTTATTGACTCCGCCGGCAAAGGTGGAAGCCCAGTTGTTGCGGTACTGGCCGCCGACTGAGAAGAAATCGGCTCCGTCATTGTTCTTCCAGCTTTGGAAGTCAACCCCGATTTTATCATCGTTTTCGGCATAAACTTCAATCAACTTATAACTGATCCGTACTTCCGGCATCGGTTTATCGTA
>JAVBRM010000070.1:0-14529 GCA_031548025.1 Victivallaceae bacterium | reverse complement strand
TTCATATATTACCTCGCATTGTTATATATTATAACAAGTCAAAAAACAAAAATCAAGCCCCAAAAAACAAAAAAAGCGTTCTTTGTACAGAAAATCAAAACTTGGAGAATGCCTTGTTATAAAACTTTCCGGAATTCAGGCCATATGCACCAGCCTTTACATTGGGCACTACCCAGATACGGACCATTTTTCACCTATAGAGACAAAAAAACGGCAAATTACAACATAAGCAGAAATAAGCAAAACTTTCGGGCCGTTTTGAGCTCAATGTAATTACGATCATCGCAATTCTGGCGTCTTTGCTGCTTCCGGCATTGAATGCGGCACGCCACAAAGGGAGAGAGGCTGTATGCAAAAGTAACCTGAAACAACTCGGAGTTGCCACGATGCTTTATGTGGACAACAATGGCGGGGTGTTGATCGAGGATATCGTTGCCGGAGAGACACGTTTTTTCTTTGGCCCGGTAATCAAGTCCAACAGCGGATTGAGTCTGGTTCCGTACTTGAACGGAAAAATCCATACTGGAACCGATGCTTATAATAAAGCGAATGCCGTCGATCCGGCGGCGGTTTGTCCGAGCGGCCGGCGGGCTTTCGGCACCTCGTATGAAAATGATAATAAGAACTGGGTCGTCGATGGATCATCGCTGGCGCCCAATGCCAGTTATGCTTATAATTATTGTTGTGTCGACAAAGCTGCCGGTGAACGTTACCGCCGTTTCACTCAGATTCCCCGACCGGCCACCCGGTTTCTGATGGGTGATGTTTCGATCGTCGATTCAGGCGGAACCGTTGGGTCGACTGCGGGCAGAATTGTTATTTACGGACACCAGAACATTGCCCGGCGACATAGTAACAAGGGTAATATCAGTTTTGCCGATTTGCATGTCGAATCCTGGACCGGAGCAAGGCTTTCTTCCGTATCCACCTACAATTCCACATCGAACGTCACAGGCGACTTCTGGCATAACTGCAGGAACAAAACATGGTAATGACAAGAATATTTTTTACTTTTCTGGCCGGTTTAACATTGGCACAAGCGGCGGAACTTGAAATTACTCCAGGCTACCGGAGTTGCTCCGTCAATCTTAATAATTGCCGAGCTGCGGATTATTCTCAAATAGAAGGCACTTTGCATTTCCGCGCCGCCGGCGGCAAGGAATGGCGGACGGCCCCCGAACCGGTTCTGATTCGCCATGAAAAAAGCTACCGGAGTTGCCTGCTCGATCTGGCGGAGGATTGTCGCTACGAACTCAAACTTACCGTAGATGATGATGGGAACAAGGAAGAATTCATTCGCGAGTTCCAAACATTGGGAAAGGAACCTCCCATTGCGCGGACGGTTCTTCTTGACCCGAATCAGCGGGGAGCCTTTAAACCGGAATCCGGTTCGCCTGACGGTTATATCCGTTACTCAGCTCCACTCGGGTTCGTCTTTGATGCCGGCAAAAAGGCGGAAGAAGCAATCCGTATCGATGGAGCTTCCTATATCATTATCGACGGACTCGTCATTCGCGGCGCCAGGAAGCACGGAATTACGATTACCAATTCCCATCATATCATCATACGGAACTGCGACATCGCCGGTTATGGCCGGGCCGGAGTTTTCCGGCCGGACCTTGACGGTAAATTCTATGTGAACGACAAACCCATCTGGCACGATGCGGGCATTCAAATTATCCGCAGTGAAAATATTCTTGCGGAACGTAATTACATACACGATCCCGATGCGTTCGGCAACAGTTGGCTATATTCGCATCCGGCCGGACCTACCGGATTTTATGTCGGCGATTCCGCTTCAGTGACACTGCGCTACAATGACGTCATAGGCAGCGATCTCAAGCGCTGGAATGACGGCATCGACGGAATGGATAATTTTTCGCCGAATGGAGGGTTTCGGCGCGATGCCGAAATTTACGGCAATTATTTCGCTTTTGGTGATGATGACGGAATTGAACTTGACGGAGGCCAGCAAAGCGCCCGCTTTTTCTATAACAAGGTAGAAGGATTCTATTGCGGCATCAGTGTTGCTCCGTGTTTGCGCGGGCCTTCTTACGTCTATCGGAATCTTTTCTGTAATCCCGGTGATGAATTCGGCCTGGGCGGCACCGGAATCAAAATGATTTCCGGAGTTCCCAGTATCTGGGGAACCGTGTTTTTGTGGGGAAATGACATTTTCTGGAGCGGCGGTATCTCTTATCCGCCGATAGCCAAATCATCTGGTCTGCCGCTGCTCCTGCTTCACTCCAGAGAAAATCGTTATCCGGAGGAAATGAAATTTTATCCACAACCCAAATCTCCCGACTTCCGTGTCGATATCAACGATGCCGGATCAGTGTCGGAATACCTGCCCCCCAAGCTGACGGAATTGCCGTTTCGTCCAGCGGGCTTTTCCATCGACAAGACATCGCTTCGCTTTGTGCAAAAAGACCAGCATGTACATTCGGAACAGATAACCATTACCGCAGATTCTCCTGGGTTCAGTTCGGAATTTCGCATCGTTGCGCCGGAAGCGTCAAAGCATTTCCAGGTGACTCCCTCCTCCGGGGTTTTGGAATACGGCAAGCCGGTCACCCTGACAGTATCCAGCGCCCCGGATGATATCCGTCAGGCACGCCGCCACATCGGAGCCTTTGCCATTCGACTCGTCAATGGATTCTCTCGGCCGATTTCAGTCGAAACCGACTCCCGAATGCATCCAGAACTTCGCCGGGCGGCACACTCAAATGCATTGTACGGTAAAATCGTGAAAACCGGCAACGGAGAAGCTGAATTGGTCTTTGAGGTTCCTCAAACAGGCAAATATTTCCTTTTTGTCAAATCTGCGAAAAACTCATCTTCCCGGGCCATAGTAAGGCTCAATGATAGTGAGCCGGAATTGCGCTTTCTCACTTCTCCGCTTTATACGGAAAATCCGTGGCGAAATGTGGCTGAAATGCAGAAGAAACAACAGAATCTCCCTTTTCAACTGGAAGTCGGGCGCCAGGTATTTCGTATTTCCAGACAGCCGGGCATGCACCTTCCTGATTACACGGAGTGCCTGATCGCCGGAGAACTGAACGGTTTTCTCTATGCCCCTTGAAAATCCGGCAATATTTCCCAAGGTTCGACATCGCCTTTCACCGGTTCGAAAATCGGATGCAAGGCAATTTTGCTTTCTTTTTCCAGCCGGATAGCGGCCGGCGGATCACGTTGTTCCAGCTTCCGCAGCAGATGCTGTTTCTCATATTCAATCTGCCCTGTATGAACCGGAATCTTCACCGAATCGAAATTTCAATCGATTTTATCCCCGCTAAATGAATACCCCCGCCTCTCCGCCTCTCGAAAAACCTCCGACAAATAATAATTAATTGCGCCAAGCGGTTCGGCGGCCTCCCGGAAACGCCGAAGCTGCGGATGGCTCCGATAGCCTCGTGTTTTCCCCTCCAGCACATGTTTTGCCGGCAGCGCCTCGCACCACAAAGCGACCAGCTCTTTGGCATCAAGATATTTCGGGTGTAACGACCATAAGCGCATAAGCTTTGGAGAGAGCCGGCTTTTCGCCGGCTCTATTTCCTGGAATCAATAGAATTCCATCGAGGCGCAATTGTCGCCGGAAGCGAAGGTCATTTTCTTGATATTGAACTTGTCCTTCAGCAACGAATAGAATACTTCGATCAGGTTTTCGCAGGTGGCTCCTTTTTTGACCACCACCAGCCGACATTCCGGATAGGCTTTGGCTAATTCATTGTCCATGGGCAATCCGAGCATGGTGTTGGTCGGAGCGCCGCTGCGAATACCCTGTTTTTCATAAGTCGCCAGGACTCCCGGCAGGAGCGGATCCTGCTGCTGCAGAATCAAAGCATGGTCGAAATTTTTCAAATAATCCCAGGCAGCTTTTTTGATGCTGTTGCAGGGCCAGACAAAGCCGGTCCGTTCGTCGACTTCGCCCTCGACTTCAATCGTCAGGAGGCCGGTGTGTCCGTGGAGATACTGGGCTTCGCCCTCGTATCCCAGGAAACGGTGCGCGTACTGGATGTTGAGCTTGGTGATCGATCTCTTGTTCATGGTTATTCTCCTCTTGGTGTTTTGGCGGGATGAGTTGCATTGCATTTGTTGCAAATTATCCCCACCCGCAGTTCAATATGTCTCAGTTTACCGGGAATGTCAGTCACCGGAAAAACTGCTTGCCCCGGAAGTTGGAAATCGGTGATGGCGCCGCAACACTCACAGATGAAATGGCCATGCGGTCCGGTTTGACTGTCATAACGGGCATTTTCTATGCGGTCGAGCCGCTGGATAATCCCCTGCTCGGCGAACTCGTTCAAAATACGGTAAACACTCTCGCGGGTGACGGACGGAAGGTCTTTTCGGATCTGTTTCCACAAATCGTCGACTCCGGGATGATTGAGATTATCACAGACCGAATCGTAAACGGCAATCCGTTGTGCTGTGCACTTCCAGCCGTTCTCCCGGCAGATCTCTACGAATTTTTGGTATTTCCGTTGGTCCATGATACTATCGCTCTCTATTTAATCTCACCTATAAATAAATATAACATTTATTTGAGAAAAATCAAGACCCTCTTTTGAGAAAAATCATGCAATATGATGAATCACTCAAAAGGAGTCGGTTTTGAGGGTGAGGTGATGGTCAGATTTTTTTGATCTGCTCTTTGTGGAGCAAGGAATAGAGTACCGGAATCAGCACCAGAGTGATCAGGGTGGAGCTGGCCAGACCGCCGATTACCGCACGGGCCAGCGGGGCTTGCGCTTCGCCGCCGTCACCAAGTCCGAGTGCCAGTGGGACTAAACCGATCAGCGTGGTGAGGGTGGTCATCAGAATCGGACGCAAGCGGCGGCGGCCGGATTCGGCGATAGCCTCGTTCTTGGCCATATCGTCGCGACGGCGCAGCAGGTTGATCTGGTCCACCAGAATAATGGCGTTATTCACCACGATCCCGGCCAGCATGATACAGCCGATGTACGAGTACATATTGAAAGTCGTTCCGGTAATGAACAGGCATATGCAGACCCCGATCAGGCCGAACGGCACCGAGAACATGACGATAAACGGGTCCAGCAGCGATTCATACTGGCAGGCCATAACCATATACACCAGAACCAGCGCCAGCAGCACGCCGCCGGCCAGGACTTTGGTGGACTTCTGTTGTTCCTCATAGTCACCGCCGAAGGCGATCGAAAATCCCTGTTTCATTGGAATTTCCCGGAATTCATCGTCCAGTTGGGACAGAGCCGTTCCCATGTCGATATTGAGCAGTTGTGCGGTTACGGTAATCAGGCGCTCCTGATTTTTGCGTTCGATGGCGAGGGGGCCAAGACGCGGCACACTGCTGACCACGTTGCGCAAAACCACCTGTTCACCGTCGCTGTTCGGAATCGAGATATCGAGGAGATCGTTGATCGGCATGCGGTCGGCGCCTTTGACTTTGACCACAATGTCGAATTCGTCGCCGTGTTCACGAAAAACACCGGAGTTGTTGCCGTCGATAATGGTCTGGAGGGCGTTGGCGATCTGCCAGGTATTGAGTTTCATATCGTAGGCTTTGGAACGGTCGATACGGATATTTTCTTCCGGATTGCCCATTTCGCGGCTGATTTTAATATCCGCCAGATTCTTGTTCTCTTCCATGATCCGGGCAACTTGTTTAGCCAATTCGTCGCCGACCGTCAGGTCGAAACCGCGGATTTCCACTTCAACTCCGGCATCGGCGCTGCCGCCCATCCTGAACAATCCCTGTCCGGGGCGGGTACGTACTTTGCATCCGGGAACGGCTTCGGCCAGAGTTATGCGTAATTCATTGGCAATCTGTTCACTGGAACGTTTGCGCTTGTCGCGCGGAACCAGCGGCACCCGAATTTGCGAGGTATGCCCGCCGCGTTTCTGCCAGGTACTGGCGCCGACGGTGCCGACCACAAATTCAGCTTCCGGTACATGCTCAATAATGATCTGTTCGAGGCGGGTAAAACGTTCGTAGACAACGTCGAAGCGGGTCCCGACTTCCATTTCGACGTCGATACGGACTTCGCTTTCGTCGGTTTTCGGCATGAATTCATTGCCGACCAGCGGGATCAGTCCCAGCGAGCCGGCGAAAAGCAGAAACCCCAGAATTACAACAATGGTACGATGCCTCAAAGCCCAATTCAAAATCGCCTCGTAGTCGCGCTCCAGCATTTTCATCATGTTCTTGCTCAGGAAAAACAGCCAGCCGAACCAGATGGAGTGTTTGGTTCTTTCGTGTTCCTCCATCATGCGGACGCTCATCATCGGTACCAGAGTCAACGCTGAAACCAGCGAGCATGCCAGCGAAAAAGTGATAACCAGCGCCAACTGTTTGAACATGATGCCGGTCATGCCGGTCATGAAAAACGCGGGGAGAAACACCGCGACGGTGGTCAGGGTACTGGCGATAATCGGAGCGGCCACTTCGCTGGTGCCGGAAACCGAGGCGTCGTAACGGGATTTACCCTCTTCGTCGCGCAGTCGGTAGATATTTTCCAACACCACAATCGAGTTGTCCACCAGCATTCCGACGCCGAGCGCCAGACCTCCCAGGGTCATGATATTAACCGACAATCCCGCAAAATACATCAGCGTAAAAGTGGCGATAATCGAAATCGGAATTGAAATCGAGATAATGAACGTACTCCGGACGTCCCGCAGGAAAAACAGCAGGATCAGGATCGCCAGCAAACCGCCCTGGATTGCCGAATCGCTGACGCTGGTGATCGAGTTATTGATATATTTGGACGAGTCCATGATCGTGATCAGGTTCAACTGGGGATAGTCGAGTTTGATCTGCTCGAGTTCCTCGAAAATGCCCTTGGCGACCTGTACCGTATTGTTGCCGGACTGCTTGTAAATGGAGATACGCACGCCCGGTCTGCCGTTGACGGGGAAGACGCTGCGGATTTTTTCCCAACTGTCATTTACGGTGCCGAGGTCGCGGACCCTTATTCGCTCGCTGCCGACCGAACCGACCACCATATCTTCAATTTCGGCCAGGGAACTGTATTCGCCTGGGGTCCGGACGATAACGTCAAGATTGCCGTATTCAATGGAACCGGCGGAAAGGTTTAAGGTGCCTTCCTTGATGCTTGTCATGATATCGTCAAGCGAAATTCCCGAGCTGACCAGACGGTTGACGTCGAGGTCGACGTTGATTTTGCGGTCCTTGCCGCCGCGGATATCGGCGGAGGCTACCCCGGGGACGCGTTCGAAACGGTAACTGATGTTATCCTCGATCATCTGTTTCAATTGGACCGGGTCCAGGTCGGCGGAGGCTCCGAGGGTTACGATCGGAAAACTGGAAGTATCGAATTTACGGATCATCGGACGTTCGGCTTCGTCGGGGAAATTCGGCGTCACCCGGTCGAGGCGGTCGCGAACGTCGTTGGTGGCTTCGTCAAGATTGGTTTCATAAGTGAATTTGACGGTGACGCGGCTGCTTCCTTCCTTGGAAAATGAAGTAACTTCTTCCACCCCGGAAACCGCACTGAGGGCCCGTTCGATGGGGCGGGTAATGATTTCTTCGATTTCTTCCGGACCGGCATTTTCGTATTCGGTGGTAATGGTCAGTACCGGGTAAGTGATATCCGGCATCAGGTCAACCGGCAGTTTGGAAAGTGAAATACCCCCCAGCACCAGCACGATAATCGTGCACATGGAAACAAATATCGGCCGCCTGACGGAAAATTCGATCAACTTCATTTATTTGTTCCCATCCTGTTTGCGTTTCGGCAACAGTACTTCCGCGCCATTCTCAAGCAGATGGTGCCCCATGGTAACGGCCTGACCTTTAATATCCTCAGGACTGATGATTTCCATGTAATTGCCGCTGATGATGCCGGTTTTTACCGGAACAAACTTAACTTTGGACTCACCTTGCAACAGGAAAACGCCTTCAATTTCATTGCGCCGGGCCAGGGTGGTTACCGGCAGGACATTGGCGTTGCGACTGGCGTTGAACTCGATTTCGGTGGTCACAAACATCCCCGGCTTGAGCTTGTGCTCTTTGTTGTCGATGGTCAGTTCCACCGCTCCCTGGCGGGATTTTTCCTTCACAAACGGCGAAATACGGATGACTTCCGCCTCGAAAGCTTTATTTTTGAATGCGTCGACATAGATTTTGGCTTTCTGGCCCTTGAACATAAACGGAATATCTCTTTCGATGACATTGACCACCACTTTCATGGTGTCGAGGTCGATCAGGGAGATCAAGGGAGCGCTGGCCTGAAGCAGCGAACCTTCGTTGACATAACGCTCCCCGACATAACGCCGGTTGCTGCCGCCGGACCAGTTGGCGGTGACCGAAGTATAACTGAGCCTCAATTCCGCAGTTTCCAGCATGGTTTCCCGCAACTTGACCTGGGCCTCGGAGACTTTTTTGCGGGCTTCGTAGGATTTGAAATCGGCGGTGATCCGTTCGAATTCGGCCGCGGACATGATGGAATTGGCGTGGAGCCCGGAAGCGCGCTGATAATCGCGGCTCTTCATATCCAGCATACTTTCCGATTCGGCCAGATTGGCCTTGGCCACTTCCAGCTCGGCCTCGGCTTGTTCTTTGTCCAGACGGTAACCTTCGTCGTCGAGCTTGGCTACGACGTCGCCATTCTTAATCTCGTCGCCGACATTGAAATTAACCTTGCGAGCCCAGCCGCTGATACGCGGTGACACCGTGAATTCCGCATCGGAAAACAGCGTTCCGGTAAAACGCCGCAAGTCGTAAATATCCCGTTTCTCGACATTGGTGACTTCCACCGCCACCAATGAGCGCGCCTGTCTGCCCTTATCGGATTTTTTTAGAAAGAAGAAACGCCAAACCACCAATCCCGCCACCAATATCGCCACCACACAAATCAACACAAAAAGCTTGTTCAACTTCATAATACCGCCATCCTAATACATGAATTAACTATAGTTCAATAGTCGTTGCAACCCGATAAATAGTTACATACTATAACATGATTTTATAGAAAAAGAATAGCGATTTGTGAAAAAAATCGAGTCTCCCAAAAAGAAATCGGACAGGTCCGACAGGTCCGACGGGTCCGACAAGTCGGATGGTTTTGAACATCTTGAACCAGTGTTGTTATGGTTTTTCAAGCCAGAGATGTCCATCTTTTTCTCTCTAAATTTTCAATTTAATACGGATTGACATGCGTGTATTAATGCATTATAATACTTTTGAAAATATTTAATACACGGAGATGTTATGGCTTCGCAAAAATCGGAAAAAATCTACCGGCTGATTCGGGACGATGTGGAGGCGCTGCTGCCGAATACCCGGCTGATGTCGATCCGTGTCATGATGCGAAAATACGAGGCCAGCCAGTTGTTGGTTGACCGGGCTTTGGCACGGTTGGTCGATGATGAATTGATTCGCCGCCGTGATGACGGTTATTATGTGGAACATGCCAATTCTTCCGAAGGAACTTCCGTGGGATTGGTTTTGATCGACTGGCCGTCGATGGTTTTTGCCGAATTTGCCGAACAGTTGCAGCGCAAGGCGGCGCAGCATAATATCCGGATCGTCCGGCTGGCTTACCCGCCTTTTCAATCGTTTCGCCATGTCAGGATACCGGGCGGTTTGAAGGCTTTGCTGATTCTGCCGGCGGCGGCGCTGTCGATTGATGATGTTTTGTTTTTGAATAACCTGCCGGTGCCCTCGTTGATTCTGCAACATATTTTTTATGAATTTCAGCTCAATTTTATTGGTCCCGATCCTTATAAAGGGGGAATGCTGGCGGCGGCGTATCTGCTCCGGCGCGGCCACCGCAAAATGGGTTTGCTTTATTCACAATTGCCCTCGAATACCATTATCCAGCAGCGTGCCCGGGGATTTATCGATACGGTCAGGATGTTCGGCGCCAAGGTGGAAATCCTCGACCTGAAAATGCGCAAGGGCGACGCCGCATCGGACCGGGCGTTCCCATTTTTGACCAACTATCTGGAGGAGTGCCGCCCGGATTTTACCGCCTTGTATACGTTGTGCGATACCAGCGCCAAAACCGCCATTTGCGTACTGACCAAGGCTGGTTACCGAGTCCCGGAGGACATCAGTGTGATCGGTGGCGAGGGGTTGAACGACAGTGCGCTGTTCGTACCGGCCCTGACCACAGTCGGCGTCGATACCGATAAATATATGGAGACAATCGTAAACAGCGTCGAACAACTGATCGAAGATCCGTCGACCCAGGTCCAGAAAATTATTCCGCCGCAAATTATCGAAAGAAATTCGGTGGCTTCAATTGCAAACGAAAAGGTGAAAATATGAAAGTTTATGGTTTGAAGAGATTTACACTTATTGAATTGCTGGTGGTGATCGCGATCATCGCGATTCTGGCGGCGATGCTGTTGCCGGCGCTGAATCGCGCTCGCGAGACCGCCAAGAAAATTTCCTGTATGAACAACCTCAAGCAAATGGGACTGGTGCACCAGGGATACGCCATGACTTACAATGATATGCTTTTTTTCAAGATCGGCAGTTCATTGCCGTGGACGCGGCGGTTGATCACCAGCACCAATTCCAATTCGCTCAAATATGTGGAATATAATACGACCCGCTGTCCGGCGGATACCAAATCCAATCCGACTTTCAGCGACATTTATTTCGGCATGTACGGCATGACCGATTATCAGACCAACGCCACTAAGCCCACCAATGCGAGTTACCGGGTCGATACGGTCGGCGATATTCTGGTCTATATCGACGACGGCACCAATAAGCATGTCTACTACGCCATGAACAAACTTAAAGCTCCGTCGGGAGCGATCCTGATGGGCGACACTTACAGTTCGGCCAAGGAGATGGGAGCGTATTATTTTTCTCCGGGAGAACTGCGGGAAAGCTCGACCATCGCCATGTCGCGGCGGCACGGCGAACAGGGAAACACGCTATTTTTCGACGGTCACGCGGAATCGTTGGACCGTAACGGTATCGCGGCCACCGCCACCAAAGTTCTGATTTCGTTTTCTGCGAAAAGTGTTCCGGTAGGGACCCCATGATCATGAGAAAAATATTCTGGCTCGCATTGGTATTTTCCTGCTGTTGTCTGGGCGGCGAAGCCGTCAGCATTGGTAAACCTTATGTCGTAAATGCGGAAAAACACGGACAACTTTTCACGGTCGAAAACGGCCAGATAAAAGTTACCGCGAATACCGCCCAGCACCACAGCGCCCAGGTTTACTGGCGCCAGGCGGCGGCCATTGATCCCGGGGTCAACAGCGAAGCCCGGCTTCAAATCGAGCTCTCCGAACCGGAGGCCATTGCCGGTATTTCGCTGCATATGCGCGACGAGCAGAAAGAATTTTTTCAGTTCAAGCCGCTACCGCATAAATTCAAGTCCGGGCTTAATGAACTGGTTTTTCCATTGCGGGACGGCCTGCAGCGTTCCAGTTGGGGTAAAGCCGAAGTCATCAACAAAATCATCGACCCGCCGTATTATCCGGCCGGTATTTCGGTACGCTTCAAGCCGGACAGCGGCAAGCAGTCTTTTGTGATTCATGAGCTGACCTTCAATCCCGCGGGCAAACCGGAAGCGGAAACCGTCAGGGAATTCATCGCGTTCAATTCGCGGGGCGGCCTGTCTTCCGACGACCCGCAGACCAGAGTGACCGGAACTCAGACGGTTACTGTTGAAACCTCGAGCCGGAAATTGTATTTGCGGGATACGGAAACCTCGCTCAAATACTATGACTCCGTGGCCGGGTTCAGGGTTACGATGGATGCGGATTGTTCCGGTACTTTGTGGATATGCGGAACGGCCTCCGCCGGAAGAAAAGCCGAGGGCAAAGCCGGATTTGCCCCGGGAAAAAACGAATTGAATATCGTTATGGAAAATCTGAACGGAGAGATTTTCCGCTTTAAACATTTGTTGCTCGAGTTGCCGGGGGAAGGTTCCAAAAGAATAACTTTTGTTGATTCAAAAGTGTTGCAGAATTGCTCCAAAGCCGAAGCCATCCAGTTTGATGTGATCACCGGCGACGAGTTGCATATTCTGAAAGGCGGCGAAGAAAAAAATCTGGCCGTATCTCTGTTCAACCCCGCCGGAATATCCATAGCCGGTGAGGTGAAATTCGATTTCACCCATTTTTCCGGCCGTCATTTTACTGTCAATGAAAAATTCGATCTGAGCCCCGGCAGTGAAAAACGCTTTCCAGTGTCGCAGGAGAAACTTCTCGGCGCTTGGGATGTTCGCGCGGTCATTACTGTGGATGGCAATTCGATTACTCGACACAAATCTTATGCGTATCTGATTCCGGCCGGACCGACCGCGCCGCAAAAAGACGGATTTCTGTTCGGCATGTGTTCGCACACCCATCGTTGGCCGTTGCGTGACCGGCAGCTCGAGGCGGAAGCCGCCGAGCTTTGCGGCGTCAAGCTGATGCGCTCGACTTTTACCTGGCCGGCGGTCCAGCCCCAGCCCGGAGCCATGGATTTTTCGCTGACCGACTCCATATATGAACTTTATCGCGGGCAGGGGATCGAGATGCTGGGCGGGTTGGGCTTCGTGCCGCGTTGGGCTGCCCCGAAAGAATTGCAGAACACCGCCGACTGGCGGGATTGGAACCGTTGTATGCCGCCGCTGGATTTGTGGCGCAAGGCCGTATTTGCCATGGTCAGCCATTATCAAGGGAAAATCCGTTTCTGGCGGGTCTGGAACGAACCGGATTTCTGGTCGTTCGCCCGTTTCGGCTCCGATGACTATGTCAAACTGGTCAAAAGCGCTTACGAGGAGCTGAAAAAAGCCGATCCCGACGCCAAATTCATTGTCGGAGACTTCGCCACTCTGGTGCAGATGACCGGGCGGCCTAAGGACAATGTCAAATTCCAGCGCGATGCATTGGAAGGAACCCGCGGCTATTTCGACCTTCATTCGCACCATGAACACGGTAATTTCGGTAAATATTCCCATGTTATCGATGATCTGCTGATTCCCATGCGTCAACAGACTCGAACTGAAGTACCCTGGCTGGCCGGAGAAACCGCGATCGCTTCAACCGGCGGCCAGGAATATTTTCAGGCGGTTACCCTTTACAAAAAACTGATCTTTTCCTGGGCTCGCGGAGCAATCGCCTACCTCTGGTACAATCTGCGCAATGACGGTTTCGATCTGTATAACGGCGAGCATCATTACGGCATGCTGACTCATGATTTTTATCCAAAACCGGTTTATTCGGTCTATAATATGTTGGCGCGGAATTTCACCGGGGGGGAATTTGTCCGGCAGCTTCCGGCGCCGGAAGGTATCTGGCTCTTTGAATTCAAACGGCAGGGCGTAACCATGCTGGCCGGCTGGAATGAGATCAAAAGCGGTATGCCGGTTCCCATTGTGATCAAAACCGACGCGTCGAAAGTCGAAAAAATCGACATTATGGACAACCGCTCGGAAGTTCCGCTGTCCGGCAATACCATCATTTTCGAGTTAGGCGAAGAACCGGCGACACTGGTACTCTCTCTGGCGACTTATGCCGAACCGGCAGGTAAACTGCTGGAAATCGCTCCTCTGCCTGCCGCCGTCCCCGGGCGTGAACTGCTTATCGGCGCGGTCATCCATAATCCGTTCGAACAGGCTATGAAGCAACAAATCCGGTTAATATTGCCGGAGGAATTCACCGCGGAGAAAAAAGTTTTTGACCTCACCCTGTCGCCGGGCGGATCCGGCCGGATCAGCTTTCCGGTCAAAGTGGGCGATGTCCCGGCGGTTAGCGGCAAGAAATTCAAAATTGAACTCGGTTATCATGTGCCGGGCCTGAAACAGGAATTCATTATGCCGTTGGTGGTCCGCTCGGCCATTCTGATACCGCCAGGCGACTTCTCGAAACGCCGCCCGGATTTTATCCTCGACCGCCAGGAACAGACGGTAAGCCGTTGGTCCGCCGATCCTTCCAAAATCCACATGCTGTGGCAAGGCCCGGAAGACCTTTCCGCCAAAATCTGGCTCGGCGGCGGTGACGATACCATTCAGATTCGGGCGGAAGTTCGGGATAACCGCCATTGCCAGAATCAGGCGCCGGAGGAAATGTGGCGCAGCGACAGCATTCAGTTCGCGTTTGTTTTTCCCGAACAGCAGGGCATGTGGGTATTGGGTCTGGCCCGCTCGGCCAAAGGTGAAAACCAAACCGCCTCCTGGTCGGCCCCTGCCGGATTCGACGGCTCCCTTGCCACCAAATCGATCCAACTGAAAACCAGCCGGGAAGGCGATCTGACGATTTATGAAGCAAACATATCGCTCAAATCTTTAGGCATCGAGTTCAAGACTCTGCGGAACGGATTCCAGTTCAACCTCCTGGTCAACGACGACGACAGTGAAGGCCGCAAAGGCTGGATCCACCTCGCCCCCGGCCTCGGCGAAGCCAAAAACCCGGAACTCTACCCCTGCATCGTGTATTGAATTGGTGAATTGGTGAATTGGTGAATTGGTGAATTGGTGAATTGGTGAATTGGTGAATTGGTGAATTGGTGAATTGGTGAATTGGTGAATTGGTGAATTGGTGAATTGGTGAATTGGTGAATTGGTGAATTGG
>JAVBRM010000073.1:0-7865 GCA_031548025.1 Victivallaceae bacterium | reverse complement strand
CGCCGAGAATTACAAAAGAATCGGTATGATCCTTGAAAAATTCCTGAAACTTCTTTAAACCGTTCACCATTTCACATTCTCCATCATTTCATCAAGACAACTTTCAATTCGCGGATCGTCATCATCCCGCAGCGACAAGTAGAGCGAAAACGGGTCTATCCCGCCATCCGGTTGCAGCATTGGTCGGTAATGCCACAACTGCAAAAAACTGCCCGCATCATCCCTGTCGGCGGCTTCCTTAAAAAAACGGTCATCCAGCTTATCTTTCCAGTATGCCGCGTAAACCGGAATTTCTTCCTCAGCAAGCATACTGCGCAGCGCCAGAGCGGAAGTTCCGGCCAGAGGCAAATCCTTTGGATTCTCCACATTCGGCAATATCCGTTTTACCGGCGAACGCATCAGATTTTTATTGGCAAGCCACAGATCTTTTCCGTTTTTCAAAAACCTGATCCTTTTTGCGCCTTGGTCCAGATGTATTTCGGCAATGCCGCGTTGCTCAAGCTCGGCGGCGGTACTGGACATGCTCATGGCACTGTAACCCAGTTTTTCGCCAAGTTCCTTCAACATGAAATTCGAGACATCACTGTGCAGCAACTGTCGAATAATTAATAATTGCGCCAGAATGCTCAACTGCCCGCCATGCCGATTTTGCCTGACCATCCGCTCCCTTAAATCAAGAAACGGCGGCAAATATAATTGGTTGCCAGGCACAATAAACGGAATATGGGCTTGGAGTATCCGGTTCCGCTTCAGGGCGGGCAATGCCTCAAATACAAAGACGACATCGATACTCAAGCGTTCCCGCAACATTTCCAGTTGTCCGGCATATTCGCCTGGCGTACGGTCATCATTCCTGACTACCGCGAGAATCATCTTTTGCTCCAATAAAATCATCTGATAGAAATCATATCCCCGCAAGAACAACGGCAGTTTTTCTCGAACCGGAACCACTGAAATATCGATTCTGCAACCGAATATTCCTTTCAGATAATCCTGCAATTTTTCAATGATTTTCATACTGACAACCTATGAATAAAGTATTTTATGATAATTAAAATACACTGCTTTATTTATCATTTCAAGATTTGTGAATGAAATATTTGAAATATTGTCTCTTGAAGACATCATCTCGTTTTGAATAGTTGCCGCTGGCGGTCAGTCAAACGGTCCTTTAGTCAAAGACTACTGCGGAAAAGCTTGATATTCAATGTTGAAATTCGATAAAAATCAGAAACTTGTAACTCGATACGGAGCCCAGGGTGTCCGTATCGAGTTTTCATTATTGGAGGTTAAAGATTATGAGAACCAGAGAATTTGATCCGAATCAGGAGTTTGCCGAGCGGGAAAAGGCCTGTAAGCAAGGAAGAAGGTTTCAGGCATATCTGCCGGTGAAACGGCCACCGAGTTTCAAAATCCGCGTGGCCGCGATGTACGCGATGTATAAATACTATCCGTCATATATCGATGAAAATCGCTGCTTTCCGGAACTGGGCAAATGTATTGTTTTTCTCCAGTATACCGGGAATCTTCAGGGAAAATACAAGCAGCTCAACCCGCCGATGGTCAGGGAATATTTTGCTACGCTGATCAATGAAAAGATGCCGAAACGCAAAGAACTTTGGCCAAAATTATAACACCATTATAACAGGAGCAACACATGACACCGGAACAACTTGCACGCTCGAATAAGAGCATAGAATACTACAAACTCATAACTGGTCAGAAGACTGTAAAGTATCCGGAATTTTCATCATTTGCGGTCACCGGCATCGACCGGAACGGGCGGCGATTTAAGATGGAATCGGAGAATTATTTCTATCTGCGCAGCGTCAATGTCTGGCAGGGAACCTTGTGGGGCGTCCGAAAGGACGGCAGCCGCAAAGCACTTCGCAAATATTACAACTGATCTGAAGGTAAAGATGAATTTTGCATTGAAAGATGATGGTGCTCCGGTTTTGGGGGTGAGTTATGGCCTGGGCGTGGATTCCACCGCCATGCTGGTGGGCATGGTTAAGCAGGGTTTGCGACCGGACTTCATTTTGTTTGCGGATGTGGGATCGGAGCGCCGCGCGACATACGCGTACTTACCAATTATACAAGATTTTTTACGTAGGGAAAAATTCCCGCCAATCACAACGGTTCAGTATGAGCCCAAATACGCTCCGTATAACACTTTGGAAGATAATATGCTGACCAATGCCACGCTGCCGGGAGCGACGTTCGGCCGAGGAAATTGTTCGGTCAAATTCAAGATTGTACCGCAGGAAAAATGGGAACGTCGCTTCAAGGGGCGCAAAATCATCAAATTGGTCGGATTTGAGGCTGGTGAAGAATACCGCCAGAAGAGAAGTAATCAGCGGGCTCATACCATGAAAAAGCCGAATTATGAATATGAGTTTCCGCTGATTCAATGGGGCTGGGACAGGGAAGAATGTAAGGCGCGAATTCGTGAAGCCGGGCTATCGGTTCCACCGAAATCAAGCTGTATCTTCTGTCCGAACATGAAGCCTGAGGAACTCTACGATTTGACGCCGGACGAACGTGGCCGCATCGTGCGCATGGAGATCATGGCTGAACCCTATAATTATAAAGTACACGGCTTATGGCGCGAACCTCGAAAAGATCGACCCGGCTCGATTACCGAATTCCTGCTGCAAAATAATATCGAATTCACCTACGACATCATTGAAATGCCGAAGCCCCAATACTTTACCAGCGAGGAGGAATATTTCTGTACCTTATACCATGAATGTTGCCATTCGACTGGTAGTGCCAATCGTTTGAAACGGCCAGGCATCCTGAAAGTCAGTTTCGGCAGCCCGGAATACGCTCGCGAAGAGCTGATCGCTGAAATTGGCGCGGCTTTTCTATGCGCTCAAAGCGGTATTGAAAATCGAACCATTAAAAATTCCGCTGCCTATATCGCCAACTGGCTGGAGAGATTGAAAAACGACAAAAAACTGATCATCCAAGCCTCCGCAGCAGCAGAAAGAGCCGTTAACTATATCCTCCACTCCAATGCCAATTCAAATGAACTGGCGGCTTAACATAAGGACATTGATATTATGAGTCAAGGAAATGCCTGGGGTTTCTTGAGTGTGAATTGTGATTCACCTGAACAAGCATCACAATTACTTGCCGATTATAAAACTATCGCATCAATGCTGGACTATTTCAACCCGAAGATAGATCACGAAAATCCCCATATCGTGAGTTTTCGCATAGATGATGAAATTACCAGTAATTTTGATCAGGATATTGCGGAACTTGCTGAATGGGTTTTTGAAAAAATATCAATACACATGAGTGGCTACTGGCTGGTCGATGTCGGAGAAAAATACCGCTTTGAAATTAAAAATGGTGAAATATCCTCCGCATTTTGTAGCTGGCTGGAAGAGTATTCCGTTGAAAATATCTATAAAATCAGAGCCTTTGCGGAATCACTTGTAAATGGAGATTCATAATAGCCGGGCTGAGACGCCCGGCAAGATTTTCTCTTTTATGGTTGTCCTCACAGAGGTGAAGGACAACCATTTAAGGAGGGAACCATGAATAGATTAGAGAATAAAAAGCATTCGGAAAAGATCATTTTTCGCGGAAAAAGCAATAAATTCCTGTTTGTCTGCAAAGCGATTCATCAGATGATCTGGTATATAGTTGGAACGATTGGCAGCGTGCTGCTACCCACTTTGTTCTTGAGCGGAATAACCGGTTATTTCTATAATGACGGCAAATTGAATCAGCCGATTTTGAGCTTAGGCATCTGCCTGATTCCGATCATCATCGCCTGCCGGATTGGTTATGTGGTTTGGCAGAGAAAACGCCAGTATTACAAAATAACCAATGAATCCATCATCAGCGCAGGCGGCCTGCTCAATACCTTCAACCAGAGAATCCGGATTACCGACATCCGCAGTATTTCCTGTCACAGTTCGCTGATCCAGCAGATCGTGGGTTGCGGAAACATCGTCATCAGTACCGCCGCCACCACTCAGGGAACTTTGGTCCTGAAAAACATCGACAATGCCAAAAGCATCTATAACGCAATCGAAAATCTTTGCAAATAAAGGAGTTTACTATGAGAAAAATTGACCTTATGACCATGTCGGAAATCCTTGCGGAAGCCAAAAAGTTCGGTTTCAGCCTCTCGCCCTGGATTGGTAAGTACTGCAACTGGAACAATGGCCCGGAAATTGGTGCCATTGAGCACCTGAAACGCATGTCACCCGGACTTTTTGAAATCGTCGAGGAGGATTAACATGGATTTATCAGAACTGATCCGAAGCGAAAACTACCTGGCATGGCATGATTCAACTACCTCCAACTATGGATTTTCCAATCCTAAAGAGAAAAAAATGTCAACTCCAAAAGCTGCTCCGGTTAAGAAAGCTGTTGCTCCGAAAGCTACTCCGGCGAAGAAAACGGCCACCGCGAAAGTTGCACCGGTGAAGGCGAAAGCTACTCCGGTTAAGGCGAAGGCTGCTGCCCCGAAAGCTGCTCCGGTTAAGAAAGCGACTGCTCCGAAAGTTGCACCGGCTAAAAAAACGGCTCCCATGAAAGCAGCTCCCGTGAAAGTTGCTCCGACCAAGAAGGCTCCGACTAAAAAAAGCAAGTAACGCAAGTATCGGATTTTTCTCCTTTGGAGAACTTGATTTTGCCTGCCGGAACTCCCTCTCTCCCAATCCCACTCCCTCCGGCAGCAGGTCAAGTTCTCCGTTTTTTATCTATAATAATCGAAAATTATTGCCTAAGTATTACTTGCGTAGTTAATAATCTGAATCTATATTAACTCAAAATGGAGTCCCGGATTATGCGCAATTGGAAAAATGAATGGTTGAAGAAACACGCACATTATTTTACTGATATTGCCATGCTTTTTGTTTTTGTCGGAGGAATACCTCTCTATATCGTCATCAGAAATTTTGTGGTCAACCATTACCAATTCACTCTTCCCGGCCCCAATATTACCAACGTCATTATTTTTATCATTGCGGTATTTACAGTGTCAAAAATATTCTCGCATCTCAAATACCAAAAGAAAAAAGCCGACCAGCAAAAACAGTTATACGCAGAATTCCTGGCCAGGAAAAAAGATTTGCAAATAAAGCAATTCTATCGCTTACTTCATATCATAATGGAGCCGCAAAGCGATCCCGCCCAGATTAAGAAAGCTCAGAAAGTGCTCATCCCCTAAATAACAGGGAAAAAAGGTCATGAGTTTATAGAAATGACTCAAAATGTAGCGCAAGTTCTGAATAATCCATTTCTTTCCGCATATTTGCCAAAATAAACTCGACCGGGCTGACTATTTCCATTGTGCAAAATCTATTTCGGATTCGAGCTTCTGTTGGACCGGTTGCGGCAGGTTCGGAAAGAAATCAAGGCCGGTTATTTTTTCCACCGCATCCACGGTTACCGCAAAATCCTGCAAATCCTGTTTGCTACCTTCATTTGGGATTACGAATGCGATCATTTTCTGCGGCGGAGTCAGATCATAGATTATTTTGAAAAATCCGGATGGGACGGTAATTTTACAGGAACCGACTGTTTGCGTGATTTCCTGTGGGAATATGACTCCTGTCACCACTATGATATCTTCCTCTATTATAGCCCACTGGCGTACTTGCGTTTCCAGTTTCTTCCAGATACCACGATTGAAGCCGGGTGTTTGAGGCGCGATATTGGTCATCAGGAAACTTTCTTCCATTGCTTTGACGGAATAAGTCATATCTCCGGCGGGCGCTAAATGACCGCGATCATATCCGGAACCTTTGTAATCGCCGGGCTTCACGGAACAGCAAGGGAACTCGCGATCTTCTCGAAATCGATCAGACCGGGTAGCATTCTTGGCAAGAACTTTGTCCTTCGTGAGGCGATAGGAAATCCACACCGCAACCTTATGTCGACAGGACAAACCGACCGCATAGCCCTCGCGAGTAGCGATATGATCGGCTGGGCCGGGAATTCCGTACGGCAGATGCTCGGAGGACGGATAAAGAAGATTCTCGGAAGATGTTCCGCAGCCCAAGGACAACAGAAACACAAATGCCAGTACACCGCATATTTTTCTCACGACAACTCCTTGTGCCGCAAAAAAAAGAGCGGCCCCGACTTGCCGCAGAGATAAGGTTCGCCAAAACCCGCAACAGCACAGCAAGCGGAGCC
Organism: Victivallaceae bacterium; assembly: GCA_031548025.1. Classification (GTDB taxonomy): domain Bacteria; phylum Verrucomicrobiota; class Lentisphaeria; order Victivallales; family Victivallaceae; genus UBA5239. The sequence continues at coordinate 1,700 of JAVBRM010000073.1, read as the reverse complement.
GCAAAAAACGGTTCCGTATTACGTGCTGTTGCGCTTATAAAAATTTGGCGATTCTATCTCTGCGCAATACTGAAAAATCAGTATCTATGTCAATTTTTTACTTTGTTATTATCTACTTCCTGCTCGAATTTACCTCCAAAAAATCTGTTTGAAAATTTCACGATAATTTACAGCCAATTTTATTTGATTACAAGTTCATTGCCGTTATATTACGACTTCTGAATGGAAATCGCAAACATGGAGGAAATGTATAATGAGATATTACACAGAGGACCATGTCTGGCTTGATGTTGCCGATGACGAAATCACGGTCGGAATTACCAAATATGGCGTCCGGGAACTGGGCGATATTGTATCTGTCGATCTTCCGGCGGAAGGCGCGGACTACATCGTTGGCGATGATTTTTGCCTCGTCAATGACTCGGACATCTATGCCCGATCAGCGGCACGGTCAGCGAAATCAACGAGGAATTGAGCATAAATCCGGGGCTGTTGGGCAGTTCCCCGGAGGATAGAGGCTGGCTCTGCCGATTCGAGGATTTCGACATCTCCGAACTGGACGACATGATGACAGCCTATGACTACAACAAGTATCTGAAAACGCTTTGACGGATCACCTCATGTTACGATGGGTTTAGGAAATGTACCTTGACTTTGAGCTTGCGGCCGTCGATCAGGCGGACCCATTCGAGCTGGAGTTCTTCGAACAGGCGTTGAAGACTTCCAGCAGATGTGATTACCACTTGCCCCATCCGGCAGTCCAGTTTCAGGGTCAGGTAATCGGCGGAAGCGGTGATCAGCTCAATGTCTTCCCAGCGCAATAAGTAACTGTTGTCTTCCATAATCAGCCAGATACGGGGGCTGTGCTCGTTTCGTAAAGAATCCCATCCATTGTTGTCTAAACTCATAAATAATTCCTCCGGTCAAAGTTAAAGGTCCATGCCGCGCGGCGGCTTTTTCTTGGGTTGGGTCGGGGGAGCCGGAACTGATGGCTCCATTTCGTCTTTCCGGCGACGGGACTCCTGAACGATATCCATCAGTCGCCAAAATTCGCCTCGGGTCATTTTCTCGATTTCCGCCGGGGCGATTTCATGCAAATCAGCGCTGTCCATCGCCCGCCGAAGAATCTTTTTCTGATTGTCGCCTATGAGCTCGTTCTTGGTAGCCTCGCGATAGCGGATTTCTTCAGCTTTCGATTTTTCGATTTCCGATTCCGGTTTTGGCAGCTTTTTCGTTCTCGGTATCTCCATTTTTGGATATTTATCGACTTCCGGTTCGGGGGGCCGCGGGTTCTTATTCTTCGGCATTTCCATTTTCGGGTACTTATCCACATACGGCTCGAACAGCGAAGATTTCTTGCTGGCTGGTGGTGGACACTTTATTGCAGGGTACTTATCGATTTCCGGTTCGGGCTCACGCGGCTTCTTATTCTTGGGTGTTTCCATCTTCGGATATTTATCCACATACGGCTCGAATGGCGACGCTTTCTTGCTGGCCGATGGTGGTGGGCACTTTAGTGCCGGGTACTTATCGACTTCCGGCTCGGGCTCACGCGGCTTTGTATTCTTCGGCATTTCCATCTTCGGGTATTTATCCACATATGGCACAAACCGCGATGATTTCTTGCTGGCCGGCATTGTATGTTTGGATTCTTCCTGCTGGGCTTTTTGTGATACGGCTTCAACCGCAAAATTGATTCC
>JAVBRM010000065.1:0-83159 GCA_031548025.1 Victivallaceae bacterium | reverse complement strand
CAAATTTGAATTCCGCGCCCCCGGTTCCAGCCAGTCCTGCGCCGGACCGATGATGATTCTGAATACCATCGTGGCCGACGCTCTGGAAGAATTCGCCGTCAAGGTGGAGAAATTCAAGACGAAGACCTTCAACGAGGAACTTCAGGAACTGTTGAAGACAACCATCAAAAAACATAAGCGCGTGGTTTTCAACGGCGACAACTATTCGGAAGAATGGCGTCAGGAAGCCGCCAGACGCGGACTGCCGATTGCCAAAAGCATGGTCGAGGGCCTCTGTGCGCTCACTGCCAAGAAAAACGTCGAGCTCTTCGAAAAACACGGCGTATTCACCGAAAAGGAACTCTCGTCGCGCTGCGGCGTGTTCGTTCACGAATACGGACGCAAAATCCGGATCGAGGGCGGCATCGCGCTGGAAATCACCCGCGATATGATTATCCCGGTGATCGCCGGTCAGTATCAGAGCAACGTGTCCGCGCTCCGTCAGGCGATGGAAGCCAAAATCACCGCCGGGACCGCCGCGTTGAGAAACCGCGTCACCCAGTTCGGTGAAGCCCTCGATATCCTCGACAAGAAATCCGTCGATCTGATGCGGGCGCTGGATCAGGACAAATCCGAAGATATCATCAAAGTGATGAAGGATATCCGGATCGTGGTCGACCTGATGGAGGGTATCGTGGCCGACAGCGAGTGGCCGCTGCCCAAGTACAGGGAAATGCTTTTCATCTATTAATTAATATTAACCGAATGGTGCGTTATGTCTGACTCTATCAAACATGAATGCGCGGTTACCATGCTCCGGCTGCGAAAACAGCCGGAGCATTACCGGAGCCAATACGGAACCGATTTTTACGGCTACCAGAAGCTGTCGCTGATGCTGGAAAAACAGCACAACCGCGGCCAGGACGGGGCCGGTATCGCCGGGGTCCGGCTCAATCCGGAACCGGGATTTCCGGCCTATCAACTGGAAAAATCCGCCCGAAAAATGCCGCTGGCCCACCTGATCGAGCGCATCGGAACCGAAATCGAAACCATCAAAAAAGGCGCTCCGGAACTACTGCGCCAATACCCGCTGGCCGGTGAATTGCTGCTTGGCCACTTACGTTACGGAACTTTCGGCATTCAAGGCGAAAACGCCTGCCATCCGTTTGTCCGCGAGAGCTCATGCCTGAACCGGACTCTGCTGCTGGCCGGAAATTTCAACCTGACCAACACTCAACAAATATTCGAAAAACTGTTGGAGACGGGCCACCACCCCTCCAGCCGACAGGATGGTGCGCTAATCCTCCACCTGATCGGACATTACCAGGAACAATCGCTGATGTCCGACCCGGTAACCACTCCGGTAGAGGTCCTCAAAAGCGCCGCCGAATATTTCGACGGCGCTTTTGTTTTATGCGGGATGTTCGCCGATGGCAATGCCTTCGCATTGAGGGACGCCAACGGGATCCGCCCGGCCTTTTATTACGTGGACGACGAGGTCGCCGTCATCGCTTCCGAGCGCCCGGCCATCCAGACCGCGTTCAACCTGTTTCCCGAGCAGGTCTCGGAGCTGCCGCCCGGCCATGTCCTGCTGATCGATCACGCCGGAGAAGTAACCGTCAATGAATGTCTGCCGCCCAAGCCCTTGCGGAAATGCGTTTTCGAACGGATCTATTTTTCGCGCGGCAACGACGCGGACATTCACCGCGAGCGCAAAGCCATGGGGAATACCCTGCTCCCTGACGTGCTGGACCAGCTCAATGACGGCATTGAAAACGCCTTCTTCTCTTACATCCCGAATACCTCGCAGATTTGTTTCCACGGAATTCTGGAAGGACTGATGGCCCGCCAATTGAACAAGCCGCTGCGTTTCGGACAGATCGCGGTCAAGGACGCCAAGTTCCGTACCTTTATCGCCGACGCCGTGGCGCGTGAGGATTTCTCCATGCATGTTTACGACGTTACCTACGGGCTGATCCGCCCCGGGCTCGATACTCTGGTGGTGGTAGACGATTCAATCGTCCGCGGCAACACCATGCACAATGCCATTTTGCCGATGCTCGACCGGCTCTCGCCCAAGAAAATCGTCATCGCCTCCGCCGCCCCGCCGATCTGCTACCCGGATTGCTACGGCATCGACATGGGAAGCCTCAAAGAACTGATCGCGTTTGAGTCGTTGGTAGATCTGCTGCGCAAGCACGACCGGCTGGAACTGCTGATCCAACAAGCCTCCATAGCGCGCGCCGCCCTGAAAACCGGTCAATACGGCGATCCGCTGAAAGAGCTCTACGGAGCATTCAATTTCGCCGAGCTGGTCGAAGCCATTACCGACCGGCTGCGGCCGGTGGGACTGAAAGCCGAACTTTCGGTGGTCTTCCAAACTCCGGCGGACCTGCGGAAATGCTGCCCCGAGCATACCGGCGACTGGTATTTCACCGGCGATTACCCGACCCCCGGCGGTTTCCGGGTCGTGAATCAAGCCCTGGTCAATTATATAGATCAAGTCAATACAAGAGCGTACTAATTATGAAGACAGACTACAATTGGAAAAAGAAAAGAGAAAAAACGGCGTTTCTGGCGCTGGCCGACGGTGAAATTTTTCACGGCTGGAGCTTCGGCGCGCCGGTCGACAAAGTCGGAGAACTGGTATTCAATACCGGCATGAGCGGTTATCAGGAAATCATTACCGATCCCTCCTACGCCGGACAGTTCGTCACGCTGACCATGCCGGAAATCGGCAACTACGGTTGCAACCCCGCCGACATGGAATCGCGGACGCTGTTCCTGAGCGGACTGGTGATTCACAACCTGAACGAACCCTCCAATTTCCGCTCGGAAATCTCGCTGGCGGAAATGCTGACGCACAGCGGCATTCCGGGAATCGCCGGGGTCGACACCCGCCGCCTGACTTTGCACCTCCGCAGCCGGGGGACTCAAAAGGCTTATCTCCATGTCTCGGACGAACCGCTGACGGAAGCGGAGGCAGTCGCCAAAGCCCAGGCGTGGGAAGGTCTGGACAATCAGGACTACGCCGCCAAAGTCACCGCCGGCAAGGCGTTCGACTGGAGCAGTGACGGCAAGTTGAAAGTGGTCGCCATTGATTTTGGTATCAAATACAATATTCTCCGCCAGCTGGCCGAAAACGGCATGCAGGTCCATGTCGTTCCCGCCGCCACTACCGCGCAGGAAATTCTCGCCTTGAAGCCGGACGGCGTGTTTCTCTCCAACGGCCCCGCCGACCCCGCCGCCGTGACCTATGCCGCCGACTGCATCCGGGAACTGGTCGGCAAGGTCCCGCTGATGGGCATTTGTCTGGGACATCAGCTCCTCGGCATCGCGCTCGGCGCCAAATGCGGACGGCTGCGTTTCGGCCATCACGGTTGCAATCACCCGGTCAAGAATCTCGCCACCGGCGATATCGAAATCACCTCGCAGAATCATAATTTCGCCCTGCAGAAAGAGGAATTGCCAGAGTGTCTGGAAATCACCCACATCAACCTCAACGACCAGACCATCGAGGGTATTCGCCATAAGATGTTGCCTGCGTTCAGCATTCAATACCATCCCGAAGCGGCCCCCGGTCCGCATGATTCGCATTACCTTTTCAAACAATTCAAAGCTATGATGGAGGCGGCCAAATGACAGCTCATATTTTTGTCGCGGGTGGAGTAGTTTCAAGTCTGGGTAAGGGAATTACCGCCGCCAGCCTGGCGCTGCTGCTCAAACAGCGCGGGTACCGGGTCGCCATGCAGAAGCTCGACCCGTATCTCAATATCGACCCCGGAACCATGAGCCCGTACCAGCACGGCGAAGTATTCGTCACCGACGACGGCGTGGAAACCGACCTCGATCTCGGGCATTATGAACGTTTCGCCGGAGTCGAATGCAGCCGCGCCAGCAACTATACATCGGGCCGCATCTACAGTACCATATTGGAGCGCGAACGCGCCGGCGGCTACCTCGGCGGAACCGTCCAGATTATCCCGCACGTGACCAACGAAATCAAGGACGCCATGCGGGCCTTGCACGGTCCGGATATCGATATCGCCATCACCGAAATCGGCGGCACCGCCGGGGATATCGAATCGCAACCGTTTCTGGAAGCGGCCCGTCAATTTATTTTCGAAGCCGGGCGCGGCAATGCGATCTTCATCCACCTGACGCTGGTGCCGTATCTCCGCGCCGCTCAGGAACTGAAAACCAAGCCCTCGCAACATTCGGTGGCGGTCCTCCGGGCCATCGGGATTACTCCTGACATCCTGATTTGCCGCACCGAAATCCCCATGCAGCCCGATCACCTGGAAAAACTGGCCCTGTTCTGCAACGTTCACCGCGAACTGGTCATCGAAGAACTCGACGTTCAGAATTCGGTCTACGAAGTGCCGTTGGAACTGGCCCGCCAGAAACTCGATATTCATGTGTTGGACTTACTCAATCTGCCGCTGCGCGAAATCGACCTCGATTCCTACAAAGAGTGGCTCCACCGCGCCCTGAATCCGACCCGGAGTTGCACCGTCGCTCTGATCGGCAAATACAGCAAACTCCGCGACGCTTACAAAAGCATTTACGAATCATTCGAGCACGCCGGTATCGAACACTCCGCCAAAGTCAAAGTCCTGCCTTTGGAATCGGAAGACCTCGAAAGCGGCGATGTCGCCGCCTTGCTCAAAGACGTCGACGCGATTCTAGTCCCCGGCGGTTTCGGCAGCCGCGGCGTCGGCGGCAAAATCAAGGCCATCGAATACGCCCGGCAAAACAACATCCCGTTCCTCGGCATCTGCCTGGGCATGCAGTGCGCGGTGATCGAATACGCCCGCAACGTCCTGGGCTACGCCGATGCCGACAGCAGCGAATTCAACCCCGCCACCGCACACCCGGTCATCGACTTGATGCCGGATCAACATCAGGTGATCAACGACCGGCTCGGCGGCACTATGCGGCTGGGGGCGTATCCTTGCGAACTGACTGCCAGCTCGAAAAGCGCCGATTTGTACGGCACGCTGAAAATCAGCGAACGCCACCGCCACCGTTACGAGTTCAACCCCAAGTTCCGACAGGAATTGGAAGATGCCGGGCTGGTAATTGCCGGAACTTCTCCGGATCAACGCCTGGTGGAAATCGTGGAAATTCCCGGCCATCCGTATTTCATCGCCTGTCAGTTCCATCCCGAATTCAAATCCAGACCGCGGAACCCTCATCCGCTGTTTTCCGGTCTGATTGCGGCTGCTTTAGTCAAGAAAGGAGATTGAGATATGCCCAAGCGCACCGATTTAAGAAAGATCATGCTTATCGGCTCCGGCCCGATCGTCATCGGCCAGGGCTGCGAATTCGATTATTCCGGCGTCCAGGCCTGCAAAGTACTCAAGCAAGAGGGGTACGAAGTGATCCTGGTCAACAGCAACCCGGCCACCATCATGACCGACCCGGAATTCGCCGACCGCACCTATATTGAACCGCTCACCGCGGATATCATTCATGAAATCATCCGGCGCGAGCGTCCCGACGCCCTGCTCCCTACCCTCGGCGGACAGACCGCTTTGAACCTCGCCATGGAGCTCTCCGAGCGCGGTATCCTCAAACGTTACAACATCGAACTGATCGGCGCCAACGCCGACTCGATCCAGCGCGCCGAAGACCGCCAGTTGTTCAAACAGACCATGATCGGCATCGGCCTGGAGCTCCCGCGCTCCGGCTCGGCGCACAGCATGCAGGAAGCCCAGGCCATTGCGAAAACCCTCGGCAGCTGGCCGTTGATCATTCGGCCCGGATTCACCCTCGGCGGCACCGGCGGCGGCATCGCCTACAATCAGGAAGATTTCGAGCGCATCGTCACGCGCGGCCTGGCCGCCAGCAAAAACACCGAAGTCCTGATCGAAGAATCCTTGCTCGGCTGGAAAGAATTTGAAATGGAAGTCATGCGCGACAAAAAGGGCAATTCAGTAATCGTCTGTTCCATCGAAAATTTCGACCCGATGGGCGTCCACACCGGCGACTCGATCACCGTAGCCCCCGCACAGACCCTGACCGACGCCGAATACCAGCTCATGCGCGACAACAGCTTGAAAGTCATGGCCGCCATCGGCGTGGAGACCGGCGGGTCCAACGTTCAGTGGTCGGTGAATCCGACTGACGGACGCCAGATCATCATTGAAATGAATCCGCGTGTTTCGCGCTCGTCCGCCCTCGCCTCCAAGGCCACCGGCTTTCCCATCGCCAAAATCGCCGCCATGCTCGCGGTCGGCTATACCCTCGATGAAATCCTCAACGACATCACCTCGGAAACTCCGGCCTGTTTCGAGCCGGCCATCGACTATATCGTTACGAAAATTCCGCGCTTCACCTTCGAGAAATTCCCCAAAGCCGATTCAACGCTCGGCACTCAGATGAAGTCGGTGGGCGAAGCCATGGCGATTGGCCGGACTTTCAAACAATCTTTCCAGAAAGCCCTCCGCTCGCTCGAAACCGGGCGCGCCGGATTCGGGGTGGACGGTAAGGATGCTCCTTTCGAAAACATGGCCGACGAAAAGCTCGAAGCCGAATTGCTGCGGCCAAATGCCGAACGCGTTTACGAAATCCGGGCCGCTTTCAAACGCGGCTGGAGCATGGAAAAAATTCAACGCTTGACCGGCATCGATCCATACTTTCTGCGCAACCTCGCCGAACTGGCGGCATTCGAAGACGAAATCAAGGACACCGGCTCGCTGGAAAGCCTGAGCAAAGATCCATTGTTGTTCCGCCAAGCCAAGGAATTCGGCTATTCGGATCGCCAGATCGCGGTCCTCCTGAAAACTGGTGAAGTCGAGGTCCGCCAGGCCCGCAAGGCTATCGGGCTCAACCCGGTTTTCGCCACCGTCGACACCTGCGCCGGAGAGTTTGAAGCACAAACCCCCTACTATTACTCGACTTACGGCGAGTACGACGAACCGGTCCGGACGCGCGGCGACAAGAAAAAATCGATCATGATCCTCGGCGGCGGCCCCAACCGGATCGGCCAGGGCATCGAGTTCGACTACTGCTGCGTCCACGCGGCATTTGCCATGAAACAGATCGGTTACGAGAGCGTCATGGTCAACAGCAACCCGGAAACGGTCTCCACCGACTACGACACCAGCGACAAGCTCTATTTCGAGCCGCTGACCCTCGAGGACGTCATGGCCGTTTACGAACGCGAAAAGTGCGACGGCGTCATCGTCCAGTTCGGCGGGCAGACCCCGCTGAACCTGGCCCAGCAGCTCAAAGCCGCCGGGGCCAACGTCATCGGCACCTGTCCCGATGACATCGACGCCGCCGAAGACCGCGAGTTCTTCAAAAACATCATCGATAAAATCGGCATTCTACAACCCGCCAGCGGCATCGCCTACACCGTCGACGAAGCCCTCCAACTGGCCGATTCGGTCGGCTACCCGATGCTGATCCGCCCCTCATTCGTCCTCGGCGGACGCGGTATGGTCATCGTTTACAAGGAAAAATACCTGCGGCATTTCGTCGAGGAAGCCGAAGCGGTTTCGCCCGGCAAGCCGATCCTGATCGACCATTTCCTCGAAGACGCGACCGAGCTGGACGTCGATTGTATTTCCGACGGTCAAACCACGGTGATCGGGGCGATTATCGAACATGTCGAACCGGCCGGGATTCACTCCGGCGATTCCGCCAGCGTCATCCCTCCCCTCAGTTTGTCGCCGCAAGTCATCGAAAAGATCCATCAGCACGCCTACGCCCTGGCCAAAGAGCTGAATGTCTGCGGCCTGATGAATATCCAATTCGCGGTCAAAAACGATGAAATCTATATCATCGAAGTGAATCCGCGTGCTTCCCGGACCGTGCCTTTCGTCAGCAAAGCCATCGGGGTTCAACTCGCCCAGCTCGCCGCCCGCTGCATGACCGGCGAAACGCTGGAATCGCTGGGCTTCACCTCGGAAATTATTCCTCCGTATATTTGCGTGAAAGAAGCGGTATTTCCGTTCGTCAAATTTCCCGGCGTCGATATCGTGCTCAGCCCGGAAATGAAATCGACCGGCGAAGTCATGGGCATCGACCGCAATCGCGGTCTGGCCTATCTGAAATCCCAGCTCGCCGCCGGTAACGCCCTGCCCGCCTCCGGCAACATTTTCATTTCTCTGCGCGACGAAGACAAGGAACCGGCCATGGAATACGCCCGCGAACTGGTTAAAATGGGTTTTGGCCTTTATGCCACTCAAGGCACCTCGACCATGCTGTACAACTCCGGCATACCGGCGTCGGCGGTGTTCAGGATTTCCCATGGCCGTCCGAACCTGATCGACCTGGTGAAGGAAAAGAAAATCCAGTGGATCATCAACACCGCCGAAAACGGCGCAGAAGCGATGGTCGACGAAATCCAGATGCGTTCACAAGCGGTCGTCAACGGCCTGCCGATCACCACCACCCTTTCCGGCATGGCCGCGGCAGTCGAGGGCATCCGCGACAAAGCTGAATTCGGCCGCCTGGAAGTATGCAGTTTACAGGAGTATCACCGCTACGTCAGTCGGCTCAAGGAGTAAAGAGAAAAGGGAAAAGAGAAAAGGGAAAAAGGAAAAGGGAGGGGAGACGATCGACCTCCCCCCAAACTTTCAACTTTCAACCTTCAACTTTCAACTATTAAGGTCGACGTCCCCGGTGAAGGCTTCGCTGGGGATAAGGCTGTCGTTTTCGAGGTCCCAGTCGCTGGGGACGGTCTGTTTGATCTGACGGGGGCGAATCGGGCAATCGGCACAGCCGTTCGTCTCCGCCAGAAGCAAACGTTCGTAGGCGGTCCGGTAATCTTTCAGGGCGAAGAACATCAGGTGACTGTGATGGAGCATGGATTCATGCAGAGTTCCTTGTTCCCGCATGAAATTGAAAATCTCGTTGTGTCGCAGTCCGCGGCACGGTCCCTTGCGCCATCCCCAGCCGCGCAACTTTACGATCCGGCCATCCGGAAGGCGCGCCGGATAAACCTCGGTCCGGCTCCCCAGGCACGGAGCCTGGCATGAAGTTTCCACCACATGCATGAAGGTAAGGGAATCCATACAGGAAACCAACAGGGCATGCCCCCCGGCTTGTTCCAGCAATCCGGTCGGGCTGTCGCGGTGCATGGTCGGCAGTTTGTGATGGTTGCGGACATACGATAAATTGTCTTTTCCCCAGACTGCAAATGAATGGGTCGGATCGAGCGAGCGGATCACACCCGGCAGACGGCGGAATACCTCCGTCGCGATACCGGTTGAAGTCGGAGTTTCCCGCCAGTCGAAGAGATATTCTTCGCCGTCTTTGGGATATTTGGTCAGGCTCGGCATCATGAGAACGCCTTCCGGAGTGACCAGTTCCATCAGCGCCCGGCAGAATCCTTCCGCGCGGCCTTCAAAATTTCCAAGCCCCGAAAGCGCGCTGTGGACGACGACCTTTTCGCCGGACTTAAGGCCAAGTTTCCGGACCGCGTCCTGAAACTCTTTAATCGTAGTATTGACCGGTTTTTCGAGATATGCTTTCCGCCACTCCTGCGGGGTCAGATCATAGCAATTATTTGTAATCACTTGTCGACTCCTCGTTGGGGAAATCAATCAGTTTGTACATGCCGTCAACCGCGCAATTGAGCAATTTCAGCCCGGCCCGCTGTTCCAGCGGCTGGACTGCGGCCTCATAAGAACCGGCAATAATAGCATTGCCGTGACAGATATAGCTCATGTATGCGGTGGAATTATACATGATAAACGCTTTGCGGTAAGGCGAATGCCATTTGATCTCCTGTCCGACTTCGGCCAGAAGTTCGCCGGGAACCCCGACCAGACAAACCGTGTCGCCGATTGCCAGCAACTGAACTTCATTGTCGATTTCCGTCTGGTTGGGATAATATCTCTCGATTCGATTCCCTTTGCGGAACTTCGCCCGGAAAGATTCGCAAGAGGTTTTAAGGATGGGATTGGCAATTCTGAAATTGTCCGGATTGCGGGTGGCATCGATGAGACCATGAATCACTCCCCGCGCCAACTGCCGCGCCATGGGCGCCAATGCCTCGAAACCCACTTCCGAATCCTTGGGAAACATATCCCCGGCCGCCCCGCAAATAAAGGTGCACTCGGCCCCGGTTTCACTTTTCACGATCTCGCGCAACACCCCGGGATAATCGGCGGTGACGGTCAGCCCAGCGCGTCCCTTGGCATGAGAGGCCAGCGGATGGGCCGCATAGTTCACAAGGATATGAACCGGGAGTTTGGTCTCCGTATCGCAAAAAATCAGCATTCCCAATTCCTGATCCCGAAAACCGTCAGCCAGCGGCTCAAGGTCGTGGCGGTCCGAAAGCTGGACGCAGACATTGTGAGAAAACGTAATGCGACGATTGATATTGGCGTCGCACTTGCCGGAATGGAAATATACCGAACATTCGGTAAAATCTTTGATTTCCCTGACCGCTTCGAGGGTCTGAGAAACCACCAGTTTCATATAATCGTGATTGATTTTGGCTCTGGAATTATTCCTGGTATGGGGGCCGCCGTGAGTATGGGTACACGTCAGCATGACATCGCTTTCCGCTCCGCCGATGAGTTCGGCACAGGCACGACGGATTTTGCACACATACTCGCGATCAAGGCCGAGCAGGTCGTAGCTGATAAGCAGAACTTTCCTGAATCCGTCATCCAGGCAGATTCCGCTCAGCATCAGATCGTCGTGAATAGCCACCGAAATGTCATCCGGGCCGTAGCCGCCGAGTTTAACGCCAAGCTCCGGAGTGATGATTTTCTGAAAAGAGGAAACTTTCATGGTAATTCCTTAAGTATAACCGTTTTAAAACGTGAGACATCTTTTTTCCCGGCGATACCGCCGCCGAATTCCAGCCGGTAGGCGGCCTGGGTTTCCGTGGGTCTGGAACTATCCATCACCAACGCCGAAAACCGTATACCCGCCTCGGGCACCGGTTTAAAGTCGAGGAACTTCCACGGTATCGCGACCTCGTAAACGGTGTAATTGCCTTTGCGCGTCACTTTGGATTTGAAATTGATCGGCCCCGGATTTTTGAAACCCCAACAGTAGTTTTCGACTCCGGCACCGGTCAACGCAAGGCCGAGGTTGAACTCAGTCGGGCCGTAATTATTTCTGGAGTTGTCGCGGGCCAGTCCGGTTCTGGCGGAATCAAACCGCGTGGAAAAAGCATATTGCAGCATATCGTCCTGCCAGATATGAGGCCCGGTCTGACGCTGGAGATGCACCGCGTCGAAGACTTTCGAGCCGATATAAAAATTTTCATCATCCCAGGCCAAATGGAGCTTGACCGATGGGTCCGTTCCGTCTTGACGGAAATAACCGAGTTCCCACTGCAGGGCGGATTTGGGTTCGACATGATCCGGAGTTTTGAGTTCGATCGGGCTGATTGGGGCAAACCAGCCGCCGGAACCATCGAAAACCGGTTCCTTATTCAGCCGTACCGCGGGAAAAGTCTCGCGATCGAGTGTTACCTCGAAAACACGCCCGTCAGCCAGAGTCAATTGTCCGTTGCCGTCACGGCGCGGCGCTTTGAGCTGAACACCGCTGTTCCCCATGGCGGGCACTGCGATATTTTTCCGCTCGCCATCCGGCATGCGAATCTGTCCGGTGAGGCGTTTTCCGGTTTTGTTGGCGACCTGAACCAGCATGGTCTGACTGCCGGTCATTCGCCCTTCCGCGACGACGGGAATCGTTACCGGGTACACGGCGGCATTCAAATTTTTTTTCAGTTCGTCGACGGAGGATCCGGTCCGAAGATAAAACGGCGAACCGGATACCTGAAGAGTAAGTTTACCGGCGGCACTGCTCTGATTGCATTGGAAATCGGTTTTCACCGTATCGGCGGGTAATTCGAGGGTCATCTCCACCGGCATATCGGTGGTCCAGACCGCGGCGACGCTCCCACCCTCGGCGGTACGGAAAACACAGAGTTGCACTCCGTTGCCCGGTTCAAGATAATCGACGAAAGTGGTAAATGCCAGCTCACGGGTCGCGGCGGCCACAGCCAGAGCCATCGGGCGAGGCACGGCGGCCCATTGTTCATTTTCGTCATAAACCGCCCGCCACAGACCGCAGTCCCAGAAGCCCCCGGGAATCCGCTCCCGGTCACGCTTCCACAGATCCGGATTCGTTACCGAAATGTCCTTAAAAATGACATAAAGCGGACACGGTGTAGTACGGGCGATAATCAGGCTGCGGGCGGTAAAGTCACCCAATTCCCGGTTGGTGGCGCTCCATGGGGATTCCACGTAGTTCGCCGCATAGCCGCGCTCACCGTTGATGATTGTCCGCGGCCTGCCGAAAGAAGCGGCCAGATCGGCGGAATCGCTCAGGTAGTTCCGCAGTCTTCCTTCTTCCGGCGAGGTGACGCGCTGACGCAGACTGTTCCAGTTACCCGAGTAAGCGTCGATAAACACCCCGTCAAAACAATTTCCGAGGTCTTTGAGAATGATTTTGCTGAGCATGAAAGTATTGCGGTTGCGGTAATCGCCTCCGGCAATGCCGAGCACCGCCACTTTGGATTCGGGATTGCCCTGTTTAATCCCGCGATAAAGCTGTTTGGCCATCAGAATGTACGCGGTAAGGGTCCCGGAAGCGGTTCCTCCGCGCGGCGGCGAGGTGTTGAAAGAGGCGTCGATTTCCTCGCCGACCAGCCATAATCCGATTTTATTCCGATAACGTTCGGCTACGGCTTCGCCTAATTTCCGCGTCCGGAGCAAAAATGCTTCATCCACCGGAAACAGATCCTCCTGAATCCGTCTCCTGACCTCCTGGTCCCCCGGATCGGCCTTGCTAAAAGTCGTCGCCACGGAGCGGTCCTTGAAGGCGGTACCGATCACACCATAAAATTCAAAGCCCTCGGTTTCGATGACCCAATCGCGGTTTTTGCGCCGGTTTTCAAGATACCCTTCAACCGAGCCTCCCCCCAGTAAATCGACATGATAGGGCATGAAGCCAATGCCAAGCGTACCGATGCCGAGCCGTTTGTACGCTTCAACCAGTTTCGGATTAAGTCCATTTTGATTCAGCCCGAAAAACGGATCGCGCTTGCCCGTCTCCGGCATGACGATAAAGCCGGCCGCGTTTTCCGAACACAGCCGGTCCGCCGCGAAAACTTTGGCCAACACAGGGAAATATCCGTTCCGGCCGGGGTTGGGAAATTCAATGTTCAATACCTGTTTTTTACCGGCGGCAATTTCAGAAACGGTCTCCTTCCGGGTTCCCAATATTTTCCCTTCGTAATCGAAAAGTGTAACCTCCGCAACGCCGCTGACAGCTTGAGAAGAAGAGTTGCCGACCGCCAGAACCAATAAGATTTTTTCGCCGGGCAGGAAAAATCCGCCGGTTCCTTTCGGATAAAATGCCGCGATACGCAACGGTTCCGCGTGATTTTTTTCCGCCGGTTCCAGTCCGCCGGCGACCGCCGCCGCAACAACTTGAAATATCAGCAAGAATATACCGATCTTTGTCATTTGCTCTGATTCCTTATTTTTACAATCCGGGATTTTTGGGGTTGCGCGACAGGGTAAAATTCCAAGGCAGAGTATTTCCCATGCCGGAAGTCATGCTGATTATCGCCCACGGTATCGCTTTGACGTTGCCCGCGACCATCAGCGTATTGACCCGTCCGCGATGCCTGGCCTGTGAACCGAGCAACCCGTAATCGACCGTGGCATGCCCGTTGGCACTGCAATTAGCCGCCGTCTGATAATAAGCCTCTCCAATCAGAAGATGACTTGAGGTTTGGGGAATGTCGGCGATTTTAAGCGGGAAATTATAGTCGAACCACTTATCTTTGGCGTTGAATTTGGCGTTATAACCATAAGAAACCCGGACGTTGTTCAGCGGGCATTCCGAGAGTCCGTGCTGATCGGAGGGACAGACAAAGGAAGACTTTTTCCATGCGGCAATCCGTCTGGCTTCGGAATAATTCTTCCAACTGGAAATATCCCGGTAACAGTAGGTTCCAAGTTTTTCAGTCCAGGGGGAACCGGTGTCCTTCAACGGCAGAAAATCCTGATTGTCCCCCAGGTAAGATGCAAAGGCAACTCCGAGTGTTTTTTCATTGTTGACGCATGAAATACCCCTGGCTTGCTCACGCGCCTGTTGCAGTACCGGCAGCAGCATGGCGACAAGAATCATGATTACAGCTATTACCACAAGCAATTCCACAAGAGTAAACAATGTTCCTGTTTGATTGTCGTTGATCCGAGTAAACATACCGTATCTCCTTGAGGTTAAGATTACATATTCAATTCAGTACTGGCTCCGGGAAGGATTTCCGGCTCCCATGCGGCAGTCGGAACACATTTGCCAAACCACTCCGAGGCCGATTCCAGCAATTCGAACGCCCGGGCGGCAATCCGGTCGTAACGGAAATCCACCGTCGAAAGCGAGGGCGAAAGCAAATCCCATCCGGCGTAACGCCCAAACCCCATGACCGCCAGGTCGCCGGGAATCGAAATGCCGTGCGATTCGCAATATTCGTAAATAAAAGCCGCCCCGAAATCGGATTGACAAATGACCGCATCGAAACGTGAGGCCTTGTCGAGCCACCTGGCGATGACCTCGCGGGCATCTTCCTCATTGTGATAGTCAAAATAACAGACCGGATTCTCCGGCACGCTCATTCCATATTTGCGCATCAGGCGAAAATGTTCGCCCTGACTGCAGCGAAGCGAATGGTAATCGGTACGTAAATTGCGATAACCGGCTGCTCCGAGACGCTTTATGCCTTTACTCGCCAGAAATGCAATCGCCAGCTCCCAGGCCGCGCCCGGCTGGTAAAACAACGATGGGAAACCGGTAATATCGCTGTCCCCATCCTGAGCCGAGGCAAAAACCACTGGAATTTTCAGAGCCCGCAGGATTGCCAGGCTCTTTTCGGTTCCGATATAATATGTACCCAGCGATATACAGCCGTCATAATGCTTTTCCTGCAACTGTTCGATCAGCTTTTCCTCGGAAGCCGAATAAAGAAATGAAATCGCCATAGTGTCCGCAACCCAGTTATGGAGATTGCAAAGACGCTCGAAATGGGGCGCCAGGTAGATACCCGACGCTTCTTTGTCCTGGTCGCGGACATTGGTCAACACCAGCAGCCTACGCTTGGGGGTATCTGCTTCCGGTTCGGAGACATACACTCCGCGGCGCGGCTGACGGCTGATCAACTGTTTCTTCTCCAGTACATCGAGCGCACGGATTATTACCGTCATGCCCACCTCAAAGTGTTCAGCCAGATTGCGAACACTGTCCAAGCGGCTTCCCGGCGCCATTTCGCCGGAACGGATTGCCGCCTCGATGGCCGCCGCCACTTGTTTGGTACCGGATAGATTTTGTTTTTCTAAAACATTCATTGCACATCTGCTTTTATTCTGCTTCTTATATTATAACGCCTGTCAAACAAAAAGCAAGTAGTTGAAATTTATTTTTTCCAACAAAACAAAAGCAGATTGAAAGCAGATTATTTAATTAGCCTTCATGATCAAATCAATAATGAAGTCATTGACGGATTTACCATGTTTTTCCGCGATGGCTTCCAGCTTGAGGTATTCAGCCATGGTCA
Organism: Victivallaceae bacterium; assembly: GCA_031548025.1. Lineage (GTDB taxonomy): Bacteria > Verrucomicrobiota > Lentisphaeria > Victivallales > Victivallaceae > UBA5239. Next base: position 67,639 of record JAVBRM010000065.1, on the reverse strand, counting down.
TGTCGATTCGCGGCTGTACCGGGAACTTTTCCGGACTTTCCTGCCAGCTTTTTTCCGCTTTGGCGATCTGCTCTGCGTTCAGGCCGAAGCCGCGCAATATTCCTTTGGCCATCATCTGGTTCCCGGCAGGATTCATATGAACGCCATCGGTCGTCAGGATCGTTCCGGCTTTGATATTGTTCTTGGCTTTTTCGGCAATGATATTCTGCATGTCCGCGCTCAGGTCGACCAGCAAAAGACTGCGGGAAGCGGCCAACTGGCGGAGAAAGTCGTTGTAAGCGGCCAATTTCCGGTTCAATTCATTCTGCGGATCTTCGTAAATCATAGTCGCGGTAAGGATGATGGGTTTGATTCCCGCCGCCTGCACCTTATCGACCAGCTCGGTCATATTTTTGCTGTACGCCTCAAGACTGTTGCCGCCGCGCCCGTGCCAGACATCGTTGACGCCGCAGCTCAATAACATGAAGTCAGGTTTTTTGGCAATGACATCGCGATTAACCCGTTCCAGCATCTGATTCGATTTATGACCACTGACGCCTACCGGAAACGGAACAATATTGATGTCGTTAGCCTTCAAACCACTGATGACCAGCCGGACATATCCATCCTTGTACCGCCAGCCATTCTGGGTAATGGAATCCCCCATAAAAGCCACTTTGTCCCCATTTTTCACCACTTCGGCACCCCATGCGGAACCGACCATAGCACAGACACCCAGTAATAAAACTGCTAATTTCATATCATCGACCTCCTTGTTGATATTTTTATAAATTATCATAGTTTTAAGGCAATTGCAAGAGCATCTCACGGAATCCCTCCGACCTGTCGAACATGTCCGACTAGTCCGATCAGTCCGAAAATTGCTCAAAAAGCCTCAAATAATCCGAAAATACTTTTGAAATTATCCCCTATCGTAAGTATGTTATGCCATTATAATACAGGGCAGGAATATGAAACATCTTATCTTAGTGAGGCACGGTTCGCTGAATGCCGCGTTTGATGGACGTTATATCGGCAGCACCGAAGCAGGCTTGAGCGAACATGGAATTAAAGAGTCCGCCGCTATCGGCAATTATCTGGAACCGAAAGCCAGGGAGAAAATTTACGGCAGTCCGAAATTACGGGTCCGCCAGAGTCTCGAAGCCGCCGGAATTCAGCCGGATACGGTGATCTGGGATAAACGCATCGCGGAAATCGATTTCGGCCAATGCGAAAACCTGACTTACGACGAAATCTGCCAGAAATTTCCCGATATCAGGGAGGAGTGGCGTCCGAATAATCTGGAATTCACTTTTCCCGGTGGCGAAAACACCGCCAAATTCCGTGATCGGATCAAGGATTTTATCCGGGATATTGTCTTCCTTGACGATGAAATCATCACGATTTTCACCCATGGCGGAGTGATCAATATATTTCTGGAATACCTGTTGAATTTACCGGCCGGGGATATCTGGCGCTACGCGCCGTCGCGCGGTTCGCTATCCGTCATCCGGCTGACCAGCAGCGGCGAAGCCTCGTTGCCGCTGTTGAATTACCGTCCATATCTGTTTGCAAAAGGAACCATGCCATGGCCCAAATAACTTTAATTACCGGTGGAGTCCGCAGCGGCAAAAGCGGTTACGCCGAAAAAATTGCCCGCGCCCTGCCCGGCCGCCGGGCTTACCTCGCCACCAGTCCGGTGATCGATGAAGAAATGTCTCACCGGGTGGCGCGTCACAAGGAACAGCGCGCCAATGACAACTGGATCACCATAGAGGAGGAAACCAAGATTGCCAAAGTCATCGCCGAATCCCATGATTTCGACATTATCCTGCTCGAATGCCTGGGTTTGTGGATTAACAACCTGATGTGGCAGGCCAGCATGCGCGAAGGAAAACTACTGGAATCCGATATCGTCAATTATTGTCACAAGCTCAAAGAAGCCTGTTTGAACCACCCCGGCCATATCATCCTGGTAACCAACGAAGTCGGCCTGGGGATCATCCCTGAAAACCAGCAAGCCCGTCTGTTCGGGGACCTGACCGGGCGCTGCAATCAGACGATTGCCGCCTTTGCCGACAATGTAATTTTGATGTCATGCGGCTTGCCGCTGCTTTTAAAAGGAGAACTGACATGTCGCTGATCGAACAAACCATCAAAGCGATCGAACCGCAATCCGCCGAATACCGGCAGCTTGCCACTGACCATATTCACAATCTGACCATGCCCCGGCGCGCCCTCGGCCGCTTGCTTGACCTGGCGGAGGATCTGGCGGGCATGACCCGGCAGCTCGCACCGCCGGTCGCCCGTAAAAATATCATCCTGATGGCCGGCGACCATGGTATCGTCGCCGAGGGCGTCTCGGATCAGCCGCAGAGCGTCACCGCGCAGATGATCCGCAATTTTTCCAACGGCGGCGGCGGCATCTGTGTGCTTTCCGCCAACGCCGGCGCTCAGGTCACGTTGGTGGATATCGGCGTATCGACCTGTGATTTTGCCGATCTGCCGATCATCCGGCGCAAAATCGCCCGGGGTACGGAAAACTTCGCCCAAGGCCCGGCCATGACTCGCGAACAGGCGATTCGAAGCATTGAAACCGGCATCGAAATCGTCAACGAACTGGCGGCGGAAACCGATGTTTTCGGCACCGGAGAAATGGGAATCGGCAATACTTCGCCGAGCTCGGCCATCGCGGCGGTCATTGTCCAACGACCGCTGGAAGAATTGGTGGGACGCGGCGCCGGTCTGCCGCTGGAAAAAATGGGACGCAAAGTCGACGCCATCCGGCGCGGAGTTGAACTGAATAAGCCCGACCGCAACGACCCGATCGACATTCTGGCTAAGGTCGGCGGTTACGAAATCGGCGGCATCGCGGGGCTCTGCCTCGGCGCCGCCGCCAACAAGAAACCAATTGTCGTTGACGGCTTTATCTCGACTGTCGGTGCGCTGCTGGCCCAGCAATTGTGCCCAACCGCCGCTGAATATATGATCGTAGCGCACATGAGCCAGGAACAAGGCCACAAACGTATTCTGGAAGTCCTGGGCAAGCGCCCGTTGCTTGATCTGGATCTGCGCCTCGGCGAAGGCAGCGGCGCGGCCCTCGCCATGCACCTGCTGGACGCTTCCCACGCGATCATGACCCGCATGGCGACTTTCTCCAGCGCCAACGTCACCAGCGAGGGATTATGAGAGCATTTGCCGCCGCGTTGACCAACCTGACCGTAATTCCGGTACCGGGTTATCGGTTTGCCCCCGAAGACCTGGAAAGAAGCAAACCGTTTTTTCCGTTTGCCGGTCTCCTGATCGGGGGCATCATGTACGCGGCGGCCTTGCTGCCCATATCTCAAGCGGTACTGGCGGTGGTGCTGACGGCGCTGCCGGTACTGCTGACCCGGGGCTTCCACCTGGACGGCCTGGCCGACTCCGCCGACGCCCTGATGAGCAGCCGCAGCCGTGAACGAATGCTGGAAATCATGCGCGACAGCCACATCGGCACCATGGGAGTTTTCGCCATGGCGGTAATCCTGGGCCTGCAGGCGGTTTCGCTCGGCATCATGCCGGTCAATCTCGGTTTGGCCGTACTCCTGAGCGCAGTCTGCGGGCGCTGCGCCATCGTCATCTACATCTGCCTCTCCCGATATGTCCGGCCGGAAGGCTCCGGCAAACTGATCTTTCAACGCAAATCCCCCTGGAATACGCTCTGGGCGGCATTTTTCATGCTCGTGACCGGCTACCTGACTCTGGGTTCCCGCGGCCTCGCCGCGGTCTGTGCGGTCTGCCTGGTCACGCTGCTCTGGCACCTCTATACCCTGCGCAAACTCGGCGGCGGCACCGGCGACACCATCGGAGCCTGCGAAATCATGACCGAAACCGCAGTCCTGGTCACCTGCGCCATTTACGGCTGAAGAACCGGCACACTCACCCAGAAAGTCGGACTGGTCGGACCTGTCGCTTAAGCGCTAGCCATTTTATGGATGGGCGCTTCCCGAGGTAGAGCGGTCTCTCCGAGGCCGCCGTTCACTCCGCATAATTTACCGGTTTCGCCTTCGGTTAACCCGATAAGACATGCGAAGTTTACCGGAGCGGAGCTGGCGGAGGGCGTCACGCTTCATGCCGGAGCCCTGCATGAAAAAACTTTTCGCAGTTCCCGGCAATCCGGTTGTGATCGACAGCAATACGGTAATCTGGCGGATGCCGGAGCGTCAAGTAAAAATGACGGTTGAACCGGCTGAGTCACTGGCCGGATTTGCCAGTTGGGACACCCCGAATCTGAAAGCGCCGACCTTTGAACCGTTCTTTTATCCGTTCAACCTCAAAGCCGGGGAGCAAATAACCTATTCCCTCAACCTTCTTTGCGAATAACCGAGGGGGATTTCCCGAGAACGCGGCGGCAGGCTTTGGAGAAGGAAAAAGCATTGCTGTAACCGATCGCCGCCGCGATCGCTTCGAGAGTTTCGTCGGTGTGACGCAGCAGATTGGCGGCGTAACGGAACTTGACTTCGACGATGATCTCGCCGGGCGAATGTCCGCGATCCTGGCGGCAAAGCGTATAAAGCAGCGCCGGCGACCTGTGCATGGCCGCGGCCAGGGTCGCGGTGGACCAGGGCTTCGCCATATCCGATTCCAGCAGAGTATACATTTTTTGCAGACGCCTGGAATCGGAGGTGGTTTTGAACTCGCTCCTCAGATATGACGACAACAGCGCCGCCAGATTGGCGAAGCGCTCGGCATGGTCTTTTTCCCGGTAGAGCATGCCGAAAACTTCTTTCAGCTCCCTGCCGTAAGTCGCCGGAAAAACCGCCGGAGGAAAGTCAGGGGCGATTTCCAGATAAAAATGATAGTGGATGAAAACCGGCCCCTCCACCCGGCAACGATATGTGAAAGTGGAATTATGGATTATGATATCGCCGGGCCCGACGTTAAACTTCCCGAATTCCGTTTCGTAAATGCCTCTCCCCTGTTCGATCAGCCAGACGGTAATATGCGGAGGCTCGGACTTGCCGACCCGCTCCAACTGATATGGGGGTTCGATTTCCGCGTAACCGCAATGTTTGATCTGATATTTCAGCAGAGGGCCGCCGGCCACGCTGCAGTGCGTACCCATTTTGCGGTATTTTATTGAATCGGACATGATATTCAGTGAACCGGACATGGCGATAAAGCTCCTCGCCAATTATAGTACGTCAAACCAAAAATTCAATGGGTATACAATGAAATCTTTTGCCGCTTCCTGGATCTGGCTTGGCTCTGAAGAACATCAGAAATTGCGTGTTTCCTGGTTCGACAAATCCCCTACTCCGCCGGGAATGGCGCTCTTCCGGAAGACATTCAATCTCCAATCCGTTGACAATTGCCTCGCCCGTTTCTCCGGCGATTGCAAATATCGCATTCGAATCAACGGCGTTTTCATCTGCGACGGCCCGCCGGAGGCGGGAGGCGACTTCGCCAATACCCAGGCTCCGGACTGGTGGTTTTATGACGTCCGCGATATCGGCGAATTCCTGAAATACGGCGAAAATCTGATCGAGGCTGAGGTCATGATGGACTGCGAAGCCCAGACCGATTATTCCGTGGGGCGTGGCGGCTTTATTTTTGAGTTGACTGATGCAGAAGGCAATATCGTACTAAAAACCGACCGCAGTTGGGAAGCCGCATTAAACTTGGGCTGGCGGCCCGGTCACTACGACGCCAGACAGGAACCAACCGCATGGAAACCGGCTGCGGAAATCGCCGATCCACCATGGCAGTTACGCGAACTCGGTCTGCCGCCTCTGGCAATCCGGGAGATTGTTCCCAACTGCCGGTTACCCCACTGTTTTCTCCCCGGAGTGCCGCAACTGATCGACTTGCATTTCGATGAAAAAGTCTGCGGACATTTTGAAATCGAGCTTTCCGGTCAAGCCGGGGCCATACTCCGAATTGCATATGCAGAAGTTCCCGGCATTTTTACCCCCGCCGAACAGGAAGTTTACTGCCTGAAAAACGGACGGCAAACCTTTCGCGCTACCCGGATGCGTGTCTGCATGGACATCCGTTTGACCATCGAATTCGGCTCTTTCTTCGCCAATGACTCCGCGCCGGTAACGGTTCATGGAGTAAAATTCATCAACCGCCATTTTCCGGTAGAACTGCAACCTCTGGAGACTTCCGATGAGGCCCTCAACCGAGTTCGCGACTGCTGCGCCGCGACTTTGAAAATCTGTATGCAGCGGCTGCATCTGGATTCACCGATTCACCAGGAAGGCCTCGGCTGTACCGGCGATTATATGATCGAGAGCCTGATGAGTTACTATCTTTTCGGCGAAACCCGGCTGGCGGCGGCGGATACCCGCCGGACGGCGTTGCTGCTCCGGCAGAAAAACGGCGTGATGTTTCATACCAGTTACAGCCTGCTGTGGATCACCATGATTCATGATTATTATCTGTACAGCGGCGACTTGGAATTGGTCAAGGAAGTGTTGCCGGAAATACGGCTGGTGCTGGAACTTTTTCGAAGCTACCTCGGCCCGACCGGATTGGTTTCGGAGGCCCCCAATTACATGTTTGTCGACTGGGTGTATCAGGATGGTTTCGCCTATCACCATCCCCCTGCCTCGCATGGCACGGGCGTGATGACCGCGTTTTATATCCGGGCTCTGGAAGAAGGGGCCAAGCTGACTGGAACGTGCGAATGGCTGGAACTGGCGCAGGAGCTCAAAGAAAATTTCCGGCGGGAGCTGTGGGATGAGAATAAGGGATTTTTCCGCAACGGCACACCGCATCTCAGCAAATCGCCGCCGGCCAAATACCTACCGCCGGACGATGACGAATTTTCATATTCCATGCACTGCAATATCGCCGCGATTTCCTCGGGGATTATCGATGATCCCGGTTTTCTGGAACGGGTGATGACTCATCCGTGGCCGGTTCAGCCGCAGCCGTATTATCTGCATTTTGTTTTCGACGCCATCCGCCGGGCCGGGCAGTTCGACCGCTTCGCGACGGATCTGCTGAAGCTCTGGAACCGCATAGTTGACGAACACCCCTTCGGCCTGAAAGAGTGCTGGCAGTGCGGCGATTACTGCCACGCCTGGGGCGGTACTCCGGTCATTCAAACCGGCCGCGACATCCTTGGCGCTGAACCGCTCGAACCGGGCTGGCGGCATATCCTGCTGGCCCCTCACCCACTGACTTTAACCCATGCCTCGGGAAAAATCCATACCGTCATGGGGACGGTCAAGATCAACTGGCGAATCGAAAACGGTATTTTCCATTATCGCGCGGAACTACCCCGGGGAATGAAGCACACCTTCAAACCACCCCACGGGTTAACGGTTGACCAGATAATCTTGACCGTGGATGCTTAACAGCCGGGCCAGCTCGACGCCGTCCCTTCCGGCGATGGCGTCGATCATCGCCTGATGCTCGGCATTGACTTGCTCGCGCGGATGCGGCTTCACCAGACTCTCTTGAGCCCGGCGTAATTTATTGAAAAACTCAATCAACAGCGGAATCAATCCATTGATAATATTGTTACCGGGAATCCGCAGGAGCGCACAGTGAAATTCGGTTTCCAACTCAATCTGGGCCTCGCGTGATTTGGCTTTGGCCAGTTTTCCGGCGATCACTTTCAATTCTTCAAGCTGTCCGGCAGTCGCCCGCATCGCAATCAGAGCCGCCGCGCCGGTTTCCAGGCAAATGCGCACTTCCGCCAATTCCAGCAAAGTGTTTTCGTCGGAACCGATGAACGGCATATAGCCCTGATATGGATTTTCCGGCGCCAGCCGGGCAATGTAATTGCCGATCTTCGGCTTGGATTCAATAATCCCCAGCGTCCGGTAATGCCGCAAAGCCTCGCGCAGAATATTCCGGCTGATGCCGAGCGACTTGGCCAGCTCCGGTTCAGACGGCAGCGAATCCCCCACTTTCAGGGAATTGCCGATGATGTATTGCTCGATGGCTTCGATGGCCAACTCCAATGTTCCCTGTCGCTGGATTTTCGTTATTTCCATTCTTTTACCTCTTGATTTCTTTATTCTTTGTTGTATTGTACTACAAGGAAACAAAAAAATCAACCCTAAATCAAGGATTTTATTATGAAAACACCGCGCCGCAGCCGAATGCTGGACAAAATGCGTTCCGGAAAACCAGTTCTCAGCTTCAAACTCAACGGTTCATGCCACCGTCATGTGGAAATCGCCGCCCTGGCCGGATTCGACGCCATCTGGATCTGCCGCGAGCACGTGCCCACCGACTGGAGCACCATGGAAAAACAGATCATGGCCGCCAACATGCATGATATCGATACGGTCGTCCGGGTTTCCAAAGGATGCTACAGCGACTACATCCTGCCGTTTGAAGCCAATGCCACCGCGATCATGATTCCCCATCTGATGAGCTTGGAAGAAGCCAAATCCATCGTCCGCCAGACCAAATTCATGCCGATTGGATTGCGTCCATGGGACGGCGGCAACGCCGACGGACTCTATTGCCGTTTCGGCGACCGCGAATACTTTGATTTCGCCAACAACAACCGGATGGTCATCGTCCAGATCGAAGACCCGGAACCTTTGGCCGACCTCGACGCCATTTGCCAGCTTGACGGTATCGACATGATCTTTTTCGGCCCCGGCGACTTCTCGCAAGCCATCGGACATCCGGGCGAAATGAATCATCCGGAAATCAAACGGGTCCGCAAATTGGTTGTTGATACCGCCCGCAAGTACGGCAAATTTGCCGGTACGGTCACCGGTCCCGCCACCATGAAGGAATATTTTGACATGGGTTACATGTACCTGAACTGCGGCGCCGACGTCCACGCCCTCAATATTTATTGCGACAATATCATCAGCGAATTCAACAAGATTTGACCCCAAATCCCCCCTTGTGCAATATAAGGGGGGATAAAATCTAAATTTTTTATTACTTCCAGTGATACTTGCTGTTATCACTGGAAGTAAATTTAATATAACGCAAATTTTGTGGATATCAAGCTGTCAAAATAGAATAAACTTTAGAAATGGATCAACGAAAGCGCCGTTCACTCTGGCTTATGATACAGCCCCACCCTATCAACCGATTTATAAACCTTACTTCCAGTGATACTTGCTGTTATCACTGGAAGTAACTATTGTAATATAACGAGATTTTCTTGAATGTCAAGTTCACATGCAATTGCCGCCGCTGCAGTTTAATGCAATCCCGGTGGTGTAGGTATTCTCGGCCAGAAACAGTGCGGCATGGCAGAATTCCTCCATCCGTCCCATGCGCCCGAGTGGAATGTCTTTTATTACTTCGGCATACCGTTCGGGCGTAATCCTTTTACGGAGGTTCTCCGTTTCCACCGCGCCCGGCAGCAGAGCATTGACCCGAACATTGTACGGTCCGCCGAGGGCTGCGAACGAGGTGGTCAGGTTCAGTTGCCCGGCTTTGGCCGCGCCGTAGGGAATCCGGTCCGGATCATTAGGAATCAATGCCCGAACCGATGAAATATTGATGATTGCCCCCTCGTGTTGTTCTTTCATAATCCGCATGGCCTCAAGCGAGCATAGATAGGTTCCCTTGAGCGAAATCTCCAGATTCCGGTCCCACCATTGGGACTCACTCAAATCCGGGTCGCGCGGCGTCGGGCAGAAACGGGCGTTATTGATCAGGACGTCCAAGCGGTCGATTTCGGCGAACATCCGTTTGACTTCCTCCTCGTCGCCGATGTTACCGCGCAGTATCCTGCCCGGCCCGAACAGTTCGGCGTCTTTGGAAAAACATCCGGCGTAGACAAAGTAACCGTGTTCGGCGAAATATTTCGACAATGCCAGCCCCAATCCCTGGCTGGCTCCGGTAATGAATACTGTTTTCATGGTCCTACCATTGAAATTTTTTCGGACACCAATCGGATGGCCGGTCCAGATCTTTTTCATATCCCTCGGTCAACCCCGCTTTGCGGTTGGCCTCGGCATAACGCTCGAAACGGTCCATATCCAACTCCACGCCCAAGCCCGGTTTGTCGGGAGCGGTCATGGTCCCCTTATCATATTTCATCTTGCCGCCGACCAGAATGTCATCGGCCAGATGCGGATAATGGGTGTCGATGGCGTAGGTCAGATTCGGAGTACAGGTCGCCATATGCAGTTTGGCAACTTCGGAAACACCAAGTTCGGCCCCGGAGTGGATGCACATGCCCCACATCAGGGTATCGCAGACCGCCGCCAGTTTTTTCGTGGCCAGTAACCCGCCCCATTTGTGGACATCCCCCAGAACCACGTCGATGGAATTCATCCGGAACGCCGGCGGAATCTGGTCGAAATCGACCACGCACATATTGGTGGAAAGCGGAATATTGACATCCCGCCGCAGCCGGGCCATGGCTTCCAGCCCCCAGGTCGGGTCCTCGATGTATTCCAGATTGTAGGGCTCGAGCTGTTTGCAGATGTACAACGCGGTCTGCGGCGACCAGGTTCCGTTCGGGTCGATACGCAGTCCCATCTGCGGCCCGAAGGCCTGCCGGAAACTGGCAATGGTGGCGATGTCGATATCGGGATGAGAGGCCCCGACCTTCAATTTCAGGTTTCTGAAACCGTGTTCCCGTACCAGATTTTTGCTGTACTCCAACAACTGTTCCGGGGTGGTTTCGCCGCCCTCGCCGGTGACTTCATTTTTGGCCCGGGTAAAGACATAACCGGAAATACTCACTTTTTCCCGGAATCGTCCGCCCAACAGAGCCCAGACCGGTTTGTTCACCGCCTTGCCGATGATATCCCAGCAAGCCATCTCGATTCCGGCGATCAGACCATGTCCGGCATAACCGAAGAAATAAGGCCGCGGCCGGAGAAACGCCAAAATGCGTTCCACGTTGAACGGGTCCTGTCCGATCAATTTCTGAGCTTCATAATGCACATTGTCGGCGCCGACCCGGCCCATGGTTTCACCGATGCCGGTAATTCCCTCATCGGTTTCGATATGGATAATCAGACGGGTGGTTTCCCGGCGCACGCCCCACGACCAACGAATCGGCGCGGTCAGCGGCACATTGACGGCGGTTGCTTTGATTTTGGTAATTTTCATATTGTCACCTTACAGATTATAAGTTCCGGGTTCAGTCAGACTGACTTCATGAGCCCGGCGGCCTTCTTTCGACTCCACGATAACGTCATAAATACCCTTGAATCCCCGGAACTCGACCAATTCGCTATTTTCAGCTGGCTTGGCAAAGGCGGTCAGCCATTCCCTTTTCAACAGATTTTCCAAGCTCAGGTAAGCGGGTTTCTTGCGCATGAATTCATCCAGCAGTCCGCCACGGCAATCCCCCTCCCCCATCCAAGCCGGACCATCGCACAAGTTCCAGTAGATAATTCCCCGCATCCGTTCAACACTGAAAAACAGCCGGTAGAATTTATCGGCAAGCTCCGCCTGAACCGCCTCCATGGACTGCCCGTTAATCACGGAAGGAATCGTGATCTCCGAGATATACATCGGCAACCCGAATTCGGAAAATTCATTCATCCGTTCGAGAACCTGATCAAAGAAATACATCCCTTCCGCATTACGAATCTCGTCCATGGCATTCCACAGATGAAATTGGAATCCCAGCGAATCAATCTGTGTACCATTGTCCAACAGCCGCCGGACCAGATTGTAATGCTCGTTTTTACCCGACTTGGCGGATTCATGGAATATATGCGGATGTGCTTCATTCAGTTCCAGGTCGATACGCCGTGGGAACATCGGATAAGCCGTTTTAAACGCCCATTCCACATACTCCAGATTCTCCGTATACAGAGGGAATTTCCGGTGGCAAAGCGCCTCGTTTACCAGGTCGAAAATATCATAAACATTGCCGTAACGCTCCGCCACAATCTGAAAATACTCGGCGTAAAGCTTCCGGATTTGATCATCCGAATAATTCATATCTTTGGCCCATTGCGGATACCAGGAACCGGCCAGCAGCGGCTGTCCTTTCAGTTTTATGCCATGCTTACGGGCAAAATTCACCACCCGGTCCGGCGGCGGACGACGAAATATCTCCTCGCAGCCCTCTTCGAAACGCCACTTTCCCGGCTGCGGCTGGATATCATTCAGGCAAAACGTTGTCGTGATCAGATTGAACAATCCGGCCAGCCCCTCCTCATAAGGCCGGTCAAATTCATGTTTCTGCCCCAACCACAGGCAATTACAGCCAAAATCAAATTGATGTTTCTTCTGATTGACGGTAATCGTCGCCCCGGCCGGAACCTCGTCGAGTTTCAGCACAAAATCCGCCTGGCGGTTTTTAATGATATTGCTTTCAATGCCGGAGGACATCTTGTCCCACCCTGAATAAAATTTATCCGTAAAAAAGTCATGTTGCATAAATTCACCTCTTGTTTATTACGAGTTTGGCGAATATTATACAACTTGCACCCATTTTTGTGAATGTAACAATTTATAATAATCATGTATTATTGTCTTATCCATGTTGATTTTTTGTCTGAAATCAAAAAATTTCCATATTTTTTTCATTCCCGTAAAAAAGAATGGCTCCGGCGGTGTCTAAGAAGTAAAATATCGAGGGACCACTTTGACTGAAGAAGATTTCAAGCTGCTGATCGAGCAAAATTTAAGAATCTGGCAATGCACGGTATTGAGGATTACCTATAACGCCGAGGATGCCGACGAAGCCGTTCAGCAGGCCCTGATTGCCGCCTGGAACAAGCGGCACTCCTTCGGTTTTCGAGCCAAGCCTTCGAGTTGGATTTGCCGGATCGCGATCAACAAAGCATGTAATATTATTCGCAAGCGTCAGCGCGATACGCAGCGCCATTTGGACTATGCCGACCGGCAGAGTCATGATAACAATCTTCTGGACAAGCTCCGGGAGGCCATCATTTTGCTGCCGGAACCGAGCCGCGAAATCATCGTAACGGCAATAGCCCATGACCTGAATGCCGATAAATGCGCGGTCCTGCTAAACTGTTCTTCCGGCATCTTTTACCGGAAACTGAAAAAAGCGAAAAAGCAATTAAAGAAAATCATGGAGGAGTTATGAATCCATCCGATCTAGAACAAATTCTGACGGAAGCCGCCCGCCATTCACCGGATGAGTCCGGACTGAAAACCGTCTCCGAGGCCACCCACGATTTCCTGGCGCATCAGGATCGAACGGTCCCTTACCTGATGTACTTTCTCAAATCGTCAGCCATTATCGCGGTTATTTTCCTGATGCTGCTGGGCGGAAGCCTCATTCAAAGCCATCAACCGGAATTCCGGCCAAGCCAATTGGAACAACTTCTGTTGACTACCGGCTTCGCCTTAGGAGCGCAATGAATAAATACCACTACACCCAATGCCTCCAGACCGCGGTACTGGCGCTTCCCGCTGCCGTCATTTACTGGGGTGGATTTATTTGCGGATACTGCCCGGAGATAAATGTCAAAGCCATGGCATCTCTGCCGGCTCTGTCGATTATTGTCCCACTGATTGCTTATATGATATTTATGAGAAAGCTAACCGGAGGCCGGTTGATCTTTTTGTACAAAGAACTCTGCAGGGCTTACGGCCTATTCGGCAGTTTTATCTTTCTGATGCATTATGCCTCCATATTAATGATCATAGTCTCGCTGATTTGTGCCTGGCCGATGCGTTCGATTCTGATGTTTGAACTCTCTCTGCTGATCTGGCTGGCTTCCGGCCTGCTGATGCGCCGGATGCTTTACAAGCAACCTCTCTGGTCCATCAGTTTAAGCTTGCTGATCCTGCTTCCGGTTTCGGGGGCGGCAACCCTGTATATTGCCGGATACCGCGAGAAAGTCCAAGGCGATAAAATCATACAAAAATTGAAAGCCCGGGGAATCCGCTTCTCCCTCGAAGACATCACACGCCAATACAATCGCCCATATCCCGGAACGGACGTCTATCGAAAAACCATGGAGCTCTGCCGCCGGATGACCGACGAGAAGACCATGTATTTCAATACGGAAGTCGGAGAACTCCTGAAACCATGGGCCGAAATCCCGGATGAAACTTACCGCCAGGCTGAATCTTACCTGAAACAAATTGATAAACTGCTCAAGTCCCTGGACGAGTTGACCCAATACGACAAGGCCGCGTTTTCTTATTCGGAAGACGGCCTGTTCTGGGATCTCAACGAATTGAACACCATGAGAAATCTGGGCCGGATTGAATATATCCGGATGATGCATGCAGTGCATCGGCAAGACAAACCGGCCGTACTCAAGCGTTTCCACGCCATCGGCAATCTCAGCAAACAGCTTTGCCACATACCCAATTCACTCCGCGGCCTCGTCGCGATCGCGGTTGAATCCATGCGCCTGAACGGCATGAGCCGGGCAATCAATTCAGGCATGGACTTCACTGCCGCCGAACTGGACTGGGTCATAAGTGAACTGGATGCCAGTATACAGGAATTCAATCGGGCCCCGACAGCTTCGCTCAATCTGGAAATAGCCGTATTCCGCCTGGAAACCGCCGGAACGCTCTCTTTGTTGAAAAACCTGGCGGATATGTCGCCGGAGCAAACCCCAGCCAAACTCATTCAGATTGGTAATTCATCATTGTTCCTGCGGCCATTGATCCGGCATGTCCAGAATTTCGACCGCCAATTACTGCTGAAATATCTATCTGCCGCACTCAACGGAGTCTACCGGTCGGAAACCAATATCCCCCTGGCGGCCCCGGTTACGAACATAATAAGCAAAAGTTTCCCTGCCTTTCTGCGGCGAATAAACATGATTACCGGTTATGCCAATTCACTCAAAGTCATTTGTGCCCTGGAAAAGTACCATCTGGTAAACCGCAAGTATCCGGACGACCTCAGCGAACTGGTCCCGGAATTCATATCCGCTGTACCGGATTCAATGAAATATATCAATGGCACTGCGAAAACCCCAGCGGGAAATGTTCCCGCAATTACGGTTTATAGTATCGGCCCGGACCAGATCGATCATCACGGCGATGTCATCGTGTCCGGGCAGATCAAAGACGTCGGCTTCATCAAGCTCAAAAAAGTGACGGCCGAATTACTTGCAAAGTAATTTATGAGTCCTATATTATATTTACTATGAACAATTCGACAATATACATCCGGCGCGCGACAGCCGCCGACAGCGAGACGATGGCGGATATTCACCGCCGTTCGTGGAGTGCCGCATATGCGGGTTTGCTTTCGGCGGAAGCAATTGCCCAAAAGAACGCAGGGCGTTCCGCTCTCTGGAAACGACTATTGCAAGAAGAATCGCAAGAAAATGCGAACTATTTCCTTGCCGAAGCGGATGGCGTTCCCGCCGGAATGATCTCAATCGGTTCATATCGGGATGAAAACATTCCCGATATTGGAGAAATACGTGCCATATACCTTCTGCCGGAATACTGGAACAGGGGAATCGGTTCGCAATTAATAGCCTTTGCGATGGCGGAACTGAAAAAAGCAGGATACCACCAGGTTAGCCTTTGGGTTCTTTCAACCAACGCCAATGCTATCCGTTGTTACGAGAAAAACGGATTTAAGCAGGATGGCAGCAAACTGGATACCATCGGAACACCAGTCACAGAATTGCGCTATTCACGTTCTTTGCAATAATCACATATTGTGAAAGGTTACGAAGCAAACCTTGCCCGATTCTTTGTCGGCCACAACGATTATATAATGAGCCCAAGGTGCGGTCCATATGTATATTTTCTTGTCAGACAAATATTTTTGATCTTTCAGGTTCGTGAAATTACTATACCACGAATAGTCCTTATCGCCGTCCAGTTCAAAGCGCGGCTCCCCTTTGGCCCCGATACACATCTGAACAGTGGGAAATCCTGAAATTTTCTGAACTTCCATTGCTAACTCAAGCTTTTTATGGATGAAAAATCCCATCCCGCAGAAGAATAACAAAGCCAATAAAATTGAAATTATCATCAGCGAAATAATAAATTTATAGATATTGTTCATAGATGGCAATTCCTATAGAGTTATTCAAGTATAGATATTATAATTATCATGGGGAAAATTTATTGAATTATTGCCGTTCATGCTATACATTACATGAGTTAAAAATTTAATCAAGGATTGAAGCATGAGGTTCGGCCTGCTTTTTAATATACTTTCAGTATTTCTGACGGTGTTTTTGTTGTTTTGCCAGGATATGTCCGGAGCGGAAAATGATCGAGTCCAACGTATTCTGCTGATTGATTCCTATTCCACTTCCGATGCCTGGACGGAAAATCTCCGACATGGCATCCGGGAATTCCTGACTCAGCATCATAAGATCGTCAATTATGAAAATTACGAACTGGGGGTGCGTTTTCAGCAGGGAGTCGTTCCGGCCAAGGGAGATATCGAAGCTTTGCGGGTAAAGCTGAGCATGACCCATTATGACCTGATTATCGTCAGCAACAACCCGGCCGCGGATCTCTTTCTTGAGGATATTATCCCGATTCCTCCAAAAACTCCGGTTCTGATCTCATCCTACAACGGCCCGTTGCTTGAGCGGATTGCTCCCGGCAAAGAAATCACCGGGATCGAAACCCCGGTCAGCCTCTGGGACAATATCAAGTTGGCCCAAAAATTATTTCCTCATCTGAAATTGATTACGGTTCTTGTCGAAGCTTCGGCGGACGGCATTATGATGGAAAAAACATTCTGGCGGTATGTCGAGAAATACCAACCCAAAGGAGTAAAGATTCAATTACTGGACGGTTCCAGATACACAACTCCCGTTATGCTGGAAAAAGTCTCAACCCTGCCCGCGGATTCCTTGTTGTTCTACCATTCATGGAGTTCGCTCAAAGAGACCACCCATGAAAATAACTATACTATTCTTTCCAAGCTCCGCGAATCATTTCCCGGCTTCATCCTCGGAGAGCACTATGCCTACCTCAGGCTGGGTTCGGCCGGCGGCTATGTCAGTTCGGGAGAAGAACAGGGGCGCCATGCCGCTAAGCTGGCTTTGCGGTTACTTTCCGGTGAACCGGCTTCGAAGATCCGCGCGGAAAAAGGCACGACTCAATTAATACTCGACTATCAGCAACTCAAAAAATTCGACATCCAGCCGGCCCTGATTCCTCCGGAGGCTCTGCTGTTCAACACACCGCCCGATATTTTCATCCAATACCGTACCGGGTTGATTGTCGGCATAATCTGTATATTGGCATCGCTTCTGATATTGTTGTTCTATCACATGTATCGCCGGAAAACTCTGCGCAGAATGTCCTCGATGCTGTCTCATTTGCCGTTGCGCCTGGGAGTTGTAGACTCAAACGGTAAATTTCTGTACCACCATTTGCCGGACAGTGTTCATCCGGATACCTACAAAGACATGCAGGATATAAACCAGTTGCCTTTTGAGATCCGGGAATTATTCATCGAAACCACCAAAAAAGTCCAGGCCAACGGCCGAAAAGTCGAGTTGGACTATGAATTGCACGGGCAGCGGCGACATGCGAATTTCATGCTCCTGGACAGCTCTGCCGGCTTTGGCGGAAAGGTTGTCATGTGGACCTCTGCCGACGTCTCCGATCTTTACCAGGCCAATACCTCCATCAGCCAGGTCGCGGAGCACTTCAAGTTGACCCTGGAATCCATCGGCGACGGTGTTATCGCCACCGATGAGCAGGGCAAAATCACCCTGATCAACTCGGTAGCCTCGAAATTGACCGGATTCCCGGTGAAAGAAGCAGTCGGACAACACGTGAACAAAATCTTCAATATCGTCAGCTATATCACCGATAAACCCGTGGAATCTCCGCTCCAGAAAGCCTTGACGACCGGCGAGGTGGTCCAACTGGCCAATCACACCGACCTGATTTCGCGCACGGGAACCCGGCTCCATATCGCCGACAGCGCCGCCCCCATCAAAACCGCCCGGGGTGAAATCTCCGGCGGCGTATTGGTGTTTCGCGACGTCACCGAAGAATATCGCCAGCGCGACCACATGCGCATGCACAGCGTCGTCTTGAAGAACGCTTCGGAAATCGCCCGTTTCATCTACTTTTGCTGCAACGAAAAAGGCGAAGTCATATATACCACCGCCAACACCCTGAAGCACGGCGAGGTAATTCCTTTCAATCAATGGGTTGCCCCCGAAGAATATCCTCATTTCCTTAAAGGTTGGAATCAGTTGTTCACCGGCGGGAAAAGTGAATTTCACGAAATTTACTCATCGGTCTCCGACAATGAAAGGAATTATTTTGAAATACGGGCCGAAAGTGTACTCAACGAAACCAGCCGCAAAGTCGAGTATATTGGAGTGATTCAGGATATCACCCAGGCCAAACGGAACGAAATTCAATTCCGGGATAACCTGAAATTGCTTGAAACGATCATGAACAACCTTCCGGGCTACGTTTTCGTCAAAGAAGTGGAAGACGGATTCCGTTACCTGATGTGCAATCGGAAATTCGAGGAAGTAACCGGGGTAAGCCGTAACAACATCATCGGCAATTTCGACAAAGATATTTTCAAGCTGGACGAAGCGGCGGCAAATAAATTCCGCCAGGATGACCAGAAAGTCGTCAACTCCGGCGAAATGCTCGAAGATAAAGAACAATTCACCAATGTCAACGGCAAAACTTATACGGTTTTGATCGTCAAAAACTCGGTTACCCGTTCCAACGGCACCCATTTGCTGGTGGGAATGGGAGTCGATATTTCCCGCATGCACGAGTTGGAACAGGAGCAGTTGCGTACCATCGAAGCGCTCAACAACTACATCGACACCGAGCGCATTGTCAATGAATCGCTGAAAAGTATAACCCTGGAAAATGACTTCAATACAGCCATCAAGGAAATGCTGCGGGCCATCGGCAAAAATACCGGCGCCGACAGTTGTTATATCTTCCGTTATCATGATGATAAGATCAATCGGTTCTCTCCCGAGTTTGAATGGATCCGGGAAGGATATCCTTCCCAGATGGAAAATTTCCAGAACTCCGACATGTCGGCAGCCCAAAGCTGGCTGAATCAATTGCTGGATCATGAAGATATCATGATCACCGATACCGCCAACCCACCGGAAGGATTCGCCCCGGAGGCGCAATTTATGGCCCAAGTCGGCATCCGCTCGGTTATTGCTTCCGGTATCTGGATCAATGATAAACTGAGCGGATTTGTCAGCATAACTTTCATGCGTTCACAGAAAAATTTCACCGGCAGCGATATCGGAGCCATTCACAATATCACCAACATTTATCTGTTGGCGCTTGAGCGTGACCGCAGGTTGAAGGAAATTGTCGAGAGCCAGCAGATCAAGGACCAGTTCTTCGACAGCGTAGCCATGCCGGTCATGCAGTTCAGCGTCGACTATGACATTATCGCCGTCAACCCGATGACGGTTGAGGTAAGCGGCAAGTCCGAAGCGGAATTAATCGGGCAGAAATGCTACAAGGCGTTCTGCAACTGCGACGCTCCCCCGGACTGGTGCCCCATGCAGAAGACTCTCGAAACCAAAACTGTCTCCAAAATTGATTATGAGAGCTATGGCCGCCAGTTCATTATCGCCATCCAGCCGGTTTTCGACAGTGAAGGCAATATTATCTACGTCCTGGAAACCGCCCACGATATTTCCGACGTCAAAGCCATGGAGAGTGAACGCGGAAAACTCCTGGAAAACCTACAGACCTACGCCGACCAGGAGCGCTTGCTCAACTCAGTTCTCGAAAACATCACCGTGACCAGCGACGACGACGCGGCCATGCAGGAAATTCTCCAAACCATGACCCGCCACCTCGGCGGATATATCAGTTATGTCTTCCGAACCGACTTCGAGCTCGGCCAAGACATTCCGGTAGCCGCATACCATATGCCGGGCGTACAGGAAACAGAAGCGCTCCCGCCCCTGCCCATCGAGTACGACGCTAAATGGTTCAAGATCATCCGGGAAACCGGCATTTTCGAAGTACCGGTAGCCGGCACACCGGAGGCCAATGAAATGCAAGGCCAATGGGCTCCTTATATGGAACCCCTCGGCATTAAATCGCTTTTCGGCGCGGGAATCTGGATTGATCATGAATTCTGGGGATATATGGTATTCCTGTTCAACAAACCGCTTGAGCTTAATTTACGGAACAAAGCCCTGCTGAAGGCCTCCGCGCACCTGGTGGAAATCATGCTCGAAAGACGCCGCAACCGCGCCGACCTGAGCCGCAGCGAATACGAAAAACGCCTGATTATCGATACCCTCAAGATTCCGGTATTGCTGTTCGATAAAAACCGGACACTGGTCCGGGTCAACAATGCCGCCCTGGAAATTGCCGGCATTTCGGAAGAAGAAATCTATGCCAGACCATGCTACAAGAGCTTCTGCGGCGATGAAAAGCTTTTCAATGAGTGCGCGGTCGCCAAAGCATTCCATGATTGCGTGGAGCACTCCATGTTCCTCACCATCAACGGAAGGGATTATCATGCGTCGTCCCACCCGATTATCATCGACGGCAAGCTGGTGAACATCCTGGAAACCCTGATCGACGTGACCGAGTTCAACGCCATTCAGAAACAGTTGAC
The DNA here is from genome assembly GCA_031548025.1 of Victivallaceae bacterium. GTDB lineage: Bacteria > Verrucomicrobiota > Lentisphaeria > Victivallales > Victivallaceae > UBA5239. The sequence goes on along the minus strand of JAVBRM010000065.1, from coordinate 47,202 downwards.
CGGTGCTTTGACCGAAGCCCAGGACGCCAACAAGGCCAAGAGTTACTTCCTGGCCACCATGAGCCATGAAATCAGGACTCCGCTCAACGCGGTAATCGGCTTCTCCGCCCTCCTGCAGAACAATGAGTTGCCCAAACCGGAACAGCTCGAATATCTGGAGTCGATCAACCTGGCCGGAAACGCTCTTCTGGGCCTCATCAACGATGTCTTGGATCTGTCGAAACTGGAAGCGGACAGGATGACCATCGTGGCGGTTCCGGCCGATCTGAACAAGCTGTTCAAGGAAATATTCTCCGTATTCCAATACAAGGTTCAGGAAAAGAAACTCGCTCTGCTCATTGAATCCGACGCGGCAATGCCGATCCTGAAAGTCGACAGCGCCCGCCTCCGCCAGGTCTTGCTGAACCTGATCGGCAATGCGGTCAAATTCACCGAACAAGGCAGTATTATTTTGCAAGTCACTTTCATTCCTGCCGGAAGCGACCGGGGCAGATTGACCATTGCGGTCAAAGATACCGGCATCGGCATAACTCCGGAAGCCATGAAGAAGATTTTCCAACCGTTCTTCCAACAGGACGCGGTCCGGGACAGCGTCATTTACAAGGGGACCGGCCTGGGACTGGCGATTTCCGGCCGTCTGGTCAACAACATGGGCGGAGCAATTAATGTGGCAAGCGAAATCGGAGTCGGCTCCACCTTTACCATTGATCTGCCGGAAGTTTTCATCGGCGAACTGGCCCCGGAACAGACCTTGATACCTCAGGAAGCAGTCGGAGATAAGCCTCTGAAGGTCCTGATTGTCGACGATGTGCCGCTCAACCTCAAGGTGCTTTCGGCGATGCTGAAAAAGCTCAAAGTCGAGTCAATTTCCGCCAACTCCGCGCTCGAAGCCCTGGAAATAGTAAAAAAGGAAAAATTCGACTTTGTTCTGACCGACATGTGGATGCCGGAAATCACCGGTGTACAATTGGCCCGTATGATCCATAAGCTCCCGGGCCTGGAGTCACTGCAAGTGGTCGCCGTCACCGCCGATACCGAAATCAACAACAGTTTCAACCTGACCCAGGCGCATTATATGCTGCTGAAACCGGTCTCTCTGGAAAAACTGGAAAAAGTACTGTCGTTGTTCCGGGAAGGCAAATTGAATGGTATTCAATAATATAAACGAAGGAATCTAAAACGTGAAAACTACGGTTAAATTCAAAATGCATGAAGGCTGTGATGACCTCGCACCCCGCAAGGCCCATCATGACGATGCCGCTTATGATTTACGCTCCCGCGTCGATATGGAACTGCCGCCCGGCACCAGTACTCTGGTTCCCAGTGGACTTTTCCTCGAACTGCCTCCCGGCTACGAAGCCCAGGTCCGCCCCCGCAGCGGGCTGGCGCTCAAACACAATCTGACTTTGACCAACACTCCGGGGACCGTCGATGCCGGTTATCGCGGGGAAGTCGGCATTATCATGTTCAACCTCGGCAAAGAACCGTTTCCAGTGCGCCGCGGCGACCGCATCGCCCAGATGGTCATCTGCAAACTGCCGGAAATCGAACTGGAATGCGTTGAAGAATTAAGCGACAGCAAGCGCGGAGCCGGCGGCTTCGGCAGTACCGGCAAACAATAAATTCTTTACAATTTGATGTCGGATACATACCTTTGCGGCCTTGACTTTCTGCTCAAGCCCGAAAAACAATACACTATTTGATGCAAAAACTTAACTTGCACACGGCGTGAATAATATATCAGTGAGGGACGTTGCCCTCACAATTTGAGAATATCATTTTGCTGAGATTACGGATACGGTTACTTTACCGGGGAATTCGAAGTATTTACGGATGCACTTGTTTACTCCGGCACGGGTGATTTTGCGGTAGATTTCCGGCAGTTCGACCACGGAGTCGATGCCGGTGCCGTAAAATTCGGCCAATGCGCACTGGAAAACCAGTTGATTCAATTTTTCCTGGAGATTTTCGTTGTCGAAAATCAGCGAGCGCCGGGCGGCGGCAAATTCGTCGTTATCCAAGCCTTTTTCGGCCAGGCGTTTCAGTTCGAGATTCAACAGCCGGGTTACTTCCGGCACCCCTTCGAGCGACGTGATGGCGTAAATGAAGGACGCTCCGCGATGAATGCCGGAGAAAAACGAGGCACCGGTATGGTAGGCCAGACCGGCTTCCTCGCGAATCTGTTTGAACAGCCGCGACGACAATCCGTTCAACGCCGCGCTCAGGATATCAAAGGCGTGGCGGTCCGGGCTGGTGTTGTCGACTCCCGGCAGGGCCACGATGACCACGCTTTGCTCGCGCGGCAATTTGACGGTCTTTTCGCGGCTGCGTTCGGAGAATACCGGCGCGGGCGGCAGGGTATCGGCAAAAGCTTGTTTGTTCCAGGGCAAAGCCGCGGCCAGTTCTTCAAAATACTTCTGTACTTTGGCCCTGTCGAAGCTACCGCCGATGGCGAAAATCGTCTTGTCACTGATCAAGCATGAATGGTAAAATTTGCGCAAAGTCGCGGCGGTAATCTTGCCGATGCTTGCGGCTTTGCCACAGGATGGCAACGAATACGGATGGCTGCCGAACATAACTTCGAGGGCTTTGTCGGTGGCGACATTATGCGGATTCAAATGACGGCTTTTGAGCCCTTCGAGCATATTGGTCTTTTCCCGCTGCAGGGCCTTGGCGCCAAATACCGGCTCGGTCATGATCGAAGTCAAAACCTGCATGGCGGCCTCGAAACGATCGCTGCGGCAATTCAATTTGAAAACAATTGAATTGTTGCCGCTGCTGATACTCAGATCGAGGGCGTTGCTGTCGATGAAATCGCTGAGCTGATTTTCCGTCCAACGCTTGGTTCCAGCGGTCAACATGGCGCACAACAAGCTTGAAATCCCGCTGTTGTCGGCGTTTTCCATGACCACGCCGCCGGGAATGACAATACAGATATCCATCAGCGGCAATTGAGCCCGCGGTACCGTGACCATGGTTCCGCCATGGCGAAGCGGCTTGGACTCGATAGCAGCCGTGCGCTTCTTGCTGCCGACGCCGTTTTTGGGCTTGGACTTTTTGTCGTCGGGAAGCTGGCGGACTATGCTCATCTGGTCTTCCCCCAACCACGCGGCCGCGGCTTCCTTCACCTGAGGAACGGTGATTTTGCTCAGCCGGTCGTAGTAAACTCCCGCCGCATTGTAATCATTGTAAGTAACCAGAGTATTGCCGAGAACCGTCGCCAGTCCGGAATTGGTCCGCAACAAGCGCAAATAATCGGTGGTTTGCTGGAGTACTTCGCGCTCCACTTCGGCAGCAGTGACCGCACCGCCGGCAACCAGGGCCAACTCTTCACGAATTGCTTTTTCGAGCGCCCCCAACTTATCCGGGGTGCAAATCGCCATAACTCCCGACATACCGCCGAAATAAGGCGCGTAATTGAACGCATTGATACTCAAAGCCAGTTCACGTTCGAGCTGAAGATTTTTGACCAGCCGCGAACTCTGGCTGGAGCCGAGAACGCCGTACAACACATCGATAGCGGCAATCTGCGGATGGGCCGCTCCCGCCGACTGACTTCCGAAGGCGATTCGACTCAGCGGATCTTTGAAAAAAGTATCGCTCTCGCGCAAACCGCAGGAAACCGGCTCGACCGGCAGCGAAATCTCATTGATATCGCCGAGGCCCCAGCCGGAGATTTTTTCACCGACCATGGCGGCGGCGCGCTCGGCGTCGAGATTGCCGCAGATTACCATGAACGAACGCACCGGCGAATAGCGGCGGCGGTAGTAATCGACCATCATGTCACGGGTCACCGAAACGATCTTGTCGTGATAACCGATAATCGGATGGCGGACCGGATGGACTTTGAAGACACTGCGCCAGAGATTTTCGAACAACACCCGCATCTGGTTGTCGCGTCCCATGTCACGCTCACGAAGAATGACCTGTTTTTCGGAAACGAATTTTTCTTCGGGAAATTCCGGGGACTTGAGCATGGAACACAAAATATTGATCGCGGTTTCCGCCTCGGCGGACGGCATGTCAATATGATAGACCGTTTCGGCATATGAGGTATATGCATTGATATTGCCGCCGAGAGAGTTCACAGTATCGGCGCATTTCTGCCCTTTGTAACCGTCGCAGCCCTGAAACAACATATGCTCCAGAAAATGTGAAAGCCCGCAGCCGAGGTATTCGCCTTCGTTGATGCTGCCGGTTTTTACCCATGCCTGAACCGAAACCGACGCCGACTCGGGCCGCTCCATTACATACAGGGTAAAATCATTGTCGTAAACAAATTTCCGCACCCCGCTGAAGATATTGCGGGCCATATTGTCCATCATTTTCGCATCAGGCAATTACTGGTACCTCTGGGTTAGAGTCGGATTTCAGTTCTCCGGCATGGCGGGAACCTGCAAATAAATCATACTCGATATTAAAATCATTGGGGGAATCGTCCTTGCTGGCGCTGAGGGCGTTCACCCGGATCAGGTTATAAACGATATTGCCGATGTCGGCGGCGGTGTTGATTCCCCACCCCCGCAGGACGCTTTCGGCAAAGGGTCCGAATTCGTGGCCGGCGAAAATCACGATCTGCTCCAAGAGCTGGCGTGCGCTGACATGACGCGCCGGCAAAGCCGCCTCCGGTTTGGTGCAATTGCCGACCGCAAACTCCACCGCCCGGGCGATGAATTCATACGACTCGACGGCATAACGCTCGTCGTGCCGGGAGATTTCCGCCGCTTTTTCCTGTAAATCTTGATTTTTCATATTGGATCAATCAATATTGTTTTGATGCATTTTCCGCAAACGGACCGAAAAAACCGCAAGACCACTGCTGAGGTTTTCATTGTGACAAACCACCTCGGGCGGAGTCTTCAGCTTGACCATGGAGAAATTCCAGATGCCCCAGATACCGGCTTCCACCAGGATATCCGCGATTTTCTGGGCCTCCTGCCAGGGAACGGTGATAATCGCCACCCGAACCCCCATCCGCTTGATCAGTTCAGGGAGTTTGTTCATCGGGAAAATCATCTTCCCGTGAATTTTCTGCCCGACTTTGGTGGGGTCGGCATCAAAACCGGCGATGATCTTCAAACCGTTTTCCTCAAAAGGCTTGTGTCCCAGCAACGCTTGACCGAGCGCTCCCGCGCCGATCAGAAATGCTTCATCTGTTTTGTTCCAGCCGAGGAAATTTTCAATAGCGGCGATCAGGTCTTTCAGATAATACCCCATCCGGGGCTTACCGGGAATCCCCATCAGCACCAGGTCCTTGCGGACAAGAATCGGCTTGAAGTCCAGCTCATTGATCAAAGCGGTAGTCGAGACATATTCATGCCCTTCCTGTTCGAGTCTTTTCAGGATATGCAAGTAGGTAGGCAACCGCTTGATGGTTGGAAGCCGCAGGACCTTGGCATGTGTCGTCTTTTCATCGCCCATAATCAATATCCCCGATATAATATTAAAATGTTAATAAAAAAATATCATTATCTCCCGGTTTGTCAAGAGCAATTTGACGCATAAATTCAGATAAATCAGGAATTTGTCAAATCTTTGCTGATAACTTGTCCGGGCAAAGTCGCAAACCCCGGCCAGATTTTGCGTCCGGGGTAAATGGTGGTATGAATCCCGGTATGGACATGCGCCCCGATAATCGTGCCGAATTTGCGGCGGCCGGAATCCACCAGCTCGGTTCCCACCATGGAACGGTGATTGCGCCCGTCATGCCGCAAATTGGCGGTAATGGTCCCGGCGCCGAGATTGGTGTTTTCGGCAATCACCGAATCGCCGAGATAGCTCAGGTGCCCGGCACTGACCTTGCGCATCAGCAAACTGTTCTTGATCTCCACCGCCTGGCCGACGTGGCAGTTGTCGCCGATATAGGTGTTGCCGCGCAGATAACAGTTCGGACCGATTTTGCAGTTTTCACCGATAATGACTTTGCCTTCGATATACACGCCCGGCAGTAATTTCGAACCGCGCCCGACCCAGACGGTACCGTCGATCACCACGTTTTCGCGAACCTCGCCATCGATGCGGTTCTTGGAAATCCCGTCGACGATCCGTTCATTCATCACCAGGATATCCCAGGGATAACGCAGGATCAGCGAGCCCGGGTCGAGCTGCATGTCCTCGCATTCGGCCGAGTCCTTGACCCGCACGCTCATCATTTCCTCACCGGCACTGTTGAACACCCTCAAATTGCAATGAGACATCCGAACTTTGTGCGCCAGCTCCGCCGACGGCCAGAGGTCACCGCGAATAATCACTTCACCCTCAACGCTGGAGCTGGCAAAAAGCCACATCAGATGGTCTCCGATGGTTACCCCCGCCACGGGAATATCGATAATCCGGCGTTCATAGCTCAAAGGCATCATGCTCTCCGGCGAACCTACATCTATTACTTTCACATCCATATCTGAACCTCACTGTTTAATCTCTTTAATGAGTAACTTAGCACCGGAATAAAATATTGTCAAGCGCCCGGTTTTTCCTTTAATTTCACCAACCGCTGTTTAGCCTCGGCGTCATCCGGCTTGAGCCGCAGATAATTTTCGGTAACCTTGACCGCTTCCTCCATCCGCCCGAGTGATTCCAACACAAATCCCTTTCGGTAATACGCCAATGCGAAATCCGGATCGATCTCGATTGCCTTGTTCAAATCCACCAGCGCATTCTGCGAATCGCCACGTTTATGGAGCAGTGCCGCCCTGTCGACATACTGCCGGGGAACTTGCGGAGCCAGCTTGATCGCCTGGTTGTAATCCTCCAAGGCCCCCTCCTCCGCTCCGATGCTGTTTTTCAACGATGCCCGCTGATAATAGGCGTTACCGTCATCCGCTTTCAGCTTAATGGCGACGTCAAAATCGGCCAACGCCTCTTTATTACGTTCGAGTTCAGCCAACAACATTCCCCGCTTGATATACTCATCATAAGTGGCGGATTGTTTTATAATCCGGTTGTAGTCTTCCACCGCGCCGGTTTTGTCGTCAAGCTTGGTCAGGACATGAGCCCGCAGGACAAGCGCCCGCGGAAGTTCTCTCTCCTCTAAGATGTAATTCAAATCTTTGAGCGCGCTGTTGAAATCATTCCGCTCAATCAACAATTCAGCCCGGCTGATCCGAGCCTCAGTAAAATTTTTGTGTATGCTGATTGCCTGCCTATAATCCGCCAATGCCTTTTCGGCCTGCCCCTGGCTCCGGTAAATATTGCCGCGACGGTAATAGAGGTCATAATACCCCGGAGAATGCTCAAGCGCAACGGTATAATCCGCCAGCGCGCCTTGAATATCACCGATTTTTCCCCGAAACTTCGCTCGCCGACTCAAAAAAACAGATCTTTTGGGCTCGAACATCACTGCCCTGTCATAATCGTACTGAGCTAATTTTAAATTTCCCTGGTGTTCATGCTGTTCCCCCCGCCAAGAATATGCTTCCGCCATAGTTGAGTTTAACTCAATAGCAACATTAAAATCGGAAATTGCATTTTTGCTTTCACCCATAATCGCCCGGCACATTCCGCGCCGCAAATATCCTTCGGCGTTATTGGGAGCCAACTCCACTGCCTGATCGAAGTTGCTAATAGCCGATTTCAAATCGCCTTGGCACATCATTTTCACCCAACCGCGATTGCTGTAATATTCAGCATTGTTCGGGTCCAGTCGAATCGCTTTGTCCAGATCGGCAATCACGGTTGGGGGGTAAAATGCAGCATGCATTTGTATTGTTAAACGGGCGCGCAAACCATATGCCCGGGCATCGTCCGGCTTCAATTGAATCGCCTTATTCAGATCGGCTTCAATACGACGGAAACCACGGTCTTTCAGCATGGCTCTTTCGATATAGGCATCGTAAAACTTGTCCGAATGCGCTATCGCCTGATCGAAAGCCTCCAGCGCTCCCTGGGGGTGGCCGGTGGCTTTCAACAACTTGCCTTTCAGTAAATAAGCCGGCGCATAATTCTCTTTTATTTCGATCGCCTTGTTATAATCCGCTCTGGCCTCTGCAAAGAGATTGAGTTTCTCCTTGATTTTTCCGCGCTCACAATATGCCTCGACCAAATTACCGTCGCATTCGATAGCCTGGCTCAAATCCGCCAATGCCGCCTGTTGATTCCCACTGGCATCATTGACCAGACCGCGTATATAAAACCCCTTTGCCTTAGGCTCAAGCTGATTTCCGAAACATTCCGCGCCTTTCACGGCGTAGTCTAAATCCACTTTCGCCGCTTCAAATTTATTCAGTCGAAACTGCAGAGCCCCGCGATAGTACCGGAATGTGGAATTACTGAATCCTGATTTTCTTGAAAGCGCTTTGTCATAATCAGCCAGAGCGCCTTCTAAATCGCCTTTGTGCTCCTTTACCCACCCCATGATGCAATAATTCGCCAGAATCTTCGGGTCCAGTTTCATCGCCATGGCGACATCCACTTCGGCGCCTTTTGGATCGCCATTTCCCATTCTATACATCGCGCTGTAAGTATAGGCTTCCGCATACTCCGGATTCAGCTCGATGGCTTTTTCAAAATCCCGCAATACACTCTCTGCGTTGGAATTCCGAAAATTCCAGATACCGCGATACAGATAAACCGGAGCATAAGCGGGATTGATGGATATGGCTTTCTCATAATAACCGAGCGGCGAACGATCGGAGAGCAAAGTCCCGGCATAGCCGCTGTTGCAGATCGCTTCCACCAGGTTCGGATTGATTTTCAGCGCGCGATTGAAATCTACCATGGCGGCCAGCACGTCACCTTGTTTGAGCTTCACATATCCGCGGTTATTGAACGCCAGGGCATTGGTCTGATTCAACTCGACAGCCTTCTCGAAATCCTCCAGAGCGGCTTTCAGGTCGCCGGATTCCTGGAGGAGCATTCCCCGGTTATTGTAGGCCGAATCAAGGTCGGACTGAAGTTTGATCGCCTGGTTGAAGTCAGCCAGCGCGCCGCCGTCGTCCCTCAATTCCCGCTTCAGGATACCGCGATTGCTGTAAGCGGCCCCGAGCTGCGGGTCGAGCGCGATGGCTTTGTTGAAATCCAGCAGCGCTTGCTCCAAACGCCCACGGCCGTGGAGAATAAATCCCCGGTTATTGTATGCGGAAGCGATCGTCGGATCACTCGCCAGAGCTTGATTGAAATCCACCAACGCGCCGTCGAGATCGCCGCTGTGGTAACGCAGGAGCGCCCGGTTATAGAGGGCCTCACCGTTATTGGACTCCGATGTCTTATTCCCGCCGTCTCCCAAACAGCCGTTTAACAGCAGGATCATCCCACAAATGCCGCATAGCCGGAATACCTTCATAATCTTACTCCTGTACTGATTTTATTAAACTGTAATATTCAATATCGATGATTACAAATCCAAAATAATTTTTCCCTGAAAAAATCAATACCTAACTGGCATTTTGCGCCCCGACAGCTAAGTTTATTCCAACATTCTATAAGGAGATATCAGCTATGAATACACCTACCTGGCTGGACGATGCGGTAGTTTATGAAATTTATCCGCAGAGTTTCTGCGACAGCAACGGCGACGGCATCGGGGATTTGCCCGGGATCATCGGCAAGCTCGATTACATCATGTCGCTGGGCGTCAACGCGATCTGGCTCAATCCCTGCTTCGAGTCGCCGTTTCAGGATGCCGGTTACGACATCACCGATTTTTACAAGGTCGCACCGCGCTACGGGACCAACGCCGACTTGCAGCAGCTTTTCGACGAAGCCCACAAGCGCGGCATGAAAGTCCTGCTCGACCTGGTCGCCGGACACTCCTCGGTGGAATGCGAGTGGTTCAAAAAATCCTGCGAACCGACCCCGAATGAATATTCCAATTATTATATCTGGACCGACGGCTGGGGCCAGAAGACCGGCAATTACCGTTTTATCAGCGGCTACGCCAACCGCGACGGCAATTTCATGATCAACTTTTTCTATTGTCAACCGGCCCTGAACTATGGATTCACCGATCCCGATCCGGAAATGCCGTGGCAGCTCCCGGTCGACCATCCGGACGTCATCAAAGTCCGCGAAGAACTGCGCAACATCATGAAATTCTATCTGGATATGGGCTGCGACGGTTTCCGCGTGGACATGGCCTCGAGCCTGGTGCGCGGCGAGGCAAACCGGATGAAGGGCTTGACCGATCTGTGGCAGGATTACCGCAAATGGATGAAAACCAATTACCCGGAAGCCATTCTTGTTTCCGAGTGGTCTGCCCCGGACAAAGCCATTACCGCCGGATTCGACATCGATTTCATGGTGCATTTCGGCCATCCCGGCTACAGCCGTTTGTTCCGCCTGGAATCTTACCGCGTGCCGAATTCCGGCCTCACGCAAGGAGCCGATGAATCCAGCTATTTCGACAAGGAAGGCAAAGGCGACGCCAAAGTCTTTATCGATGAGCTCAACCGCGTATTGGGCGAAACTACCGGCAAAGGGTTTGTCTCCGTACCCACCGGCAACCATGACATCGGCCGCATCCGCCAGGGGCGTTCGCTCGATGAACTGAAGGCTCTCTATACCTTCCTGTTTACCCTGCCCGGCGTGCCGTTCATTTATTACGGCGACGAAATCGGCATGGACTTCGTCAACGGCCTCGGCAACGTCGAAGGCTCCTATAACCGCTCCGGAGCCCGTACCCCCATGCAGTGGAACGATTCGCCCGGCGCGGGCTTCTCCACCGCTTCCGAGGACAAATTCTACCTGCCGCTCGATCCGTCCCCGGACCGCCCCGATGTCGCCGCCCAGGAAAAGGATGCCGCTTCGCTGCTCCATTTTACCCGGCAACTGATCAAACTGCGCCGCGAAACCACGGCACTCGCTTCCACCGGAAAATTCAAACCGCTGTACGCCCGCGAAAACACGTATCCGCTGGTTTATGAGCGAAGCAACGAATGTTCGCGCTATATCATCGCGGTCAATCCCTCCGGCATGTCCGCCGAAGCGCAATTGAAGTTTCCCGGCGGCAAAGTTCTGCTGAAACACGGCGATATCGACTTGAACGGGCACCGGATCATCATGGGACCGGCTTCCGCGCTGGTGTATCTCACGGCTGAATAATTATGGCATTTAATATCTTCGTAAACAACCGGATGGAATTATTGGCGGCCAGACTGGCTGAAAGCCTGGCCGCCGAACACTCCGCTTCGCTGTTTACGCCGGATATTGTCGTGGTCCAGAGCGCCGGCATGCAACACTGGCTGCGGCTTCAAATCGCCACGACCAACGGCATCTGTGCCAACGTTCAGTTCAAATTTCTGCGGGAAATCTCCGACGATCTCCTGGCCTCCGCCGGAGTCGTCGAGAAAAAACGCTCATTCAATGAAAACAACCTCCTCTGGATGATTATGGAAATCTTCCGGACGGAGAGTATCATGGCGGCACCGGTTTTCGACTACGTCCGCGAATATTTCGCCGGAGACCAGCCGGAACTGAAAAAATATCAGTTGGCGGCCCAACTCTCCGGGATTTTCGACCAGTATATTATTTCCCGCCCGGACTGGCTGCTGGCGTGGGAACGCGAATATATGCCCCCCGAGCTGACTGACGATCTTCACGCTCCGTGGCAGGGCGAAGTCTGGCGGCAACTGGTCAACCTCGCCGGCGGGGCGTGGCATTATGCGGCTTTCCGCGACCGCTACCTGGCCAAACTCCGAAGCGGCCACAGCGGTTTTCTCCCGCCGCGGATTTCGATTTTCGGCATTTCCAATATGCCGGTATTTTTCCTCGATATTTTCGCGGAAGCGGCCAACTACTGCGAGGTTGATCTTTATTACCTCAACCCGTGCATGGAAGACTGGAGTTATGCCTATTCCCGCCGGGAAATCGCCCGGATGGACAATCATAATCTCCCCTACAATCTCCAATACCTCTACAGCGGCAACGACTTGCTGGCGTCATTCGGCCAGGCCGGGCGCGATTATTTTAAAATGCTGCTCGATACCGTCAGCCTCGGTTTTGAAGACTGGCTCGAAACCGACGGCGATTTTGCCCTGAATTCAGGAGGGAATCAGACGACTCTGCTTCAACAGGTCCAGCAGGATATCCTGACGATGCGCAACTACAACGGCGGCGCAATTCGTCCGCTCCCCCTTCACGACCACAGCATCGCCGTCAATTCCTGCTACAGCGAACAGCGCGAGGTGGAAGTCTTGCTGGACCAATTGCTGGACCTGTTCAAAAAAGATCCGGTCCCGCCCTCTGAAATCGTGGTCATGGCTCCCGATATCACCATCTATGCGCCGTATATCGAGGCGGTATTCGACGAAACCGCCATTCCATATACCATTGCCGACCGCCTGGTCAGTACGGACAACCGGGTTTTCAACTCATTCATGCAGATTCTGAACCTCCACAAACGGCGTTTTACCTCGCTGGAAGTCATGGATATTTTCAGCACCCCGGCGATTTACGGCAAATACGGTTTGGCGGAGGAAGACCTGGCGACCATCCGACACTACCTCGCCGCCGCCAACATCCGCTGGAGCTGGGACGGCCCGGACAAACAGCAGTTCGGCCTGCCCGACACCGGCGAAAATACCTGGCGTTTCGGATTCGACCGCCTATTGATGGGCTATGCCTACGGTGCTTCCGGCGAACTGATCGACGGCATTGCACCTTATGGAGAATTCGAGGGCGAACCGACCCGCCTGGTCGGACAGTTATGCTGTTTCGTCCGCGACCTGCACGATTTCGTCAACGCCATGCGCATACCGCGCCCGTTGCCGGAGTGGCTGGAATTGTGCCGCGCCCTGATTTCGCGTTTCTTCTGCGAAAACGACGATTACGTACTCGAAGTCCAGCAGTTGCGCCTCCAGCTCGACCGCCTGAACCTGACCGATTCCCCGTATCAGGCCCCGCTCGATGTCACGGTATTCGGGGATTATTTGCAGGACCGGCTTTCACCGCTGACCGCTCCCGGCCGCTTCTGCCGCGGCGGCATTACTTTCTGCTCGCTTGCGCCCATGCGCAGCATTCCTTTTGAAGTCATCGCGTTGTGGGGCATGAACAACGAATCATTTCCCCGTAACCCGCGCCGCCCCAATTTCGACCTCCGCGAACACCATCCGCGCCAGGGCGACACCAGCAAACGACTCGAGGACCGCTATATTTTCCTGGAAACGCTCTTATCGGCCCGGCGTTGTTTGCTGATCTTCTATCTGGGTCAGGATATCAAGTCCAATGAAACTCTGCCGCCCTCCGTGGCGGTCAGCGAATTGCTCGACTATCTCGACCGGACATTTACCCCCAAAGTCAGCGCCAAAATCACTGTCCGTCACCCCTTGCAGGCTTTCAGCCCCCGTTACTGGCAGTCAGTTGGCCTCAATTCGTATTCCCTGCCCGCCTACCAGAGTGCGACCGCCATGCTGAATCGCCAGGCGGAACCGCAGCGGATATTCAACCTTATGACCCGGCAAGGCATTGAGCTGATCAACCTCAAGGAGCTCAGCTCTTTTCTGGTTAACCCGGCCCGCTGTTTCATCTCCCGGCGATTGAAATCCCGCCTGGATGTCCGAAGCGAAGACGAACTCCGCGAGGCCGAGAGCTTTGAGCTCGACACCCTCGAGCGTTACCAGTTAGCCAATGCCATCATCGAAATTCTGTTGACCCGCCGCGAAATTCCGCCCGGTTTTCAGGATGATTTGTACCGCAGGTTTCACGCCACCGGCGCCCTCCCCTACGGCGAGGCCGGACACCTCGAGTTCGACCGCCTGTATAGCGAATGCCGGGCGGTTTGTGACCGTGTTTTGGCCGCCAGCCGTTCCGAAAGCCTGTTGTACCCGGCTCAGGTCGTCATCGAATCCGCCGATTATGTGGTGGAAGGCGTCTTGAGCTCGCTGTATCCGTCGGTTCAATTGCACTATCATTTTTCCAGTTCCTACCAGAAATATCTGTTGCAATCCTGGGTAAATCACCTGGCATTGCACGCCTCCTCGGAACTGCCGCCGCGTCCGACGCACCTGATTTACAAAGGCGGACATCTGGCGCTCAAGCCATTGGCCCCCGAATGCGCGACCGCGGAATTATCCAGCCTGGTCGAATTTTACCGCCGGGGCAACAACGAACCGTTCTGTTTTTTCCCGGCGACCTCCATGGCTTATCTCAATACATTGCTGGAAACCGGCAATCCGGCCTCCGCGCTCCGGGAAGCCTCCAACAGTTGGTACGCCACCGCCTTTACCCGCGGCGATAACCTCGATACCTATGTCCAGACTTGTTTCGGCCCCGAGCTGCCGCCCGCCGAACTGCTGGAATGCAACGCCCGGCAGCTCCTCGGAACTCTGCTGGCGTCGCTGGAGGAGGTCAAATGATCAATCAATACCGCCTCCAGGGCTTGAATCTGATCGAAGCCGGCGCCGGGACCGGCAAGACCTACACCATATCGCGGCTTTACCTCCGGTTGCTGCTCGAAAAACAGCTTTCGGTGAAACAGATTCTGGTGGTGACCTTTACCGTCGCCGCCACCCTCGAACTGCGGGACCGCATCCGCGAGCTGATTTCCCAGGCCCAATACCTGGTTTCCGGCGGCCAGCCGCTGCCGGACGGAATTCCGACGCCACCCAACGCCGTTCAACTGCTGAAAAATGCCGTTTCCGAGTTCGATGAGGCGGCAATTTTCACCATTCACAGCTTTTGCGACCGGATTCTCCGGGAAAACTGTTTCGAAAGCCGCGTCCTGTTCAACACCGAATTGCTGGAAGACGTCAGCCGCATCAACCGTCAGATTGTCGAAGATTACCTGCGGATGCATAACCTCAAGGATACCGCCGCGTTGTGGGAAATCGTCAAGTTGCAGCAGCGCGCCCCCCTTGCGCCGCTCGCCCCGGCCATGGTTCAGGCCGCCACCGATTACGACCGGCTGGGCGCGGCCCTGATTTCCTGTTTGACCGACCTGTACGACAATCCCCGGGTCAGCCTCGGCGACATTCCGCAGCGCTATCCGCATCCGAGCTGGCCCGAACATGCCGCCATCCTCGATGAAGTCACCACCAAAAGCAAGGAATTCACCGCTCTGTACAAGCAATACCGCCAAGCTCAATTGTCACAGCTGGCGCTGAATTTCCGCGATTTTTACCGTGAGCGCCTGGCGAACCTCCGTCACAGCCTGAATTTCCGGTCGTTCAACGATATTCTCCTCGATCTTTACACCACGATCAACTCCGGTTCAGGTGATTTGCTGGTGCAATCCATCCACCGCCGTTACGCCGCCGCCATGATCGACGAGTGTCAGGACACCGACAAACTGCAGTTCGAAATTTTTCGGCGCTTTTTCATGGATGACTCCGACATGCCGTGTTTCCTGATCGGCGACCCCAAGCAATCGATTTACGGCTTCCGCAATGCCGATATTTTCTCGTATCTCGACATCAGCCGCCACGTCGGCCAACGCTATACACTCGGGATCAATTACCGTTCGTCCGACCTCAATATCACGGCGGCGAACAGCATTTTCACCAGTATGCAGAAACCGTTTCTTCTGCCCGGCCTCGATTATCACCCGGTGGCGCCGTCGCCGGAAAGCAAGGGCAATCAGACTCCGTTGAGTTTCAGCGGTTCCCTGCGGGATGAAGCGGAATCCGGCATCGATTTCATCCATCTGGATGTCCCCGGGCGCGAGACCAAGCAGGGTCCCAAGCCGCCGGAAGATCCGGACCTGCAGAAAGCCTCGGTTGCCGCCACCACCGCGAAGATTTCGCAATTGTTGGCCTCGAATCAGGTACGGATCGGCGACCGCGAACTGCGGCCGTCGGATATCGCGATCCTGGTCATGCAGCACGACCAGGCCCGGGCGATACTCGAAGCCCTCCGCGCCCTGAATATCCCCGCGGTGGTCCAGAACAACGGCAACGTCCTGATCTGCCGCGAAGCCGACGAGCTGCTGCTGGTCCTGAATGCCATTCTCGATCCGCGCCGCGAAAATTTCAACGGCGCACTGCTGACCCGGCTTTGCGGGATCGCGCCCGAGCGGCTCGACTCGATGCTGGCGGATGAATTCGACAGCTCGTACGAAGATCATATCCTGCGGTTCAAACAATATTATGAAATCTGGAACCAGCAGGGATTTTTCCCGATGTTCCGGCGCTTTCTCGACGACTACCAGACCCGTTCGCGCTTGCTCCGCGAGCCCGGCGGCGAGCGCCGGTTGACCAATCTGCTGCAGCTCGGCGAAATCCTCAACTCCGCCGATATTTCCGGCGCGAATACCCTGTTCGACTGGTTCTGCCGCCAGCGCGCCTCCGACGAAGGCACCGAGTATGAAATGCGGCTGGAACGCGACGACGACGCGGTCAAAATCATGACTGTCTTTGCCTCGAAAGGCTTGGAATTTCCGCTGGTTTTCTGTCCGTTTTTCTGGAGCAAAGGATTACGCAAACAGAACCGGGGCAATTTCGGTATTTACCACGAAGACAACCAGGCTTTGATCGGCCTGAAAAACGATGCCGACAGCGTGGAGGCCATGCGTTTCGAAGACCTGGCCGAAACCATGCGGCTCTTTTATGTGGGCTTGACCCGGGCTCGTAACAAATGCTGGGTATACTGGAACGAAGCCATGACCACCAATCCGTTCACGTTGCTTTTCGGCGAAAATTACGAAGTCCCGGCCAGTCTGCCCGGTGTGCGTTTTCTGAATGGTTTCGATCCGGCGGCGCTCCCCCTTCCTGTAACAACAGGGGCAATCGAGCTGAATCCCCTCCCGGTACCGCCGCCGGAATCACGGTTGAAAAGCCTCTGGACCATTACCAGTTTCAGTTCACTGGCCGGCTCCCGCCACACCTTAACCGTGGAGGATGGCATGCCGGAGGACGACGAAGGCGGTTCAACCACCGAAACCGTGCCCGAAGCCCGCGGCTTCATGGCGTTTCCCCGTGGAGCCAACCCCGGCAGTTTCATCCATCAGGTTCTGGAGGAGATGGATTTCGCCATCACCGATCCGGCGGGGCTGGAAAATCTGATCCGGCGCTACCTGAAACTTTACAACATCACCAGCCGCAATCAGAGCGAAGACCTCCTGACTGCCGGAGTCATGGAAATGTTGCGGAAGCTGATGTCCGCCTCCTTGTCAGGCGATCCGCGTTTTAAGCTCGGCAACCTACCGCCGGAGCGGCGCTTGGTCGAACTCGAATTTCATTTTACCATGACCCCTGCCTATGGTCCGCTGCCGGAATTTCCGACCTGGCCGCTTCTGAATCGTTTTCTCCGTACCAATCCGGTCCCGACCGGCTTTATGAACGGCTTCATCGACCTGATATTCCAGCACGGCGGCAAGTTCTATATTCTGGACTGGAAAAGCAATTACCTGGGCCCATTCCCTGACGATTACCGCCCGGAAAAACTTCACCGCGCCATCGATGAGCATCTCTATAATTTGCAGTATCTTATCTATTGCGTGGCGCTCGACCGTTTCCTCCGGCAGAGACTGCCCGGTTATACCTATGAAACCCATTTCGGGGGAGTTTACTACATTTTTCTGCGCGGCGTAGGCGAACGCGACAACGGCATATTTTTCGAGCGCCCGGCTCCGGAGTTGATTCGGACGCTGGCGGCACATTTGGAGGGTAACGGATAATGGAACTGGTCAAACAACTCTACCGCTACGGCCTGATCGGCGGTATCGATTACGAAATGGCGGATTTCTGCGGACGGCTGGCCGTCGTCGATTCGCCGGAAATACGGCTGGCGGCGGCGCTTTGCTCCTACCGGATTTCCTCGCAGAACCACGCCAGTTTGAACCTCGCCGAATGCGCCGGACAGACCATTGCCGAATTTTTCAGCGAGGAGTTGCTGCTCGGCCACGACCAACCGCCGGACGCGTTACTGGATATCACCCTGCCCGAGCTGGAACCATGGTTAAACGGAATCCAGCAGGCCCGGCTCAAAATGCTGATTTTGGAGCATGACAAGCGCCTGTACTTGCGCCGTTACTACCTGTATGAAAAAAATATCTGCGACGACATCATGCGCCGCCTGGCGGAGTCCCGCTCCGAAAATTACGATTCATTGCTCGACAAGTACGGTTTGACCGGCGAACAGCGCCAGGCGGCGGCCATGGCTTTGAACGGAGGATTTTCGATTATCACCGGCGGTCCGGGGACCGGCAAAACCACTACGTTTGCCAAAATCCTCGGGATCATGCTGGAAACCGCCGGGCGACCGCTCCGCATCCAACTGGCGGCCCCTACCGGCAAAGCCGCCCAGCGTATGCAGGAATCCGTCTCCGCCGCCTGTGACAAACTGTTGGATACGAATCCCGCCCTGGCGCAGATTCCGCGTCAGGCTTCGACCATTCACAAACTGCTCGGGTACATCCATAATTCACCGGATTTCAAGTTCAACCGCGACAATCCGCTCCCCCTCGACATCCTGGTGGTGGACGAGTGTTCCATGATCCCGCTGGCCCTGCTGGCGAAACTGCTGGCGGCGGTTCCGCCGTCGGCCTCGATCATCATGCTGGGCGACAAAAACCAGTTGGAACCGGTCGAAGTCGGCGCCGCCTTCAACGACATCTGCCACGCGGCCTCC
Source organism: Victivallaceae bacterium (assembly GCA_031548025.1). Taxonomy (GTDB): domain Bacteria; phylum Verrucomicrobiota; class Lentisphaeria; order Victivallales; family Victivallaceae; genus UBA5239. Next base: position 28,704 of record JAVBRM010000065.1, on the reverse strand, counting down.
CGCTCCCCGCTCAAAGAACGGGTGGTTCAACTGACCAAATCCTACCGTTTCGACCCCGAACGCGGCATCGGCAAGCTCAGCAACGCCATTCTTCATGCTCGCGAGGAAGACATCATCCCGCAGCCGCCGGAAGTCACTTTTACGCAAGTCAGTAACCGCGACTGGACACGCAAAATGCAACAGGCCTGCGAGTTTTTTGCTGAAATCCGTTTGCAGCAGGATCTGGCGGAAGCGTTCAGTCATTTTTCCCAATTGCGTATCCTGACTGCCGGACGCCAGTTTTTCCTCGGCAGCCAGACCATCAATGAATTGATCATCGAGCAACACGGAGGAAAAATTCCTTATCGTGGATTGCCGGTCATGATCACCGCCAACGATTACAACACCATGCTTTTCAACGGCGACACCGGCATGATCTGGCAGGACGATCCCGACGCGCCCCTGTTCGCCGCTTTTCCCGAGCCCGGCGGCAAGTTCCGCAGGGTCAATTTGAATCTGCTGCCCGCCTGGGTTCCGGCATACGCCATTACGGTCCACAAGGCCCAGGGCTCCGAAGCCGACAACATCATCCTGATGCTGCCGGAAGCGGCCTCGCGGGTCATCAGCCGCGAGCTTTTCTTCACCGGAGTAACCCGGGCTAAAAAACGTGTCGACGTCTGGTATGACTCCCCCGCCATCCTCAGCGGCAAAGCCCTGGAAAGCCACTCAAGCCCCGGCGGGCTGGCGGAACGTTTACTGGAGGTTATGTCATGAAAAAATTTGTGAAGGATTTCTTTATCGGCATGCGCTATACCCTGGCGGGCTTCGACGCGCTGTTCCGGACGCCTTCACTCTGGCATTACGCGCTGCTGCCGTGGCTGATCGGCCTGATTCTTTATACCGGACTGGCCGCGACCGTCATCACCATTGTGCTGCCATGGCTGGGCGACCTGATCCGTACCTCCCCCGAAGCCGCAAGCTGGTGGAGCTGGACGGTCGCGGTTTTGCGCTGGCTGGCGATGCTCAGCGCCGGACTGCTGGCGCTGGCGTTTTTCGTATTCACTTATTTCTGGTTTTCCATGCTGCTGGCCCTGCCGTTCATCGACGAACTGGCAGCCAAATACGAACAACGAGCCTACGGCATCAGCTTCAAGGCGAGCGCGGGTTACTTCCTGACTTCATTGTTCAACTCCGCCCGTATCAACCTCAAAGGAGTACTGTGGACCGTCCTTTTGCTCCCCATCCTGATATTCGTGCCGGGCGGCTTCCTGATCTGCGCACCGCTCCTGGGTTACTACATGGCCCTGAGCTGCGTCCTCTATGGGGCCGAACACCGCCGAATCCCCTACTCCGAATTTCTGCGTCAGACCGCGAGCGCCCGCGGCGCCATCTGCGGCATGGGAACCCTGAACTACCTGGGCATGTGCCTGATTCCCTTTGCCGCCATTCTCCTGCTGCCGGTCATCGCCATCGCCGCCATCAAACTCTACAACGAAGTCATCCTGAACGCCCCCGCCCAAAAGACACCGGACAGGTCGGACACGTCGGACGGTTTTGAGCGTGATGATCCAAGCTTATAAACTTAACTTTTTGATTCTCAACACAACTGATCCAAAAGTGTTTCATTATTTTTCATCATTTTCTTGCTAGGGGGCTATTGATTTTTCATGAATCAGCAGTATAATTTTAAATAGAAAGCAAGAATCAGAAAAGAAACACTTATAAACAGATTATGATTTTAGCCCAAAAAAGAAAATTAAAAGTTCAGGAAGTCGCCGACCAATTGCGTCGGCATATCGAAAGCGGGGTTATTCCGCCGGATTCATCCATAGCCTCCGCCCGCGAACTGTCTTCCGAGCTCAATATTCCGCTGTCCACGATCAACCGGGCGGTTTATCAACTGGTGGAGGAAGGATGGCTTTATCGGCAACACGGCCGGGGCACCTTCGTCAAATCTCACGAAAAAAAGAGCATCTCATGGCGGATCGGATTCTATGAAAGAATTGACGAACCGCTGTTTACCGATGAACGTTATTATATCCAGTCGCTTTACGAAAAACCGGTCCTGGCCGAACTTGAAAAGATGAATTGTCAGGTGAAGCGGTTCGGACGCAACAATCTGGAATCGCCAAAACATTGCGCGGAGACCTTTCCGCACCTCGACGCAATTATCGTCAACTCCGCGTTGATCAATCCCCAGACTGAATCCAATCTTTACCGTTTCGGCAAGCCGATCTTGATTTACCGTAATTTATATATCCGGGATTTCCCCTCGAATCAGGTGATACCGGACTGGTCCATGGGAATCCGGCAGATGCTGGATCAGATTGACCTGAACCGTTACCGGCGTTTTCTGTTATTGAAATTCCGCCATGTCAACAACGATATGATTGCCAATACTTTTTGCCTGCAGGCCGCTTTGTATGGCATCAAACCCGAACAGATCGAAATCACCGAGTTCGAGTATAACCTGACTTTCAACGAGCAATTCAGCGGCCTGAAATTCGGCTTGACCATGAAGCCGCAGCCCGGTACTTTTATTTTCAGCACTTCCGATTTTCTGGCGTTCGGCCTGGTCGATGCCTGGCGGGAACGGGGAATTCCGCTGGGCGAGTATCCGCTGGTCGGCTGCTTCAATATGGAGGGCTATGGCTGGCTTCCTTTCGATACCCCGATGATTACTTCGCTCCACCTGGACAGGGATGAGCTGGCCCGCCATGGTACCCGGTTGCTCAAGGAGGCTCTGGAAAACGGCAATTCCTGTCCGCAAATTGTGAAAATCCCGACTCAATTAATTATCAGAAAAACAGCTTTTGCTTAACATAATCTATGGAGGTACAATCATGAGGAAATCTTTTACACTTATAGAATTACTGGTGGTTATCGCGATAATAACCATATTGGCAGCATTATTGCTTCCGGCTTTGGCCTCGGCCCGCGAGCGCGGACTGACGATTAAGTGCATGGGCAACGTAAAAGGCGTTACCACTCTGCTCCTGATGTACCGGGACGACCACGACGGGCTTCTGCCGCCGTCCGGCAACGATTACAACACCGCCGACGTCAAAACCGGAAACCGCTGGAACGAGGCCATGGTCAATGCCAAATATATCGACAAGCTGTCCAATCCGATTCTCCGGTGTCCGAAAAATGTACATCCACGCGAAACCGTCAATGACCGCTGGTTCACTTACGGTTTGATTTCGGAAAATATCAAGCCGGGCAGTATCGCCAATCTTCTGAGGTTGATGCACGAGAGCAAAAAGCTGACGAAACCAGCCACCCGGATCGTGCTCGGCGATGCCACACTCCTGGCCGCCGGCAATGCCACCCGCCGCCCGTTTCTGAATTTTGACGCCGCTACCGATGGCAAGCCGTTTCTCTGCCACAACAACAGCGCCCCCTACACTTTTATGGACGGGCATGCGGAATCTTTGCGCTTGAGCGACTTCCAACTGAATTATTACTGGTGGTATTCGCCTTCCTATTCGGAAGGGGTGCGAAAATTCCGGCAAGTCAAGCTTTCCAATTTAAGTGTCATTGCAATTCCAGCCAACTAACAACCAAGGATTTTATCAATGAAAATTCATGCTCTTTTATTATCAATGCTCATGACTGGCTCGGCCCTTGCAGACCCATTCATTATCGGCATATTCGGTGTGGAAAAACACAATGACCAAACCTATGCCATGCTGAAAGAGATCGGCGTGAACTATGTCCACAGCTACGGTTCATACCGCAAAGACCCGCCAACCGATATCCTGGACATGGCCGCGAAATATGACATGAAGGTATTCTACGATATCCGCAGCCGCAAACAATTGCCGGAGAATGATCCGGAATGGAAAAACAAGCTGGAAACTCTGGTCAGAAAGGTCAAAGACCACCCTGCCCTGGGCATCTGGTTCGCCTATAGCGAGCCCGCTCCGCAAGACCTGCCGCGGGCCCGTGAAATCGTCGAAATGATCCGGGGATATTCCAAAATTCCAACGGCGGTCGGGATCGACTGGCAGCCCAATTGGGAAAATACCCGGAACTGCGCCGATATCTGGCTGGCGGATCATTATCCGGTTCAAGGTCAGGAGTTTCCCAATGCCCCTCTTGAAGATATCGGTAATTTCTTCGGCGTCGCCTCCAGGTTGAGAGTGCCGGGAACTCCGTTCATTCCGATCCTCCAAGCCTGTGATTTCTCCTGTTTTCCCAAACTGGTTGATGAGAAAAACCGGGCTGCTTTGCGCTATCCCAATTACGTCGAATCCCGTTATATGGCGCTGAGCGTCCTGACTTATGGAATTCGCGGCATATTTTATTTTTCCCTGACTCACTGCCACCTCAACCGGCCGGAAGGCAAGGCATTCTTCCAGGAATCCCTGGCACCAGTGCTCAAGGAAGTCAAGGCCTTGACCGCGATCATCGAAAACCCCTGGGAGGTTACCGGATACTGTTTTGATTTCAATATCAACAACAAGGTCAACTTTGCCTATTGGGCTCGCCCCAACGGCAATTTCATGATCCTGACCAACGAAAGTCGCCAGGCCCGCGACCTGAAATTGCAACTGAGGGCTCCAGAGAAACCCCGAAACGGCACCTTGACGCCATGGGGCGATACTGCGGACAAAGCGGCTTCGCTGAAAGACGGTATACTCACGGTCAAAGACGCCGGTCCGTGGGAAAGTTTCATCTGGCAAGTAAAGTAAACTAAAAATAAGGAAACTAAATCATGTTAAAGTATCTGTCTCTGATCATCTGTACGATCACCCTGCTGCAGGCCGATGAGTTCTATATCGGGATGTATGCCGTCGAAAGACAAAACGACAAGACTTATACCATATTGAAGGATATCGGGATCAACTATGTTCACAGTTATAGCGCCTATAACAAAGCTCCCCATACTGAAATTCTGGATATGGCGAGCAAGTACGATATGAAAGTGTTGTACGACATCCGCAGCCGCAATCGTCTCCCGACAGAAGACCCGGAATGGAAGAACAAACTGGAAACTCTGGTCAAAACCGTCAAAGACCACCCGGCGCTCGGCATGTGGGTGGCTTACAGCGAACCGGCCGCCGAAGACATGCCCCGGGTACGCGAAATCGTCGAAATGATCAAGAGCCATTCGACCATCCCCTCCGCTTTGATTATCCACTGGCGGGCCAACTGGGAAAAGACCCGGGACTACGCGGATGTCTGGATGGCGGACCATTACCCGGTCCGGGGTCAGGCGTTTCCCGAGGCGCCGCTGGAAAATATCAGCCGATTTTTCGGCAAAGCGGCGCGGATGCGGGTTCCCGGCACTCCATTTATTCCGATCCTTCAAGCCTGCGATTTTTCTTGCTTCCCCAAAAACGTTCTTGAAGAAAACCGAAAGACACTGCGCTATCCCAACCATACCGAATCCCGTTATATGGCTTTAAGCGTGATTACTTACGGATCGCGCGGCATTTTCTATTTTGCCCTGAGTCATTGCCACCTTGACCGACCGCAGGGCAAGGCTTTCTTCAAAGACTCCCTCGCGCCGACGCTCAAAGAGGTCAAAGCCTTTACCGGACAGGTACAGAACACCTGGGAAGTTACCGCGTATTGTTATGATTTCAATATGAGACACGGGGTCAACTTCGCCTACTGGGCCCGTCCAAACGGTAATTTTATCATCCTGACTCACGAAAGCCGCCAGACCCGCGACCTGGAATTGCCGTTAAAAATCCCGGGCGCGCCCCAAAACGGCATCCTGATTCCCTGGGGCAGTACCGCTGAAAAGGCCGCGACGCTCCAAGACGGAATCCTCACGGTCAAAGACGCCGCTCCCTGGGAAAGTTTCATCTGGCAAGTGAAATAGCCGACTAAAAGCGGACTTGCAATTGAATTCAACTCCAAATTGATTCAGTAAATCATATTTTCATGAGAAATTTTTTTGTTACACCAAGAACCTTTTTCTTAGGCAAGACTTCTACACTTGAACGGAACCAAGTCGTACTGGACCAGTGATGCTTACTGGACCAGTGGTGCTCTCAGTGAGTTCGTGGTTTTTCGCAATTCCATCTAAAATCTTAATTTCAAATTTAAATAGAGTTAATAATGCGACATTATTGATATTACTTTCGTGTTCTTTACCCCACTACTAAAAAGTACTATTCATATGCTAACCATTCAAAATAACTAAGATCCGGCCCATTCTCTGTTTGTAATTCCTCCGTATGCATGATATTTTCATAAACCGTAACATTATTGAGAGAAATATAAGCTTTGAGGTCTTAGTTATGGAAGATTACCGCCTATCCCTAGAAAGAGATCTTAACCAATCCGGGGTGCGGCGAGAGACAATTTACAAATGACTTGAAGAAAAAGGTCTATCATTGCATCGGAAAATTCTGAAAATTCAAGCAATCTAAAGTCGACGAATGGGACAAATCTGGCAAAGCAGGAAAATGATTATGAGAACCAATATAGAAATAATGAATATCATTAGCAAAGGAATACAAAAAGGCTATATAGCATTTCCAGATATGCCAAATTATTCTCCTGTATTTGGAGAAGCGAGCGAATCACAAATAACTTCCCAAAAGATACTTTATATTCATCAGAATAAAGCAAAAAATTATCGAAGTCCGGAAGAAAAAGTCGTAGCAGAAACCTTTTTGCGCTTAATTTTTGATTATGGTTATAAACCAGAACACATTAAGCTGCATGTCCCAATTCAAACATCCCACGAAATAACAAGAGTGGTGGATATTATTATCTATAAAGATTCTGCTTGTCTTCAGCCATATATTCTTGTTGAATGCAGGAGGCAGGAGATCAGTGAACCAGAATTTTCACTGGCATTTGAGCAAGCCTATAGCCATGCTTATGCTCTACCAAATGACATCAGATATATCTGGGTAACTTCGGGATTACGAAATGAATACTTTGAGGTTGATAAGCGGCGAGGAAAATGCCTCCAGAAAGCTGATATTCCGCAATACGGAGTCAGAACACCAACCAATTATAAGTATGTTTATAATGCAGAGGCACTGCCTCAAGAAGAAGGAAAACCGCGCTTTTTCGGTTTATCCATCATTGAAGAAGCTGAACTGACTCTACGTTTTAAGCAAGCCCATAAAGCATTATGGGGAGGCGGCCAATTGAATCCGTCAGAAGCATTTAACGAACTCAATAAACTAATTTTCTGCAAAATTTGGGACGAAAAAAAGAATAGACAAGCCGGAGAACCATATGATTTTCAGATTATCACAATCACTGATGAAGATGAAACGAATGAGCAAAAATGTCGGCAAAAAGTGAATGATTCCTTATACAAACGCGTCTTGGCACTGTATGAAGAAGGGTGTAAGCGTGATAAAGAGATTTTTCGGGATAATATTCGACTGACCCCAGAAAAAATTCGTACAGTTGTTGAGTATTTGGGATCAGTTAATTTTGGTGAAACAGATTCCGATAGCAAAGGGCGAGCATTTGAAACCTTTACGGAATCGTTCTTTCGAGGTAATTTGGAACAACATTTCACCCCTCGTCAGATTGTAAAATTTGCAATTGATGTTCTACCCATTACCAATAAGTCTCTAGTCATGGATACCTCTTGCGGCAGTGGCGGGTTCTTGCTTTATGCACTTAATAAAGTACGTAAACAAGCAACAGATCTTTACCCCAAATACAAGATCGATATAAAACAAAACGCCAAGTGGTACAAATACTGGCATGGTTTTGCCGCAAATAATCTTTATGGTATTGAGATAAATGAACAGATTTCTCGAGTTGCGAAGATGAACATGATTATTCATAATGATGGTCACACTAACGTCATAACCTCAGATGGCTTACTTGCTCCCCAACAAATAAGTGAAAAAAACGCAAATACTGGTTTTCAATATAATCGTTTCGATTTCATTGTTACCAATCCTCCATTTGGCCGTATCGTTCATTTAACAGAACAAGCGTATTTTAAAAATTATGTATTTGGGATCAAACAACATGATTGGTTAGATTTGAGTACCAAATCGCCAGATGAGTCAGAAAAAAGCAACAGACCCAACCAAGACATAGAAGTCCTTTTTATCGAACAAGCTTATAAATTTTTAAAATCTAATGGATATCTTGCTATTGTTCTTCCTGATGACATCCTGACCTACAGTAGTTTGCAATATGTGCGCGACTATATTGAAGAGTGGTTTCGGATCATCGCAGTAGTATCCATGCCCCAGACTGCTTTTACGGCAAAGGGCACAGGAGTAAAAAGCTCTGTCGTTTTTCTAAAAAAATGGTCTACTGAAAAAACAAAACTCTTTATTTCCCTAAAAAGGGACATTGCCATTGATCTTTGCCGAGATATGAAATATCGGGAAACCGTTCAAGCATTGGGAAAAGAGAAAAAAAACAAATTGAAAAATCTTGATGGTTTTAAAAATACAACAGGAATAACCAAACTATCTGAACTAAAGAAAACTCAAGAATATAAGGAATGGCGCATGGAAATGTCCGCTTCCTACACAGAAAAGCTTAATGTGCTAAAAGATGAACTCAATGAGAGATACCTCAAGACGAAACAAACAAAACTGCCGGATTATCAGATCTTTATGGCGATTGCAGATAATATTGGATATGATGCCACAGGTAAACCTACTGCAATCAATGAACTCGAATATATCAGTCAAGAATTGGGTAAGTTTATTGCCAATGTCGAGGAGGCTACAAAATGAGCATCATCTTAAAGGGAATTGTTGAATACACATTCAACGGACAATTATTATTCAGAGGGTATGCAGCCCTAGGCGATTTGCTCAATATTTCTAAACCATCGTTTTATCAACGTAAATATGATGATAAAAGAGAAAAATCTATTGGGGATTTTCTTTCATCTGCTACATTTAGTTTTTTCCCGGAATTGTTGTTTGGGCTACAGTTCAAAACTCCTAGTGCGATAGAGTGTATTGCCAATCCGGATATCACCCGCCAAGACTTGAAGGAAGATAATATTGAGATCAAGTCAAAAGGAAAATTTTCTTTTGGGAAAAATTCGGATCGAATAGACAAGTCTACTGCAAAAGTTATGACATTGAATTTCAAGGGGGACAATGCCCCCTTGTCTCGTTTGGATGGAAACCATCGTTTATCGGCAGCAGAAGCTATTTTAGAGAACACTCCCGATAATGCGATCAAAGATAAAATTGTACCGTTTTCAATTCTAGTGCAAATCCAAGGAAAAGAGGCCGATAAATATGAGGCAGCATTTTTCTATTTGATTAATGCGAAAGCAAAAGCACTAACTTCGGAGGAGAATTACGAGGCTTTACTTGCGAAAGATGATTTATTTTCAGATCTTGAGTTAAATCAAATCCTTGAAATACAAAATATAGAATTGATTCGTTCTATCGCCTTGGCAATAAAATCAGGCGCAAATTCCAACATTAAAGAATTTATTGAAGAAGGGAACTATGATTTTGCTGTAAAATTAGTAATATTGCTGGGGGAATTTGGAATTCCACTTGAGCACAATCAAGTATTTCGAGCCATTCACAAAGTTTGTGCTATTATTGAGGAGGAAAAATATAAGGGCAAAACATTATCGGTAGATATTATACTGGCATTAATCATTGCAATACTAAAATATCCTGATGACTTTAGTAAAGTCAGATATTGGGTTTTCGAGGGGAACTTGAATCTCTTAAGCGATGTTGGTGCCTCCTGCATATTGAAAACTATTTTAGCAATAATATCTAAGAGAGAATATCGTATTTTTGTTGCAATGCCCTATGTATCTCATAAACGCGTTAGTGAATATAACACACTTTTTAAAGAAGTTTTAGCGGAAATTACCAAGAAAGAAAAAGTTACACTTTCACTTATTCCAATTATGAGGTTTCGTGGAGCATCACAACGAATAGATCACAGATTGATTGAATCCATCAAAGAATGTGATGTTTTCATCGCGGATTTAACAGGTGCCAACGAAAATGTCATTTTCGAGGTTGGTTTGGCTGAAGGAAATGGCAAACCAATGATTCTATTACGAGCTGAAAATGATCATAGCACCAAAGTCCCTTTTGACGTGTATTCGGAATACGTAAAAGATCATAAAATCCCTTTTGATATGGATAAATTACAGTATATTCCATTTTCAATGAGTGGTTACTACAATGACATTAAATCGATAATCAAAAACAATCTTCCAACTATTTTGGAGAAGAAATATGGAGTTTATAAACCGTGAAGGCAACGCTCCATCTCAATGCAGATAAGGCAAAAATATTTTTGATCAGCAGGTCTCAATTATTGGGTAGAATGAATCCAGCTGCCTATAAAGCCCAATTTCGATTTAAGTCATCTTGCTACCCTATATATAAATTACGAGATTTAGCTTGGATTGATCCATCCGTTAGCTTCAAATCATTAAAAAATATAGATATGATTTCATTTATTCCCATAGAATGTATTGATGAGAAAAATGGAATCATTATGTCCCCACGATATATCGAGTGTGGTTCAAGTAAAGGTTATACGAGATTTGCGGAAAACGATATTCTTTGGGCTAAAATTACACCACATATGCAAAATGCAAAATCTGCAATTGCACATGATCTCCTGAATGGTCTGGGCTGTGGATCAACAGATTATTATGTCATACGTCCAAAAAGTGAAAAAGTTCTTTCCGAATATTTATTATTTTTGTTACGTGACCATAGGATTTTGGACTCTGCACAAAATTTTTTGGGAGGGACAGTCGGACAACAACGAGTATCCAGTGATTTCCTACAAAATTTTGACGTCCCGTTACCACCAAAGCCTGTGCAAAAAGTCATAATAAAAATCCTTTCTGATGCCAGTGAAGCAAAGATTGGGAAAGAGAATCAGGGCCAAGCACTTTTAAGTAGTATTGACGAATATCTATTGAATGAACTTAGGATTCATTTACCAGAACGAGATAGCACATTGCCAAAGCGTATTTTCACCACATCTTTTTCGAAAATATCCGATAAGCGTCTTGATCCATTGTATCAGCGTCTTGATTTAGAAAATATTTGCGCCGGCTCCAAAGTATGTTTGCGAGACGTATGCATTTCATTTAAATCTGGATTTGGGGCTAGAAAGCAAAATCAGATTGAGACTGGCGGCTATTTGCATATCCGCCCGACAAATATCAATAAGTTTGGGGAACTTTGTTTTGACAAAAATATTTTTGTCCCCTTCACCCCTAACGCTTCCAAGCTAGAGAAAAATGATGTTTTGTTTAACAACACCAATAGCCAAGAGCTAGTGGGAAAAACAGCATTACATATAAATCCCATTGAGGCATACTTTTCAAGCCACATAACATGCATCAAAATAAATCAAGATTATCTATCCGCCGCATATCTTTGGTGTATATTGAATTTATATCAGCACATGAAGGTATTCTATGTGCTATGTGCTAATTGGAATAACCAATCTAGTGTAGGAATTGATGTGCTGAAAAAACTAATAATTCCTTTCCCTTCACTGGATACTCAAAACAAAGTTGCAAATCATATTTTAACCATTCACGCAAAAGCTAAAGCTTTAGGTATAGAGGCAAGCAAGGTCTTAACGGATGCAAGGCTTCAAGTTGAAAAGATGATCCTAGGGAAATAAAAGTCTCTCTATTGCACTGCAATAGTCTTTTAAAGGAAATATTTTGATCATAAAGATCTTGCTGCTGATAACCCGAGTTTTACACCAATGATTCAGAAGGGGAGTTCGAGCTGAACCCACTCGATGGCGGGTTTCGGGGGCGGGAAGTTGGAGGCGGTGACGCCTAACAGGCGGACTTTTCGCACTCCGGCCTGGGTTTTGCAGCGAAGCAGATTATCGGCGATTTTCGCGATGGCTTCGCCGTCGTCAGTGGCATGCGGCAGGGATTGGCTCCGGGTGATGGTTTCGAAATCGTCGTAGCGCAGTTTCAGGGTTATGGTCTTGCCGGCAAGTTTGTTTTTTTTCAGGAGTCTTTCCACCCGGAATGACAAATCTTTGACTTCGCCGGCGATCTGGTTCAGGTCGGAGAGGTCGATTTCATAAGTGATTTCGCGGCCAAGCGATTTGCGGATCCAGTCGACTTCCAGGGTGCGGGAATCCTGGCAGCGGACGATGTCATAGTAGTATTTGCCGCTTTTTCCCATCAGTTCCAGCAGGGTTGCCAGCGACATTCTTTTCAAGTCGGCGCCTTTGTAGATGCCGTATTTCTCGAGTTTGGCGGCGGTTACTTTGCCGATGCCGTAGAATTTACCGATCGGCAGATTTTCCAGCAGCGCTTCCGCTTCTTCCGGCGTAACCACGGTCAGGCCGTTGGGTTTGTGCATGTCGGAGGCAATTTTGGCCAAGAACATGCTGAACGACACTCCGGCGGAAGCGGTCAACCCGGTTTCTTCGTGGATACGCTGTTTCAGCATTCGCGCAACCCAGGTGGCGGAGGGACAGCCGATTTTGTTTTCGGTAACGTCCAGATAGGCTTCGTCGATCGACAGCGGCTCGATCAAATCGGTGAATTCATGCATGATCGCCCGGATCTGCCGCGATACTTCCACATAGACCTCCATCCGGCCGTGGATGAAAATTCCATGCGGACACAAACGAACCGCCTTGCTGGTGGGCATGGCGGAATGGACGCCGAATTTACGGGCTTCATATGAACAGGTGCTGACTACGCCGCGTTTATCGGGATCCCCCCCGACAATCACTGCTTTGCCGCGCAATTCCGGATTGTCCCGTTGTTCCACCGAGGCATAAAACGCATCCATATCGATATGAATATATTTTTTCATCGGCAGCCCGGGGCTACTACCCAGTTATTCAGTGGCGGACATCGAATCGGTGATGGCCTGCGCGAGAACGGGCATTTTGTTGTTGATGTCGGATTTGATTTCCTGCCATTTGCGGCATCTGGCATACCGTTTCTTCAATTCGTCCTGGCGCTTGGCGATATTTTCGCGGCAATTGGCGATGCCTTCAAGGGTGAGCTTGGAGTTGTCCCGCAATTGCTTCTCGTACCAATTTGTGTCCTTGACCAATTTGTTGATGACTTTATTCTCATAATCAAGGGCAAACTCAATATTTGAGATAATCTGTTCACGGAAGTTCTTATAAATCCGGACTCCGGGAGCGGTAATATAATCGTGTGCCCGGTCTCTGGCGGCATTGTCCCGGCTGTTGATCGCGAACTCGGCTTTCCGGCGAATTTCGATCCGCTCTTTCACCAATTCATCCCGCGCGGCATCGGCTTTTTCCTTGTCTTCATAAAATTTTTCTTTGAGCACCAACAGCTTGGCCTTGACTTTGTCGATCTCTGCCCAATAGACGAACTCTTCATATTCATTGAGGTCGATCATAACACTGAGTATCTTGTATTTATCACTGTTTGGAGCGACATATAACTTATTATTGGCAGTGGGGTGCTGCGCATAAACGCCAAAAACTCCACACAAAAACAAGACCAGCAAAACTTTTTTCATTCATTATCTCCGTAATATTTATTTTTGAGCAACTGATGGTTTTTTAGCACCTTCAACCACTGCATTAACGAAACGGTAGCGTCCGTCATAAATCAAGTTACGCTTGGTTGAACGATTGGTATACTCGGCGCCGGCCTTCTCAATGCCGGCCAGGGCTTTGTCACGCCGGGAAACATCCCATTTATCTTTATTTTTGGTAAAAGCCGCCCGCTGACGGTCAACATTTCCTTTCAAGCCGACCAAAACCTGGTCTTCAAACTGAATAACGAAATTGATATTGTCGGTAGCGACTTTTTTGATCTGCTGCAGAACTCTGAAATTGCTGGGGTTTTTCCGGTATTCGTCCAGCAACTTATTCACGTCTTCATCCCGTCCACCGACTTCGGCGGCGGCTTTGGCGGCGATTTCATCGAGCTTGGCTTTCAACTGGGTCAACTCTTCCTTAACCTCTTCACTGGCTTGAGCGCCTTCCTTGGGGGTTATTTCCTTGATTCTTTTGTTGATCTCATTGAGTTCCTTGCCATACATGACGCGCTCGTATTCCTTGGCATTGACCAGGACCGCGACCTTGCCGGCCTCGATATTGGGAGCATCTTTCTGGATATCAAAACGCGGTGGCGCTCCCGAAGCAGGTTTCTTGGCTTGCGCATAGCTGTCGCTTGCCGACATAAACATAAATGCCGCCGCCAATCCCATTAAACCCATCATCTTCATTTTTGCTACCTCCAACTAATTTCTATTTCACTTCGTGGCCAACGCGATTACCGCGTCCCGTTTGTCATAAACAAAATTTATATCGGCTTTCCGTTTATTGCAAGCCTCGCGGGCTTTTTTTATCGTTTCCTCTTCGGTATTGCGCTTTTCCGGGTCCATTTTTTCTTTTTCCATATTGAACTTCATTTCCCGGTTTTTCAAGGAGAGGTCCTGACGCTGAACCGCCGCCGAAGCGATCCGCAATCCCAGATTCAAATTTTCCGACGCCGTATTTTTCAGACGCGTCGAAGTATCCAGCGTTCGGCTGTTGCGGTGGTCCTCCTGCAGCCGCTTGAAATCGTCTTGCCGTTTTTTGATTTCGGCATTGCCTTTTTCCTGCAATTTTTTTCTGGCCTCAGCTTTTTTCGTTCCGGCGGTTTCACGCCATTCGGACTCGTGCAGCAGCAGAAGATAATCATTCAAATTATACTGTCCGCGGGCCAATCCCTGATAACGGGCGAGAACCTGGCGCTCGCCCCTTACCTTGTCCACCGCCTGGGTACGGTCATCATCCATCGGTTTCACCGGGGCGGACTTATCGCCGCAGCCAGGCAAAAACATGGCTGCGGCTATAATCATTCCCGTGTGGAACCAGATGTTGAGTTCTTTATTCATTTCCCTGCGGGCTCTATTTTGTCAAAACCGGTGAAGGGACGCAGGACTTCCGGCACGATCACCGTACCGTCGGCCTGCTGGTTGTTTTCGATAATGGCAATTGCCGCGCGTTCGGTCATGGCGGTGGCGCTGATGGTATGGACAAAATCACGCGCACCGTCTTTACTCTTGTACTTGATATTCAAGCGGCGGCTCTGGAAATCAGTCAGGTTGGTATTGGAAGTAACTTCCCGGTAACCGCCGAATCCGGCGAACCAGGCTTCGATATCGTACTTCTTGTAACCCGGAGCGCCCATATCGCCCACACAAACGTTGACGACATGATACGGAATGCCCAGTTGTTTCAGCAGGTATTCTTCATTTTCCAGGCAGAAATCATGGAATTTCGGCGAATCTTCGGGGCGGCAGAATACGATCTGTTCGACCTTATTGAACTGATGCACCCGGAAAATGCCGCGCGACGCCTTGCCGTAGCTGCCGGACTCGGTCCGGAAACACGGCGTATAGGCGGTGTAACAAAACGGCAGACTGTCGCCGTCGAGAGTTTCGTCCGCATGATAACCGACCAGCGTCTGCTCGGAAGTACCGATCAGGGCCAGGTCTTCATCTTGCAGCTGATAAGTCTGGTCGGCGAAAAACGGCAGGTAGCCGGTACCGAACAGGGTTTTGGCCTTCGCCGCGCAAGGCGACATGAAGAGCGTGAAACCGCGCTTGACCAACTCCTGCTGGGTCCAGAAGAACAGGGCCTGGCAGAGCATGGCGCCCTTCCCTTTCCAGAAATAGAATCCGGCCTGGGCAACTTTGGCGCCGCGGGCGGTGTCGATAATATCGAGCAATTCGCCGAGTTCCTGATGATCGCGGGGCTTGAAATCAAATGTCGGGATCACGCCTTCCTTGCGGAGTTCGAAATTATCCGCGTCATCCTTGCCGTCCGGCACATCGGCGGCCAACAGATTGGGAAGCCAGCTTACTTGTTCATCGACCTTCTTGGCCAGTTCAGCGGTCTGGATTTCCAGAGCTTCCATTTCGACTTTCAGGTTCTTGACCTGTTCGCGGGCTTCCGGGTTGTCCTTGCACTCTTTGCTCAGGCGGTTGCGCTCGGCGCGGAGGCTTTCGGTCTTCTGGACCGCCTGACGCCAAGCGGCGTCGTCCGCCACCAGTTGGTCGATATTCACATTCGTACAGCCGCGTCTCAAGCAATTGGCTTTTATCATTTCCGGGTTTTCGCGGACTAACTTTATATCAATCATTTTTCTATCACTCCTGGGAATTAAAAATGCGGAAGGGGGAAGTTTTTGGTAAATGCTTTGACTTCCTCGCCAATCGCTTTCAAGGCTTCTTCATCTTCGATCACGGCAACCGCACGATTGATGAAATCGGCAATCTTCACCATTTCCGCTTCCTTCATGCCGCGGGTGGTCACCGCCGGGGTACCGATACGAATACCGCTGGTGACGAAGGGTTTTTCCGGGTCGAACGGGATCATGTTCTTGTTGACGGTGATCATGGCCTTGTCAAGACCGTTGGCCACGACTTTGCCGGTGACGTTCTTCGGACGGAGGTCAACCAGCATCAGATGGTTGTCGGTACCGCCGGAGACAATCCGGAAACCGTGCTTGATCATTTCTTCGGCCAGAACTTTGGCGTTTTTGCAGACCTGGGCCTGGTATTCCTTGAAGGAGTCTTCCATGGCTTCGGCGAAACAGATGGCCTTGGCGGCAATCACGTGCTCGAGCGGTCCGCCCTGCAGGCCGGGGAATACCCGTGAATTGATCGGTTTGATGTACTGTTCACGGCAGAGAATCAGGCCGGAACGAGGTCCGCGCAAGGTCTTGTGAGTGGTGGTGGTGACCACGTCGGCATAGGGAACCGGGCTCGGATGCAATCCGGCCGCCACCAGACCGGCGATGTGCGCCATATCGACGAAAAGACAAGCGCCGACTTCATCGGCAATCTCGCGGAAACGCTTGAAATCGAGCGTCCGCGGATAAGCGCTGGCGCCGACCAGAATCATTTTCGGGCGGTGCTGAAGCGCCAATTCCTTGACTTCTTCATAATCAATCACTTCGGTATCCTGTTTGACACCGTAGGGGATAATATTGAACAGCATGCCGCTGAAGTTCAGCGGATGGCCGTGAGTCAGGTGGCCGCCGTGATCCAGGCTCATCGCCAAAACGGTGTCGCCGGGGCTCAGCAGGGCAAAGTAGACCGCCTGGTTGGCAGAGCTGCCGGAGTGCGGCTGGACGTTGGCGGCTTCCGCGCCGAAAAGCTTGCAGGCGCGTTCGATCGCCAGAGCTTCGACCTTGTCGACAAATTCACAGCCGTTGTAATAGCGCTTGCCGGGATAGCCTTCGGCATATTTGTTGGTCAGAACCGAGCCCTGAGCGGACCGGATGGCGCAACTGGCGTAGTTTTCCGAGGCAATCAGCTCAATGCCTTCGTCCTGGCGAACGGCTTCTTCGTCGATCCATTCGGCGATCTGCGGGTCGGCGTGGCGCACCGCGGCGATATCATCATAGCTGAGAACTTCCAGTTTTTCCAGACGCCGGGTGTGGCGCGGATCGTTGCTGTAGGGAGTCGCCAGCCAGGCATCGATAATCGGCATGGCCTGAGCACAGTTCATGCAGTCGCCGCCAATTACCAAAACGTTGGAGCAATTGTGTTCGCGGCTCTTTTTCGCGGCTTCGGGGGTGAAGGGAATCGCAGCACGCACGTTGTGGAACCGGTTCGCGCCGATCGACATTCCCACGCCGCTGCGGCACAGCAGAATCGCGCAATCAGCCTGGCCCAGGTATACCGCCTTGGCGGCTTCGACCCCGAAATCCGGGTAGTCATCGGCCGGATCGAAAGTATGGGGGCCCATATCCTGAACCTCAATGCCTTTGGCTGCCAACAACGGAATCAATTCTTTTTTCATTTCGAAACCGCCGTGATCGGCGGCTATGGCCATTTTCAGTTTTTTGCCGAACCAGTCTTTGATCATTCTCTGCATCCTTTTTTATGTTAATGATTTATATAGCTCATCAAGGGCGGGCTTCATTTCCTCGAAACACCGCCGGTAAACCGACAGCGATCCCCCAAAGGGATCCGCGACATCGCGATTACCCAACAGCAAAACCGTTTTTTCCACGGCTTCCGGCATTATTCTGAGAACCGCCTCGCGATGCCCACTGCCCATCGTAACAATCCGGTCCGCTTCCGCAAGCATGGCCCGGGTTAAGCGCCGGCTGCGAAATCCGGCCAGATCGCCACCGAATTCGGCCGCGACCTCGCGCGACTGCTCGGAGGAGACATCGCCGTCATAGGCATGAATCCCCGCCGAAGCCGCCGTCACGCCGGCGCCCAAAGTTTTGAAATAAGCTTCGCACATTGGGCTGCGGCAGGTGTTACCGGTACATATAAACAATACTTTTTTCATAATGACATTGCACATTGGATAATTCAACGATATTTTAATATAGCATTTTTTACGTAATTTTAAAACAGGAAACGATTATTTTTGTATGGATTGTCATAAAGAAACTGATGCACTGCTTGTGCTGGACGATGTTTACCGTCTGCTGGAACTGCCGCAAGGCCGAAAAATCGAACTGGACCTTGGCTGCGGCAACGGGCGTTTTTCCCAGGAAGCCGCAATTCGCTTTCCCGACCGGATTTTCCTGGCCGCGGATATCATGATGGGCAGAATCCGCCGCTGCGATAACCGCGCCCGGCAAGGCCGGCTTGAAAACATGCGGCCCGTCCGGGCCGAAGCGCGACTGCTGGTGGGGGCCCTGCTGCCGCACAACTCGCTGGACCGGATTCATATCCTCTGTCCCGACCCCTGGCCCAAGGACCGTCACCGCCATCACCGGCTGATCTCGTCCGAGTTCGTCGGCCAACTCCACCGGCTGTTGAAAGACAATGGCGAGTTTCATTTTTCCTCCGACGACCAACCTTACCTGGAAATCGTCACCCGGCTGCTGGATGGCTCCGGCATTTTTAAGCGGGACGATGCCAGACTGGCCGAATTGGAAGGAATCAAGACCGATTTTGAACGGCGCTGGCTCGCCAAGGGCAAAACGGTTACGCACCGTCTTTGGGTCAAACAGCCCTACCGCGTACAAGGCGAAGGACACTGATTTGAATCAATCGTTGTGCTGATGATGCTTCATCTCAACAGCATCCATGGCCAGAACCAGAGTGCTTTCGATGATATCGATTTTGGCACCGGAGACGAAATGATTCCGGTCGCCGACTTTGGTTACGAATTGCTGAAAGTTATTGGCATTAAGCCGGTCGGAAGCAGCCAGGATATCGGAGGCTTTTACCCCGTCCGGGAAATTGCCGTCAGAATCCGGCAACATGACTTCTGTAGCGGTAATATACACAACCAGCCTGCCGCGTTCATTGATGAAATAGAATTTGTGAGCCGGATCTTTGGCACGCGCTTTCAGTAAAGGATCCAGCAGTTTTTCAAACCGCATTTCCATGGCGGCCATTCCCAGGTATTCCCCTTTGTAAGTAAACAGCGGATGACGGCAGATAATCCGGTAGAAACCGGAATTTCCCAGATAGGGCAGGCTCCAGGAAATACGTTTCGTATCGCTATAATTGTCCGGACTGTTCCAGCGAATGGAATAGGCCTCGGTCCGCGGATTGTCGTAGGCCCCCGGATAACTGTAGCCTTCTTTGTTTTCCCAGCAGACAAACAAACGCTGAATCACATTGGCGTCGGTAAGAATCTGCCCCTGTTCGACCTTGCTGATTTCCTGGCTATCGAACTCGGCACCGATGACCTTGCGACAAATATAAACAAACTGATTGCCATCCATCAACTCAACCCGGGGCGGCATGGCAGATGGAAATCTCACCATATTCTCCAGGTTGATTGGATTCGGATAGTAAGAGACACGAGTCATTCCCGGCGGCGAAGTTGCCGGATTTTTGTAATCTTCGTTAGTGTAATACTTTACGCTTTTATCCGGATTATGGAACCGGGTAAATTCAACCAGATTGTCCGCAAACAGCAGAATCTGCGAGTGAGCCAGGAAAATTTTTCGGCGGAGCATCACCGCAAGGTCATCCGTATAAACCTGAAGCTTGCCCCTCTGCATCATACTCCTATCAAGTTCCTGCTTTTCCTGGTTGGCACGGTAATAACTGAAAAACAGCAGAGCGGCCATGACAATAAAGCATGAGGCTATGACCAGAACCGTTTTCAGCCGGTTATTGTACATAACGCGCACGCCCCTGCGAAACCAATTATCCGGATACGAGGAAACCTCTTCGTTGTAAATAAAATGCCGGACGTCCATGGCCAACTCATTGACACTCTGGTAACGCTCGACCGGATCGATGTTGGTCGCCTTGTTGATGATCGCCTTCAAAGCGGGACTGACTTTCATGCCCGGCTGGAAATGCCAGATCTCCGGCTCATGAACATTGTGCCTGGTGCTGGCGGCAGTAACGGAAGAAGTACTGCTTTTGCTCCTGAGCAGAGTCGCCAACTCGAACAAAACCATCCCCAACGCATAGACGTCGATCAGGACCGTAACCTTGCGGTGTTTGATGAATTCCGGCGGCAGATAGTTCGGGGTACCGCTGACATGTTCCGGTGTGGAATTCATATATCTGGCACATCCCCAGTCCATGACATAGACTTCCCCGAATTGCCCCATCATGATATTGTCGGGCTTCAAGTCGCCATGGACGATTTTCCGGCTGTGGCAGTAGTCGATGACCTCGCAGATTTTCAAGAAATATTCCAAACGCGAAAACAACGCATATTGTTCTTGCCGGAAACTGATTTTTTTATCGCCATAGCCCTCGCGGGCCTTTTTAATGAACACCCCCAGAGAGGACCCATTGATCAGCTTCATCATGACTTCCCAGCCACCGTCGTCCCTTTTTCCCATGGAGTAAACCGGAACAATCGAAGGGTGGTCCAACTGGGCATTCAAACGGCATTCCTCAATAAACGCCTTCACGACTCTGGGATCGTCGCGATGCTTGTCCTTCAGGGTTTTTACCGCCACGACACGATCAAAGGTCATATCTTTGGCTTTGCCCACCTGCCCCATGCCACCGGCGGCAAAATAGCAGATGAATTTGAATCTCTCGTTGAAATCCGGAGTCGACATATCCGGCAGTTCGCCTTCAAGCTGATACTCGATTCCCTGAGCTTCCGAGCCTGAACTTCTAGACAGGAACACAGTAGCATTCAAGTTATCTATTTCGCTAAAATTAACGGTATAATTTTTCTCATCCGCCATAGCTACATTTCTTTCTCTAATATTATCAATATCCATTCCTAAATATAATAAGACAAGATCATGAAAAATCAACTAGCCGACTGGAAATAATACCATCTTTATTTCCGCAATTTAATTAATCAATTACGCACGGCTTTACAACAGATACACCAAGCTTGGCAAGTTCCCGCGAACTGGAACCACGCGTCAGCATATGATAGCCTCCGCTTGGAACCCAATAATAACGAGATGAATAACTTTTCAAAGAAGGAGCAATATTCTGAAGAAATTCTTCTTTTAACCACTGCAGCTTTCTTTTTATTTCTTTACAATTATGGGAACTTCCGGCTGGGTGGACCTCCACCCAGAATAACCCCTCTGATCTTCCTTTTTTATAGGCCACTACATAATCCCAGCGCGGATCCTGGGGCATGGCGCCTTTTAAAGTAGTATCAATATCAAGGCTTCCAGAAAGCATGCGAGGATTTTTGACCCGAAAATGTGAGTCAGCACTCTTTACCGCCTGCAACCCATTTTTATACCCCGAAGCAATAAGATCAATGGCAAGGACATCAGATTTAAATGACATGGAACGCCCCCATTATTGGTTTCTGGCAACAACATCTGCAACAACATCATTACTTCTGTCGGTAAAGCTCAACAAGCCTCCCCAGAAACACCCACCATCAGCGCCAAACGATTCCAGATTTGAAATATCTTTGACTTTTCCATCATCAGAATCAAAAAAATATACCTTCAGTTCTTTGTTCAAGACTTCCCTTGCCACTTTTTTCAGTTCTGCAGATTGTCCAGCCTCAAAAAGCGCCAGGAGGTCACCCGGCTCTGCATTATTTTCCCTTAAGATTTTCATGGCCCAGAGGAGTTCCAGAACCTGAGGAGAATGCGTTGAGAGGCAGACCTTGTATCCCCTGAACAACAATTCCAGAATCAACAGCAAAATCGCCGTAATGGCCTTTGGATGAAGGCCCATTTCCAGCTCTTCGATAATTACCCAATTAACCTCACTCCCCTTGGTCACCTTTCCTCCCGGCATCAGATCATTCAATCCCAGAAGCAAAGGGACAAATTCCCGCTGCCCCGCCGACCAAACCATGTAAGGTAATGAATTATCTTTTGAATCCTTCAGAATCAGACGCTTCTGCAATCGTTTGTCAACTTCAAGCTTAAAACCACCAAATATACTGCGATTAAGAGCATTTCGATATACTTCTTTCATTTGATTGGAACACGGGAAAAGCAATGTTCTTTTGTCGCTGACCAAATGTCTGAGATGCTCACTGAACGAACGCACCGAATAAGGATCGCCGGCAGTATAATCACTGAATGCCCGCGGCCAGCCGTCGCGAAGCGCCAATACCCGCTGAGCGGGAATCAACAGAACATTTTCCTTTTTATTTTTTGCCTGCCGAAGAAATTTCTGCTTTATATCAACGTTCTTGCCTTGCCAGGTTACCTTGCTTTTTTTTCCCCACATCGAAGACATTCCTTCTCCGAAATATATATTGAAAAAGGAATCAAGGCCATCTCGC
This sequence comes from Victivallaceae bacterium, assembly GCA_031548025.1. Taxonomy (GTDB): domain Bacteria; phylum Verrucomicrobiota; class Lentisphaeria; order Victivallales; family Victivallaceae; genus UBA5239. The sequence continues at coordinate 6,120 of JAVBRM010000065.1, read as the reverse complement.
CAAGCCAATCCCTGTTTTTGCAGATCATCCTGGACTGCTCCGAGATCATTAAGCAATTTAACCCATTGCAGGGAAATGCTCTTGCCGGACGCCTGCGGCCCCACAAACACAGTCAAATCACCAAAATCGATCGATGCATCCGTGATCTGTCCCACATTCTGCAAGTGAAGCTTCATATCCATGTCTCTCCAAATTATGGCTCTGCATTTCCATCACTCTGAAATGCTTTTGAAATTATAACATGAAAATTGAATAAATCAAATTATCACTTGAATAAACCCGGACATTTTGCGAGGACCTTATACGGGTCTTCCGCCTCAATGAAAATTACGCACGATTCCGATACCGTCCAGCAGCAAAAGAGGACTGCATTCCAAAATCTCCGAATAACGCACCGCGGTACGCATGGTTTTGACCCCATGTTTCAACTGAATCGAAACAGCCGCCTTGGATACTCCCAACTTCAACGCCAATTCTTTTTGTTTAATTTTCTTAACTTTTACCATTTGAGATAATGCAGTCATATACTCTGTCTCCTTGCTTGAGTCTTTACCTTAAAGAAGATAATCCGGAAGATACCAAATGTCAAGTCGAAATGATATTTTTTATCATTTTTTATAAAGTATTTACTTATCAAATAAATATAATATTTTATGTCCAAAAAAGCAAATTACCAAAAAACAAAACGAAATATTTATTAAGCTATAACTTAATCAACAAACATAAAAAAAGCGACGGGATTTGCATACCCGTCGCTGTAATTCCGTTTTACGGATTATTCATCGAGCTCTTTCAAGGCGGCCTTGCGGCTCAAGCGGATTTTACCGCTGGAAGGATCGATATCAATGACTTTGACCGTAACGTTATCGCCTTCGTTGCAAATGTCGGTAACCGTGCGAACCCGGTAGTCGGCCATTTCAGAAATATGGAGCAGGCCTTCGATTCCGGGGATGATTTCGACAAACGCGCCGAAGTCCTTGATTCCGGTGACCTTGCCGCGGTAGATCTTGTTGATTTCGGCTTCCGCGGTGCAACCGAGCACTCTGGCTTTGGCTTCTTCGAGGTAATCTTCGTTCGGAGCCAAGATTTTGACCAGGCCGCTGTCATCGACGTCGATCGAAGACTTGGTTTCTTCGGTGATCGCCTTGATATTCTTACCGCCGGGGCCGATCAGCGCGCCGATCTTTTCCGGGTTGATATTGACAACTGCAATATGCGGAGCCCTGGGGCTGATCTTTTCACGCGGAGTGGAGATACAGGCCTCGATCACGTCGAGAATCTTGTAACGGGCCAAACGGTTGCGTTCCATTCCCTGACAGAGCAGGTCAATGGAAATTCCCGGCAGCTTCAGGTCGAGCTGGAAACCGGTAATCCCGGTACGGGTACCGCAGACTTTGAAGTCCATATCGCCGAAGTGGTCTTCCGCGCCGATGATGTCGGTGAGCAGCAGTTCTTTGCCGCTGTCATCGGTAATCAGGCCGCAGGAAATACCCGCCACCGGGGCCTTGATCGGCACGCCGGCATCCATCAGCGCCAATGTCGCGCCGCAAACCGAAGCCATCGAGGTCGAACCGTTGGAGGCCATGATTTCGGAAACGCAACGGATTACATACGGGAAATCCGCCGGAATCACCTGAGCTACCGAACGCTCGGCCAGGTTACCGTGTCCGATTTCGCGGCGTCCGGGACCGGAGATACGGCCGACTTCGCCAACGCTGAAATTCGGGAAGTTGTAGTGCAGATAAAAACGCTTATTATTGGCCTCAAGGGAAGCATTGGCGATATTGTCGTATTCCTGGGAATCCTTTTCGCCGCCGAGGGTGGCAATTACCAAGCCCTGGGTTTCGCCGCGCGAGAAAAGCCCGCTGCCATGAACCACCGGCAACACGTCGACTTCCGCAGAAAGCGGACGGATATCATCAATGCCGCGACCGTCAGGACGGAACTGTTTTTCCAGAATCACTTGACGGGTAACATCGCGAACCAGGTCATCGAAAGATTTATTGAATTCGAGATCAAGCTCGGGGATGGTTTCAAATTTCGGAGCCAACTCCGCCTTGGCATCGCCCAGCAGGGCGTTCATGGCTTCGATCCGTTCGCTCTTGCCGGGAACGGTGCAAACGCTTTCGATGCGTTCTTTGCAGAATTCACGAAGGGCCTTGTCGAGTTCTTCCGGCACCAGGTGGAGGGTCGGAGTTTTCTTGGCTTTGCCGGCTTTGGCGGCCAGTTCAACCTGGGCATCGATCTGCTTTTTGACGATTTCATTGGCAAAACGCATGGCGTCGGCCAGCAACTGCTCGGAGATTTCCTTGGCTTCGCCTTCGATCATGATGACTTTATCGGCAACTCCGGCATAAACCACTTCGAGTTCGCTCTTGGCCATTTCTTCAAAAGTGGGGTTGGCGATGAATTTGCCGTCGACATAACCGACGCGCACCGCGCCGATCGGGCCCATGAAAGGCAGGTCGGAAAGCATCAGCGATACAGAGGTACCGAGAATCAGCAGAATATCGGGATTGTTGACGCCGTCGGCACTCAACAGCAGACCCTGAATCTGGATTTCATCGAAGAAACCTTTCGGGAACAGCGGACGGACCGGACGGTCAGCCATCCGGCAAGTCAGGATTTCGCGGTCGCTCGGGCGTCCTTCACGTTTGATGAAGCCGCCAGGGAAACGGCCGGCCGCGCTGTATTTTTCACGGTAGTCCACGGTCAGCGCCAGGAAGTCGGTTCCGGGGCGGGCCTTGTCGGAACTGCAAGCCACCAGCAAAGTGGTGTCGCCCTGGCGCAATACACAGGCGCCGTTGGCAAGGTTGGCAAGCTTTCCACTGGAGATTTCGATACTGCGGTTATCCGCAATCTGACAGATTACTTTTTCTTCGGGCATATTGTCCTTTTTCCTTAATTTACCGCACAGCCTAACTCGGCAGGCGGCTGATGGTTATGAAGAAGGACAGGATTCAGAAACATTGCGGAATCGCGACGTCAACCCCCGGAAATGAAACTCCCCGGATTCTGAAGTCGCAGTCATTCCACAAAAACTGACTTATCCTGTCGTTCTTACAGTTATTTATACTATATCTTGCTAACATAAGAAATACAAGTATTTACCGGATATTTTTCCAGAGTTAAATTCGAGGGGAAGGTTCCACACGGAGAGCGCTTTCAATGAGTGGGCGTGGTGGAGGCTCGAACCTGCAGGGTGGTGTTGATGGTGATTTCGGGCGGGGTTTTGCGGCCGGCGAGCTGCATACGGAGCAGATTCCAAAGCGCCAGGGCGATTTGCGAGGTCTGTTGGCTGACACTGGTCAAGTCGAGGTCCTCGGCCACATCGGTATTGCCGAAGCCGGTTACCGCGCAATCATCCGGAATTCGGAGTCCCAATTGCGCCAAAGCACGAATCACTCCGGCGGCGATGGTATCGTTGCCGCAGGTAACGGCCGTCGGCGGTTCCGGCAGCAGAAATAGCTCTTGAGCGGCATAAAATCCCCATTGCCGGGTCGGTTCCTTGCGCTTCAAATACTCCGGGGCGGGTTCGACTCCGGCGCGGCGCATGGTGTCGAGATACCCCCGGGCCCGCATTTCCGATGTACGTTCATGCATGCTGCCGATGTGGGCGATACGCCGGTGTCCCTGGTTCAATAAATGCTGAGTCGCCTTGGCGCTCCCCGCATAATCGTCGGAAATCACGTACGGTATCGGCAACCCCTGTAAAAAGATATCAAAAAAAATCACCGGAAACGGCAATTCACGGTACAATGCCTGGCATTCGCTATTCGGCACCGCGATCAGAGCGGCAATTTCCTCCTCCATGCAGAATTTGAGAAAATCTTCTTCCTTGCGGCGAATACTGTTGGTCATTTGAATTACCGGATGGAGGTCGGCGCTGGAGAGCCGCCCTTCCAACTCGGCCAGGATATTGTAAAAAAATATCTCATGGTCGGGAAACATGAAGCCGATCAATTTTTTGCCTTTGCCGCCATACGGGCGCGAACCGACATAGTTGCCTATGCTCGGAATTTTGTAAATCAGTTTTTCCTGTTCAAGCAAGCGCAACGCTTTCCGCAACGTCAGATGATTGACCTCAAAACGCGCCGCCAGGGTTCTTTCCGACGGCAACAGAGTCTCCGGCTTCATCTTTTCGTCATGGATCATCCGGCGGATTTCTTCCGCCAGCGCAATATATTTTTCCGGTTTACCGCGATTCATATGATTTTCCAGTATTAATCAATATTAAATATAGTATCAAGAAAAATTTTATCAAGAATACTTGAATTCGTAATGAATTGAATTATATTTAAGACATCCTAAATAATTTAGAGGAGGAAATTATGCAAGGGGATAAACACGACGATCTTTGGTTGATGCTGTTTTATTTGACGGATCACCTGAGAGACCAGATCAGCAGTTCTCCGGACCTTGAGTATCTTGATAATTTCAAGGATTTGACCCACCGGCAACTGAAAACAGTGCGCCATGTCATGTACATGGTCGAACAGCATCCGGAAGGAATAACCCTGAAAATGCTTGCCAAAAGAGGCAACCTCAGCGCGGCAGCCGCCTCGGAAATGGTGGATGCCCTGGTTAAAAAGGGTATATTTGTCCGCACTCAAAGTATAACTGACCGCCGTTCGATCCAGATCAGAATCACAGACAAGATGACGCAGGAATTAGGCAAAATCAGTAAATTCCTGGCCCAGCAAACCCGACAGATGACCAAGGATATCAATCCTGACGAGCTCAAGGTCATGGTATCGGTAATCGAACAGCTCTACAACAAAACCAAAGCAGAGGACAAACAATCCTGCGAATAAGAGAATCGGAAATTGCTGAATATGCCGATTCAGTTGTGGCATAACAAAAAACCGGTGTGACGAAAAAAATACGTTACACCGGTTTTCTGTTATTAAAGAATTTCCTAATTCTTTTTCTCCATCTGCCTGCCGAACCAATCGTCGTCCAGCCAGCGCTCGGTGACCCGGCCGCCGCGGATGAAACTCCAAACGCTCTCGCGGTCGAACTCCATGACGCCGCCATCCGCCCCGAACAATACCCAGAGATAACGTCCACTTTGCGGATCGCGGTATTTGGCCCAGGTACCGACGACCACATGAGTCCGCCCCTGATTGTCGATCAATTTCAGCTTGCGGGTGCTTACCCACTGGAAGCTCACATCTTTCAAATCCGGGGCGTATTTCGCGAGAAAAGCCAAGGCTTCCTCGCGGGCTTTTTCTTCGCTCATCGCCGGCGGGCGCAACAGTGATTCATTCACCCGGGCAAATTCCCGCAATTCCCCTTTTTCATTGAGCACCACGACAATCCGCGGACCGTTGAGATTGACCTTTTTTTCTTTATTCGGCTCGAAACGGTAAATATTGACGTTTTCTTCGTTAAACTTGCCAGTCATGAAATAAACCAGCTCGTAATCCGCATTTTTGGGGGCAATTTCCTGCCGGAATTTTTTCGCCGCCGCCATTAACGGATCGTCGGCCCCAACCGCCGCCAGACAAAATCCCAACAATAGAAAAATCAGGTGCTTCATAATGACCTCCCGTTTAAGCTAATCCCAATTCTTTTTTCTCATCCGAGGTAATCAGTGGTCTGACGCAAATCCCTGCCTCGCGCAGCAGCACGAGGGCAGCGTCGGCAATCGAATACTCGCGATGATAAACCACCTCGGAAATACCGGCGTTGATAATCATTTTCGAACATTGTAGACAAGGACTGAAGGTTGTATACAGGATCGAATCCTTTACCGAAATGCCGTGATAGGCCGCCTGGACAATGGAGTTTTCCTCGGCATGGCTACAATAACAATCAGCCAGCCCGGTTCCGGAGGCCACCTCCGGATTGGAACAACGCGGACACCCTCCCTCATTACAATTCCGAATCCCCCGCGGGGTACCGTTATAACCGGTTGAAATAATCCGGTTGTCTTTGACGATGACCGCCGCCACCAGACGTCGACTGCAGTTACTGCGCCGCGCCACCACATGAGCTATTTCCATGAAATAGTTGTCCCAGTCGGGACGTTCGATTTTCTCCGTCATGATCAGCCTCGATGTTATCCTTGATAACGATAATGTAGCGTGCATCCGTGTTTTTTTCAACTTTCAAACC
>JAVBRM010000006.1:0-51605 GCA_031548025.1 Victivallaceae bacterium | reverse complement strand
GCCTCTCCATCGGTTTGTGCCATAACTCATAGCTTTTTTTGAGTGGAAGTTTTCGGAAGGTCATATATTTTAAGCTTGAAGTATTCATAATCATGATATCCATATGCCTGATAGGCAAGCCAACGGATTTTGTTGTTGAATCCCTCCATGGAGGCGTTGGTTACGCGATCATAACGCCAGTATGCGACGATACCTGAAAGATGATTTCGGATGGTTTTAGCCATTGATATAAGTTCCGGTACGTTTGTTTCATCGGCCATGTCGGACCATCGTTGAAATGCGTCTTTTGCCTGTAATTCATCTTCTGCAACGGCATATATTCCACGCAAAGCCTCCTTCATTAAATGAGTGTCGCCGAGTTCTTTGAACATGCCCCGCAAATTGTTCAGCAGCAAAGTACATTCCGGGGTGAGATCTTCACGGTTATGAAGGAAAAGATAGCGTTGCTTTTTCAGGAATTCCGCCTCTTTTTCGTCGAGTTCCTTGACGGTTCGGCGACGAACATTGTCCAAGCGTTCATTCATCAACTTGATGACATGAAAATGATCGTAAACGATCTCCGCGTTCGGACAATTCGTCTTCGCCCAAGATGCGAAAGCGTTCGACATATCCATGGTGATATATTCGATTTTTGCGCTGGAACGTCTTAGCTTTTCGGTGAATGGCGCCAACGCTTCAACACCTTTCCCTTCTCCGACAAACAGAACTGCGCCGGACTCTATATCCCGAACGACAGTCAAATACTTCTCGTTTCGAACGCGGCTCACATAAATCTCATCAATGCCGATACCGCGGACATTTTTAATCTTAATGGTTCGATATTTCTGGGCAAGATGACACTTTTCGCAATTTTTGACCGTGTGCCAGGATACACCATAGTGATCAGCCAAATCCGTAATGCACATTTTCGGACGCATCTCAATGATCGTCCGTTCCAAACTTTTCGTGATCCGAGCCTTTGGGTGCGACAAAAAATCAAAAATTTCAAGTTTCCTTTGTCCGCATTTCGGACAATAAATCCGATGCACATCGAACTCGAAAAGCATCTCTTTTGAGCCGCATAGCAGCCCTTTCACCTGACGGCATCTCAGGTACTTCACCGTGACATTGCTGCTACCACAGTCCGGGCAACGTTGAGACTTTCGATGAATACGTTCAATAACACATTTCCCGTCGAATCGATAGCTTTCGTGTTGAAAATTACGGATTCCCTGTGTATGGTACATTAGACTGGTCGACATCGTATTCACCTCCATGTTTGTGTGTGATAACTAAAACATAGAGCCTGATGCGACCAGTCGCTTCTTTTTTTGAAAAGGTTTCCGAATTTTTTTCGGAAACCACAACTCATCTCCAGCCGGGTTCCCGAAGCTGTCAAGCCTCAAACGGAATAATAGGGAGCGAAGCGAACGGTTATGCCGGATTGCGACTTGACTGCGCAGGGGTTCCGGCTACGGCGTGGCACAAACCGACGGAGAACCTTTTTTTTGTGCCGTTTGAGGGGGAAACATCAAAAGAACCGTTCCTGATTCGTTTTCTTCGCCTGATTGTTAAAAAACCTTGTTCTTGATCACTTCCGAACCGGAAGTGTAACCAAAATGTAACCAAATTTATCGAATTTTCAAGTCCTGATTTATTAAAGACAAGAGTTAACTGGGCGGGTCCTCTGCTCTACCGACTGAGCTATCCTGCCACCTGTATATCAGGTTGACCTCGGTAAATTGGTTGATCAACTTAATGAGTTCTTTCCAGAACACCACCGGAACACCTACTGATCGGTAGTCAAACCGATGCAGAATTTTCTTCCGTCTTGGCCTTCGCCGTTATACAATAATTTATAGATTTGGAGGCAGTTTTGTTTGCCGGATTGTTTGACCACGAGCTCCATTTCGATCAATTCGGTCAGGTGGGTGTGGAGGCGGGTCTTGGCCCATCCGGTGTGTTGCATGGCCTCGCTTCGGGTGAAGGTCTTGCGGCCCATCGCCAAAAGTTGGTGCAGGAGATCACGGGCTGGAAGGGAGAGATCGTCCAGTGAAACGCCGAGAAGCTCGGAAGCCAGTTTTACGGCCATGTCGATGTCGGTACGGTCTACTTCGATGTATTCGATGGTTTCGTAGCGTTTGACCTTTTTCTGCATCTGGCGTAGAAGGGCGATGGTGCTGATCAGTTGCAGGAACTTCGGTTGGTCACGCCGGGCCTGTAAACGATCATCCTCGTAAAAAAGCTCATCGGCGTAGGGATTGACTATGGCGTAGGGTTCGAGTAATCGTTGGAAGGTTTGATGTTTGCCAACGATACCGTCAACTTCGGTGTTGGTTTTCAGTCTGGCGAGGGTATGGGCTTTACGTTGCAATTCCAATATGCGACGGGTTTGTTCACGGCTTTCATCGACACCGAGGACGAAGAAGCGGCTTTTCGTTTCCGGGTTGATTTCTGGATTAGTGGTCGTCTGGAAGATGGAACAGCCGCCTTCGACGTAGCGGGATTGGCCTTGACCACCGCTTACCGCCTCTTGTGCGAGATAGCCTTCACTGATGAGGGTACGAATGGCGTAGGTGTCCTTAACTCCTGCCGCTTCCTCCAATGCGAGTAGCTTGTTTTTGAGGGATTTCATGTAGAACAGGGCCTTGTCCGTGATCGCAGATGCCCGGATGACTGATTCGGGTGGCATGAGTTTCAGGGTCTTGTCCTGCAAGGTCGACTTGCCAGCGCCCGAGGATGACAGGACCAGAATGTTCAGCGGTTTATCCATTAACCGGGACGTGGCGGCCAGATAGGCCATGAGTTTATTCGTTTCTTCGCCGACGAGACCGAGTTTTTCATAATCGTCGAGGATGGTTTGGAAGATGTCGCCTTCCGTTCCCATCTTAATGGCGTAATCCGTATAGTCGAGTTTAAATGCGAGGTTGGTGTTCATGGGGTGTTCTCCTGCTGGTTGGTTACTGTTCTTTGCAAAGTTGGTAAGCACGAACTTTCGTGACGTTGAGCTCACGGCCAATGGCCGCAAATGATAATCCTTGTGATTTAAGTTCTTTGGCCCGGTGAATGGTTTCGGGAGCGGTCCTCGGACGGCCTAACGTAGTCCCCTTGGCTCGGACACGGGCGAGACCGGCTTTGGTCCGTTCCGAGATTCGGATGCGTTCCTGCTTGGCAAGACAGGCCATGAGCGAGATGATCGCATCGGCGAATATCCCCAGTGATGATATGTATTCTTCCGTGTATGAGTGCCACCTGACCTTATAATTGTCCAAACGGGATAGGTTTACGGTTGCGAAAGCTTGAGGTCATTAAGGATAATAAGAAATAAAAAGGATGGCTGCCCCGCAAGGATTTGAACCTCGACAAAATGAACCAGAATCACTTGTGCTACCGTTACACCACGGGGCAGTGTCGTTTGACATGAAGCTATAAAATAATCTGCTTTTGGTAAATTGCAAATTGGATTTCACTTTATTTAGATTTATTTTTCGGGGTGTTGATATTTGATGGGGAGCGGGGTATATTGCTTTTATGATATTACATGGAGTAAATTAAAGTGATTAGTCAAAGCCCTGTGCCAGGAAAAAGATTGATGTTTTACCGGGGAGATACGGTAAGTTTTCAGCTGGAAATTAAAGATATGCCCGAGGGGGAAGCTTTTCTGCGAACCAATCTGGGGCGGGCTGACATGGCACGTTCGGAGCGGATAAACTTCACCGAATTGAACAAGCCGATTCTGGACCGGGCATGGCATGATCTGCCGATGCGCAGAGTCGCCGACGGCATGTATGAAATTCATCTGGCCTTGCATGAGGTGGGAATCTTTGAGGCCAAGTGTTGGTATCGGAAAAACGGCAGCGCCGAGCCGGTCTGGGCCGAGGGCAACGGCAATACCACGGTCAAGGTTGAACCGGCGGAGAATTATTGCGCCAATACGATTTATGCGGTATTTCCGCGCCAATTCAGCAAGAACATGACACCCAACGAGAGCAGCGGCGACGAAAAAATCGCCAAGGCTTTTGATGACAAGGGTTATACGGTCATACCGCCATCCGGCACGTTTCGCGACGTCATCAAGCAACTTGACTTCATTATCGGGACTTTGCGCAGCAGGATTATTCAGCTGCTGCCGATCCACCCGACTCCTACCACGTATGGGAAAATGGGGCGTTACGGCAGTCCTTTCGCTTCGCTGGACTATTTTGCGGTGGATCCGGCGCTGGCTGAGTTCGACGTCAAGGCAACGCCGCTGGAGCAATTCCTGGAGTTGGTGGATGCGATACATTCGCGGGGTTCGCGGGTATTTCTGGATATCCCGGTCAACCATACGGGGTGGGCTTCGCGGCTTCACTGCGAGCATCCGAAGTGGTATGTCAGGGGGGCGGACGGAACTTTTGAGAGTCCGGGAGCCTGGGATGTGGTCTGGGCGGATTTGTCCAAGCTGGATTACCGGCTGCCGGAGGTTCATCACCTGATGGCCGAAGTGTTTCTGTATTGGTGCAAGCATGGCGTGGACGGGTTCCGTTGCGACGCCGGTTATATGCTGCCGTATGACGCCTGGGTTTATATCACGGCCAAGGTGCGGCATGAGTATCCCAATGCGGTATTTTTGTTGGAAGGGCTGGGCGGGCCGCTGGCGACGGTGGAGCAACTTCTCGGCTCCGGCGGACTGGATTGGGCTTACTCGGAGCTGTTTCAGAATTATGACCGGGATCAGATTACTTATTATTTGCAGAACTGGTGTTATCCGGTGAGCCAGACCCGCGGCTTGCAGACTCATTTCGCCGAAACTCACGACAATCTGCGGCTGGCCGCCAAATCCCAAGTTTATGCAAAAATGCGCACCGCGATGTCGGCGTTGTTGTCGGTGGACGGAGCGTTTGGCATTACCAACGGGGTTGAATGGTTTGCCACCGAGCGGGTCGACGTACACGGCTCCCCTTCCCTGAACTGGAACTCACTGGAAAATCAGGCACAGGAAATCCGCCGCCTCCAGACGATACTGGCGATCCATCCGGCATTTTGTCCGGGGTCGATCTTGAAGCTGATTCAAGGCAGGAGCGGCAACAGCCTGGCGCTTTACCGCAAGTCCGCCGAGAGTGAAACCGCCGTTCTGGTGTTGGTGAACCTCGATGCGGAAAAAGCTCAAGACGTCGACTGGCCGGCCGATGTATTCCCTTGCAGTGGTCTTTACGATCTATTGAGCGGGGAGCAGTTCAATCTGAATCAAACCGGCAAAGTCATTTATAATATGCGTCCGGGCGAAGTGAGGTGTTTGACTTCGAGCGAGAGTGAATTAAATGAGTTGAATCGGGAGCTGGCAAGACCATGGATTTTTCCGGAAAAGATTCTGCGGCAGAAACGCCGGGCGCTGGCGGCGGAACTGATCACCAAATTTCACGGTTTCGGTGATTTAGAGGAGTTCCGTCCCGACGATTTTGAATCGGAGCTGCAGACCGATCCCTATCAGGTTTGCATGAAAATCCAGAAAACCGACCTGCCGGCGGTGACGGAATGGCATGACGGCATCGATCAGCGCCGCACGGTAATGGTGCCGCACGGCAATGTGCTGATTGTTTATTCCCCGACGTTTTTCAAGGTAGAACTGTTCAAGGGCAAGACCACCATTATTTCAATGGCCTGCATGCCGCTGCAGGACGGCCGGTTTTATGCGGCGATAACCAACTTGCACAACAACAAAAATTATATAGAAACACTGAAGTTGCGGCTGGTGATTTTCAATGATAAAAAAGCGGAACATTCGACCGCCGAAATCATGTTGCTTCCGCAACTGGAGAAAATCGATTGTCACGCGGTTGTGACTCACGAGGAACTGAAGAAGGATTATTATTTCGGTTTGTGCACAACCAAGCTCAGCGGCTACAGCCTGGTCTGCGCCAACTGGGCGGAGCTTCGCGGCAAATACACCGCGCTGCTGGCGGCCAATATCGACCGCAACGTACCGGTTGATTCGACCGTCATGTTCACGCGCTGCCGCGGCTGGGTGGTTTACCAGGGATATTCGCATGAAATCAATCTGGCCAGCCAGACCCGTTTTCTGAGCGAGCAAAACAATACAATCAGTTGGGAATTCAACATCGTCGCCGGACAAGGCAAGACGATCGACCTGACCATAACGCTCCGGATGTCCGACGAAGGCGATGCTATTTCGCTGGCGTTCGAACGGGTGGCGAACGCCAATACTCCCAACAGCCTGGAAGATCATTTCCCGGTAAAAATCATCCTCCGCCCGGATCTGGAATGCCGGATTGTCCATGAAGTGACTCATGCTTATACCGGGCCGGAACAGCAATTTCCCAAGTCGATTTCCGAGGAAAACGGCCAGGTGATATTTGCCCCGGACAAAAACCACAAGCTGACCTTGCGATTGGATCAGAGCCAGTTCTGCCGTCAACCGGAGTGGCAATATATGGTAGCCCTGCCCTTGGAACAGGAGCGCGGCCTGGAAGCCCATACCGATTTATTCAGCCCCGGTTATTTCCAATTTGAATTGAAAGGAGGCGAAAACCGGGTACTGTTTGCCGAGGTCAACGACGCGGAACCGGTCAAGCAACCGATCGTTCGCAAGATGCCGGAGCATTTACCGCTGGAGGTGGCCATGCGCTATGCCCTGGGTCATTTTATCGTCAAACGCGACGAACGCCACACCGTAATCGCCGGTTATCCGTGGTTCCTGGACTGGGGGCGCGATACCCTGATTTGTCTGCGTGGCTTGATTCCGGCCGGTTTCACCAACGAATGCCGTGAGATTATCGAACAATTCGCGCATTTTGAATCCCGCGGCACGCTACCCAATGTTATTCGCGGTCAAGATGTGTCCAACCGCGACACCAGCGATGCGCCGTTGTGGCTGTTTACCGCGGTACAGGATTTCATCAAGCAGAGTGGCGACGCGGAGATCTTGCAGACGGACTGCGGCGGCCGGACTCTGCTGGACGTCCTGAAATCCATCGCCACCCATTACCGCCAGGGCACTCCGAACGGAATTATCATGGATGCCGAATCCGGGCTGATTTTCAGTCCTTCGCATTTCACCTGGATGGACACCAATTATCCGGCGGGAACTCCGCGTGAAGGTTATCCGATCGAAATCCAGGCGTTATGGGCGGCGGCGCTGCAAGTGCTCGGCCAATATGATTCCAGCGGCGACTGGAACGAACTTCGCGAGAAAGTTCTCGACTCCATCGAAAAATATTATATTCTGCCGAACTGCAATTATCTGAGCGATTGCCTGCATGCCGGTACCGGAACCCCGGCGGCCAAGGCGGCTCCCGATGACGCCTGCCGCCCGAATCAGTTGTTTGCCATCACCCTCGGAGCATTGCGCAGCCGGGATATTCAACTGGGAATCCTGCGTGCGTGCTCGGCCCTGATCGTGCCCGGCGCCATCCGCAGCCTGGCTGACGCGCCGGTAAAATATTCGTTCCCGATTTTCTTCCATGGCGAGCTGCTGAACAACCCCAATCATCCCTATCAGGGGCACTACCTCGGCGACGAGGACACGTTGCGGAAACCGGCGTACCACAACGGTACCGCCTGGGGATGGGTATTTCCATCGTATTGCGAAGCGATGTACCTCCTCGACCCGGATTCCCGCGAACGCTCTTTGACGGTGTTGCTCTCCAGTCTGCTGCAAATGCGGGGGGGAGCCACCGGGCAATTGCCGGAGATTGTTGACGGCGACAGCCCGCATCTCTGGCGAGGTTGCGTGGCCCAGGCTTGGAGCATGTCGGAAATGTACCGGGTTTACGATATGATGGCTGAGGAATAGCAATCAGGATTTGTAAATTCATAATTATGTGATATATTATGGCTTATCACAAACAGGAGGAAACATTATGAGTGGTAAAACAAAAACTAAGAAACCTGCGGCAAAAGTATCTACTGCTACTGTCGCCAAGAAGCGTCGCCACACTTTCTTCTATCAGGCTGAACCGGGCAGCACCGTTTCTGTGGCCGGATGCTTCAACGAATGGAAACCGAACGACAAAGTCCTGAAAGACAAGGACGGCAACGGCTCGTTCCAATGCACAGTCATGCTTTCAGCTGGCACTTACCAGTATAAATTCTGTGTAAATGACACTTGGTGCATCGATCCGAGCAATCCCAATTTCACTCCCAATGACATGGGCACTCTGAATAGTGTATTGGAACTCGAATGATTTACTTTTGCAGTAATTTCTAAAGTCGTACGCAGCGGAAAAAGTCGTAAGATTTTTTCCGCTGCTGCTTTATCGGACTCTCCTGTGATCACTCTTTTAAATTAAAACGTAATTCAAACCAAAGGTCTTTTGTTATGTTCAATATTCAGTTGTATAACGTAGCGCCCCGCATTCCTCATGAATTGAAATTTCTTGACGAACTTTCTTATAATCTCTGGTGGTGCTGGCATCGCGGCGGACTCGAAGTATTCCGCAAAATCGACATTTCCCTGTGGCGCCAGGTCCACGGCAATACCCGCCAGCTGTTGAGTCTGGTTCCGCAGTCACGCCTGGAAGAACTGGTTCACGACGAAGGTTACATGCGGATGCTGAAACTGGTGGAAACCGAATTCCGCCACGAAGTTACCGCAGTGATGAAAGACATTACCATGGCCGACCGCAAAGTGGCATATTTCTCACTTGAATACGGCTTGCACGAAAGCGTGCGACTTTATTCCGGCGGTCTCGGCTTGCTGGCCGGCGATCATCTGAAAGCGGCCTCCGGGTTGAAAATTCCTTTGGTGGCGGTAGGCTTGCTGTACCGGGACGGTTATTTCAAACAGACTCTTGACCGCACCGGCTGGCAGGTGGAACGTTATCCGCAGAATGAAATCAATCATATGCCGTTGACCCGCGTTCACGAACCCGGTTCGAACGAAGAAATGTTCGTCAAAGTCAAAATGAAGAATCAGGAGGTCACCGCTGCCGTTTGGAAAATGGAAGTCGGCTGTGTAACCCTGGTTCTGCTGGATACCGAAATTCCTCAGAATCCCCAGGAATTCCGCGATATCTGCGGACGCCTCTATTGCGCGGACCGCGAGCAACGGTTGCAGCAGGAAATCCTGCTCGGCATCGGCGGTTTCGAAGTCCTGACCAAAATGGGAATGGACCCGAGTGTCTGCCATATGAACGAAGGTCACGCCGCGTTCCTTTCGATGGCCCGAATCGCCTATCTGGTCAACAAGAAAGGGCTGGATGTCAATACCGCTCTGGAAGTGGTCTGGCGCACCAATATTTTCACGACTCACACTCCGGTACCTGCCGGCAATGAAATGTTCGACACGGAAATGGTCCGTCCTTATCTCGAAGCCCTCAAGGGTGAAACCAAGCTCGACACCACCCGCATCATCAGCTGGGCGGTCGGAGCCGGAGCCACCAATCCGCACGAATTTTCGATGACGGTACTGGGGTTGCGTATGGCCAATTACAGCAACGGCGTCAGCCGCCTCCACGGCGAAGTGGCGCGGTCCATGTGGAACCGCCTGTGGCCGAACCGTCCTCAGGACGAAGTTCCGATCACCTATGTCACTAACGGCGTCCATATCCAGTCATGGGTATCCCAGCCGAATGCCAATCTTTACAACAACTATCTGGGTTCCGACTGGGCTACCAATCCTTCCAGTGAACAGCTCTGCGAAGGCATCAAGCTGATTCCGGATGAAGAATTGTGGATTTGCCATGAACTCTGCCGGCACTCGCTGGTCAGACATGCCCGCCGCAACATCCAGGCGCAGTTGAAATCGCGCAGCGCGTTCGAAAATAACCAATCGTCGGCCAAAAACGCCCTCGATCCGGATATCCTGACCATCGGTTTCGCTCGCCGTTTCGCCACCTACAAGCGCGCCAATTTGCTGTTCCGCGATCCGGAACGTTTGGAAAAACTGATCACCAACGCCCAGCGTCCAATCCAGTTCGTATTTGCCGGCAAAGCGCACCCCGCCGACGAACCGGGCCATGAACTGATCCGTCAGGTCTTGCAGTTCACCCAGCGCCCGGCGGTTCGCAACCGGATCGTCTTCCTGGAAGACTATGATATCGGCGTAGCCCGCCACATGGTCCAGGGCGTCGACGTTTGGTTGAACACCCCCCGCCGTCCGCAGGAAGCCAGCGGCACCTCCGGCATGAAGGCGGCCATCAACGGGGTGTTGCATTGCAGTATCCTCGACGGCTGGTGGGTTGAAGGTTATGAATTCAATTCACAGTCCGGATGGGCCATCCCCAGCGATGAAGACTCCCACAATACCGACGAGGCGGACGCCAACGAATCCGCGGCATTGTTCTGCCTGCTGGAAAATGAAATCATCCCGACCTTCTACGAACGCTCCGAAGGCGATATCCCGCTGAAATGGGTCCAGATGATGAAACACTCCATCTCCATGAGCCTGGGTCATTTTTCCAGTACCCGTATGGTGGACGAATATGATCACCGTTTCTATAAACCGGCTATCAAGGATTATGCCCGCTTGATGGGGAACAACGCGGCAGCGGCGGTAGCCTTGGTTGCCGACAAGCACCGGCTGGTGGAAAACTTCCCGAAGCTTTCCCTGAAACAGCCCCAGACCAGCGCTGACCTCAACGCTATCCACACCGGCGATTCTTTCGATGTATCCATCCAGGTTTACCTGGCCGATCTGAAGCCGGCGGAAGTCGACGTAGAGATCTATTATGGCCCGGTCGATGCTTACAACAATATCACCTGCAGTAATTTCGTTACTATGGACGATTATCAGGAGCTGGGCAACGGCAATTATCTGTATACGAAAAAGATCAAATGCGGAACCGCCGGACGCTTCGGCATGACCGGTCGGGTCACCCCGAGCGGCAGCGAGTGGTGCAACAGCATCCCCGGTTTCCTCCGCTGGTCCGAACAATAATCCGTTTGAACTAACGCTGACGGGCAGGATATCAATTATCCTGTCCGTTTTTTTATTGATTTTTTCATTTTTCGGTTTATATTATTTACCATTCGGGGTGCTTCGATCATTCGGATTGAGGCTGAGATTATACCCATTGAACCTGATCCGGGTAATTCCGGCGTAGGAAATCGCTATGACTTCTATATTTTTTCGTGTGATTTCCTGTAAAAAAACAAAGGGAATCGAAAATGTCTGTGGAAAACATCATTTCATCCGCCATCGTCCGCCAATTCAGCGGGAAACTCCTTGAAAATCTCCAACTTGACGTCGCCATTGTCGGCGCCGGACCTTCCAGTCTGACAGCCGCACGCTATCTGGCCGAGCAAAACATCAAAACAGCAATTTTCGAGCGTAAGCTCGCGCCCGGCGGCGGCACTTGGGGCGGCGGCATGCTCTTTAACGAAGTAGTGGTCCAGGACGACGCGCTCGATATCCTCGACGATTTCGCGATCCGTTACCGTCCGGTGGAAGGCTCGGAGGGGTATCATACTCTCGATTCAGTGGAAATGGCCAGCGGATTGATTTTCGGCGCGGTCAAGGCCGGAGCGGTCATCTTTAACGCCATGAGCGTGGAAGACCTGATTTTCAAGGAAGGCAAGGTCGGCGGGCTGGTAATTAACTGGACTCCGGTGGAACGCCTCGGCATGCACGTGGACCCGCTGACGGTAGTCGCCCGTTGCGTGCTCGACGGCACCGGACACCCGAGCGAAATCATGCAACTGGCGGTCAAGAAAGCTCAAATCAAGCTCAATACCCCGACTGGCGCAATCGTAGGCGAAAAGCCGATGTGGGCCGAGAGCGGCGAAGTTTCCACCGTCGCCAACACCGCGGAATATTTTCCCGGTTTATTTGCCTGCGGCATGAGCGCCAACAATGTCATGGGCGGTTACCGGATGGGTCCGATCTTCGGCGGCATGCTGAAATCCGGCAAGAAAGTCGCGGAACTAATCACGGCTTCGCTGAACGGCCGATAAAAATATCTATAGACGTCCCCGGCCCAATATAAAACAATTGCGGGGACGTCCTATAACAAAATTCGATGAAAACATACATGACTGTATTGACTTTTTTAAACTGTATGATATAATATTAACAGACAGCAACAGTTTGATTTAAAAGAAGCAGTTTATGAAAAATGACAAGACAACGAAGGTATTGGAATTTTTGACCGCGGAGCTTGCGAAGCTCAGTGAGGGCGACAGGCTGCCGTCAACCCGACAGATTCAAGCAGCTTGCAAGGTCAGCCAGGCGGTTGCGACCCGGGCTTTGGATGAACTCCAGGCAATGAATCTGGTTGAAGCCAAACCTCAGAGCGGATATTACAAGACCGGGCGGAAAATTACCCAGATCCATATCGTATTTTTGGGAAAAAATGACCAGGCGATCCTTGACCCCAGCAGTTTTTACTATGAAAACTTATGCCGGATCATCATTGGCCTGTCTTCCAAAGGATTCAGCGTGAATTTTCATATGATCAATTCCTTTGAAGAACTGCCATTCTATCCACTCCAACCCCTGAAGCAGCAACGGCTGGGGAGATTTCCGCAAAGTCTGATTGTTACATTCAGCCTGAAACTCAATCTGATGCCGCAAGTGGAGTTCATGCAGAGCCACGGATTTCGCTTTTTGCATTGGCTGCCGAATTTCATCGAACCATGCCAAGACTCCATTTGCATCGATGATAAGGATTTAATGCGCAAACAAATTGCTTTGTTGTATCAAAAAGGGCATCGCCGGATTGCTTATGTTCATCGCCGCAATCCGCAACAGTGGCACCGGGCGGATAACATGCGCTATGAAGAGTTCTGTCATGAGGTAATTGAGAAACAGCTTCAGGTCTTGCCGGAATATCTGGTTTATTTTGACCTTTATCAGCACAGCCAGGAGGAGTGTGACCGGCAAATCGCCAAGATGTTTGATAGCTCCAAACCGCCCACCGCAATTCTGGTGACCAATGACCCTTCTTGCCGAAACGTGTTGATTTCGTTGTCAAGGCTGGGGTTGAATGCAGCGGTGCTGGGTACGAATAATGGGGGGATCTGTTCGGTTATGATACCGGCTCTGAGCAGTGTGGGTTTTGATATTGATGCCGGAGTGTCCTATTTGCAATCGCGGCTCAACGATATCGAGAACAGTAATCCGCAAAAGGCGTGGTACTTGCCGATCGTTTGCGCAGAGCGGGAAACAACTTAAAAATTCGTTTTTTCAGAAAGAGATTTTTGACTTATTTTAACTGTATGATATAATTTAAATTAAACACTACAACAATCATCTTTATTAACAGACAGGAAGAATGAAAATGAATTTTACCCAAAAGAACCGTCAGTTGAAATTGCATTTTACGCTTATTGAACTCCTCGTGGTGATCGCGATCATCGCAATCCTCGCGGCAATGCTTTTGCCGGCGCTCAACAGTGCACGGGAAAAAGCCCGCAATATACGGTGCACAAGCATGATACGCCAGCAGGGAATGGAGCAGATATCTTATCAGAATGATAATAATGGAGTTACCTGGAATTATAATGGGGGCAGTTGGAATAAAAACTGGTATTATTATCGCTTTTCTGAAACCGTTTCCACGGATGGCGGCGTCTTGATGAAACTGGCGAAAAACAGCGCGATCTGCCCGAGTTATGCCGCAGCGCGCCCGGATTTTCAATTAACTCAAATCTATTCATTGCCTACGGGAGTAATTCCGGTCAAAAATATTCGCAAGCCGGGTGAAAATATGATGGTGACCGAAGCATTCCGGACTGCGGCGGCCTGGAAATCGGGATTCTCTATTTTTGATAATACTACCGGTTCCGGTTCGGCGGGAGCTTTCGCTCAATATCACGGGAGATCCGGCAATATCGTATTCTTCGATGGCCATGCGAAAACTTACAGCATCAAAGAAGCCGTAGCGGAAGGACTGAAGATTCCTTATTTAAGTACCACCGGCCAATTGTTTGAAAACAAGATACCGGGCGGAGTTATGCTGGACAGTGGGTTTAAAGATGGTTTTTATGTAGCATATTGAAAAACCGGGAATACAGATGAAGAATAAAATCATAATAGCAGGTGCACTTTGTTTGTGCTGCTCACTGTTAATGGCGGCGGCTCAGGACAAACAACAAGCTCTGGATAAACTGCGCGAACAGTATGCGAAAACATCGTTCCGGGCATATGAAAGAAAAACGATCGAACCGTTTGATGATTGCCGCAAATTATTGTTGCCGGATGGACGATTTTCAGATTTTATCGAGAAGGAAAAAGAAATACTCGATCAAAAAATGCCGCAAAGCAAGTATTCACGCGAACAGGGGCAAGTTGCCGGCGTGACGGTGCCGGCTTTTCGCCGTATCTGGCAACTGGCGGAGCCATTTCGCCAAGGCCTGAAAGACGATGTATTGAAAGAGAATATTTACAAAGCAATCATACATTACGGCAAGCTCGAAGATTCACGCGTCAATGTCCCTTCGCGCTTTCATGGCTCCTGCTTTGCTATTCCGGCGGCTGCGATCAACACCTATTTCTGTTTTTTTCAGGATATGGAGGCAGTCGAAAACGGTAAGGAAAAATCAGAGCTGATCATTGAAACCAATCGGATACTGCGTATAATAGGCTATCAGGCCTGGACGGTTCCGGCCCGGGGCGATGCGACCGACCGGGACGTGGTTTCCGTGGAGCGTTTCCGCAAGCATGTCTGGTGGGTCGGCGGCAACGGAGTCACTTACCGCCCGGCGCTTCCGGCCGCGATCATGATGAATTCCATCCCGATGGTCGATGTGGTGGCGGAAGTCGGCAAGGGAGCGATCTCCAATGTGTCGCAGAGCACCTTTGACGATGCATTCTGGACGGAGGGCATGACCGCTGACGGCGCCGGTTGGGGTCACGGTATGCAATGCATCATCTGGGGATATCCGGCGCAGGGAACGGTATCGGCGCTGGATATTTTGAACCAGTTACGCGATACTCCGTGGGCGTCAGAGCTGGAGCGTTCGCAAGTTGAGGCGCTGTTGAACTTTTTCCGCGGTGGAGCGTTTTATTTCTATAAGGGATACACACCACTGGGCCTGTCCCGCCACATGCTGTTCCCGCTTAAAGAAAAAGGCAAGATTCCGACGCTGAGCTTGATGTCAAATGTCGTGAAGAACTGGAGCCAGTCGCTGACTGACGCGGAACACAAGGAACTGAGTGAACTGGTCAAACTGATCCAGGAAAATGACGATGCATTCCCCGCCGACACACCGCCCGGCTTCTATCACGGCAGCCGCTGGTTTTTCAACAATGACGATATGATCCACAAGAATCCGGATTTTATGATCTTCGTCAATATGTCCTCGTTCCGGGTGGACGGCATGGAAAGTGCCTGGCCCGTGGCGGATGGATTCAACTTTTTCGTAACCGACGGCGCAACCATGTTCATGCGTGACGGGACTGAATACGGCCGCTCAATAGGGGCAATCGACCTGACCGCCTGGCCTGGCGTGACGACTCGCCGGACGCCTGTAGAGTTGAAACCAATCGTCAACTGGCGCGGCTATTGCAGTACCTTCAACTTCGCTGCGGGGGCGACCACCGGAAAGGATTTCGCGGCAGGTTATATCTATCGCAAGATGAATGCATCCGACAAAGAGAATGGTAATGGCCAAGCCAGTGCCAAAGACCCGAACCCGACTATTTTTGGCGTGCTTGCATATAAGAGCTACTTTCTGTTCGGCAAAACGTTCATGGCGTTAGGCGCGGGAATTACTAACGAAAAAACGGAATTCGACGGCACCATCCAAACTACGCTGGATCAATCCCCGGCCATTGACTGCCGCGAAGAAAACGGCTGGCAACTGAATAACGGTTTCGCATTCCGGGTACTGCCGGAATTCACCACCGGCAAGGTGCTGGTACAACGTGAAAAACGGCGAACGGACTGGAAGAAACTTTCAGCCAGAGGCAATAAAAATGCCGAGGATTACGACATTGATATCTTTCAGATGGCAATCGACCATGGAAAAGACGCCAGGAATGCAACCTACGCCTACGTGGTACAGTGCGACGGCAACACCTCCGCCGCCATGCCCCAAGTATTGAGCAATACCAGCAAACTTCAGGCGGCGCAAAGTGCGGATGGATCAAGCATCGGCGCAGTGTTTTTCGACGCGGAAGCCGAGTTGAAAGCCCCGCAAGGAATATTCAAAGTATCGGCTCCGTGCACCCTGCTGGCGGAAATCACCAAGGATCGTATCACCTTAACCATTTCAGATGCGGAAATGAATACGAAACTAACCCAAATAACAGTAACGACTCCCTGGAAAACCGTGGAAATCACCGTGCCGACAGGCGCACAATGCGGCAAGCCGGTCAGCGTTACCATTATTCGCTAAGTGTCACATTTCCGGCACCCGTAATTCCGCTGGCAATATCTTTGATTTTCAACGTCCATTTGCCGGGCATGTCGCTCAATGCGGTATTCCAGATAATCTTTCCTTCGCCGCCCACGATCTTAAGGTTCTGCGAATAGCATTTCACAGTCTTTCTGTCGGAAGAGACGGCTTCAAACCGAATGACATGGTTTCCGGCTTTGCCGGAGGAGGCCAACACTTTGACCGTCGCTTCGATTGATGCGCCTCGTTTGTATTCTCCGCTGAGGCCATCAAGTTGCACGCCGGCGACTTTGTACGGCAGGAGGGCATAGATTTTGGCTATCGCCGGGACTACGGAAGTTCTTATTTCCGTGCTTTCCCCGAGGTATTCACCTTTCCTCACATCGTAAATATGTGCTTTGCGAGGAAATGCGACAGTAACGCCGATGGCTTCTTTTTTCATATCTATCACTCCCGGCTCCGCCGCGGGTTTTATGATGCCGACATATTGGTTTTTCCCGTCTTCAAAAACGGCGCCCGTGGACGGGTATATCTTTCCATCCTGCGTTTTTATCGAGAAAAGCGGTGAAAGTCCACTGCCTTTGAGGAGTTGTCCAATGATGCCGCGAGTCATTTCGCGGATAAATTCAGGGCCTTTCAATTCCTCCGAAAGTTCGCCGCCGTCTCCCTTGAGGGTTACGAGGGAATAGCCGTTTATGAGGTTGTTCATGAATATGCTTTTGCCTTTGCCGGTCTGGTTCAGAATAAGGCCGGGAGCGGCTGGGGTCCCCGTGTCGCCAAGGGATTTGCCCGTTGTCAATTTCAGAGATTTCTCCGCGAAACGCGTCACGTATTTTCCCGCTGGAAGATTGAGGGTGTTTGCGGCGTTTATTTTCTCGTCGCAGGAACTGATGTTAAGCACGTATTCCGTTCTTTTGACCCCGAGGATGGATTGCAGTTCCGGGTTTGTGCTTTTCGTCCCGTGTTCATCAAATATTCCCGGAGCGAAATCGGCGATCAGGGTGCCGCCGTTTTTCACGAATTCGGATATTTTTTCCGTTTCCCTGGCGGAAAGCGAGAGTGCGCACGGGAGTATCAGGACTTTATACTGATTTGCATCAAGCCCCTGCCCGGTCAACTGTTCGGATGAAATGAAACGGTAGTTATATTTCAGATCATCGAGAAGGCTTTTCCAACTGTCCATGGCGCTGTCCCAATACTCTTTGCCGACGGTAGCCGTCGCGGCAAACATCGAAGACTGCGAATAGAGTACGGCGATTTTGAGATCGGCCCTCCGGGAGCTCAGAATCAACTTCGCCGGCCCGGCCTTTGCCTCCATCAATTCCTCCGCGCAGTATTTCATATTGACCGTCATCTGCAAATCCCCGCGCATCGTCGTACCGGTGGCGCCGTGAAAATACATGTACGCATTATTCTGCCCAAGAATACCCTCCCAGAGCTTGGAACATACATTCCTTTCATAAGGCATATGGCTCGGCACATAGCCCCCGCCCCACTGCCCGTATACGGTCCCCGGATTGGCGAACGAGGATATCAATCCTACCTGTATTCCGCCATAGTAAGCAAGAAAATCGGTATTTTGCATCACCTTGTACCAAGCCATCGAATAACCCGGATTCAAGGTGCCGGAAGGTCCTACCTTGGCTTCCGGGTTTACCTCATTCAAGTATTCTTTCGTTCTCCCAAGCCAGGTATAAGCATAAACGTTGTTCATAAAAATCCGGTGATCGAGCCAGGCCGCGATATTGTCTTTTTCGATGCTCACGTCTTTCACGGGAAGCGGCACGATTTCCTGCCAGTCTTTGAAAGAAGTCTTCCACGCCTTGTTCAATTGACTCACGGATGAATATTGTTTCTTGAGGTATTCCCTGAAGTCGTGCAGACAGTATTCGGAGATGCACACCGAAGCGCCAAGCGAGAATTCGTCATTCACGAAATTATCCCTTATTCCATAATAGAAATGCTTGTTTTTTTTCATCGCCTCATGGATAAGGGGGCGTACTTTTTTCCAGAGTTCAGGATTTGAGAGACACGGTTTTCTGACCGGGTCTTTGGTGGCGGAGTCGCTCTTGTACGGCGACCTGGCCGAAACTCCCGCCAGGCTCCCGGAGCCGCTCGTTACACCGCGCACGCCCATATTGCACAATGCGCGCAAATGCTGTTCGCCGGCGGAGACAAAACTGACGACATCCACCTCGAAACCGACGTCTTTGAGCACCAGCAGCCTCCATGTGCCGCCGCCCCAGATATATGCGGTCAGGTCATCCGTGGCAGGATATGCGCAGGGATAGGAAAATTCCGCCATACGCTGCGAAAGCACCTTGTCCCCCCTCTGCACTTTGATAAACAGACGATAAAGGATCGTATAAGGTTCTTTCAGCTTGAATGATATCTCCGCTGATTTCCGCGCGGGCGTCTTGATCCGATCGACGATCCTGTTATTGCCGTCTTCCACTTCACAGACCAGCTCCGCGTCTTTCAGATCGCCGTCAAGTTTGATCTGCGCCTTGATTTCCTCGCCAAGCCGGTAGATCCGTTCTTTTTGGCTGAAGTCAACGCTCTGGACCTTGCACTCTTCCGCCAAATCGAAAGCGATGCTTCCGAAATCGCATATTTTCCCCTCGCCGTCAACAATTCTGCAATCGGCGATATTTTTCCCGCCCGGCAGGGAAGACGGAACCTCAAAACTCAGTTCATTGATACCTTTTTTGAGGGAAATTTTCTCCTTCCCGCTTCCCAGGTCATGCCTGTAAATATCCCCATAATCCAGCGTCATCGCATAATCCCCGTCCGCGATGGAAGATACGGTAAAATTGAGCTTGCCGTTGTTGAAAGAAATTTTGTCGATCACGGCCTTCGGCTTTTCGCCGGACGCCCAGCGGATGGCTTTAATAAACGGCGCGTATTTGTACTCTATATACGGAAAGCTCCGGAGCGAATGATCGTAGTAAAGATAGAAATTGTCTCCCCCTTTTTCCCGGGGCACACAGGGATAAAGCGCCTGGTTGTTTTCGACCACCGCGATCCGCCCTTTTCCATAATTCGCCAAAGTGCATATTGCCGCAACGCGATTGGCCGGTATCTTTCGGAGTTCGGGCATGATGAGAAAACCTTCCGGCGTTTTCACCTTGTTTCCCAGGAATTCTCCGGGGATATCCTGGCAGTTATAGAAAACGATACTGCTTCCTTCCTTGAGCGCTCCAAGCAGCAGTTCCGTGAATTCCGCCTGAACGCTCTCGATTTCCGCGCTTGGTTTACTTCCTTTGCCAAGGCCATCGATCAGGGTCGAGCCTTTGAATTTCAAATCCTGTACGACAATCACGTCGCGTTTGCGTTTGGTCAATTCCTTCCTCAGCAACATGAGTATATAGGGTTCGAGAACCGTTCCGTAGGTATCCCCGGTATTCATCCCCAAAATCGCCCGTGGCGGCGTCAGCATTCGGGGAAGCAACGGAATGAATTGGTAATTCATATCCATTCTCTGCGCCATCTCCACAGTCTCCCGCTTCCTGACCTCGCTGACATATTTCATCGACGTGAGCCAAAGTACATCCGTTTTTTTCCCGGACTTGGGCTTAAGCCATTTCTTGTGGCGCGTTACAAAGTCTTCGCTTATCGCGAATATCTCATCAATGGTTTTGTAAGTGCTGCTTTTAATCTTTGCCAGCTCCTGCTCCATGGCGCCCGACGCCTTTACCAATTGCGGTTTTATGCATACATCGTCGACCCAGAGCGCGCCGCCGGCTTCCGGGCGCCCGGAGAGGGAGATTTGAATGAACCTTGCGTTTTCCGGCGACTGGATAACCCCGCTGAATTTTTTCCATTCGAATGAACCGGTCTGCTTCATGACATATTTCCGCCACTGGGCTCCCTTGTCATCTTTCAGATGCTTCCAATCCTTGTCGTAGAAATACACCGGCAGCGTAACCAGGGCCGTGCCGGTGGAGTTCTGCCTGAGCCAGACGGAAATATCATAATTCTTCCCCCCTTCGACGATTCCCCAGAAGGGAACTGAAATATAATTATCTTTCTCTCTTTTCGTCAGCTTCAACGATCTTTTTCCGAATTTAGCCACCTTCTCATCCACTGAAATCAGCTCTTTTGATCTCTTGTAAAAATCCGAATAATCCTCCTCAAACGAAGCGTTTGGAACCATATTCGCCCCATCCTCAAACGTTCCGGTATTTTCCGGTTTCTTACCCAATACGATGCTGTATTTCTGCTCGATCTTTCCAAGCGCCTCCCCTTTTTTATCGTAGAGAACGCCGTCTTTTTCCTTACCCTCCGTCGCCCTTCCGCCAAGCCCTTTCACCTCCCAGTAAACAATGCCCGAACCGTCGGCCTCTTTTTTCAGAAATGATTTCACTTCAGTGTTGCTGTCCGCGTCGAAAACGCATATTTCATTTCCGGCCTTCCGCATTTCTCCAGGAGGAATATAAGCTTCCGCGACGGAATTCTCGAACTGGCGGAGAACCGTTTTTTCGATGCGCCCTTGCGAGTCTCCCTTGGAACCTTTTTCGACGGATGCCAGTTTCTGTACGGTTATGCCTTCAGCTTCCGGACTGTGAGGGTTCCTGTAATATACCGGAGCGAGGGCTTTGGCGCCTTTTCCCGGCGGTTCTTTTCTGCTGATTTCTTTGTCGTCAGCGCTTCTCTCGACTTTTCCGAGAAGTTCTTTGCCCTTGTAGACCGAAACTTCGATGATGCCGCTTTTCACAGGCGCAAAGTCCAGCGCGGCAAGCTGCGAAGGCAATAATTCGACCTTTTTAGCGCTCTCTTTTCCGATCTTCACGTCAAGGGAAATTTTGGCGGGAGAGTTGAAACAAACTTTTCCTTCCGGTAATATTCCGCAAGCGATATCCTCCCCGATAACTCCGTCAATCCGCTTCATCCCCACCAACGGCACGAGCGTTACGGAAGTGGAAAACGACGCGTTGGCCTTGATGGTCTGTTCGTTCAAATACCATTCCAGGGTCGAGAGAAAACCGGAATTGCGGTACCAGTTGAAAAAACATGAGAGCAGGCTGTTATCCACAATCACCAACATTCCGCTTCCGTCCGCGGCTCCCACTACGGCCTCCCAACCGGCGGCCGGAGACATGTGGTAGTCCCCCTGAATGGTGGCTTTCGTCCCGGGATGCTCGATTTCACGTATTCCCTCGCATGTCGGAGTGATGAATATATTCTTCTCGGGAAAGAATCCGCTTTTCCGGAAAAAAGACTTTGTTCTCAACCCGAGCTGATGTTCCTGATCCGTATTATTGCGGCAGAGATAATCCACCTTGAGCGCCGAGGAATCTTTCTTCAATGAATATGTTTTGGAAAGACCGAGCCAGGCAAACTCCGCCGAACCGCCCGCCACGCTGAGCTTGAGCTGAACTTCCTCAGAAGAATTTTTCAGTATTTCCGGAGTGAATTTCCTTTTTCCGACCGACTCGGTATAAATGATTGTCTTGCCATCTTTTTTGTGCTGGGAATTAAATTCTTCCTCCAACGAATTTCCATCCGTCTGACTCAACTTGATATTCAAAGGACTGAATTCGAAATCCGATATGCTCCCTCCCAGCCCGGGATCAATGCCGACTTTTATGTATTGATTGCCGATGATATATTTTCCCGCGGCCTCCTCGATAAAACAGTCAGAAAAAATCGTATTCACTCCCATCAGGATAAGTCCGGCCAAAAGCATTTTTTTCAATTTCATCACTTTCCTTCCTATATTTTGGAGTTATTCAGGCAACTCATATCCCCATTCGTAATCATGATAATCCGTACTGAAATACTCTTTAGCTTCGGCATGACCATCAACATAAAAAGCGGATCCCTGGTTGGAATGCCGCATTGCAATGGTTGTTCCATGGGCTGTAGTGGTTGAAGTCCCGATATCCGGATAAGAATTACCTCTCCCGTCTCCTCCGTAAATCTTCATGCTGGGCTTCTTTACCTTATTCACTTTCAGCAACTGCCTGCCATAGCCGGTGGCGGTAACGGTCCTGCCGCAAATATAACTGTTCAATCCATAATGCGTCCCGCGCCAGGGAGAGCTTTCAGGAAGCCAATATTGAGAAATGGGACCCGCTTTTTC
Source organism: Victivallaceae bacterium (assembly GCA_031548025.1). Lineage (GTDB taxonomy): Bacteria > Verrucomicrobiota > Lentisphaeria > Victivallales > Victivallaceae > UBA5239. The sequence goes on along the minus strand of JAVBRM010000006.1, from coordinate 29,263 downwards.
GGCAGGACACACATAGAACATCACCGGTTCATTTCCTACATAGGAATTGAGCGGGGTAATTCTCTGGGTCATCAGAAATTGCGGAAATCTCCTGACACTGGTGCCTTCGGCAGCCTGAGTAGGCATGAGGTAATCTTCAAACATTCCCGAATACATTGAGGCGCAAAAGGCTATCTGTTTGAGGTTGTTTATGCATTTTATTCTTCTCGAGGCCTCGCGAGCTTTATTTAAAGCGGGCAGCAGCATAGCGGCAAGGATGGCGATAATGGCGATCACGATAAGGAGTTCGATAAGCGTAAAAATATATCTTTTTGCTCTCGTAAGGTTTTTGAATCCTGGACATTGTATGAAAAATTCCGAGTCATATTTCCTTCCGGCCATAAAGCACTCCTTTTTTTGCAAATTGCTATTTTTATCCCAGCTTCAACTCCTGTTATTATATAAATTAATATATCATTATTGCATATATCATATCATAGACATTCCATTATTATATATATTATATTGTTTTTATCCAAAAAAGTCAATGCCAAAAATATTTTTTTATGATTTTTTTACATAAAAATAATTCTCAAGCTCAAAATTAAAATGATATATCATTTATACATAAAACAATCATTCTGGCTTATTCATGCTTATTCAAAAAGAAAAACATCTATTTTCTTGTTTGCATATGGAAAATATGCATTACAATGATATATTATTTATTATGTCAAAGAAAGGCGGTTTGAGATGGCAAAGTACAAGGAAATATATGATGATATTTATCAGAAGATAAACAGCGGGATTTATAAGCCCGGCGACAAGCTTCCCACGGGGAATGAATTGTGCCGGAAATACCGCGTTTCCAGAATTACCGCGGTACGCGCGACAAATGATCTGGAAGCAAAAGGCCTGCTGAAAAAGATCGCGGGCAAAGGGACATTTGTCATGGGAGCAAGCCCAAAGTGCCCGCCGCTGTTTCACTTGTTCACATCGGGCACCAAAGATATTTTCTATCTCCAACTCCAAAGGGCATATTCTCAAGTACTCATGGAAAACTCCGCGGTCGGCGCGATAATCCAGGCGCGGTACAATCTTGAGTACTTGGAAAGAGCCGTCAACGTGGTACTGGAAAACGGTACGCGCGGAATAGCGCTGATGCATTCGGGAAGCCCTGGCGACCTGAAAAAATTCTCCGAAATAGCAAACAGCATTAAAGGCGTTCCGGTGGTAATAGTACAGCGCCCTCTGGAAAATTTTTCCGGACCTCAAATCCTCGTCGATGAAAAGAAAGGCGGCTATATCGCCGCCAAGCACCTGATTTCGCATGGACACAAAAAGCTCGCATATATAGGCGTGGGCTGGATCTCGGAAGAGCCTTATTCGGCTATTCTCCGTTTCGAAGGTTTCAAGGAAGCGTGCCGGGAAGCCGGCATACCGGAAAAAGACCAGATAATACTGTCAAAACACGATTTGTATGCGATTACCAAGTTGAAAGAAGTCTTCAAGGCTTCAAACGCGCCTACCGCCGTTATCGCCTCGTATGAAGACGAAGCGATCATGGTCTACGAACTGCTCTCGTCATTCGATATAAAGATCCCGGAAGAACTCGCGTTTGTGACGATATATGGAAGCATGCATTCAAGCGCCATTGAGGTTCCTTTCACTTCCGTAGACTGGCCCGGCAGGGAAATCGGTAAAAAACTGGCGGAAACTTTTCTCGCTCTCGACAGAGGGGACGAAGAAGCAAGAGACAAAACAACATGGTTCTCCCCCGAACTGAGGATAAGACGTTCATGCGGAGCTGACAAAAATATTTCCCGCAATGAAATCGTCAAGCACGATCTGACGGAGTGGGAGCGATATATTTAGTTTTATAATTGCATGAACAAAGGAGGTCCTGCAATGTCTGCCCGAACTCAAAACATGTCAGAAAAGGGGAGCTTTTTTGCCGGCACGGTTACGATGGACATAACTCCGTCCATCGGCTATTGGATGGGCGGATACGCCGCCAGAACCGAAACCTCGAAAATGGTTCATGATCCCCTTGAGCTCAAAATTCTCAGCCTTTATGACGGAGAAAAAAGAGTCGCAATCGTTTCGGCGGACATTGTGTCATTCGGTAATGCTTATTGCCGCAAAATCAAGGAAACTGTCAGGACCGAATGCGGGCTCCCGCAATCCAATGTAGTTCTTTTTTCCACACATACCCATACAGGGCCGCTCATAAACGAAAACGCTTCCTATTTGCCGGATAAAAAATATTTTCACGAAGATTACAATACACTGCTCATCAAAAAAATCTGTGGAGGAACCAAAGAGGCCCGGCTCCGGGAGGAGGAAGTCACCGTTTCCTACGGTGAAGGCGAAGCCGCCATCGGAATAAACAGAAGGAGAAAAACCGAAAAAGGCATCGAAATGAAACCCAACCCCAAAGGCCCCGTCGACAACATCGTCCAGGTTTTAAAATTCCAGAAAACGGATGGGCAAATCCTCGCCGTACTTTTCAAGGCCTGCTGCCATCCGACGACGCTGAGCGCGAGCTATGAAATATCAGCGGACTACCCGGGTGCCGCCAGGCGTGAAATCGAGAAGATTTATCCCGGTTCTTCTGCTATTTTCATAAACGGCTGCTGTGGAGACGTAAGGCCAGCGATGACTGTCGGAGATGAATTCGCCCCCGGCTCCTTCGACAATGTCACCTCCCTGGGCAGAATACTGGCGGGGGAAACCCTGAAATGCATCGAAAAGGCCAAACCCCTGAAAAAAATCTCCCTCGCAAGCCGAATCGTCAAACACCGTTTCAAGCTCGACGCCACGTCAATCCCAAAGGACCGCGGGCACCTTGCCGCTCTGAAAGAAAAATATCTGAAGCAAGAAGCTGAATTCGGCAAGTACATTGAAAAATGGGCGGAGGCAATGGCGGTGGGACTCAATAACAATGAAAAATTTCCCGAATACATGGATGCGGATTTCATGGTCTTGAAAATAGGCGAAATATCCCTGCTCGCGCTTTCCGGTGAAGTCATGGTGGAATACGGCTTGAAGATAAGAGAGCGTTCAGAGAAGAAAATCATCATCGCCGCCTATGCCAATGAAGATATAGACTATGTTCCGACAGCTCAGGCCATTAAGGATGGTGGCTATGAAGCGTGCGCCTTCATCTTTGAGAAAGCCCCTGCCCCATTTTCAACGAACATCGAAGAAAAATTTATTAAAAAAACACTTGGCGCAGTCAATACCTACTCCTGATTTTCGTCATGTTCTATCGCCTGAAATTCTTATTTTTATTTATTGCACTAAAAAAACTTAATAGTAATTATTCTTATTTGCTTTTTCTAAAAACCGAATTATAGTATTGTAATGCTGACGGAAAGGTTCGCCTGACCGGTAAGCATGAAATTGGTTTGAATGATCCTGACGCATTGGAGTTCCGATGTCAAGGCGGCAAACAGTGAATCCTCATATGGGTTTTCTCGCGTCTCCTGTTCAGGAGGCGTTTTTTTATTTTAAGGAGTATGAAATGGAAAGAAGAATTGCTCTGATTGGAATAATTGTGGAAAACCCGGAATCGGTGGAAAATATTAATCAAATCCTGCACGAAAATGCGGGGTATATCATCGGGCGCATGGGTTTGCCGTACCGACAGCATAACTTGAGTATCATCAGCGTGGTTCTGGATGCTCCGCAGGACGTTATCAGCAAAATTTCCGGCAGACTCGGTATGCTGCCGGGGATCAATGTCAAAACGATTCATTCAAAAATTCTGACCGATTAATTGAGAGGTGACTTATGTATAAATACGATCTGAAATCAGCCAAAGCCGAAGAGTTCATCAACGACGGGGAAATTCTCGACACCATCCGTTTTGCGGATGAAAACAAACACAATCGGGAATTGATTGCTTCGATTATCGAAAAGGCGCGCACCTGCAAGGGCTTGAGCCATCGAGAAGCCCTGCTGCTGCTCGAATGCGATGTGCCGGAGCTCAACGATAAGATATTTGCCCTGGCCCGCGAGATCAAAGAAAAAATATACGGCAGCCGGATCGTCATGTTCGCGCCGCTGTATCTGTCGAATTACTGTATCAACGGCTGTACTTACTGCCCGTATCACCGGCAGAATAAGCACATCCGCCGCAAAAAATTGTCGCAGGATGAAATCCGGGCCGAAGTTACCGCTCTGCAGGACATGGGTCACAAACGGCTCGCCCTGGAAACCGGCGAGGACCCGGTCAACAATCCGATCGAATATGTGCTCGAAAGCATCAAAACCATTTACTCGGTCAAGCACAAAAACGGCGCCATCCGGCGGGTGAATGTGAATATCGCCGCCACCACCGTAGAGAACTACCGGAAGCTCAAAGACGCCGGTATCGGCACCTACATCCTGTTTCAGGAGACTTACCACAAAGGGGCTTACGAGGAACTCCATCCCACCGGCCCCAAGCATGACTATGCTTACCATACCGAAGCCATGGACCGCGCCATGGAAGGCGGCATTGACGACGTCGGACTGGGGGTGCTGTTCGGCCTGAACCGCTACCGTTATGATTTTACCGGGCTCCTGATGCACGCCGAGCATCTGGAAGCCGCCAAGGGCGTCGGCCCGCACACCATCAGCGTGCCGCGCATCCGGCCTGCCGACGACATTGACCCGACATCTTTTTCGAATTCAATTTCCGATGAAATTTTCGAAAAAATCGTCGCGATCCTGCGTATCGCGGTTCCCTATACCGGGCTGATCGTTTCGACCCGGGAATCGGCCGCGGCCAGGGAAAAAGTCCTGAAATTGGGAGTATCCCAAATCAGCGGCGGCTCGCGCACCAGCGTCGGCGGCTATCTGGAAAAAGAAGCCCCGGAAGACAACTCCGCGCAATTCGAAGTCAGCGACAACCGGACTCTCGACGAAGTGGTCAATTGGCTGTTGGAAAAAGGCTACATTCCCAGCTTCTGCACAGCGTGTTACCGCGAAGGACGCACCGGCGACCGCTTTATGGAGCTGGCCAAGTCCGGCCAGATCGGCAACTGCTGCCAGCCCAACGCCCTGATGACCCTGAAAGAATATCTGGAAGACTACGCCTCTCCCGAAACCAAGAAGCACGGCGAAGCGGTAATCGCCGCCGAAATTCCAAAAATCAAATCCGACAAAGTTCGCGCCACTGCCACCGAGTACCTGAAAGAACTCCACGACGGCAAACGCGACTTCCGTTTTTAAGCCACGGAAGCACGGAAATCACGGACAGAGAATGAGATAGATTACTTATCCCTCTCATTCGCTGTCCCACTATATTACTTTTTAAGGTATAGCAGGCGGAATTGGCCTTTGGGGACTTGGAGGTTGATTTCCGACGCGGCCGGGATTGTTTGGCCGGAGATCAAATCGACGGCGGATCGGGGATTCAGCGGCGGCTTGACGGAGGTTTCCTCCGCGGCTTTGTTGTAATTGCCGACCAGCAGCAGCATGGAATCATCGGTATGAAGTCCTGAGTAATACAGTTCTTTGTTGGTCCCTTCCCCCAGCCAGACTTTGCCGTTTTTGAGGATTTCCTGATATGGGGCCAGAGTGGCGAGGGCTTTGGCGTGATAATAAAAATCCAGCGGCGTGTCGAAATCAGTGAAGCAATAATAGCCGAACCCTTGCGCGCCGTTCAACATGGCTTCGTAAATCATCGGTTCCATTTTTGCCGGCTCGAATTCGCCGTAGGTACCGGCAGTCAGCCAGGGAAAAATCTTCCTGGAATTGGAATTGAGGTAATTGGCGCGGATTGACTTGTGAACCAGCTCCGCGCGGCCCGCCACATACAGACTCGGCTGCAATTGGTCGACCTGCCCCGGAAATACCTCAAGTCCGGCGAAAAGATGATGATGCGGTTTGTCGTAGGCGGCATGATGATTATAGGAGCCAATTAACGGCATCGGGCGGTCGCCGCTTCCGGCGCGGACGGCTTCCTTGAGATCCGTCATAATCCTGACGCCGCATTGGCGCAGGTATTTTTCGACCTCGACCCCGGAGGCTTTGACCGCTTCGTTACAACGAATACAGCGGCCTCTCAGCGCATCTTCGGCGCCGTTATTCCAACATTCGATATCCCAGTAAATACGGTCGGGTTCGGCCATTTTCACCATCGCGCTTACCCTTTCCAGCTCTTTCCGGTAATACTCGCCCTGGTAAGACGGACACAAATCCTTGCTGGGTTTGCCGTCGGTCCGCTGACTGTAGATCTCCTGATGTTTGCCGTAATTCTTGATCATTTCGTGAAACGGGGATTCATTCATGACCACTTTGTAGCCTTTGGCCCGGGCGGAGGCGAGATATCCTCTCAATTTGCTCTGCGCCTCCGGGGTCTTGCTGTAGCGCGGGAAACAGGTTACCGCGTCGAAACCCAGCTTGTGCCAGTCGTTCAAGAAATTGGGCCATCCCGCTTGTGCCCCCTCCCCCATCCAACTCAAGTCGACGGGAATTCCAACCAGCGCGGGCTTGACTTCCGGCATGACAATCACCTGAACCGGATATTCGCGCCGCCAGACCGGTTCGTCGCCGCAGATCACCTGAATCGCCGCCGCCGCCCCTTCCGGCACCTCGCCGACCGCCCGGAAATACAGCATTTCGGGCCGTTTGGCGTTCTTTACGGGCAGCCGGTAACGGTGATACCCTTCCCGTCCGGCGTCGCTTGGTTCAACCGCTGATTTTTCCAGGACTATATTTCGCGGCAGATCAATTTCCAATACCGGCGTTTCCTTGGCATTCGCCGGATCGCGCATGTCGTCAATGCTCAGGGCATTCGGAGCCGACATATTCGAGGGAACCGCGAAGATCCCGCAACGTGGTCCGGCTACGATTCCGCGCATCGGCAACTGGCGCGGCGACGTTTGGTAAGCCGCGTTGAAATTCGCTGCTCCCGCTCCGGCTTCGAGGATGACGGCCTGATCGGAGAAAATCGAATTAGCCTCCGCGTGAATCCGAATCATGACATAGCGTGCTTCGGCGTTCACCTCCAGGGGAAACGGATAAACATACGCCTTACCCTCTTCCGGCAGATAAAAATATTTTTTGAAGTCACTCTGGTCCTTTTCGCCGGGCATCAGCTTCTGGAGCTCCATCGTCTGATAATAATCCCGTCCGTCACGCGACACATAGACCGCGATCTGTTTCGGAAATACCAATGTACTCTGCTGCGCACCGCCAAGCAGCCGGATCACCACTTTGCCGATCCGTTCCTCCTGTCCCAAATCCATCAACAGGTTCACCCCGTTGGCGGCGGCATTGTCATACCAGCCGACGCTTTTCCGGTCGAACCAGATACAATCGTTTTTATAAGTTGCAAGCTTGCCATCGGTCAGGTCATAAGGGTCCTTGTCATCATGGGTCAGACGATAACCGGGAATTCGCGAATAAGCGAAAGGACGTCCGGCAGCCAGATTCTTGCCCCGGCTGGCTTCATCCCACAATTTCCGGCAACTTTCTTTATCAAACTCATCTCCGCATGCCGCGAAAGCGACGACAGCCATCATCATAAAAACCAAATGCTTGTACATATTTTCTCCATTGTTGAAATTAATTAATACGGATCGAATCCGCCTGTCGGGTAAACCCCGGTGGCTCCTTCGAACGGAGCTCCGGTATTGTGGCGGTTCCAGGGACAATTCGAAGTGGAACCGCTCAGGAGATCCGGTTCCATCGGCGCCACATGGCCGTCGACCAACAGGATATTGGCACGATGTGCATGACGATAACAAATCCGCCCCACACCGTCCAGCTCATACCAACCGATGCTGCGTTTGCTGTATTCTATGGAACCACTGGTATATGTACCGGTAGAACCATACCAGGCTTCAGCGACAATCAAGGTGTCGGAGGGCTTGACCACCCGGCCGGCTTTAACTACCCACACTGTCGCAGTGGTGCCGTAACGAGTGAAGTTGTAACGCGGAAACAACAGCGAATTATAACCGTAACTGATATAGGTCATGGAAGCGAGAACCCACTGTTTCTGGCTCGGACAGCCAAATGGACCGCTTTGACTGTTATAATACGAGCTCTTCTGTTTGCCGAGATATGGAATGAGACTATGCGCCCAGCTTGTGCTCAGGCTTCCGGTCACTCCGCCGGCCCCGGACAAAATGCCCCCGGTCGGCAGGATGTCATCATAATCTGAAGTATATACATTCAGGGCCAGACCGATTTCTTTGAGTTTGGAGGTACAGGAGGCGGAGCGCCCTTTTTCCCGGGCCTTCCCCAAGGCCGGCAGCAACATCGCGGCCAGAATTGCAATGATGGCAATCACAACCAGCAACTCAATGAGTGTAAAACGTTTCTTTTTCATCGTCTTCTCCTATGTTACTATTTTGCTGGACATTCTTTCGATAAGGCGGCATGAAACCTTGACATGGTCGGGTTGAAAATCCGGCTCAAATGCTTTTTCCGCCGCCAGGCGTCCGATTTCAAAACCTGGCATTTCCACCGCGCTGACCGGCAGGATATTCGATTCGAGTATTTTGGCATTTTCCAATGACACCAATGCAATTTCCTGCGGAATTTTGATCTTCAAGTCATAAAGCGCCTGAAAAGCCCCGAATGCCTGTTCCGAACTTCCCGTGATAACTGCGTCGAACGGATAACGCGAGCGCATATCAACCATATTCAATATATAATTGTAGGCGGCATCAATACTCGAACCGGCATAAACATCCATATCCGGGCGGTATTCAAGATTTTCGGCGGCCAGCGCGTCGCGCCAAGCCTCACGGCAAGGATGATAATAATGTGAAAACGAATGGCAAAGCACAATGCGGCGGCATCCCTGAGCCTTCAAATGCCTGACGGTTTCCAACATGGCGCCGCGCCGGTCCACTTCGACTACCCGCCATTGGGTAAATTTTTCCTGATAACAGAAATCGTTTTCCAGTTGCCGGTGGATGTAGACGATCCGGCATTTTTTGCGTTCCAGCACCGGAAAAAGCAAGTTGTACCAGACACTGTTCAGAATCACCACCGAATTGACCGGCAGTTTATTGAACAAGTCGAAGTCGATATTCATCCGGAAATTCGTCGGCGAAGCCACCAGGGTATCGACATTCAGGTGGTGTTCCGCGGCGTAATCCCGAACGCCGTAATAGAAATCGATATATGCTCCGGGGTTGTTTCCGCGCAGGACTTCGGGGTGCGGCAACAGATAGTAAACCGGATTGCTCTCAATTTTTTTGACGAAAGTGCCGCGTCCGCGTTCACGGTAGATCACTCCTTCGTTCACCAACTGATTCATGGCCCGGCTGACAGTCATGCGTGCCACGCCATATTTGCGGCAAATGCTGTTTTCGCTCGGCATCGGCGTGCCGGGAACCGACTTGAGCGCATTGCTGCGGAATTCCTCCAGCAACTGTTCATAAACCGGCTGCGGTGCCGAACGTTTTATGCTAAATTCGCTCATATCTTCCCTTTAAGTTGGCTATACAACTCTATTATAACGGAAGCAAATGGAAAAATCAACCACCACGGCGAAGAAAAGTTGTCTAAGCGGCATCTTATTTCAAATCAAATGTCTAACTAATTTGAAAAACCGAAATAAAAACTTATATTGTAGCATGAGTTAGTCCGACCAGTCCGACGTGTCCGACCGGTCCGACTGCTAACACTATGAGGAGGAGAACAATGATGTACCGGTGCTGGATATTGACAATCATCATGCTTACGGGTTGTATGGTTTCGGCCCAGGATAAATATCGGGGCGCCCAAATCACTCCGGAACAGTTTGAAACCTTGTATCAGGAGGGCGCCGCCACTTTGCGGGTGTATGACAACCGGATTTTCGAATCGGAGAGCGACGGCAATTTTCCGCCGCTGACCCCGGATACCCTGATCGGTGATATCGGTATGGCCCGTGGCGTGATCGACGCCACCGATGATAATTATGCCACCGTCAAGCTGATATTCGACAAAAAACTCAATTACGAAGATCTGGAAGGCGTGATTATCAATAACCGCAAACTGCGCCCCGGCCATTCTCTCAACGATGTTCTGATGCGGGTTAACGCCCCCAAGGGAAAACTGCCGTTCCGCTCCACCCATTATTTCGCCCTGACCTCTCCGCCGACTAAAGATCAGTTGCGCAAATACATCAACAAAGGCGGTATTCTCTACCGTACCGAGGAAAAAGTTTCTTACGACGGCGTTTGCAAGGAGTGCCGCGGCGATAAATATATTACGGAAGTCAATCCGACTACCCGGAAACGGACCCTGATTCCCTGCCGCCGCTGCCTCGGTTCCGGCCATGGTGCCAAGGAAAAAAGCCTGGAAAGAGTACCGGTCCCGGCCTTTGAGGCCAGTATCGGCGAACAGGAGGCCGAAGCCAAATTCACCAAATCATTTCGTGGTGAAGTGGTCGGAGTACTGGACGGCGCCACACTTATGTTGGCGGTAGAGGGCGGCAGCATGGACATGCACCTGTACGGAGTCAAGGCCCCCGAACTGAATGAGGATTACGGCAAAGCCTCGCGGCGCGCTCTCACCCGGTTGGTCGGCGGCCAGTTGGTCAATATCTCTTACTTTACTGAAAACGGCAAAAACTACGGCAATGTATTTTTCGAACAGCGTTACATCAATGAAGAGCTGCTGCGCGAAGGACACGCCTGGTATGACAGCAAACAGCCATCCACCAAACTGAAACAAGCCGTCGAGGCCGCTCAGGAAGAGAAAAAAGGCTGGTGGATGTTCCATCAGTAGTTATACTATTTTATTTACTTCTCTATCAATAATTTCCATTCTAAATTGTCATTTCCTTCCATCAAAGGAATTTATTATTGAATTTATTGAATATTTCCATTTGCAAATGTTGAAATAACTACTAGTTTAAGAATAATGTGTCTTTAAATTTTATTCTTTTTTATGAGAATCTTAATTAATGGAGGCAACAGACACATTATTCTGATTTCAAGATTTGCAAGTAGAATTATTTGAAAAATTTATAGAATATTTTCATTTGCAAATGTTGAAATAGATACTAATTTAGTATAGATATGATTTTTTTATTTATTACTTACCTGCAATACATGTACTAATAAATATAATTATCGAGAAAAATTGGACGGGTGTTAAGGTGTAGTTGAATATGGGTTGCAGAGGTCTTGGTGTTTGATTTTGGGTTTGACAGAGCTACCGGCCGCGAATTTCGGTAATTCTGTCAATTTCACTGTTATCCATGCAATCAATCTGAGAATTCATAACTTACCTCTCTTTTTTTCAATAGAATTTAAATGAACTCACAAACCGGAATGTTTCCGGTCGAGATCAAACTTTAGAGTAGCGGGGCGTAAATGGTCGATTGCCTGAATTTCCGGCTCAAAGCCGGAGGGATTGTTTGCCTTATTTTATGTGTTTTTTGCTGCCTTTATGGAAAAAATCCGGCACCGGTCCAGCTCAAGCGGATTCTGCTGATTGATTCATATTCTACCGCCGACCCCTGGACTGATAACCTCCGGCGCGGACTGTTTGCGATATTGAATCAAAGCCGCCAGACGTTTGGAGCCGAGACTTTCGACTTGTCTGTCCGTTGCCAGCCAGGGCTGGTTCCCGCTCAAAGCGATATTGATGCCTTGCGGGTAAAAATAGCGGGAAGGCATTACGATTTGATTGTGGTGAGCAACAATGCCGCAGCCGATCTTTTCTTGAACGGCACATTGAAGCCTCTGGATGGAACGCCGATATTAATCTCCTCTTATCACGGAACGTTGCAAATTCCGGCGGGAGTCAATATAACCGGAGTGGAAACACCGGTAAATCTATATGACAATATAGCTCTCGCCCACAAACTCCTGCCGAATAACCGGATCATGACCGTTTTGATGGAAGGAACCCCGGACGGCGATGCGCAAACGAAAATTTGGCAGCAGTGGAGCGAAAGCGAAGAAGGCCGCAAAGCACTAAACGGATTGTATATTCGTGTCTTGAGCGGAAGCAGATATTCGAGTCAGGAATTGATGAAAATAGTGGCGAGTCTACCTCCGGACTCCGTGCTGCTTGCTCACTCCTGGAGTTCCACCCGGGAATCGCACTTGGAAAACGGCTACACGGTGCTGCCGGATATCCGGCAAATATTCCCCGGATTGATTTTAGGGAAATATGTAGGTTATCTCGACCGCGGCTTGACCGGTGGTGTAATGGTTTCCGGAGAAGACCAAGGCCGGCAAGTCGGAGCTTTGGCCGTCAAGATTCTGCGGGGAGAACGCGCTTCCGGTATTCCGGTCGAGCAAGGAAGCCTCAAGACCATACTTGATTATCCATTATTGGTACAAGCCGGAGTCAAAGAAGCGGACATCCCGGCGGATGCGATATTGCTTAACAAACCGCGAAGTTTCATGGAGCGCAACCTGACTGGAATCCTCAAAGTACTGGGACTCCTCATGGTACTGATGCTGTTGGTCATGGCCCGCATGCAGATGTCCAGAAAGGCAATGAAAAAGATCCGCGGTATCTTCATGAGTATGCCGTATCGAATCGCCATTATAGATATCGCCGGTGATATCATCTATTCCAATAATTATCAAAAATCATTGCACTACAGGAACCTGAGTGAACTACCCGAAAGCATGCGGGAGGATTTTTCAGCGAAAGTCCTGGCGACATTCAAGACCGGACAAAATCAAACTTTGGATTTCCGCCATAACGACAAGGATATTCATGCCGAATTAATTCTGCTCTCTGAGGAACTTTACAATCGGCCGACAGTTATGTGCACTATCAGTGACCAAACCCAATTATATCGGGCGCACCGGGAAGTAGCATTATTAGCGGAGCGTTCCCGGATGACGCTGGAATCAATCGGCGACGCTGTGATTGTCACGGATACCGAATTGCGGGTTACGTTGCTTAACCCGATTGCCGCCAAATTGATCGGAATAGATCCGGAAGCCGCCAAAGGCCGGCTGCTGGATGATATTTTCAAGCTGATCAGTTATACCGATAATCAACCGGTGGAAGTTCCGCTGAAAAAAGCGCTCAGAACCGGAAAAATCGTTGAATTGAGCAATCACACTGACCTGATTGCACTGGACGGAAGACGTTATCACATCGCCGACAGCGCCGCTCCGATCCATGACCCGGAAGGCAACATCACCGGCGGCGTGTTGGTATTTCGCGATGTAACCGAAGAATATATCAACCGCGACAAACTTCAGGATGCCCTCACAAACTTGGAGTATGGCACCGAACTGACTCGCAGTGCGGCATTTCGCATGAATCTCCAGACTCGTGAGATTCTTTCCGCCAGCAAAATCCTGCCGGAACTGTGGCCAATCCGGGATGGTAAGGCAATTTCGCGTGAGGAATATATTTATCCGGAAGATTTGGAAAAATATATCCAGGGCTCCCAGAAAATCATGTCTCGCGAATGCAATCTCCATACCTGGGATTACCGTTCGAATTTTACCGGCGAACTGCGCTACTACCGTATGCGCGCCTCGGTGGATTGGAACTCTTCGTCGCCTTGCCTGGTCGGAGTGCTTCAGGACGTCACCGAAATCACCCGCAATATCGGCAAACTCAAGGAAACTCTGGAATTCTGGGGTCTGGTCATCAACTCGCTACCGATCATGTTCTTCATCAAAGATGCGGACAATGATTTCCGCTATACGCTCTGCAATAAGGCTTATGCGGATTTCCACGGCAGAACTCCGGAAGAAGTCATCGGCCGAACCGATGCCGAGTTGTTCTCCCGCCCGGGCGACGTGGATTTTTTCCATAGCAAAGACGTTGCGGTCATGAATGAGCCGGATGGTGAAAAGTACGAGGAAACCTTCGCGGATGCCAGCGGACGCCTTTATTACGGACAGGCCTTGAAAAAACCGTTCATCGGCAGCGGCGGACGCCGACTGATATTCGGAGCAGTCAGTGACATTAGTGAACAGACCCATCTGATCGCCTGCGAACGTTTCAGCAACGAAGTATTGAACTATACCGCCAGGGAGATCGACTTTGACCGGGTAATCAATTATATCGCGGATCGTCTGCAGCATCAGTTGCTGGCCGATCGGGTTATGATCGCACGTATCAATGACCAGGGTCTCCTCCGGCTTGAACAGGAATGGAACGTTGACGGGGTGCCGTCCATCTACGAAAGCGGAATTGAAAATCATTACTATCTCTGGGATAAATTTCTTTATCTGTTGCACAACAACAAGGTAATCATGTTATCGGACCTCAGCCGGAGCAGAATTTACAACTCCGTCAAATTCAAAGACAAATATAAAATCCAGTCATCCATCATCACGCCGATCTTTGAGGACGGCAAGCTGTGGGGAGCGGTTTTTGTCTGCTATGTTCATAGCCGGCGGAGTTTCGCCGAGATCGATGAAAATATCATGCGCTCATGCGCCAATGTTATCGCCTTGGCGGCGGCAAGAAAAAGGCGGGAAGAAAAGATCCGCAGACACGAGCAGGAACTGCATTTGCTTCTGGACAATATCGGTATTCCGATTGCCTTGCATGCGGCGGACGGCAAACTATTGCACGTCAACCCCGCGGTCAGCCGCATGACCGGCATGTCGCGTGAAGCACTGCTCGCTTCTCCGGAAAGCGAAGTTTTTTATACAGAGACTACTGCGCCAGAGAACAGTCCGTTGAAGCAGATTATCGGCGGCAAAAAATCGGCCTCCGCCGATTTGGCCCTTCGGGATCACCAGTATATTGTTCATGCCGACGCGGTAATTGACGAGCAGGGCAAACTGATCAACATCGTCAAGGATGCGATTGATGTAACCAGACTCAATGAACTGATCAGAAACCATCGTTTGCTCAACTTCTGCATGTCGACTCTCTTTTCGGAAGAAGATGCGGATAAAGCGGTTCCTGAGGTATTGAAGGCGGTCTGCAGTCATTTCGGCGCTGCCAGAACTTATATCTTGAGGTTCAACCTGGAGAAAAAATGTACCAGCAGCTTCTATGAATATACCAAATCCCAACAACAGCAAACACTCGAGAAGAATGTCGAATATCCGATGCTGGAAAATGAACCGTGGCTGCCGATCCTCTCCAATGGCAAACAAGTACTGATTTATAATCTGGACGCCCCGGAACAATTGGATAAGCTGGGTTCATGGCGTGAATATATCAGCAGAAGCAATATGAAATCGATCTTCATCACCGGAATTTTCCAGCAGGACAAACTCTGGGGCGACATGGGGATTGTTTTTGAAAATGAACCATGCCGGCGTTTCAATGAAGCCGACATAAAGGTACTCCAGTCAACAGCCCATTTGATCGAAGTCATGCTGGCGCGAAAAGCCAACCATGAACGCTTGGTTCAGGCAATGGAACAGGCCCGCGCGGCCGAAAAAGCCAAAAGTCTCTTCATCGCCAGCGTCAGCCATGAAATCAGGACGCCGCTGAACTCGGTAATCGGTTTCTCCGAGCTCCTCCGCCATGCCGACGTTCCAGCGGATGATCAGAAGGAGTATCTCAGCAATATCTCTTACAGCGGCAATGCGCTGCTGCAGTTGATCAACGATGTACTCGACCTCTCCAAACTCGAGGCCGGACAGATGGAAATCGTGCCGGAACCGACCGATTTCAACCAATTGGGACAGGAAGTGATGAAAGTCTTTTCGCTCCGGGCTATCGAGCGGAAATTGGAGCTGAAAATCGAAATTTCCTCGCTGCCGGAACTGGACCTGGATAGCCAGCGTATCCGCCAGATTCTGTTCAACCTTATCGGCAACGCGGTCAAGTTCACGGAAAACGGTTCGATTACACTCCGGGTGGAATTCCGGGCGGATGACGACAATCAGGGTACTGTGACCTTCATGATCATCGATACCGGTATCGGCATCTCCCAGGCCGACCAGAAACGGCTGATGGCGCCTTATGTCCAGGTTTCCAATCAATACGGCGGAACCGGGCTGGGCCTGTCCATTTCCAGACGGTTGGCCGAAAAGATGGGCGGCGGGCTCTGGCTGGAAAGCGAACCCGGCAAGGGCAGCACCTTCGGAGTAACCCTGAAAGGAATCCGATACCGTTCTGTGGACAAGACTCAAAAGGCAATAGCTGTGGCCGCGCCGGAACAACCGCTCGATGCAGAGTTTTCCATTTTGATGGTGGATGACGTAATGTTGAACCTCAAAGTCTTGAAAGCCATGTGCGTCCGCCAGGGCCTGAAAGATATTGTCACCGTTACCTCTGGTGCGGCGGCCTTGGAAGAATTGAAGAAGCGCACTTTCGACCTGGTAATGACCGATATCTGGATGCCGGAAATGAACGGTTTCGAACTGCTGCAGAAAATCCGCGCCGAACATGCCGACTTACCGGTCGTGGCCGTAACCGCCGACGTCAACTCAATGGAAAATTTCCCGCATGCTCAATTTACCGCGATTCTCCTCAAACCGGTAACGGCAGAGAAAATACGGGAAGTTATCAAATTGACGCAGGAATAATGGTTTTCAGACGATACTGTTTTTCAAACGGCAGCCTGAACAGTCGCCGTGACATGAAGTACAGAATTCGCGGTAGAGGTGAATAGCCCCCTGCCCCAGCGCGGCCGATTCTGCAATGATATCGGCCGCGGCATTTTCTCCGAACCACTTGGCCCGAACCGTCCTGATAATGCTGTTATCCTGCATAGGGGGCAAATGTTGCCAGGTTCTGGCGGCAAAATCGGCGATATCCTGATTATTTTCCAGCTTGCCGTAGGCATGCATGGCCGGCAGGATCACGTTGATCACCAATTCCAGCGCTCTGCTCCTGCCCATGACCGCAGCCGGAGGATTTTTAGGTTTATAGAAATTGATCCAGTTGTCCCACATTGCGTCTTTCAGCTCAAGCTGATTCAGCATCTCTTCCACCAGACTCTCATAAGAAGGCATTTTCTGCGAAAGCTGATAAAAATGCTGCAAAGGTTTTTCGCCGAAACGCCGGATCAGCAACACCGCCGCCGCCACCCGCCGTTCAGGCGAATTGAACGGCCGCAGACCGTCGCGCCGCCAGTGAATTTCCGGACGCGCTTTCAGGCGGATGCTCCACCAGCGGTCCCAACAGGCGGATTCGAATTTCAGCAGCGGGTCCGCCGGCGGGTTAACCGCCGGATCGGGCAACAACCCGGATTCGCCCCAGACAATCGCTTCATAATCGGCTTGGCGGATATCCGGCGCATACTCGAAATAACGTTCAAAAAGTTCAATAAAATTATCGCGGTTATTTTTGTAGCCGACCGCTTCGAACATCGCCCGCAGACAACTCTTTTCGATGCCTTCCAGCAACGCCTGGCGCATCAGCTCATTGGCCTTGCCGATAAAACGTTCCAGTCCGGCATCGGCAAAAATCCGGCGCAGTTCTTCCGGAGATTTACCATTGAAAACCGGCGCGCACTCCCCGGTTCGAACTTTTGCCTGCGGCTTGACTTCTTCATCGCAAACAGGTAAAACCAGCAACGGCGGCAGTTGATCGCGCTGCGCCGCCGTCAAGTCGTCAATGACCGCAACATGGAGAATTACGTTGAAATAAGCCGGATCCGGCTCATGGTGATGGCGAAACCAGTCCGAAGCCCGCCCGTGAATTTCAATATCACCGGATATGACGTGATTGTCGATCTTGATCCGGGCGTCGCGAAAATCCGGTCCTGCTTCACGGTTCCACAATCCGGTGGAAATAATCTCGACCTCCAGGTTGTCGGAGGTTCTGAAAGTCTCCCCGGATCGGATCCGGTTCCATTGTTCCTGAATCGGCAATTCACGGATTTTTTTCAAAAACCCAACTCCAATTGTTCGCTTTGCTCACCGGATTTTTCTTCCGGCGGCGGAGGCGGTTCTTCGCCCAGCCAATCGTTTAAACTGACAATTTTGATTTCATGTTTACGGGCCTTGACCAGTTTGGAGCTGCCGCCCTGCGGATCATCCGCCACCAGCAATGCCAGATCACTGGTGACATCGTCCACCGCTTCATAGCCGCGCTGCCGCGCCAAGTCCTGATAATACGAGCGTTTTTCCGGCATCTTACCGGTAAAACAGATTTTCGGCAAGCCACCTTCGCCGGCGCCTTTGGTCGTTTTCAAACGCACCGCGGCCAACAGCTCATCGAGCAACTCGGCCTGAGCCCGCAGCTCCCGGTAAACGGCATTGGCCCGCTCCGGACCGACACCATTGATCTTAGCCAGGTCTTCCGCCGAGAGCTCGCGCAATTCCGCCAGCGTGTATTCGCTCAAAATCATTTTGGCGATATTCGCCCCGATATTCGGAATATTCAAAGCGGCCAGCAACTGATAATCATTAACGTCGCGCGCGGTCGCGATCTCCTTCAACAGGTTCGACGCCGATTTATCCTTGAAACCTTCCAGTTGCAGAATCTCCACTTTTTTCAGGTTGAAGATATCCTTCAGGGAATGGACATTCAAGTTCAGCATCATCCGCCGGATATTCGGCTCGCCCAGGCGCTCGATGCCGATATTGCGTACCGCCGCGCACAACTGCTGAAGTTTGGTTTCAAAACAATCGGGGTTCACGCAGCATAACTCGGGGCCGCGCCGGATCAGTTCATGCTCGCAAGAGGGGCATTTGTCGATCATAACGCTAACCCGGTGTTCTCCGGGAATTCCCTCCACGATATAAGGAATCACGTCCCCTGCCCGCTCAACCACCACAGTATCACCCACATGAATGTCTTTGTCCTCAATATTCTGGGCATTGTGCAAGGTGGCGTGGCGGATGGTGATCCCACCGATCTCCACCGGCTCGATCACCGCCACCGGCGTCAGGCAGTTTTTGCCGAAACTCCATTTGACCTCGAGCAGCTTGCTTTCGCGGCGGATACCGCTGAATTTAAAAGCAACCTGACCGCGCGGATGGTGCGCGGTAGATCCCAGCGAATCGCTGTATTGCTCATCCGCCAGCTTGATGACGATGCCGTCCATGGGATACGGCAATTCTTCGATCTCGGCGGCAATTTCATGCCAACGGTCTTTCAGCTGGCGATATGGCAGCCGGTAGCTGATTTTATTGTAATTCACCATGGTCAGGCGCGCCCCCTGGCGGATCATATCCGAGGCGTCTTTCAGCCCCATGATCCCGGCGACCGCATTGCGGGAATTCTTGTAAGTGCCGCCGCCTTTTTTGGTGATATGGGAATAAATGGTTTTAAAATCGTCATTGCGGATCACGATTTCCCCGCGGGCCGGACGATTCAGCGGTCCCCGGTAATCCTGGGTTTCCAGCTCGATCAATGGAATTTTATCGGAAATATTTTCCCCGGTAACCCCATCGCCGCGAGTCGAGAGCACCTTACCGTCGTAGTTGGCGGAAATACCATCGTATTTGGGCTGGATCAGCAATTCGTCATCCTCATTGCGGATATATTTCAGCGCCCAGGCGACCACTTCATCCAGCGAATAGGCCTTGTCCAAGGACAGCATGGGGCGGCTATGAGTGACTTTGCCGCTTCCGGCCACCACCGGGGCTCCGACCACTTCCAGCAACGGATGCTCCGGGCTGAGCTTATGCAGCGCCCGGAGCAGTTCATCGTAACGTTCATCGGAAATTTCCGGTTCGCCTTTTTCCCAGTAACGGTGGTTATGATACTCGATCAACTCCACCAGTTGCTGTTCGTTCAGCTCCTCGACACGGAAATTTATCTTGTCCATTGCAGTACCGGCCATTTCTTCTTTTCTGCGATTTCAGCCAATACCGGATGGGGATTCACCACCATCGGCACAGCAACTTGATCCAGCAGGTACTGATCCTGAATCGCGTCGCCATAATACGCCGCATTGTCCAGAGTCTTGCCGAAGACCGCACAGAATTTCCGCGCGATTTCCACCTTGCCCTGTCCCACCGGATACTCACCGCGCAGGAATCCGCTGTACCAGTTGTCTTTCACGACTTCCAGGTCCGCGGCCAACAGATATTTTATTCCCAATGCCCGGGCTGTGGGAGCGGCCAGCACCCGGTTGGTGGAGGTCAGGACCACCACCATCTTGCCTTGGGCCTGGAGTTCCTGGATGAGGGCCCGGGCCTCCGGATAAATCTTGTCGCTAACAAATTCATCGAAATGCTGTTGCGCCAACTGCGCCAGGTAAATTTCCGTATTATCTTTGAATTCAGCCAATTGAAAACTAATGAACGCGTTGAAATCCAACGTGCCCTTGCGATAGTCCTCAAAAAACATCTCGGCCTTTTCCATTGAATCGGAAGGGCCGAGATCATGCTTTACTACAAATTGCTTCCACGACACATCACAATCATTATCAATTAATGTGTGGTCCATGTCGAAAAAATAGATGTCAATTTCCTTTTTCATGAGCATTGCCCTCCTTCATGTTGTTGATAAGTTCTAACAATTCCTGTTCGAATTTCTTTAATAACTCTTCCGTTTTTTCCGGTGACAATGTTTCCACGGTCAACCGGAGCACCGGTTCGGTATTGGACGAACGGATCAGAATCCAACCGTAATTGAAATTGATCCGGAGCCCGTCGATCGTAATCAGACGTTTGTCCGCATACCTGCCGGTCAAAATGCGGACAATCTCCCTGGCCGCGTACGGCTGGCAGGGGAATTTCACCGACTTGGTACTGTAATGGTCGAGATCGGCAGCGATATCCGATACCTTTTCCCGGCACATGGCCAGCATTTCCAGCAGCAACGCCATGCTGACGAAACTGTCGCGCCCGGGTGTAACCCGCCGCCAGATCACTCCGCCGCAGTTGCCCTCGCCGCCCAGCTCGGCGTCGACCTCGATCATACGCTGCACCACATTGATTTCGCCGACCTTGGCATAAACCACTTCACAGCCGTAGGTGGAGGCGATCTCCTCCAGATTCATCGAAGTCTGGATATTGGCCACGATCACGCCCGGGTTTTCACTCAGGACATGGTCGGCAGTCATCATCAGCGAATAATGAGTCGGCAGCGCATTCCCCTGGTCGTCGACAATCGATAAACGGTCGCCGTCAGGGTCCTGAGCGAAACCGATATCGCATTTTTCCTTTTTGACCAGCTTGCATAAATCCTGTAAATTTTCCGGCAGCGGCTCCGGAGGCCGGCTGAAAATCCCGTCCGGACGGTCATTGACGGCAAACACCTCGCAGCCCAATTCCTCCAGAAACGGCTTGGTATAAATCGCTCCTACCCCATTGCAGCAGTCCACCGCCACCCGAAAACGGTGTTTGCGGATGGCCTCGATGTCAATATTCTTGAAAATCCGTTGTTTATGCGCGGCAAAGGGATTGTCCAGATGGCGGATCTGCCGCAGTTCGCTCTCGCGGCAAAGCTGCAAATCGCCTTGATTAAAGATGTCAAACAGCTCCGAAGCTTCCATTTCATCCAGGAAAGTTCCATGACTGCCGACCAACTTCAAAGCGTTCCATTGTCCTGGATTGTGGCTGGCGGTAATCACGATTGCCCCGCTCGCCCCCATCTCGGATACCAGCAACTGAACCGTAGGAGTCGGCACGATTCCCAGCAAAACCGGCTGACAACCGACCGAAAGCAACCCCGCCACCACCGAATGTTCAAACATTTCACCGCTGGGTCGGGTGTCGCGCCCCACCAATACCCGTCCGCAACCGACATAACGGCCAAACGCGGCGGCAATTTCGGTGGTTAAATACGGAGTCAAAGACTCACCCACGATTCCGCGGATACCACTGGTGCCAAATTTTAAATTTTGTCTGAATTTCATACTTCACCTACCTGACGCTCGATCAAACCGCGCAAATAAAATTCACGGTCAACGGCTTTTTCGCGGGTTTCCGCCTCGGAAATCATCCGAATCACCGACTCGGTGGATGCCGAACGCAACGACACCCAACCGTCGGGCCATTCGATTCGGATACCGTCATCTTCGGTAACCTGAGCATCTTTGACTTTATCGCGAACGGCCCGGATCAGGCTGTAAGCATGCGCCGCCTGACAATGAACCGTGCTTTTTACAATATGATAACGAGGGAAGGAAGCCGCCAGTTCATCGAGATTTTTCCCCCGCTCGACCATGGCCTCCAGAATCAACGCCATCAGATAAAAACCGTCGAACCCGCGCACCCATTCGGAAGAAGTGAGACTACCGCTGCCCTCGCAGGCGATGGCGGCATTCAACTCTCCCATCCGGTCGATAACTCCGGCCTGGCCCACCCGGGTCTTGTGCAAAGTACCGCCATGCCGCGCCACAATATCGTCCAGCGAACGCGTCGAACAAATATTGGTAACCACTCTCGCACCGGGATTCCGGGTCAACAAGTGATCGGCGGCCAACACCGCGGTATATTCTTCGGAAAGCGGCTCACCGGTGTTGGTGACGATCGACATCCGGCTGACGTCGCTGTTGAAAACAAATCCCGCGTCCGCCTTCAGCGGCCCCATAATGGCCTGTACCTGCGAAGCGCTGCGCGGACGCGGCTCCGGCTCATGCGGCAATATGCCCGAAAATATATTGTTGATCGCCACCATGTTGATGCCGAATTTTTCGGCGAATTTTTCCGAGACCGCCCCGCCTGAACCGTTACACAAATCCACCACCACGGTCAGCTTGGCTTTTTTGATCGCCTTGGCATTGACGACTTTGCACAGAGCTTCGAGATACTCGTCAACGGCATTTTCCGCAACCTTTTCCAGCCGGTTAACCTGATCCCAGGCGGCCTGCCGGTATTGATGACTACGGTAGATATCAAAAAGTTCCTGAAGATGAATACTGTTAAGATAACTGCCATCCGCCGCGATCGGAATGGTGGCGTTCCACCCCATTCCCTGATGACCGCCGCCGACTAACAGCGCGCCGTCCATTCCCAGGTGCGGAGTCAGAAAATGAACCACACCCGCCGGGGCGATTCCGGCATCGAAAACCCGGCAGCCGCATCCCAGCAATGCCGAAGCCGCCGCGTGTCTTAACATATTAGAAGAATTACGGGTATCCATTCCGATCAGGATTTTCCCCCCGTCCACCATCGTTCCCAATGCCGAAGCAAAATTTATGGCCCGTTCGACCGTCAGACCGATACCAACGACGCCACGCATACCGGCATTGCCGAGTTTAAATGACCGCATTTATCTTTCCTGAATTAATGTCCTTTCGAGCAATATAGCATAACCTGAATTCATGTCAAGAGACGACCCCATCAAAAAACGGCAAACGATTCACCATACATTCCGATGGTGTTTTTATTAATAAAAAAGTATTAATATTACTTCATCTGAGATTGAGATTTACCGGATTTGGTGTATATTACGCGAACTTGAAACAGAGGAGTCATTGTTTTATGTTTCTGGAGCCTACTTTTCGTTGGTACGGGCCGGAGGATCCGGTGCCGTTGAAATTTATCCGCCAAACCGGAGCGACCGGAGTCGTCACTTCACTCCACTACGTGCCGTATGGCAAGCTGTGGACCGAAGAAGCGATCCTTGAACGTCGCAAGATGATCGAGGAAGCCGGTATGACCTGGAGCGTGGTGGAAAGTCTGCCTGTTCATGAAGATATCAAAACCGGAGCGCCCACCGCCCGCAAATATATTGAAATTTACAAGCAGTCATTAGCCAATCTCGGCAATGTCGGCCCCAAGGTTATCGTTTATAACTTCATGCCGGTGCTGGACTGGGTGCGTACCGATCTGCATTATCAACTGCCCGACGGCTCGACCACTCTCTATTTCAATCAGGTGGAATTTGCCGCGTTTGAGCTCTTCATCCTCAAGCGTCAGGGCGCGGAGGCTGATTACTCCCCGGAGATCGTACAAAAAGCGGATGAATATTTCAAGGGCTTGAGCAAACACGAAGCGTTCTGCCTGCGGCGTTCGATCATCGACAACTTCCCCGGTTTCAAAGGGATCACCATCGAAGACATCCGGGCCATGCTGAGCAAATACGACGGTTTCACCCGCGAACGGCTGGAAGAAAACTTGTCGAATTTCCTGCAGCAGGTCGTTCCGGTGGCGGAAGAATGCGGCTGTCTGTTGGCGATTCACCCGGATGATCCGCCGCGCTCAATACTCGGACTCCCCCGGATTTTCAGCAACGCCTCGGATATCCGGAAGCTTCGGAAAATCGGGGACAGCCATGCCAACGGCAGCGACTTCTGCGCCGGCAGTTTCAGCGCCAATCCCGACAACAATGTGGTGGAAATGTTCAAATCCTGTGCCGACCGGGTCCACTTCATGCATTTGCGCAGTACCCAATGGGTGAACGGTGATTTCTACGAAGCCGGACACCTCGAGGGCAGCGTTGACATGTACAATCTGGTCAAAGCCGCCTGCGAAGAACAGATTCGCCGTCGCAACGCCGGCATGGCGGACTGGCGCATTCCGATCCGTCCGGACCACGGCCACGACATCATGGACGACCTGTTGAAGCCGCCGAACCCCAACCCCGGTTACGGCGGTCTCGGCCGCATGCGCGGCCTGGCGGAACTGCGCGGCCTCGAAATGGGTATCATGCGCTCACTCTACCCGGATGAATTCCATCTTTGAGATCCAATCAAGCAAAAGGCCCGGTAATCAACTGATCGGGCCTTTTAATTTTCGAACTGAAATCAGATTGCAGTTTATTCTACACGGTAGTCGGATGCATAGGTTTTGGTGATTTTATTGATCGAGCCCGCCAACTCATCTTTATTCAACGATTTGGCATGGCCGTCAAAGTAAAGAACGTTAGCCAGATTCTTATGGCGGCGATTGATAAGCGCAGTACCACTATTGGTCTCAAAAGTAAAATACGCGGCATTCTTCTCGGTACTACCGGTATCGCCATAATAAATTGTCTCAGAAGGTCTTTTGACCCGCCGGATTCTCAAAGTATTACCATCTGTATATGTCCCCATCATATCAGTATCGGTGGGAATACTCACACTCAAACCGTTGAAATAATTTTTTCTATTGGAATTACCGGTATCGCTTGCATAATGAAGCAAGCCAACACGATCCGAAGGACAAGTTGCGACTTTTTTAGCGATATAACCTTCTCCCTCAGCCCCCGCTGCAATCGGCTTAAGTATCTGGTCTGTCCACGATAGATTATTTTTTATCATCACTGAAACCACCTTCTTGTTATCATCGCTATATCCCTGAAAAGCAGAGTTCATTTGGCTGACGTTGCTCAGACAGTTCACGGTACGGCTTTTTTCGCGCCCCACCATCACCGCGGCCAACACCAGACCGCACAAAACCGTAATTATTGAAATAACCAACAGCATTTCGACCAGAGAATAATATTTGACACGATATTTCATAGTTTTCCATTCCTTAATAGTTTTTGAATCATCGTCGGACAGGTCCGACTTGTCCGACTTGTCCGACCTGTCCGACTGAGACGTCTTTCTGATAACATAACCAGCTATTACGAAAAAAACAAGCCGGATAGTTAAGTTGTCCGGCATAATTTTACCGCGTCTTGCCAGCCGTGCAATAGTTTTTTGCGTAATTCCGAATCCATCTTCGATTCAAAGACCATTCCGTCCCGATGCATTCTGCCGCATTCACCGCAGGCCAACCGCGCCGCCCCCAGAACGGTACTTTCCAGATACTGCGGCTTTTCGATCACGCAATCCAGAATATCCGCCTGGAACTGCATCAGAAAATTATCTCGCGCGGCCCCGCCGTCGACTTTGACCCGGTGAATCGGCAAATCGACATCCCTGCGCATGGCCTCAATCAGGTCCGCACACTGATAAGCAATGGCTTCCTCAGCGGCCCGGATGATTTCGGCACGGCCAGTGCCACGGGTCATCCCCATGATGGCCGCGCGAGCCTCGGCATCCCAATGCGGCGCCCCCAGCCCGGTAAAGGCCGGCACCATATAAACCCCGCCATTATCGGGCAACGCGGCGGCAATCTCTCCAGCCTTGCTGACATCGGGAAGAATTCCGATGCCGTCGCGAAGCCATTGCATGATGGCCCCGGCCATAAACACCGATCCTTCCAAAACATATTCCGGCCTATCGGGACTGCTGCCCGCTCCAAGCGTGGTAACCAACCCATGACTACTCTGAATCGGCCTTGCCCCAATGTTCAATAACAGGAAAGCCCCGGTACCGTAAGTGATTTTCATTTCACCGGGTTTATCGCAAAACTGTCCGAACAACGCCGCCTGCTGGTCGCCGGCGATCCCGCTGATCGGAATCGGCAGCCGGTCAAAAAGCGGATGATTGCAGACCGCCGGCACGCCAAGTGACGGCACCGCCTCGGGAAGCATACTCCGGGGAATGTCAAAAAGTTCCAGCAGTTCGTCGTCCCATTCAAGTTCATGGATATTGAACAGCATAGTCCGGGCGGCATTGGTATAATCGGTCAGATGGTATTTGCCCTCGGTCAATTTCCAGACCAGATAACTGTCCACCGTGCCGAAACACAACTCGCCTCTCTCGGCAGCGGCCCGGGAACCGTTGACATTATCCAGTATCCACTTGATTTTCGTGGCGGAAAAATACGGATCCAGAAGCAATCCGGTCTTTTCTTTGACCATCTCCCCCATCCCGGCCTCGGCCATTTCGCGGCAGATACCGGCGGTCCGGCGACACTGCCAGACAATGGCCGGATACACCGGCCGCCCGGTCCGCCGATCCCAAACCAACGTCGTTTCGCGCTGATTGGCGATACCGATATTCTGAATCTGGTCCGGGCGGATTGACAGCTTGCGCATGACTTCGCTGGCCGATTCAAAAATGCTGCCAAACAAATCATCCGGCTCATGTTCCACCCAACCGCGGCGCGGATACTGTTGTTTGAATTCGCGCCCGGCAGCACCTATCGGCTGCAGTTGCCCGTCGAAGATCACCGCCCGGGAACTGGTAGTCCCCTGGTCCAACGCCAGAATGTATTTTGCTTCCATAAAAATCCTCCTGTTTGCGAGAGGTAATAAAAGTCATTATCCCATTGCAGGAATCGGTTCCAACTCACATGCAGGGATATATTTCAATTCTTCCGCAATGAATTCTCCGGCAGTACGCAGATTGTATAACGACTGCAAGTTCATCCAAAACTCAGGACCAGTCTTAAAATATTTGCCCAACCGGATAGCAGTATCCGCGGTAAGTTCACGCTTACCATGAATAATAGCATTAATTCGATTGGCCGGCACCCGAATATCAATTGCCAGTTTATGCTGACTGATACCATATGGCTTTAAAAATTCTTCAAGCAACACCTCTCCTGGTGTAGGCATTGGTATTTTACTCATAATATATTCTCCTATTTAATGATAATCCGTTATTTCGACTTCGCAAGCGCCATTATCCCATGTAAAACAAATCCGGTATTGCAGATTGATTCGAATGCTGTACTGACCTTTTCGTTTCCCGCTTAATGCTTCAAAATTATTACTCGGTGGCAAGCGGAGATGCTCAAGCTCAATAGTTGAATCAAGCATTGCCAACTTGCGGAGGGCGACCTTTTCTATAGCCCGAAAACGCTTTACGCTTGTTTGATGGAAAATTTTTTCCGTATCCTTGTCTTTAAAACTTTTTATCATAGCGCCTCACGCCTTATTACTTATAATATAATACGCAATACGTACAATTCAATATCGCGATTTATATATTTCACATCAAATCCATCATCAATTGAATAAATCTGAGTTTTTTAAAGATATTTTCCAATAAAATTCAAGGATTTAATGAGTTTTGGTGTTATAATATTTCCATAATCAATCACCCAATGGAGATTTGGAAATGAAAACTTATCGTGAAGAAGGCCGGGAAATTCCGGTTAGTTATGAAGTCGATGTCATCGTAGCGGGAGCCGGCCCGGCCGGAATCGGCGCGGCTATCGCCGCCGCCAGGAATGGAGCCAAAACACTGCTGGTGGAAGAATTGAACTGTCCCGGCGGTATCGCCACCAGCGGCATGATGTCGCACTGGTGCGGCGGCACGGTTTCGCCGTTGACCACCGAAATCACGGACCGCTGTCGGGAAATGCACTGGCCCGAAGAAGAGCTGCTCGAACGCCGCTGGACCATCAACCACGAAATTCTGAAGCTTGTATTATTCGACATCCTGGAAGAAGCCGGAGTTCAACTGCTGCTGCATACCCGTTGCGCCGGAGCCATCAAGGAAGGCAATACCGTCAAGGGAATTATTCTCGAAAGTAAATCCGGGCGCGAAGCGGCTTTCGCCAAGGTGGTGATCGACGCCACCGGTGACGGCGACGTCGCCGCCAAAGCCGGAGCCGCCTATCAGAAAGGCCGCCCGGAAGACGGCAAAATGCAACCGGTGACGCTGATGTTCAAGATCGGCGGCGTCGACTCGGCCAATGCAGTATTTCCCGGTTCATTCGAATCGCTGGTCGAAACCCCCAAAGGCGAACTGCAGGCGCTGGCCCGCAAACTGCTGCCGCCCCCGGCCGGACACGTTCTGCTCTACCGCAGTACCATGCCCGGACAAGTGGTGGTCAACATGACCAACCTTACCGGCATTGACGGCACCAGCAATATCGACCTGACCCGCGCTGAAACGACCTGTCACCGTCAAATCCCGAAAATCATCGCGTTCCTCCGCGAATACGTGCCGGGTTATGAAAAATGCTATCACCTGACCTCGGGCTCGGTAGTCGGCGTCCGCGAAACCCGTCATTTCCGCGGCTTGTACACGATCAACGAAACCGACATCGTCGAAGCCAAGGTATTCGATGACTGGATCGCCACCAAAAACCGCTTCAATTTCGATATCCACAACGTCGAAGGCGCCGGCCTGGACAAACATGGCGCGCAGAAGCACTTCACCTGCCAGGGGTCATACACCATTCCCTTCCGCGCCTGTGTGCCGGAGAATATTGAAGGCCTGCTGCTGTCCGGACGCAATATTTCCGGCACCCACAAAGCGCACTCGAATTTCCGGGTCATGCCGATTTGTACCAACATTGGTCAAGGCGTCGGTACCGCGGCCGCGCTGGCGGTAAAGAACAACATTCCGCCCAGCAAGGTCGACATCCGCCAAGTCCAGGCTATGCTGGAAAAACAAGGCGTCACCGTCTGACCCCCTTCCCTTTTCCCACCGGCGACCTTATCGCTTGATGAGGTCGCCTTAATTCTTTATGGGAAATCCCCAAAAATGAAATTTAAGTGCATTGCAATTGTGCTTATGAATTTATGATATAGCCAACATCACCACTACACAAATAGTAGTAACAGATGTGAGCAAAACTGCAAATATCAAAGTTGCTTTTATAACTATATTTTCTTCACCTAGTTTATCTAGACGACCCCGTCAAAACTATTTCCAATGAGAATAATTGACTTATTTTGTTTATGGCCAATAGTTTGCGCTTGATATTTTCAAAAATCATGCTAACGTATTGATATATTTAATAAATTAATAATAAAGAGGATATGAGAA
>JAVBRM010000001.1:0-4379 GCA_031548025.1 Victivallaceae bacterium | reverse complement strand
TGCGCCTGGCATTATGAGCCGCTGGTGGAAGCTCCGCGCGGCCACTGCGGTGGTCCGAGGTCGGATCATTTTGCCCTTTATGAACGGCTTGGATTCCGGTATTTGTTTGTCCCGGCGGGGTTCAGCATGCGCAATATCACCACGTTTACGCAGTATGCCGAAAAACACCATCCAGCCGGAGCCCTGTTGACCTTGTGGGAGGCGTCGGACGCCACCAACGAACCGATGATTGCCTATGCCGGAATGCTTTGGAATCCGGAATTCGAAGGCGAGGCAACCCCCGAAGCGGCGCTTGCCGCCACGACGCCGCTTCGCCTGAGCGAAGAATTCGCTGTCGCCCGGTATTTTCTCAATCGTCGCTTCCTGAACTTGCCGGAAAATCCGCTGCGATACAACCTGGGGGAACTCAGTGAAGAAGAGTTTTCCCGTTCCTGTGTGGGCCTGGCCGCGCTGGGCATGTTTTCCAAATACCGGAATTGCGGCAGCGACACCATGGAAGAGATGTTGATTTTCCTCGAAGCGGAAAGTTTTTTTTTCGAACTCCGGCGTCTCATTCCGCAAATTTACGACATTCATCAGCAGGTTGATTTGACCAAAGAACTCGCCGCCGTGCGGGAACGGGTAGAGGCCATCAATACCCGCAGAAAAGCGATTGAAAGCAGGTTGCGCCCGGACCGGATGAACCGGAGCCGGTTTTATGATCAAATAGTCAGGATGGTTGCTTCGATCTCCGAAACCGGCCCCGTCCTGAATGCCGTTTTGCGTGTTCGCTATCCGAACTCAACCAATAACTTTTCGTTCTCTGTCCGTTTTAAGGGAATGACGGAATATATCGAGATCGAATCCTGCCCGGCCGGCGTCGTCAACGGCGAAATCCTGGCCGGATATCCGTTCAATCTGGACCATGAGCCGGAATTTTTGCGGATCGAATCCTCCGGTTATGTCGGCTACGGCCTAAAATACGCGAAAATCGAAACCGGAGACGCGAGGTATATACCGGCCGGTATTGCCGCAATCAACGGCCGCGTGGCTCATCCCGAAGCATTATTGCAGGACGGGGCTGACGCCGCGTTCTTCGGCGACGGCGAACAATCAGCACGGATTAAATTCAATCACCCCATTTATACCGAATTCGTTAATTCAGTTACCCTGACGCTAAAAAAAGAATAACCCGGAAGGAGGTCCATCATGGTGTCATATCTCAGGAAAATTTTCACCCTCATCGAACTCCTGGTCGTGATTGCGATCATCGCCGTTCTCGCGGCCATGCTGCTGCCGGCCTTGAGCAAAGCACGGGATACGGCCCAGCGGGCAAGTTGCATCAGCAATCAAAAGCAACTTTTCTATATGCACAGCAGTTACGCGGACAATCATGGTGGCTGGGCTTACGCCGCCGCGAACAATTCAAGGCGGAAATACGCGAATTGGCCCAGGGCCTACGCCACGGAAAATCTGGGAATCGGCACCTGGACCTATGATGATGCCACCACCCATAAAAACAAAGCAAAAATTTTGCGTTGTCCCACAGCGTCCAAGCTATTTCCCAATGAAGGCAGCAATTTCACCAACTATGTTACTTGCAATATTTCGGGAATTACCAATACCCCTCTGTATCAGGCCAGCGATCCCGGCATAGCTTCTTCCGCTTCGGCTCCGAACGGAGCTTTTTTTCGACCGTCCTCGGCCAAAAATCCGTCCAGATTACACTGGCAGCACTGCAGCACAAGTTATGCCGACAATATTTTCCACGGCTGGCACGGCGGAGGCAGAACGACGGCTATGCTTTTCGTCGGCGGCAACGTAAATCTTTTCGATATCCTGAGCGACATGGCTCCGCGCAGCGGCTATTACGGAGTCACCAACAACATCTATTGGGTTCAGCCCTTCTACAATCGTTTCCCATGCAACGGAAATACCAGCGTTATCAACGGTTACTAAAAAAGGAAAAGTATGAGAAAGATCATTAATCTGCTCGGAATGTGCCTCGCCACATTGTCTCTGAACGCCGCGGTCTTGATGGAGGAGTCGGCTCCGCGCTGCGTGGTCGTCAGTCAACCCAATGCCGGGGCGGTGGAAAAACACGCCTCCGCCGAGCTGGTTCAGTTTCTGGCGAAAATCTCCGGCGGCAAGGCCCCGGAAATCGTTTCCGCTCCCCGCTCCGGTTTTTACACCATCCGTTATGAACTTGTCAAGGACTCCAAAATTGCCGAGGATGGTTTCATCATCGACGCCGGGTCGAAGGAATGTGTCATCCGAGCTCGCAACCCGATCGGATTCCTGTACGGCAGCTACGAAATACTCAAGCGTTTCGGCGGTATCCGCTGGCTGACTCCGGGAGCCGACGGCGAGTATTTCACTCAATGCCCGACCATCACGCTCCCGGAAGGGAAGATCGAAGGCAAACCCTCGTTCGCCTTTCGCAACATCAACTGGGGCGCCGCCAATATTCGTAGCCCCAAATGGGATTCGTTCGATTGGATGGTGCGCAACAACCTCGGAATCTATGAACTGCATCTGGTATATCTGGCTTCGAATTTGAAAGCGGGCCTGGAGGCGCGCGGTGCGGAGATTGAGGATGGCGGGCATTGTTTCAGCGATCTGCTGGGCGGTCGTTATCTTGATGACATGACCTGGAATACGCCCCGGCTCTATCAAAAATTCCAGGAACGTCTCCAGCTCCTCTTCCGCGAGCATCCCGAGTATTTCCCGATGATCAACGGCAAGCGGGTCTTTCTGGAGGATCATAAATATCAGCCATGCACCAGCAATCCCGAAGTCCGCCGGATCATGGGGCAGAATATGGCGCGCATGCTGAAAGAATGGTGCTCGCAGACTCCTCGCGGCGATTACCGGATCGTCAACAACGACGGTACCGGCTGGTGCCAATGCCCCGAATGCCAGAAATCCGACCCGGCCAACACGCCCGCCGCCGGAAAACTGACTTTCCGCTATTGGAACTTCGTCAACGCAATATCTAATGAAGCCTTGAAAATCGTGCCCGAAGGCCGGATTCGCGCTACCGCGTACCAGAATTTCGAAGCGGCGCCGACCATCGAGAAGCCGGACCGCCGGATCCAGGTCGACCTCTCGTTCAACCGGATTTGCTACCGGCATCGGATCGATGACCCGGGTTGTCCCACCAACACCCGTTACGCTACTCAATACCGCGAATGGAGCAAAATCGGCAATACCCTGACCGCCTATGCTCAGATCGACAGTGCCTCCGGTATGCATTTCATGCCTGTCGAAGAAACCATGACCCACGCCCTGAAGTTCTATCACAAGCTGGGAATCTCCGGTATTCGACCGCAAATTCCGCCGGTGGACGGTCTGTACTCCAAACGTCTTGACGGCCGCGACGACGTCAAGGAGTGTCATTATGCCATGTGGCAGACCATGTATCTGCTGGCGCTTTTTGCATGGGACATCAACTCCGATTATGCCAAAACTTATGAAGAAATCAACTCTCTTTATTACGGCCGCACAGCCTGGGAAAACGGTATGCGCGAGTTCCGCAAACTCCTGATCAAAGCCTCCTCCGAAACCCCCGGATGCTTCGGCCACGGCCATAGTTCGCCGCTCGGACGCTGCCTCGAACAAGCCGGAGTCAAAGAAAAACTGCTCGCCTATCTGGATTCCGCGGAAAAGGCCGCCGCCACTGATCCCGATCCCAGGGCATTAGTCCATGTCAAACGGGACCGGAAATTCTTTGAACGCACCTGGATTCACTACAACGACGAATTTCGGAAAAACTATCGCGAAATCTGTTCCTACCACCGTACCCAACCGATTGTGATCGACGGCAAACTGGATGAAGCGGACTGGAAAAACGCCGACAGTGTCTCCGGTTTCCGGCGCGGAAGCGATGGTAAATCCGCTGAAAACCAGACCTTCGTACGAATCGTCCATGAGCCGGAAAATATCTATTTCGGTATAGAGGCGATGGAGCCGCTTCTGAACAAAATGTTGACCGCCGTGAAAGAACACGACGGTGAAGTCTGGCGCGACAATACCATCGAATTGATGCTCACGCATCCCGACCTCGGCAATGCTTATTATCATCTGATTTTCAATGCCGCCGGAGTTTGCTATGACCGTTTCGTCAAACCAGGCAGTCCGCCCGACGCCAAGTTCAACGCGAATGCCGAAGCCAAAACTTCAATTCTCAATGACCGCTGGGTTCTGGAAGTCCGGATCCCGACCGCTCCACTGGGGGAAAAATGTTTCGACGGTCAGGCTTGGAAAGTAAACGTGCTGCGTTCCCGCAAAATTGAGGGGCAGCTCGATCATTCCGGCAACCCCACCGAAACTTCGACCTGGAGTTCCGGTAATGGTCATAGCACAGACCTGTTCCATCCGGTTAATTTCTGCGCCAAACG
>JAVBRM010000142.1:0-39942 GCA_031548025.1 Victivallaceae bacterium | reverse complement strand
ACCGTTGACGATATAATTTCTTCCGGGAACGATTTCGATATTCTGCGCACCTTTGGCGGCGGCGAACTCGATGGCCCCGAAGATATCCATTTCCCCGGCGGCAATCGCCCGGGAAAGGCTGTATGAACTCAATCCTACTTTAATCATGATCGTATTCCTTTATTTTTTGAGCTCAGGCTTGACGGCTTTGCCGTTAAATCTGGATGATTTTTCGATGGTGGTCAGAAGTGCCAGGGCATTGCGTCCGACCAGACCGGAAGCCGGGTTGCCGGCTTTGCCGCCGATCGCATTGATAAACCACTGATGGCTATTGTCGACCTTGCACGACTCGCCGTCGATGTTGGCGACCTTGTCCGAATCTTTTTTGCGAATGATAAACGACTTGGAGTCCGGAGCGAGTACCGCGCTGCCTTTGTCGCCGTAGATTTCCACCATGCTGACTCCCACCGGGAAGGTCCAGGAAAGCTCCAGCACCCCGGTCGCGCCGTTGGCAAAACGGAACAGCGAAACAGAATTATCGATGACTTCGCCACCCGGACGCCGAATGCTGTTCTGCGCGGAAATGCTTTCGACATCGCCGAACATCCAGCAAATCATGTCCGCCATATGCACGGCAATATCCATCAAAATGCCGCCGCGCGCGGCCTTGGACACAAACCAGTCAGCGCCGACCGACCAGCCTTCATTTGGAGATTTAGTACCGGCGCGGATACAGCGGATATGCAGCGGAACGCCGATTTCACCGCTGTCGACGACTTTTTTGACCCGGTTATACAACGGAATAAAACGAAACGACTGGTTGACCTGCAGCACCAATTTTTTCTGCTGTGCCAAAGCGCACATGGCGTCGGCCTGTTGAAGAGAGGCGGCCATCGGTTTTTCCACCATGACGTGAATACCGGCTTCCAGACATTGCATGGTCTGCGGATAATGAAGCTGGTTCGGGGTGGCGATGATCACCGCGTTCACTCCCGATTCGACCATGGCTTTCATGGTCCGGCAGATTTTCACATCTTTCAACTGCTTTTCTTCCGCCAGCTTGTCGGCACGCTGCGGATCTTTGTCATAGAGCGCAATGATTTCCGCTTTTTTATTGCCCAAAGCCTGGAGGGCCGGCACGTGCGAACATTGGCTGATTTTGCCGCATCCGACAATTCCGATTTTCACTTTCTTCATAAGAATCCTACCCTTGTGTTGTTACCGTGATTTGCGGTATATATTTATTATAATCCCAATATCACCGAAATAAAATAGATAATTCAACCCGCATATATGGCAAAATCAACCTTCCGCCAATTTGATTTTTCCATCCGGCAATGATATATTATTATTTCGCAATGATAATCTTAACACCAAAACGAATTTAATCATGAATTGCAAAATCGAAACCTGGCTGGAATGCGTTTCATGCGCAAAGAAATATGGTCTTGACGAAGTGCGGTACAACTGCAGCTGCGGCGGTATCCTCGATGTCAAGCGCGACCTGAACAAACTGGACGGAGAACAGCTCAAGAAAACCTGGGAAGAACGCTGGAGCCTCAAACGCGGCAAACTGGCGTCCGGAGTATGGCGTTACAAAGAGCTGATTATCGACGTGCCGGAAGAAGACATCGTTACCCGCCAGGAAGGATCGACCCGTCTTTACGACGCCGGACTCGCCGGTAAATACGCCGGTCTGAAAAATTTCATGTTGAAACATGAAGGCGAAAATCCCACCGGCAGTTTCAAGGACCGCGGCATGACTTGCGGCGCCACCGCCGCCAAAATTTACGGCGCGAAAATCGTGGCTTGCGCCAGCACCGGCAACACCAGCGCCAGCATGGCATCCTACGCCGCCATCGCCGGCATGGAATCGATCATCTTTATTCCGGAAGGCAAAATCGCTTACGGCAAGCTCGCCCAGGCTCTGGCCTACGGCGGCAAAACGTTGCAGATCGAAGGCAATTTCGACGATGCCATGACCCTGGTCCAGGAAGTCTGTTCCAAGCTCAATATTTATCTG
The DNA here is from genome assembly GCA_031548025.1 of Victivallaceae bacterium. GTDB lineage: Bacteria > Verrucomicrobiota > Lentisphaeria > Victivallales > Victivallaceae > UBA5239. Next base: position 37,940 of record JAVBRM010000142.1, on the reverse strand, counting down.
CTCAACTCCATCAATCCGTTCCGTATCGAAGGCCAGAAAGCCATCGGGTTCGAAACCTTGCATCAGCTCAACTGGCAGGTGCCGGACTGGTTCGTCATCCCCGGCGGCAACCTCGGCAACAACAGCGCTTTGAGCAAGGGACTGCAGGAACTTTACGAGCTGGGCATCATCAACAAAATTCCGCGCATTGCCGTGATTCAGGCCGTCGGCTCGGCCCCGCTGTCGCAGATGTGGAAAAATCATACCCCGTTCGCGGCGGTCAAAGATCCCGACACCATCGCCACCGCCATTAAGATCGGCAACCCCGTTTCCTGGGAAAAATCCCTGCGCGGCTTGAAATGGTGCAACGGCGTGGTCGAAGACGTCACCGAACAGGAAATCATGGACGCCAAAGCCATGGTCGACGCCGCCGGCATCGGTGCGGAACCCGCCTCCTGCTGCTCCGTGGCCGGAGCGAAGAAACTGGTGGATATGGGCATTATCAAGCCCGAAGAAACCGTGGTCGGCATCCTCACCGGCAACATCCTGAAAGACCCGGACGCCGTCATCGGCTACCATCAGGACAAACTGCGCGACATGGGCATCGTGGGCACTTACGCCAACCGTCCCCAGGTCATCAAGCCCACGCTGGAAGCAGTCAAAAACGCCTTATAATTCTTACTGTTTGAGTCCCGGAATTTGCCAATAATACAAATTCCGGGATTTTTTATTGCCTGATCAGCCATATTATTTCCCGTTTAATTAACATTCTTTTAACATTGCCTTGACACAAACCTTATACTCGGCTAATATAGTATTAGAATAAAATTAATTCACAACCAAACGGGATTGCACAATGCCAGCGAGAGAATCGAAAAAGAACCAGCCCGCGGCCATGCCGGATGCGCCACTTACCGTGGCACTTATCGATATGGGGTCGCATAACGTCAAAATGGAAATCTACCAGATAGAGGGAGGCAGTAAATTTCATTTGCTGGAACATCTGGAACAGCCGCTGGAAATCGGGATGGAGGTATTTTCATCGGGGGTTATTTCTCCGGAAATGACAGCGACCACGGCGGGCATTCTAAAAGATTTTTCGACTAAACTCCAGGAGTATCAGGTAACCCACCTGCGGACATTTGCCACCAGCGCGGTGCGCGAAGCGGTAAACCGGGATATTTTTCTGGACAACCTGAAAAATGCCAGCGGCATCACCATCAATTTGTTGGACCCGACGAATGAAGCGGCCTTGATGACCACGGCGGTCAAAAAACGCTGGTGGAAAAAACAACCGGCCGCCAAGACCAATTTTCTGTTGCTGGGCGTCGGTACCGGTTCGCTTGAAGTCGCCCTGATCCAGCATGGCATCGTCAAATTCGCCGAGTCGTTTGGCATCGGCACCATGCGGATGCTCGACGAATTCGCCACCCCGCAGGCCACTGCCGAGCAATTATCCCAGTTGATCGAATCACACGCCGACCAGATCGCCGTCCGCCTCCAGAATTTCCGGGAAAACAGCGCGGAAAAAATCGAACTGGTGGCCATCGGTGAGAGCGTCCGCCAGTTGGCGGCGCTGGACAACCGAAAATTGTCCGGCTTGAAGCGGATCAGCCTCAAACGTTTTGATGAATTATATACCATTTTGAATAAGAATTCGGCGGAAACCCTGGCCGCCAAGTATCGGATCGGCGACGTGCTGGCACGCAGTCTGTCACCGACATTCTGGCTGTTGCGGCATTTCCTGCAGATAACCGGTTCCGACGAACTGCTGGCCGCCCCGACCACCACCCGCGAAGCGGTCCTGGACGACATGCTCCGGGAAATCCGCAAAGAACCCGATCCCTTCATCCCCGATATGTTGTCCGCCATTCAGGCGATTGCCGAGAAATACGACTACAACGCCGGACACACTCAGGCAGTGCGGGAAGTATCGATGAAAGTATTCGACCTGCTGCAGCCTTATCACCTGCTGGGTGAACGCGAGCGGCTTTATCTGGAAAGCGCCGCCTATCTTCACGATACCGGGCGCTTTATCGACTCCCGGCAACACCACCGGCATTCGTATTATCTGATCGCCAACACCCAGTTGCCGGGATTCTCCAACGATGAACGCCTGATTGTGGCCACCCTGGCCTTGTATCACCGCAAGAGCAAACCCCATATCGACCACCCGGAATTTTCCATGCTGCCGGCCCGGCAGCGGATCGTGGTCATGCGCCTGGCAGCCATCCTGAGAGTCGCCGACGCGGTGGATTATTCGCAGGAAAAGTTGTTGACCGACTGTACCGTATCCTTGAAAAAGCAGATTCTGGAAATCCGGATCGGTTCTTATGCCAACCTGACGATCGAACGTTCCTATCTGCGCAAGCGTTCCGATCTGTTTGAAGAAGTCTACGGGCTAAAGGTGAGTCTGCGATGAGAACAAAAATGAAAAAGAACAGTATTTTTCTTTCCCGCGAAATGAGCTGGCTGGAATTCAATGCCAGGGTCCTGGACGAAGCCGGAGACAAGAGCAACGCCCTGCTCGACCGTTTGAAATTCATTGCGATTTTCTGTAACAATCTCGATGAATTTTTCATGGTCCGGGTCGCGGGGCTCCGCCAACTGCGCGAAAGTACGCCGACTTATACCGACCCGGCCGGTTATACCGCTGAGGAATTGATCAAAAATATCAAAAAACGCCTGACCCCGCTGCTGCGTCGCCTGTACGGTTATCTGCATCAGGACTTGCTGCCGCTGCTGGCCGCCCAGGGCATCCGGCTGCTGCCGTACGTCGAGCTGAAGGTGGAACAGCGGGCGTTGCTGAGGAAATATTTCATCAACGAAGTGCTGCCGGTACTGACGCCGTTGAGCATCGACCCGACCCATCCTTTTCCGCTGCTGAGCAGCGGCCTGATCCAGATCGCGGTAAGCTTGAGCAAAAATCAAAGTGATAAAAATGTTCACGCGGTAGTGGAAGTTCCCGCCGGGCTGTCCCGTTTTATTCCAATTACCGGCGAGTCGGACGGACTGACCTTTATCACGCTGGAAGACCTGATCATCGACAACATCGATACGCTTTTTCACGGTTGCACGGTGCACGACGCCTTTCCGTTCCGCATCACCCGGGACATGGATTTTGAGCTTCGCGAAGACGGTATCGCCGACCTGCTCGAGTACCTCAGCGAAGAACTTCGCCGCCAGAAGCACCGCCGCTCCATCCGCCTGGAAGTCCCCTCCGGCAAACGCGGCAAGCTGGCCGAATGGCTGCTGGACCAATTCGACCTGGAAAACGACCTGAAATACCACGTCCCGTGGCCGTTGAACCCCGCCGCATTTTTCGGCCTGATCGATCAGGTGAACCGCCCGAATCTGATGGAAGAAAACTGGCCGGCGGTCGCCACCCCGGAATTCAGCGATTCCGAACAGTCGATGTTCGAAATCATCGACCGCCATGAATCGGTATTTCTCACTCCGCCTTTCCGTTCTTTCGAGCCGATCACCCGGTTGCTGAGCGAAGCGGCGGACGATCCTGACGTTCTGGCTATCAAGATGACGCTTTACCGGGTCAGCGGCAATTCGCCGGTGGTGAGCGCCCTGCAGCGGGCCGCGGAAAACGGCAAACAGGTAACGGTAATCGTGGAGTTGAAAGCGCGTTTCGACGAGAGCAACAACATTCAGTGGGCCAACCGGCTGGAAGAATCCGGCGCGCATGTGGTTTACGGCATCGCCGGGTTGAAAATCCACTGCAAAGCTCTGCTGATCGTCCGGAAAGACGCCGAAGGATTGGTCCGCCGTTATGTCCACCTCGGCACCGGCAATTACAACGACAAAACCGCCCGGATCTACACCGACTGCGGGTTATTCCTGAACGATCCGCAAATCTGTGCCGAAGTGGCGGCTCTTTTCAACATCATGACCGGTTATTCCACCCCGCAGGAGAACTGGAGCAAGGTTTTTCCGGCTCCCTTCGAACTGCGGCGCAAGCTGCTGGAGCTGATCGATCGCGAAACGCGGGTTTCGTCCAAACGCCACCCCGGCCATATCATCGCCAAAATGAATTCACTGGTGGACCCGGAGGTGATCGAACATCTCTATGCCGCCGCCCGGGCGGGCGTGAAAATCGACCTGATCGTTCGCGGCATCTGCTGTTTGAACCCGGGCGTGAAAACCAATAACATCCGGGTCATCAGCATTGTCGACCGTTATTTGGAGCATACGCGGGCGTTCTATTTCCACAACGGCGGCGCCGAGGAATATTACCTGGCCAGCGCCGACTGGATGCCGCGCAACCTTGACCATCGAATCGAACTGATGTTCCCGGTGGAAGCCCCGAATATCCGGCAAATGCTCCGTAAAATGATCGATTATCAGCTCAATGACCAGTGCAAAGGACGCCATCTCCAAACCGGCGGCACCTATTCCCGGGTCAGCGGAGCGCGTTTTCGCGGCACTCGCAGCCAACGCCTGACTTATCTGTATTTTCAGCAGTTGGCCGCCGTCGCCATCAAACCCCAGAACCAGAACAAACTAAAAATTCACCGCAAACTTAATAATAATTGAAAATGGAAAATGGAAAATGGAAAATTACGGGAAATGGGATCAGGTTTCCCCAATAAGACGAGACCGCCAAAAGTCCAAAGAGTGGGCATTGTCGGCTTATAAACTTGGATCATCATGCTCAAAACCGTCCGACGAGTCTGACCTGTCCGACATGTCTGACCTGTCCGACTTCTTTTTGACGGGGTCTTCCAATAATTTTCAATTTCCAATTTTCAATTTTCAATTCAAATAAAAGGAAAAACTACAATGCCGAAAAAAATTGGAATCTTAACCGCCGGCGGCGACTGTCCGGGTTTGAATGCCGCTATTCGGATAATCGGCAAAACCCTGCAGGCGGAGGGCGTCAAATTGCTCGGTTTCCGCTACGGGTTCGAAGGAATGGTCGAAAACCTGACCATGGATCTCGCCGATTATGATTATGACCGGATCCTGACCGACGGCGGCACCATCCTCGGCACCAGCCGCCGCAAACCGCATAAATGGCCGGAAAATGGCAAAGCCGTCGACAAAACCGACTTGGCGATCCAGCACTATCATGACCATGACCTTGACGGCCTGGTCGTTATCGGTGGCAACGGCACCCACAAATCCGCGTTCAAACTTCAAGAGAAGGGTCTGAACATCATCACCCTGCCAAAAACCATCGACAACGACCTGGCCGGTACCGATACGGCTCTGGGGTTCGACTCCGCCGTCGGCCTGGCTTCTCAGGCGGTCGAAGACCTTCGTTTCACCGCGACCAGTCACCGCCGGATCATGGTGGTGGAGCTGATGGGGCACCGGGTCGGCTGGCTTTCGTTGTATGCCGGTTTGGCGGGCGGCGCGGACGTGATCCTGATTCCGGAAATCCCCTATGACCTGAAATATGTCGCCGCTCACCTCGACAAAATTTTCAAGAGTGGCCGCGATTTCGCCCTGGTGGGCGTGGCGGAAGGCGCAATATCTCATGAAGAAGTCCTCGCTTTCGCCAAAGCCGCCGAGGAAAAAGAAAAAGCCGCCGGCAAAAAAGAGCGCGATACCGCCAAAAGTAAATTGGGCCAGCTCTGGGCCGCCCATCTGAACCATACCGACAGAATCGCCGCCGCCCTCAGCACTCTGACCGGATACGAAAGCCGTTCCACCGTCCTGGGCTACATCCAGCGCAGCGGTCACACCTCGGCGGTGGACCGAATCCTGGCCCTGCAACTGGGCTATGCTTGCGTATCCCATATCATGCGCGGCGAATACGGTTTGTTGATGGCGATCCGGAACAGCGAGATCAAGCCGACTCCAATTCAGGAAGTCGCCGGAAAACTGCGAAACGTACCTCAGGACCACGAGTTGATCCAGGCCGGAATCGCCTCCGGCGTCTGCTTCGGCGATAAACTATAAGCGAGAGTATTATGAATTTTTCGGAATTGATTGATATTGCCTGGGAAACCCTCAACCCGCGGGAACTGAGCCCGACAGTGTCCGCCGGAGGAGTCGCGGCGGCCATCCTGACCGACCGCGGCTATGTCTTCACCGGAGTCTGCATCGATGCCCCCTGCGGACTGGGATTCTGCGCTGAGAGCGCGGCTATCGCCGCCATGGTTACCGCCGGCGAAAACCGGATCGTTAAACTGGTCGCGATCGGCACGGACGGCAAACCCTTGCCGCCCTGCGGCCGCTGCCGGGAATTCGTCAGGCTGCTGCACGAAGATAACCTGGAATGCGAAATCATGCTATCCAACGACAAGACCGTAACCCTGGCCGAATTACTCCCCTTCCCCTGGTAATTTTTAAACCACGCCAAGTATTCCGTGGTTAAAAAAATTACACCCGGATGAATTTGCCGTGGCGGCCGTCGGCGAATAGTTCTTCGCGGTCAAAGGCGATTTTTCCGGCGACGAATACTTTGTCGACTCCCTCCGCCGGGGTGTGCGGAGTGAAATAATCCGCCTTGGAATCGTATTTTTCTTCGTCGAAAAGCACCAGATCGGCCGCCATTCCCGGCTTGAGTACGCCCCGGTCATTGAGATTCAGAACCGATGCCGGCAGCGACGTCATCCGGCGGATAGCCTCTTGAGTGCTCAGGAATTCCCTTACCATCCGGAAATACGTCGGAAAGGTCCCGAATGAACGCGGATGGCCGCGCATGATCGAGTAATCCGCGGGCAACGAATAGCCGTCACTGCCGGGCATAACCCAGTCGTGACTGAAAATCCGTTTGAGGTTTTCCTCGCACATGTATTTGTAGACCACATGATAGTGATACGGCTGTTTGAGCAACCGGATGAATGCTTCCGCCGGAGCTACATCCCAGATTTTTCCGATTTGCTCGAAAGTCAGCCCCAGGATATTGGCATGTCCATGGTCCGGACTGTCGCACAGGATGGACGTCTTCAGCTCATAAGCGAAATCACGTTCCAGTATCGGCCGCAGTTTTTCCTGTTCGGCCGGATTTTCCATCAACTTCCAGATTTGATCGGTGGAGTTATAAGGAGCCGGCAGGAAAGCCTGAATATTGGTACCGCAATAGATATACGGATAACGGTCGGCGGTAACCCGCATCCCCTTGGCGCGGGCGTTTTCGATTGTTTGAATCAATTCATTGATCTTAAACCAATTGCGCTGTCCCATGGTTTTCAAATGGCTGATCTGCAGCCGATTGTCCCCAGCGGCGGCAATTTCAACCGCTTCCTTGACGGCTTCGATCAGGTAATCGCTCTCGCTGCGCATATGGGTAAAATAGGCTTTTCCTGTCCCCTTCAGAGCCCGGGCGATTTCAACCACTTCGGCAGTATCCGAGTACATCCCCGGGATATAAATTAAACCGCTGGAAAATCCCGCCGCCCCCTGTTTCAAAGCGGTGGCGAGAATTTCCCGCATTCGCCGAATTTCCTCCGTCGTGGCCTTGCGGTTCTCATAGCCGACCACTGTCGCCCGCAATGTACTGTGCCCGCACAAAGACGCGATATTAACCGCCGGTTGGCGACGGTTCAGTTCTTTCTCGTAAGATGCCAGGTCGGTCCAATTGACGCCGTCCCAGCCACAGCGACGGCGACACTCATCATTCAGCATTATGCTCGATGAATCCCCGCAATTACCGATCACCTCGAAAGTCACCCCCTGAGTTATTCTACTGTAAGCTTTGGGATCACGCATAATCGACAGATCGGAATGCGAATGGGTGTCGATAAATCCCGGAGCCAGCGCCAACCCCTCCCCCTTGATTTTCGCGACTCCGGTCAAGTTCAATTCGCCGGATTTTTCCACCGCGGCGATCATTCCATCCCTGATTACCACATCGGCGTCCGCCGGAGGATTGCCGAGCCCGTCATAGACCATGGCTCCGCAAACAGCAAAGGTTCCATCCAAACTATTTTTCATATATCGAAACACCTTATTAGAAAAATTCTACCAAAAAGTTATCGCCGACTGCCTGTTTTTTCAAACCGCAATCGCGGATATTGGAAAATTTTATCAATAATTCAAGCCGGGCACTTGACATCATGCGATGACGGCTGTATAATTATTTACTAAACAGCTTTAGTAAAAGTGAAAATGACGAAAACAGCACTAACATTACGTGATATCGCCAAAAAGGCAAACGTTTCGGTGACAACGGCTTCCATGTATCTGAACGGCAAAGCCCAGGCGCATCACATTTCGGAGAAGACCTGCGCCAGAATCCGGGAGATCATGCTGCAGGAAAATTATCAGCCGAATGTCAACGCCCGCGCCATGGCACTGAAGAAAACCAACTTGATCGGTTGTGTGCTGCGTAATGAACTGGAGAGTTCCTTCTGGATGGAAATCCTGTCCGGGTTGAATGAAGTATTTCAACCGCATAATTATCACCTGGTGCTGATGGTATCCTCCAGAGAATTGACGGAAGAGCTGAAATCATTTGAGTTTCTGCGCGCCAAGGGCGTCGATGCTTACGTCTGGGTGCCGGTGATCGACAGTACCGGAGCCCATAATACCGAAGAGATCCGGCGCCGCAATCCCGATCGCCCTGTCATTACCATGACTTACCTGACGGAACACCTCGGCGGCGTGGCCGTCGACGAGCAAACCGGCGGCCAACTGGCGGCAAAATGTTTCATAGCCAACGGCCACACCCACGTGGCGGCAGTCGGCAGCAGCCAGGTATTTTCACGCGGTATCCATTTCCAGCGGGAAATGGCCCAAGCCGGTATTGATGCAACCATGTTTCCCGATTTACCGAGTTACCTGCCGCATATCCATGATTTCACGGCGGTATTTTGTTTTTCCGACATGCTGGCCCTGGAACTGTACCGCTGCTGCGTGTCAAATGGTCTGAAAATCCCACAGGACGTTTCCATCATCGGTTATGATAATATGCCCTTTACCAGTTTGTTGAATCCGGCACTGACCACCATTCATCAGCCCAAGCGCGAACTCGGCCGGGCCGGAGGGGAATTGATTCTCGAGTTCCTGAATGCTCCCGCAGCGGAGCCCCGGCAGATAAAGCTCGTACCCGAATTGATCGAACGGGACAGTGTCAGAACTATAAAACGGAATATATCCAAACAAAGGAGTCTTAAATGAAATCCGGATCAAAATTTACACTTATTGAACTCTTGGTCGTGATTGCGATTATCGCAATTCTGTCGGCAATGCTGCTGCCGGCGCTGAACAAAGCACGCGAGACCGCCCGCAAGGCGTCCTGTCTCAATAATATCAAACAGCAATTGTCCGGTGTGACCATGTATTCCGATCAGTACGAAGGCTGGGTTTTGCCCGGTGCGCTCGGCGCCACCTCCAAATTGTGGGCGGGAGAAATCTACCAGTTGATTTATGGCAAAACCATCCCCGGATTTACTGAGACCAACCGCCAGAAATTGAGCATGTTCTGGTGCCCGGCCGAATCTACGGGCTTTGGAACATATCCCAATAACTTTTTCGCCTATACTCACTATGGCGTCAACCTGAGGCTGGCCGGCGGAGGCAGCGCCGCCGGTTGGACCGGACGGAAAAACTCAACCGTTACCCAGCCCTCGATTGCCGTTTATAACGGCGACACCTGGAACTTTCGAACCTACGACCTTTCCTATTATAACTGGTATGCCTTGCGGCACAATGGAATCCTGAAGCTGCAGGTCGACACCTATCGCCGGGAATACATCAAAGGAACCACCTCCGTAGGTTTCTACGACGGTCACGTGGAAAGCCGCTCGGCCCAGAACTTCAACAGCGACACCCTGCTTCAAGCGGGATATCGATAATTTCAGGAGAAAATATAACATGTTGCGAATCGTATTCACTTTCATTTTATCAGCCGCCGCTTTAATGCCTCTTTGCGGCTTCGACGACCGGGAAACCAACCATCAACTCTGGCAGCAGCAGACTCAGGGGCACAACCTGGCCCTCGGCAAGAAATTCACCTTTTCCCTGCCGCCGTTGTATAACCTGACCAAGGATGAAAAAGACCCGTACGATCTGACCGACGGCAAACTCTCTACCCAGCCCAAAGATAAAATCTGGTTCGACCGCAACGCCGTCGGCTGGTATGCCAACGAATCGTCTTCCGGCGTCAATCTGTTGATAGACCTCGAGAAAGTCGAGAACATCAGCAAAGTATGCGTCCGGTTATTGGGTGGTGCTGAACAGCGCGGACTGATTTTCCCGCGTCAAGTCGAGGTTTACGTGTCGAAAGACGGCCAACAATATTATCAGGCCGCCGGCCTGCAGAAGCTCATGCCCGGCGAAAAAGAACAGAGCGATTTCAAGAAATATTTCTTCCTGCCCGAAGACGGTACCGCGTACGTTTACCCGCTGCCGTTGGAAATCAACGCGGAAGCCCGCTACGTGATCATCCGGATTTACGGGGCGAGCAACGCGATTTTCTCCGACGAAATCGCCATCATGGAGGGCAATTCCAAGGCGGAAGGATTCAATCAGGCGTATCAAGCCGCTCCGGAACAATTACCCATGCGCGGCATCATTGCCAGGCCCAATTGCGGCCGGGTAGTCGTGCCGTCAAATCTGGCGGCCCCGAATTCATTTTTCATCAACGATATGCGCGACCCAAAAAACCAGAAAGTCCAGGCCGAACTGATCATCGAGCTTCCCCCGGAAATCATTCTGGAAGCCCCGGCAATCAAACCGGAAGCAGTCACCATCAATGGCAAAACCGTCCACCGCTACCGGAAAGCATACCGGAAATTCGGCGGACGTTCCCAGACTGAAATGTTCTATTTCCGGGCAAACGGCGCATTGCCGCCGGAAGCCACCGCCACTCTCTATGTGGAATGCGCCGATGAACCGGTCTGGCAGCAGTCTTTTCCGCTGGAAGTAATTGAATTTCCGACTATTCAGCCGCCGTTGACGGGATTTCCCATCGATCTCTCCTGGATGGGGGTCAGCGAACAGGAAGCCTGGCCCGGTTTTCTGGAGAACTGGAATAAATTCGGCTTCGATGCGGTGACCTGTTTTCCGAGGTATTACCAGACCGATGACAAGCGGCAGGAGCTTCGCGATTATTTACAGAAAGCCCGCAAGCACGACTATAAAGTGGTGATGAACGAGTCCCCGTTCCATATTATGCAAAAAGATTATGCCGACAAGGCCGAAATCTACACTCAGCGGAAGGACGGCAAACCAAGCAAGGCGCTCTGTCCCTCGTATCAGGGAGAATATTACCGCAAAGAGCTCGAGCGCATCGAGGCCAATGTACGCCTGGCTTCGCCCGACCGCATATACTGGGATATCGAATGCTGGTACAACGGCGCCCTCGATGCGGTGCGGGGTCAATGCACCCGCTGTACGGAAGCGGTCGAAAAATCCGGAACGGATGTAAAATCCTATTTGCGCCAGTGCGGAGTACGCATGTTGCGCGACCTCAAGGAAGCCGTCCGCAAAGGCATGGACGGCAAACCGATGCCGACGCTCGGCTCCTACAATCACCACGCCTCGGCAGAACCGCACCACTATTTGTTCGCCGCTCTGGACGCCTGGCCCGAAGCCATCGACCAGATGCAACCGAGTCTGTATGTGGCGGGACGCTCCGAACTGGTTCACCAGGCGATGCGGCAGAATTATCAGGCGCTGAAAGCGCGCCGGATCTTCCCGTGGCTGAGTACCGGTACCTACGGCGAATTTCCATCCTACAAGCTCGAACAGATGATTTACGAAGTGCTCATGAACGGTGGTGAAGGCTTCGGTTACTACTGGTTCGGCGACTTCGATACCCCTCTGGATTATTATTATCACGCCAAGGCGCTGGCCACAGTCGCCCCGTATCAGGAAATCCTGAAAAAAGGCCAACCGTGGTTCAACCGGGGCAGCAATAAAGAGCTGTTTTATTCAGGTCAGGTCCACTCCGGTGAAATGCTGCTGCTGGTCGGCAATTACCTGAAAGCTCCCGGTCAAACCGCCATCGAACTGCCTTTCCATGCCAATACCATTCTGGATATCCGCAACGGCAAGAAATTCTCCGCTACCCAAACTTTAACTCTCGATATACCAAAGGATCAAATATGTCTACTGTATCTGAAAAAATAACCGCCGGAAAACTCAAACGCAGTCTGAAACTGACCGCAGGTTGGTTTCGCGATTCGGGAATCATGGATTCGCGCTGGGGAATTGCCGAAAGAATCCTGTTGACGGAAGGAAATTCCGCCACGGAAAAAGTCTACACCGCATTTCCGGCCTGGACCGAACACCGGGGCTACAGCATCATCGAGCAGCGGCGGGCCGACTGCAATATGGAGGCGGCTTTCATGTATCTGCTGATGGCGGATGTATTGGATTCTCCCGCCTACCGTACCCAGGCCGGCAACCTTCTCGAGTTCCTGTATTGCCGCAGCGGCTTGCTGGTGCGCCCCAATGCCAGGCCGGAAAATATGCCGGGCGTCTGGAATTGGAGCCACATCAAACACTCCGCCTGCCTGTGGCTCGACGACAACAGCTGGATGTGCGCTTTGCAATTGATGATTGCCCGAATGGAACCCGAATGGGATCAGAAATACGGCATGACCGGCTGGGCTTTGAAACTCGCCGACCTGTTGGCGGAGGGATTTTTCAAACAATTTCCTCTCCCCTATGCTCCGGAATTTATCTGGTCCGGCAAAATCAACATGCCCCACTGGGGTTCGTTGACCGTGATGGCGCTGGCGCGGGCCTACCGGGAAAATCCCGATAAGCGTTTCCGGAAAGTAGCCGACACTTATCATCGCTTTCTGCTGGAAAACCTGGATCAATTCACCACCAGCGAATACGGCTACGCGGTAATCGGCGCGGCCATGGCGCATCACGTCTACGGTGACCGCCTCAGTCTGAAAACCGCCGAAACCTTCGCCGACTTGCTGGTCGCCAAAATGGATCCGGCCAGCGGCAATATCCCCTCCGAACATTTCGAAGCCCCCTCCGGCCCTCACCTCGTCGACACCATCTATACCGTCAACTGGGCAGTGCTGGCGCTTCAATGCATGGCTGATATCGGCAAACAGGAAAAGTACCGCGAATGCACCGATAAATTGCTGGCGCTTCTGCTGGCTATTCAGGATACTTCGCCGGAAAAGCATCTGCACGGCTGCTGGCGGGGCATGTTCGACCTGCAGGAAAATTTCTGGGGCGGCGGCGACCGCTACGAAGGCGGCGCGAACAGCATTTATTCCGGCTGGACCAATGCCCCCATCGCCTGGGCCATGGCCGGAAAACTCAAACAAAAATCCTTCATCCAATACTAACGGGAGATCACTTCAAATGTCAGCAATAAATTATCATAAATCCATTCCTGTAGTCGGAGAATATGATGTACTGGTCGCCGGCGGCGGCCCCGCCGGAATTGCCGCCGCCGTCACGGCGGCGCGGGCCGGAGCCAAAGTCGGCATGATCGAAAAATCCGGATGCTTCGGCGGCATGGGAACCGCCGGTATGGTTCCGGCGTTTTGCGGCGTCTCCGACGGAGAAAATTTCATGGCCGGCGGCATCGGCCGCGAAGTCTTCGACCGTTTGCGCGAGGCCAACGGCACCGGACCGGAAAATCCCAATGTCATCCGGGCGGAAGTGCTGAAAAGGATTTACGATGAGATCATCGTGGCAGCCGGAATCGATTTTTCGCTGGAAACCGCGCTTAGCGATATCATCTGCGAGAACGGCCGGGTTACCACGGCGGTCATTACCTCCTGCAACGGCTTGGAAGCGCTCAAAGCCGCGGTGTTCATCGATACCACCGGCGACGGCACGCTCGCGGCCATGGCCGGAGCAGAATTCGGCATCGGCGACGAACGGGGACGGATCATGCCCGGAAGCCTGTGCTCACTGTGGAATAATGTGAACTGGGAAGAATACCGTTCGGCCAAGGTGGCGATTTTCGAGATTTTGACCAAGGCTTTCCAGGAAGACAATTTTTTCAAAGTCCCGGACTACCATCATACCGGCATGTACCGTACCGGCATCTCCGAAGCCACCGCCAACATGGGCCATGTCTTCGGCATGAACTCCACCGATCGCCAATCCCTGACCAACGCCTGGGTCTCCGCCCGCGGACTGCTCCCCGAATTCGAAAACTTCTACCATCAGCGCGTCCCCGGCTTCCAGAACGCCCAACTTTCCTCCAGCGGCTCTCTGTTCGGCGTCCGCGAAAGCCGCCGCATCCTGGGCGACTATGTCTTGAATTATCAGGATTACCTCAACCGCTCCCGTTTTGCCGACGAAATCGGGCATTTCGCTTATGGCGTGGATATTCATCCCTACGATACATCGCCGGAAGAATTCCAACGCTTCCGCGCCGAATTCATCAACCCGGAACGGCGTTACCAGAAGGGCGAAAGCTACGGCATTCCCTACCGGATTCTCACCGTCAAAGGCTTCGACAACCTGCTTACCGCCGGGCGCTGCGTCAGCACCGACAACTATCTGGAAGGCTCGATCCGGGTCATGCCGGGTTGCTTCATCACCGGTCAGGCCGCAGGCATGGCCGCCGCCATGGCCCTCGCCGCAGACAACAATATTCGGGCATTCGAAGTCCCCGAACTGAAAACCCGCCTGCGGAAAATCGGAGCATTCATCAAAGATTAATTCGGTCTCCTTGGAAAATGGAATTTCTTCTGTTATATTAATATTTAACGCCATGTGCAAGTTTATTTAATTGATAATTGATAATTGATAATTGATAATCGAGGAGAAGATTGCAACTATATCATAGCTTGACCCCTGAAGGAGAGCAGTCTCTCCGCGGAGTGCCGTTTTCCTCGGGCCTGTTACCTTCGGGTAACCCGGTAAATCATGCGAAGTGACGGCGGCCTCGGAGAGACCGCCAATGTGCGCCAAGCTTGAGTTTTTACTGGGTCGAGGTCTTTCCCTAATTATCAATTATCAATTATCAATTATCAATTTAAAAACTTGCACACTGCGTTATTTATATAAAAAAATTGTCGAGAATGATGCAGAAGAAAAATACTTCAAAGATAACGATCTTTTTGGGGCTTATAACCGGAATGATTTTTCTATCCGGATGCGCCGGCCGGCTGATTCCGAACTTGACGCATGAACAAATGTATGAAGATTATGATCACATGGTCGACGTACTCACCGATATGATGCCTCATGCCGCTGTCATTCGGGAAGCTTACGGCATTGATGTATGGCAAAAGCTGGCTGGGTATCGGAAGAAAATACCCACCATCAAGGATACCAGGAATTTCGCGGTTCTGGTCGATTGCGCTTTGAGAGCCTGCAAGGGGCATCATTTGAATGTCGATTCAGTTTCCCCAACGGCGGACAGTAAGTGGTTGAACAAAATATATGGCGAGGAAAATGCCGTAAAATCAGCAACCATTAATAAAAAATTAAAAGAATATTGCCTGATGACCCAACGAAAGTCGCGTTATCCGCAAAAGATTTACCTGACATACTATGATGGTGAATACTATGTCCCGACCGAATTCACGGTGAACGAAAACACTTATCCGGCTTTGATGAAACTGCTCACGGTGGATGGGCGAACGCCAGTGGAACTGGAACACAAATTTATTGATAAACTCAACTATTTCGACTCTAAACACCGGCGCTTTTACGGCTCGGATTTTTATTGTTACCAGAAGCCGAAAACTCCCGGAGAACGAACTTTCACATTCCTTAGCTCTGAATCGAAAGAAATCACCTTGACGGTTAAAGATACCGACAAAGTAGAAATGCAATGGCACCAAAAATCATTTTTCCGCCTTCCCAAACGGGTTCTATATTTACCTGAACACGACACCGTATACATCCGGGTCCCGGCAATGAATCATTCAGATGTCGATTTTTATTTAGCCGAACTTACGCCGATTATGCATGAACATAAGCCGCGTTTTGCCGTTATTGACATAAGGAATAATCCAGGAGGAAGCGACCTTGTGCCAATCACTCTGGTGAAGACACTGCTGCCCACTCCGAAATTCATCACCAAGTTTGCCTACCTTGCCTCCGCGCGCCAAAAAGAAGAATTGAAATTCAGAGGTCATGATACAGAAAAGTATCAGGAAAAGGCTATCGATTTTCTGGATGGACAAAAATTTCTGATTGTAGAAAATCAATTTATAAGCGCCCCGGAAGATACTGTTTCCCCAAAAGTGCAACATTTATATATACTCGCCGATAATGTTTACAGCGCGGCCGGGACTCTGGTAATGATCGGCAAGGACAATGACGATATCACTTCAATCGGGTTCAACAATCCGTTGATGCTTGGCCGGGGAGTCAACCCATATGTCTTCGCCCTGCCTTGGAGTAAACTGGCTATAAGGGTGGAACCGGCTCTGGATATAAACCACTGCCAAACCGCCGCCGACTGCCTGCATACGAACATCGACGTGGAGCTGAATTTATCGGTAAAAGAATTCTTCGATTATCATCTTACTCCGGTCGAAGAAAATAACGTCGCGGAATTTCTGAAAAAACAGGACCCGTTTATGCGCAAAGCATTTGAACTGATGCCCCAATAATTCCCACTTTATCTCTTGACATAATAAAAACTGATTATATACTATACTTGTATAAAACTCAGGAATCAAAATGAAACAGATTACGGAACAGTTCATCGCTTCACTCTCTCCGAATGCCGCTGCCCTTGCCAACGCCCGTTCAATTTCCCAGAAAGGCGGTTTTGTCAACCGCCATTGCTCGGATGACGATACATTTTATCTGGGCGAATGCTCCGGCAGCGGTCAAAGCAATTATATAACCTCAGCGGATTTTGCCGATCCGGATGCCGCGGTATTACGCTGCTCGTGCCCAAGCCGCCAGCATCCATGCAAGCACGGCCTGGCACTGCTTTATGAAATATCATCCGGCAAAGCATTCAGCCCCTGTGAAATTCCACAGGATATTCTGGACAAACGCGCCCGCAAGGAAGCACGTGTAGAAAAAAAGGAATCCACCGAAAAAACGGAAGGCCCGCCGAAAATCAACAAAGGAGCCCGGACCAAAAAACTAAAAAAACAACTGGAAGGAATTGACCTGGCGGAAAAGATGATGATTGAATTGGCCGATTCCGGCCTCGGTTCCATGGGCGGTAGCTCGGCCAAAGCCTATCGCGACCTGGCCAAACAACTCGGAGACTACTATCTCCCAGGGGTACAACTGCTGGTCCGGCGAATTACACTGGAAATCGAAGAATTCCAGAACGACAGCGATCACCGCCATTACCGGGAAGCTGCCAAAATTCTGGTTCACCTGAATGCGCTCCTCAAAAAAGCACGTACCTACCTGACGGAAAAACTGGAAAACGAAGCATTGGAAGACGACAACAGTGTCCTGTATGAAGAGCTTGGCGGCATTTGGCAGCTTGAGCGCTTGAAACAACTCGGATTATACAAAGAAAACGCGCGCCTTATCCAACTGTCGTTCAACGTATATTATGATGCCGGACGCGAGGAGTATATCGACCTCGGCTACTGGGCCGACATCGAGAGCGGAGAGATTTTTGCGGCAGTCAACTACCGCCCCATCAAGGCATTAAAACATGTCAAACAAGAAGATACCATTTTCGAACTGGCGGAAATTCCGGCCCTGACCTGGTATCCGGGCGGGCTCAACCGCCGGGCACGCTGGGAACAGGCCTCCTTTACCCCGCTGACCCCGGAACTACTGGTGCAACTGCGTCAAAAAGCCAGTACCGATATCGCTACCGCGGTCAAAGCCGTCAAGAATCAGATCAAGAATCCACTGGAGGATGATTTCGCGGCCTTGATGGTGTCATTCCGCCGGATCGGCAAGATCGGCAATGACACAGTACTGGAAGACAACACCGGCGCGACGATCATGCTGGCAAACCGTCCCGGAGTGGAAGACACCGTACAACGAATATCCATGCTGCCGGACAACGCCATGCTGGAAAATCAAGTTCTGTTCGGAGCGTTTTTCTATGATGAAACAACCCGCCGGGTTGCGCTCCAACCGTACAGCATCATCACCGATAACGCCATTTTGCGGCTGCAATATTGAGGTAGAGTCTATGAATATCGCTCCTTTATATGAATTGAAAGACCGTCTGGATGCCTCCTTGACCGCGGGCGTCAAACTGATGGATGAAGATTTCCGCCTGAAACGCGCCGTCGAACAGGTTCAGCCGCTGGCCGAAGCCTCGCCGGTATTCGCCAAAGTCTGCGCCATGTCGCAAAGCCTGATCGCCCCTGGTAGTACCAATCGAGCAACAACACTGCTGGATACCCTGGCCCTGGTCAACGCCGTACTGATGACTCAAGGCGTTACCGGTGTCACCGGCGAAATCGCGCCGCTTGAATTGGGTCAAGACACCAATTACCGCCAGAAGCCGTACAGCGCTCTGGCGCCGCTCATCGATGCCCTGACCGAAAAAGGCAGCGGACGGCATTCGATTATCACCGGCACCTTGAAGGCCGATCCGGATTTATTCAGCGATTACCGTCTGCGCCCGTTGATTGTCAACGTGCTCGACGACAGTTATTGGGAAACCGCCAAAGTAGTTTACGCCTGGCTGATGAAAAATGCGAACCGATCCTTCGTTCCGCTCCTGAAAACCGGCAAGCAAGCAACCGTATTTCGCATCGAATTGATCGACAAATTGGCCGGGCCAGATGAAAACGATTATTATGTAAGCCTCCTCGAATCAACCCAGAAAGATGTCCGCGCCGCGGTGATCAACGCCCTGCGCCACAGCCCCGCCAACGCGGACTTGCTGCTGTCTATGGTCAAAACCGAAAAGGGCAATTGCAAGGCCGCCGTCCTGGGGGCGCTGGCGGCCATGGACACTCCGGAAGTTCGGGCATATTGGAGCAAGGAACTGGCGAAAAAAACGAAATCATGCCAGCCTTATCTCTGGAATGTTTCCCACGAATGGCTTTCGGATCAACTGGCGGACCAACTGACCGCGTTATTGAGCAAGTTGCATGCGGAAAACCGAACCGATCTCAGCGTCGGCGAATTTGAAACCCTGTCCCTCCTGACCGGCATGGCCCGCGGCAAAAGCTCGGAGAAGATGCTTGATTTCTATCGCATGGCGGCCACGATGACGGATTTTATGGACCCGTTCAGCTATCAGCTCGACAATCGACTCAAATTAGTCGAACTCCCTTTTGCCAGTTACCGCAGAAATCTGCCGGCGGGCGAGGCGATGCAGTATTTATTGCTCAACAGCCTGATTATGAACCCCTGTCCGGCTCTGGCCGACCTGGCGACGGAACTTCTGGAGAAGCACGGCGAAACCTGGCTCCCGGCCGCCTTCGCCGCCGCATTTATCAGCTTGCCGGCAGATGAAATCTGGAATAAATTCTCCGTTTATCTGGGGGAAAAACCGAAATTCCCGGTATTCAAAGAACCTGAGCTGAAAAAAGCGGAACACCAATTGATAACAATCCTCGATATGCTGGGTTTCAATCCTCAGAGCGGACATTATTTCCTGCATGAAAACATCTTGGAAACCAGCTTCGAGGCTCCCCTGAAAGAAGCCTTGGATATCCGCTGGATCGAGTATATCATGAGCTTGGGGATCAACAAAAAACTGCCGCGGGGAACCGACAAGGAAGTGCTTCTGATGGACCTGCTGGATCTCCGCGACCCGCAATTGCGCGAGTTGATGCGAAAGTATGTCTCTGAAAGGGCGAAGCTCAAGCCCGATCACCATTATTTTGACCTTCTGTTGAAATGCGGCCAACAGGATTTCTGTGGATTACTGGCGGCTTATAGTAAAAGCAACCGTTACATGGGCGAACATTTTGTTTATTTCGTTTTGCGCGCGCTGCCGATGACTTCCCAGGAAGCCGGAGAAGAACTCAAAGCAATTATCAAACAGTTGGAACCCCGCTGGAAAGGCACTTCGACCCTGAAAAACATGAACCGCAACGCCGAGATGCTGCTGGCCGGCGGAAGCGTGCAATCTTTGAAATAAAGGAACCGTAATAATGAGCGAAACCCAAGTACAAAGACTCCCCGCCGAAGCGCTCTTCGCCGATGAAATCGCCGCGTTGGTCGCCGCCGAAAAGGACCCGGTTCCGACCGGCTGGAAAATGTCGCCGCGCTCCGTGTTGACCTACATCACCGGCGGCAAAGTCCGCGGGAGCATAATCACCCCCAAATACATCGGCCACAAACGGTTGGTGGAAATCGCCATCGCCACGCTCGTCACCGACCGCGCGCTGCTGCTGATCGGGGAACCCGGTACCGCCAAGTCATGGTTATCGGAACACCTTTCCGCCGCCATCAATGGCGATTCGACCAAAGTGGTTCAGGGAACTGCCGGTACGACCGAGGAGCATATCCGCTATTCCTGGAATTATGCCATGCTGATTGCCCGCGGCCCCTCCCCCGAAGCCATGTTGAAAAGCCCGGTTTACCGGGCGATGGAAAGCGGTTCGCTGGCCCGTATCGAGGAAATTTCACGCTGTGCCAGCGAGGTTCAGGACGCGTTGATTTCGATTCTCTCCGAAAAACGGGTTTCAGTGCCGGAACTGGCGCTGGAAGTCCCGGCTCAAAAAGGTTTTTCGGTCATCGCCACCGCCAATACCCGCGATAAAGGGGTCAATGAAATGTCGGCGGCGTTGAAACGGCGTTTCAATATCGTAGTGCTTCCGGCACCGGCTACGCTGGAGTCCGAGATGGAAATCGTCCGTACCCGGGTGGCCCAGCTTTCGGCGAGCCTTGACCTGAACGCCCAGATGCCCGGCGAAGAAATCGTCGAACGCGTCTGCACGATTTTCCGTGAGCTTCGCGACAGCGTCACGCTGGACGGCAAGCAGAAAATCAAATCCACCACCGGAGTGCTTTCCACGGCGGAGGCGATTTCGCTGCTGGCCAACTCCATGGCGCTGGCCGGAAGTTTCGGCAACGGCTCCATTTCCGAGCCCGACCTGGCGGCCGCCCTGCAGGGCGCGGTGGTCAAAGACGACGACAAAGACCGCATCGCCTGGAAGGAATATCTCGAAAACATCATGAAAAAGCGCGGCTCCCAATGGGCCGGATTATACCAAGCCTGCCGGGAGTTGAATGGAGAGTGAGGACACCTGTATATTTCGGAGTGCGCCATCTTTCACCGGCCGGGGCCTGGCATCTGCGCCGGTTACTGGATGAAAAACACCCAAAATTGGTATTGATCGAAGGACCAAGCAACATGACGCCTCTGATGCGCCATATCGCCAACCCTGAGTCCGTGCCGCCGATCGCCATGCTGGCTTATACCCGCGAACTGCCGGTCCGCACGATTCTGTACCCGCTGGCGGAATATTCCCCGGAATACCAGGCGATTGTCTGGGCGGTGAAGAATCGCGCCGAATGCCGTTTCATCGACCTGCCGGCCGGTACTTTTCTGGCCCTGCAATCGGTCCAGACCGAGGGGCGAAACGCCACCGGATCGGTTTATGACAAACTCGATCAGCTCTCCGGCGAAGACGATCACGAAACCTTCTGGGAACATACCATCGAACACAGTTGCCGGGAAGACGCCTATTTGCGCGGTGCTCGAGAGTTCGGCATTCAGTTACGCGAATTGACGGAAGGCGCGGACGGCGATTACGCCGAAAATATCGTCCGGGAAGCTTTCATGAAACGCGAAATACAACACGCCATCGGCGAAGGGTTTTCTCCGGAAAATATCGTCGTCGTCACCGGAGCGTACCACGTCCAGGGGCTAATGAGCGACACCCCGCCGATGAGCGATGACGAACTAAAAAATCTACCCACTCTGGAAGCCGAACAGACCCTTATGCCGTACTCCTACTACCGGTTGTCGTCGCGCTCCGGCTATGGCGCGGGCAACAAAGCTCCGGCTTATTACGGTCTGTTGTGGGAGGGACTACAAGCGGGCGATCTCGGACACGTTACTTACAGCTATTTGTCCCGAATCGCCGCCTGGCAACGGAACTACGGCAATCCGGTATCCGCCGCTGAAGTCATCGAAGCCTCCCGCCTGGCGGCGGAACTGGCGCGAATTCACGGTTACGAAATTCCCTCGCTGCGCGACTTGCGCGATGCCGCGACCACTTGTATGGGGCATGGCAAATTCTCCGAAATCGCCATGGCGGTCGCCGATACCGAAATCGGAACCCATATCGGGGCTTTGCCCGAAGGCGTCAGCCGCACCAGTATTCAGGAGGATTTTTACCGCCTGCTGCGCGATCTGCGCCTGGAAAAATATAAATCCATGGTCGTGGAAACCCTGTCGCTGGACTTGCGCGAAAAGCTGACGGTCAAATCCGAAAAATCCGCCAATATCGATCTCGAACGATCCTTTTTCCTTCACCGAATGCGGGTACTGGATATCCATTTTGGTCAATTGGGCGTCAGTAAGCAAGACCGCGCCACCTGGGCCGAAGAATGGCAGTTGCGCTGGACTCCGGAGGTGGAAATCGAAATCGTGGAAAGCGCTCTGCGCGGCGATACCGTGGCCCAGGCCGCTTCATTCGCCCTGAAAGAACGCCTCGAACCGGAAACCAGCGGTATCACGGAAGCCGCCGGGGTCATTGAAGACGCTTTTCTCTGCGGCATGCCGGAGGCGGTGGCCTACGCGACCGGAGCCCTCCAGCGCCTGGCCGTCGATGCCGCCGCCATTCACGATATCGCGGTCACCGCCAACCGCCTTTCCGGTGTTTTGCGTTACGGCAGCATCCGCAAACTTGACCCGACCCCGCTTGAACCGGTTCTCAGTCAACTTTTTCTGCGCGGTTGCCTGCTGATGGCAAATTCATGTCTGTGCGACAACAACGCGGTCCGCCCGATTATCGCAGCCATGGACCACTTGAATACGGTGACCCTCCATCATAATTTTCTGGATACCGCCCAATGGCTCGCGGTATTGCGCCATATCGCCGACCGCGACGACCTGAATCCGAAAGCTTCGGGCTTCGCCGCGGCCATCCTGCTGGAACGCGGCGAATTCACCGATTCGCACCTGGAAACACAGGTCCAGAAACGCCTTTCCTGCGGAACCCCGGCCGACCTCGGCGCGTCGTGGTTCGAGGGGCTTTCCCTGAAAAACCGCTACGCGCTGATTGCCCGCCTGACCCTGTGGCGCAAACTGGGCGAATATCTCGATACCCTCGCGGATGAAGAATTCAAGCGCGCTCTGGTTTTTCTGCGGCGTGCGTTTGCGGATTTCACCGCCAAGGAAAAGAGCGACATCGCCGAAAACCTCGGCGAAGTCTGGGGCGTCAACAAAGAGCAGGTCAGTGAAATCATCAACACTCCGGTTTCCGGTGAAGAAAAACAACTTCTCGACAGTCTGAACGACTTCGATTTTGACGATATATAGAGGTCTCGACAATGGATGATATAAATGATAAAATGAAACGCTGGCGGCTGATCCTCGGAGCGGACAGCGACGGTAGATTCTCACAAATGTCCGGCGCGCCGTTGGCCCTCAGCAGCGATCAGCAAAAAATGGACCAGGCGCTGGCGGCAATCTATGGCGGCGGCCCGGGTTCTTTCGGCGGCAAAGGCGCAGGAAACGGTCCGTCTTCGCCGGAAATCTCGCGCTGGCTGGGCGATGTCCGGACTTTGTTCGACAAAGAACTCATCACCATCGTTCAGGGCGACGCCATGGAACGCTGCGGTTTGAAACAGTTAATTTTCGAACCCGAATTGCTGGAAAATCTGGAACCGGACCTGAATCTGGCTTCCGCCATCATGACCCTGAAAGACCAGATTCCCAAGCGTTCCAAAGAGAGCGTCCGGATATTTATATCGAAAATCGTTGAGCAAATCAATAAACTGTTGGAACAGGATATTCGCCGTGCCATTACCGCTGCCCTGAACAAACGCCAACACTCGCCGATTCCCTCCGCCTCTGCGCTGGATTTCCAGTATACGATCCGGCGCAACCTGAAAAATTACCACCCGGAACTCGGCACGATTATCCCCGAACGCTGTTACTTTTTCGACCGCACCACCACCAGCGCGGCCAATCGCTGGTCGGTGATTCTGGATATCGACCAGAGTGGTTCTATGGGGCAATCGGTCATTTTTTCATCAGTCATAAGCTGTATTCTGGCCAGTATGTCATCATTGAAAACCCACGTGGTGGCTTTTGACACCAATATCGTGGATTTGACCGATAAATGCGACGACCCCGTCGAACTCCTGTATGGCTTCCAGCTCGGCGGCGGCACCGATATCAACGCATCCGTGGCTTATTGCCAGAAGTTCATCGAGAACCCTGCCAAAACTCTCTTTTTTCTGATCACCGACCTCGAGGAAGGCGGCAACCGCGCCGCACTGCTGCGCCGCCTGGAAGAAATAAAAACCTCCGGGGTTACGATCATCTGCCTGCTGGCCATCGCCGACGGCGGACGCCCATATTACGATGAGCAAATGGCCTCCAAAGTCAGCGGACTGGGCATCCCGTGTTTCGCCTGTAATCCACAAATGCTGCCGACACTATTGGAACGCGCCTTCCGCGGCCACGATCTCGCCTCCTTCCAAAAAGAATTCGAAAAACGCAAGTCATCAAAATGAGCTTGCTTCTTTCCCGACATTCAGCGGCGGGGCAGCCAATGTTCCTGGCGGACAAACTCCGCTTCATCGGTCGCAGTTGCGTGTGCGTCCGCGTAAAGAATATTGATCTTGCCGTTGTGCCGGTTATCGGCGCGGTTGAAAACATTGCTTGTATTGAATGATTCCTTGATACCGTTACCGTTAAGGTCAAGTGCAAAAACCGCGTTGTTGCCAATGGAGTTATCCACCGCTATGTACCATGGAACGGAGATGAAGTCCGTCGGATAATCGGCGCCATTGACGCGGCGACCATCCATAATCGCGAATACATTCGAGGGGCTTTTTATCTGTTTATAGGGAATCAGAAACGGCATATGTGTCGTGGAGGTCGGATACAGGTTGATACTGGTCGGGGCATAGCTGTTAATCCAGTAGCGGCTTGGCGGGAGAATATCGGATGGACAGTGAAAAATACCTTTTGCTTCGGGGAATGTTGTGCTGCTGTAACGGTATCCGGGCTCGATATAGCGGGAAGTAAGATACCCCCAGGACAATAAAAATCCGGCCTCTGTCCAGGCGTACAGATTCCGCGGCTGAACTCCCCCGTTGTCATCGACATACATGGCTACGCCGCTGCCGATGTTTTTCAGGTTATTGAGGCAACTGGTACCCTTGACCGCTTCGCGCGCCCTGTTCAGTGCCGGCAACAGCAAGGCCGCGAGGATCGCAATGATCGCGATCACCACGAGGAGTTCAATTAGCGTAAAACGGAGAGTGGCGCGGAAGATATTTCCGGTGGAACAATGAGCTTTATTCATTTTCATTTCTCCTTGGTAAATCCAGGGTCAGTTGAGGTGAACCCCGTAAGGCTTTTCTGTGGGAATCAACAGTACCGCCACGCTTTCCGGCGGCAGTTCGAACTCGAAACCGCGCCCGGAATGGCCATCCGGCACGAAAGTGCGGCGTTCGTTTCCGGCATAAAGGAATCCGTGGCAGAGCGTTGCTTGCGGCAATGGATAGCGGTAATTCTCCGCGCCGCCACGGCCGGACGATTCCAGGGAGTCATCCATCTGTATGCTTGGAAGCAAAATGCGCAGACGCTGTGGTTCTTCTGTAATATTAACCACGACAACCGCCAGCGAGGCATCATCGCATTGCCAGACCGAATTCATCACAGCCGGGAGGATAACGACGCGCCCTGTCATATCGTTCCACGCCATGGCCCAGCGCCGTTCCACGGCAGGCACGTCGAGCTCGAGCGGACGCAGCATTTTTCCGCAAGCGAGATAACACCAGTGTTCATGGCGGGCCTGTGCCAGCCGCCGGATGAAACCCGCGGTTTCCGGCGAGCGCTCCATCAGCAGATTCCACGGTACCCGCGACCAGCCAAACTGGAACCCTGAAATAAACTGTTGCGCGTGTTTCGAGGCAATCGCTCCGGCGAAGCGCGCGTCGTCCGCCTCCTGGCTGAAGTTGTATCTGCCGAAGCAGAGCACATAATCGTGATACACGGCCGAAAAAAGCGGTTTCATATACGGGTTGTTGCTGTTGCCGGTAAGCAGGGTGTCGACATCGGCGATGAAAGGCTCGCCCGCGCCCTCGGAGGCAAAGACACATTCCGGCGCGAAATCGCCGGCTTCGTTCCGGATGTTTTCAAACAGCCGGTGGCCGGCCGCGACGAAGGTACCCGGATCGCCCGATTCATGATCGTGATTGGCGGCGCAACAGGCATAAGGGGGACTCATGCCGATTTCGTCGAAATAGATTCCGGATACTCCGGTTTCCAGCATCCGCAGCGCCAGTATGGAGGTGAGCCGCCGCCACAGTGGCGCCCCTGCACACATCTGCACGAATTCCCGGTGCTGGCTCCAAACCGTTCGATGCATCGCGCCGGACTCGTCGGTGCGAACGGCGGAGTTTTCCAGATCCGGCCATTCCGGCAGCGAATTATCCGCCGAAAAGAAATTCATGTAGGGCATGATCCGGACTCCCGAATCCTGCAAGGCTTTCACTTCGCTGCGAAATTCCGGCACGGTTGGAAAAAAGAACGGATTGTCCGCGTCGAAGGCATTGCGGTGCCACATATAGTAGTGTACCAGCATCGGCACGCCGAAGAATTCCGCCTCGCGTTGAAGGTCGGCGGCGGCACATCCCGGTCCGCGGTGCATCCGCAAAGTCACCAGCGGGGTTTCCAGCAGCCAGCGGGGACTTTTTTTTCCGGTTTCCAATGCTCCGCGTTCAAGCCAGGGAGCGGTCAGCGCGAATTTGCGGTAGCGTTGCGCCGCGTCGAACCAATCGCCTTCGGACAGCGATAGTACCCAGGGAAACGAGGTGTAGTCGGCGCCCGGGCGCCGGGCGGTATGCCATTCGGGACGGAGCGTGAGCCGCCGTCCCGCGCGGTCACAATCGTAGGCGAAAGCCTTTACCGCCGCGCCAGGGTCGTGCGCGGCGAAATAAGCCAACTCGCCGGAGCGTTCCAACGCGATGAATTGCATGGAGAAATTCCCATTCGGCCAGGCACGCTCACGCAGTCGCTTGCTCTCGATAACTCCGCCCATGGGGAGCGTATGCAGCGGATCGGGATATACCGCGCCCGCATCCTCCGGCACGATCAGGCGGCACGCTTCGCCCTCGTCTACTATCCAGTCAAAACGCGGGAAGCCGATCTTTCGGGCCGACCATTCAACGGGGAGATTTTCCACCGCAATGCGAAACTCCGCGGCATCGGCTCCGGCGGCGAGATACACCGTAATACTTACCCGCGCGATTCCGGAAAGTTCCCAAAGGCAGCGCAATTCATCCGGAGTAAGCTCCACCTCCGGTTCCGTTTCCGGCAGCACTTCGCGAACCGCGTTTTCCGGGCCGATAAGCTCAATCCGCCACAGTCCGGGCCCCGGCTCACAGAACTCCGCGCCGCCGGGGCGCGTCCAGTTCTTCAAGGCAAAAAGGCCATCGACCATGTCGAAACCGATCTTGAGCCGGTCGTTGGCAAGTATTACGGGAACATTCATTTGATTACCTGGATGATATTGCTGTCAACATAAGTTTGATGATAACCCTGGAGCGCGGGATCATGCGCGTAAAAAAGAACCAGTGCCTGACCTTTTTCGGGACCTGCAATTACGCATTGGGCGCCGCCGGTGGCGCTGTTGCGGGGAAGCCCGCCGGTCCGGGTATAGAAAGGCTTGCCGATTGATTCGAATTTATTCCCATCCTGCGAATAATAAAAGTTTATCGTGCGCGGAATCGGCCGGGCATTGCGGTTGCCGCAAACCAGCAGGAAGCCGCCGTCGGCCAGCGGCAGGACCGCCGGGTAAATGCCGGGAATATCCGTCTCGACCGGAACGCTCCAGCTTTTGCCGTTGTCGGTGGACTCAACGCGCCAGAGATTGCACACGGGGCGGCTGTCGATACGGGCAAGCGCGGTCAATGTGCCGTCCGGGCGAATGAAAAACGCACTTTCATTGAAATTGTAAGGTTTCTCACCCGCAGGTGGCTCATCGCGGAAAGCACGCTCGAATTTTCCCCAGGTTTTTCCTTTGTCGCTGCTGCGGAAAAAGCCCGAACCATAAACCGCTCCGGGAATGTTTTTACGCTTGGGGTAGCCATAAGACGGCAGAATCCAGTCGCCGTTCGAAAGCTCGAGCACCGCGCCCATCTCGGAGAACATCGAACCTTCCGGTGTGTCAAGCAGTGCGATCGGAGTAAAATTCTTGCCGTCCGCGGAACGGAAAAGCTCGTTTCGTGAAGTTCGCGGCTTGCCAACAGCCTTGCGGTCCGTGCCGTCATGGAGAATGTGGTTGACTCCCAGCAGGATATCTCCATCCGGCAGATTGCACATGATCAGGGAGACGCCCTCGCGTTCATCTTTTGAGGCAAAGGTCTGTTCCGGCGCACTCCAGCTCTTGCCGCCATCGGTCGAACGCACCAGATAACTGCGGCATCCCGGAGAAACGTCGCCACGGTCGGCAAAGGTCGCCAGATAATCTCCGTTGCGGGTAACAGCCAGCCCGGAGGGACTGACCGCATCCGTCACGGTGTCGTTGACCACCTGGTGCTGCAATACCTTGACTTCCGGCGCCGCGCCGAGTACCGTGGCGGAGAGAACCGCCGCCGCCAAACTGTAGAATTTCATTCGCATTTTCGTACATCCTTTTTTGTTGAAGAACCGGTTATCATACTGACCGCATAGCCGACCGCGCAGGTCACCGCTATGCCGAACACAGCGAACCACATGAAGTTGATAGCCATGATACCGCTACGGTTACAATACCAGGCTCCGACCGTGGCAAGTATCCCGGCAATACCGCCCGAAACCGCCCCCATGGCGTTGGCTCTTTGAGTGAATATCCCGAGAAAGAATATGCCGCCGAGCGGGGCAGCCAGCAGCGCCGCCAGTACCTGGGTCACCTCAATGATCGTGCTGCCCAGGTACATGACGAAAAACGCAAGCCCGGTCGCCAGCGCCCCCCAGATCGATAAAACCAGGCGGCTGATCCAAACGTAACCCGCGCCGCGCTCACGGTTTCCGGATAATTTTTCGTAAACGTCGACCATGAAAAGCGAGGTCAGCGAGTGCAACACCACATTGATCGTGGACATCCCGGCAGCCAGAATCGCCGCCAGCAACAGCCCGGCTACGCCCGGCGGCAGATAACGGGAAATGAAAAATGGAAAAACCTTGTCCGGGGCATCCATCCCTGGCGGCAGGCTCGCGGCGGTCTTGAAGAAACCGAAGAGACTGATGCCGATCAGATAGAGTACCAGAACGACCGGCGCGCCAAACACGATCGAGAAAAAATAGCTTTTCATCGAATCCTTCAGCGAACGCGCCGAGAGCAACCGCTGAACCTGCGACTGATCGCTGCATACCCCGGCGACTCCCATCAGCGTGCAATTGAGAAAAAGCACCCAGATCGACAGTGTGCCGAGGTCGAAGGAAAAGTCGAACGTCCGGGTTTTCCCGGCCGCCGCGGCCAGACTCCAGTATTCCGGAATGTCTTTTCCGAAAAAGAATACCACACCGCCGATTCCGAATATCATCACAAAAAACAGCATCACATCGCACCAGACCACACTTTCCATACCCCCGAGCATGGTGTAGAACGCCGTGACGGCGCCAAGGATCACGATAAAGAGCGCAATCGGCAGCCCGGTTATTGAGTTGAGCGCCAGCGACGGAGTGAATATCGCCATGGCCAGGTAGCCAAGTTTGGAAACCATGAAAAGCGCGCTTGCCGCATAACGTATGCCCGGACAAAAACGTGTTTCCAGATACTCGTAGACCGAGACCAACCGCAGTTTATAGAGAAATGGCACCACCAGGAAAAAGACCACCGGAATGCTCAGGATACCGACAAAAAGCGTCGGCAGATATTTGAGGTCGTGCGCCAGCACAAAACCAGGCACGCCAAGCAAACTGATAGCGCTGAATGACGCGGCTACCCCGGAGAGTGCCAGCGGCAGCCAGTGCATGCGCCTTCCCGCCATCATGAAATCCTCTTTGCTCTTCTGTCTCTTGGCGACAATAACCGGAATCAGCGCGGTTGCACAGAGATAAAGGATGATGATTGTAAGATCGACGATATGCATTTTCAAAACTTCTTTTCAAGTTGATGGGCAGCTTTGTTTCGGATGGCGGCGGTGTGCCGGTGCAGCATCAACAGCCCGGTTTCGGCATCGTGCAGTTTTATCGAGTTGAGAATGACCTGATGCGCCAGGAACGCCTCGCGGAAAAGCTGGCGGTTTTTCGGCAAAACCGGGTCGTTACGGTCGGGATTGTCGCTCATTTCCGTGAAATAGGCGTCCGAGACAATTTCCAGTAACCGGTTACCGGAGGCCGAACAGATAATCTGATGAAACTGATGGTCCAGGCGGATAAAATCGGCATTGGGAAAATCCTCGTGCTGAAGCAGCAGCTCGCTCTCTTTGATATTCTGTTCGAGGGCTTCGAGTTGCGCCGGGGATATCCGCTCAACGATGTCGGGAAACGCACCAAGTTCGAGGTCACAGCGCAGCTTGGAAAGCTCGTCGCGATCGCGGGAAATCGAGAAAAAGAGCGGCAGCAGATTGGCGAACCCCGCCAGAGGATCGACCTTGGCCAGCCGGAATCCGCTTCCCTTGCCGGAATTGATAATGCCCATGCCCTTGAGATAGCTCATCGCTTCACGGACAATCACGCGGGAAAAGCTGAATTTCTCGCAAAAGAATTCGGCGGAAGGGAGCATATCCCCCTCGCGCAGATGCTCGCACTTGATATAATCGACGATAGCATCGATAGCGCGGTGAAAGATCGTACCATTCGTCCCGTTTGGCGATGCCGCCTCAACAGTGGGCACATAATTTTCATCAACCATAAAATGCTCCAAATTTCAGTAAGAGTAATACTTTAACGGCCTATATATACTATAATAATCATTTTTTCTGATATTTCAATAGCCAAAAGTAATATTCTTGAATTTATCCCACATCGTCTCTCCCTGTACTCCGATTTGGACGAGGCCGTCAAAAGACAAAGGACTGAAAAGACTAAAATGACTAAAAAGACAGTTTTCAGCTCAAAAATCAACTGTCCTTTACGTCATTTTTGTCATTTTTGTCCTTTGATTCGACTTCTGGCGGACTCGTCCGATTTTGTATAGAAAATTAAAATCACATGGCAGCTTATTGACGAAAATCATTAAATTCGACAATTTGTTTTTTCATTTCGTCGATGCCGAGAATGCCGTAGGCGAAGCCTTTCTTGACCAGTTCGCCAGGGAGGAATTCGTCGTATTTTTCAAACAACGGCAGTTCGCCCGGGTATATCAGCTCCATGGGGTCAAGCGGTTGTTTTTCCATTTCACTCAGGACATGGAAAAATTCCTCTTTCGAAGCTTTCATCTTGAACTGAATAAAATACGGCCGTGATGAATCCAGAGCGGACAAGCCGAGTAGCGGAGCGCATTTTATCTTGATGAAACGTTCCAGGGCCAGAAAGGCATAAGTCCCGAGCCACGGGAACAGACACCACATATCCCCGCCCAAACAGATCAGGGATTCCTCGGTCATGCCGGAATTGACCGCGGTATGCCGGGCCTCTCCAAGCCTCGCCACCGCGTTTTTCATCAGGTACGGATAAGTGACGTCTTCACGCAAAACCTCTCTCATCCGCTCAAGCACTTTGGTATTGATATCGCCGGGACAGAGGCCGAAAAACGCGGGTACCTTTCCCTTCACCTGTTCGCAATATACCAGGTGGCGCTTGTGGTCGATTTCCTCGACAATCCAGACATGCCCGGCGAGAGCGATTTTTTCCCCGATGGGCGGCGGCATGACAATCGTGCCCAGCTCCTGGGACTGGCTGCGCACGGTATACTCTTCGTTTTCCTTGAACACTGCATAGAACTTGAAAGAATTCGTCTGCCTTTCACCGGTCAGCCCTACGATCAATCCGCCTTCATCGGTCTTCTGGATATGCTCCGACGCGATGAGGTGTTTCAACAGGAGTTTATAATCGTCCTGGGAAATCCGGTGGAAATAACTCAGCGAGAGCACCCGCGCGGCCAGGCCCGCCGGTGACATTTCCCCGCATGAGGCCAGCGTGCACATCGTCTGATGATACAACAAACTGAACGGCAGCCGGTCCAGCTTCGGCGGCTCCACCCAACGCTCCTGAACATAAAGTTGAACCAACGCTATTCCCTGGATCAAAGTCCATGGAATGGTCGCCGGCAGCATTGCCCGGGATTCCGGCTGTTCTTCGCGGATGACGAACCACATTTCAGGCGGCAGATCCCGCCGCCCCGTCCGCCCCATTCTCTGCAGAAACGACGACACCGTGAACGGCGCATCGATCTGAAACGCGCGTTCCAGCCTGCCGATATCGATCCCCAGTTCCAGCGTGGCCGTGGTGACGGTGGTCTGGAACTGCTCATCGTCCTTCATCACCGCTTCGGCGGTTTCCCGGTAGGAAGTCGATAAATTACCATGATGAATCAAAAAACGGTCCGGTTCATGGTTGGCCTCGCAATACTGGCGCAGCGTGGTAGTAACCGCCTCGCACTCCTCCCGGGAGTTTACGAAAACCAGACACTTTTTTCCCCGCGTATGTTCGAATATATAGCCCATTCCCGGGTCGGCATTTTTGGGTGCGGTATCGGTTTGCATATCCAATACCGGCAGAGATTCTTGAATGTCTTTATCCTCCGCCGATTGCGCGCCCTGAACATAAAAATGCTCCATCGAAAGCCGCCATTTTGCGCCCTTGGTTTCAATTCTCGGAATCACAGTATTCCGCCCCGTGCCGGATGAGAGAAATTTTCCGGTGCTTTCCAAATCGCCGATGGTGGCGGAGAGCCCGATTCTCCTCGGGTTGACCCCGGCCAGTTTCGACAACCGCTCGATCAGGCAAAGCGTCTGGCCGCCGCGGTCGCCGCGCATCAGCGAATGCACTTCATCGATCACAATAAAGCGCAAGTCGCCAAACAACCGGGTGATATAAGCATGTTTGTGAAGCAGCAGCGCCTCCAGGGATTCCGGGGTAATCTGCAGAATGCCCGAAGGATTTTTCAACAGCTTATTCTTGTGCGACTGCGCGACGTCGCCGTGCCAATGCCAGACCGGAACATCCGCCTCCCGGCATAAATCATTCAACCGCATAAATTGGTCGTTGATCAGGGCTTTCAAAGGACCGACATAAATCGCACCGACCGATCGGGGCATATCTTCGGTGAACAGAGTTAATATAGGAAAAAAAGCGGCCTCGGTCTTGCCCGAAGCCGTGGAGGCGGAAAGCAAAACATTGTCGTCGGTATTGAACACCGCATCCCCCGCCGCCACCTGAATCGCCCGCAAAGCCTCCCAATTATTCTGATAAATAAAATCCTGAATAAAAGGCGCATAGCGTTGAAAAATATTCATATCTCAAATTCCTCGAATGCCTTTTCCAACTTCTCGTCGTTGATTTCCGTTTTGGCATATTCGAATTTTTCCGAGTTCAGGAGCTCGGTGATATTGACTTGGGGATTTTGATGCACGATATTGAGCAGTTCGATGAAATCCCGGATCACCTCGCGCGGGGTCAGGTTCGTGTCCGCGCCGATCCGGCTGAATTCGATCTTGATGAAACTGATCAGGTCCTCCTGGCTGAGCGTCTGTTCGTATTCAAAGAGCCCGGCATGAATGGCCGCCAGTTTTTCGATGAGCACCAGCATTTCCTCATAGGTGAGCGGCGAGAGCTTGATGATGGGCGCCAGCACGTCCTTGATTCCTTCGCGACCGAAACGCCCATTCTCCAAACGGGATTTCAGGGCTTCATAACTGAAAACTCCCCGCCGGGTATCTTCAATACTCTGAGGGGTTCCCCCCATGATCACGCCGATATACCGGGCTTTTCCCTGCAGAATATCGTTGTACATGGTCAGGATCTTTTCGTAATTGTACTGCCGGGTAATACTGTTCGGAATCTTATAAATATTGACCAGCTCATCGACAAGAATCAACAGCCCGTTGTAGCCGGCTTTCTTGAGAAACATGGCGAACAACTTGATATATTCGTACCAGTCGTCGTCGGTGATGATGATATTGACTCCAAGCTCGGCCTTGGCTTCGGTTTTGTTCGTATACTCACCGCGAAACCATTTCACGACCTTGCCCTTGTTCTCATCGTTTCCCTCCAGGTACGAGCGGTAGTAAATCGTCAGCAGTCTGGCAAAATCGAAACCGTGAACCATTTCGTTCAGGGAGCCGATCACCTCGTGGATTTTCTTTTCCACCAACTTGCCGAATCCGCTGTCGTCAGGCGACAAACCGCTTTCGACCGCCGTTTCGCTCTGGATATTGCTGATCCAACGGTCCAGGATCAACGTGAGCGCGCCGCCTTCGGGGCGGGTTTTGGTGGACATATTCTGAATCAATTCCTTATAAGTGGCAAGCCCCTGCCCCCGGGTTCCCTGCAGGCGTCTTTCCGGAGAAAGGTCGGCGTCCGCGACGACAAAATTCTTGTCCATGGCATAATTACGGATCGTCTGCAGGAGAAAACTTTTTCCGCTGCCGTATTTCCCCACGATAAAACGAAAAGACGCGCCGCCGTCCGCGATGATATCGACATCATGCAGAAACGCATTAATTTCCGCCTCCCTGCCGACCGTGATATATGGCAGCCCGATTCGCGGCACCACGCCCCCTTTCAATGAATTTATGATGACCGTCGATATTCTCCTGGGGACTTTCATATTCCGATAATTCCTTTCAATTCGTCAATATAATCTTCAATCAGCTTCGGCGCGTCTCCGTTGTATTCGATCACCGTGTCGTTGAATTTCTCAAAAAGTTTTTCGTTGATCGCGTCGATCAATACGGAGAGCATCAAATTTCCCGGTTCATAAGGTTCACCGGCGAGCAAACACCGCACCAACCGGTATTCCGGCTCGCTCAAGTTTGTCGTATTTTCCGGCTCCTTCACTTCTACCGTTTCAATTTCCGGCTCATCCACGATCAATTTACTCTGGGTTTCAAGCGACGCGGTCCGGATACCATGCAGCTTCGAGACGTCGATATCAATTCTGGTCAGAGCTTTTTTGCGCTTATTTTCCAGATGCTTATCGATTTCCTTATTGATAATCTCCTGATATACTTTCGTTATCTTCTCAGCCTTCAAGGTCGATGGATAATAATACTTCTGCCGCATCAGGAAATCGATGGCTTTCAATAATATTCCGGTCTGCTGGATTTTGCCTTTGTAACAGAAAAATCTCTCAATGCTCCACTGACCATTGCGGCACCGGTATTTATAAATATCATTGATTTCATACTCAAAATCCAGCCGCTTAATCCGGTCACAAAATACCGCGGAGTTAAACATGGTATAGGAACTCGCCTGATTCTCGCCGAAGAATTTTTTGCAGATATTGTTTTTACGGTTTTTGTCATAATAATCCGACAACTCGGCAAATACTCCGCGGGTAACGCTTTTCACATCCTCGGGATAAAGCTTGCAAAACCTGGAGTTCGCCAAATCATACGACGACAGAGAGTTCAACGCCTGAAATATTTCCTCCGCATCATGAGCTTGATGATTCAGCAAGGTTAAAATCGCATTGTCGGAATTGATATCCGCGAACTCATCCAGCAAAGAGCGGTCGAGATTATAATACACCACATAATCCATGAGCCACATCTTGAGGTAGCGGTTAACCTTGGCATCGATCTCTCCGTAAACGGACCAGAGATTTTTCAGAACCCCAAACCCCTCCTCCGGCGACTTCACCCCGATCTGGTTGATCAGTTCATAAATATACAGAAACACAAAAGAGAGCGAGGTCCGCTCAATAATCCCCCGTCGAATTTTAGTCCGCCAGGAAAAAAATCCGCGCAGTTGAGCATCCGTCATAACCTGATAAGTGGGAAAATATCGGACAACTTCATCCCGACAATCGAAATCGTCTTCATGATCCTCCATAAACTTACCCTGTTTATAGAAAATCACGGCGTCCGGCTGTCCGTAGAGATCGAACCCTCTGCCGATTTTTCTCATTTGCCGGTATTTGGGCGGAGTGAAACCGCCCATCGGGCCATCCGTTCGGAGTATGGGCTCGTCCTGATATATCTTCGAAGTTATCGCATCAATATTAGCTGCTTTATCTTCATACATTTTTCACTATTCCCCAAATTCATTCAATCACGATATCTTACAATCGGAAAGCGAATTTTCAAGGATCGGAAGCAAATAATATCGACCTTGACTGTAAAAAAATTATTAGCGGTATCCCAACGAGTTAACTGAAGCATAAAAACAGAATGAAAGAAATCAATCGTTTTTATTGAATTGCCTATTGCAAAATTTCATTTTCACAATATAATTATCATTGATAAATAAAAATCATTAATTCAAGGTTTTACCAATATGGAAAATATCATTGATAACAAATATGCCAGAAATGTCATTGTTCATCTTTACCGGACTGGCGCACAAACCCGCGGTGAGATTATGAAAGCCCTGAAAATGCGGCAAAATGCCCTGGTGGAAACCTGCGATGCGCTGGAGGAGGCCGGTTGGCTGTTGAAATCGGATCCGGAACGACGGCGCAATGTCGATCTGCATTTGAATCCCAAACGGTTCGGGATTATCGGGCTGGACCATCAAATCAAAGAAGCGCGGTTGGTTATGCTGGATGGGCATGGCCGGAAAATTCATTCAGCTCATATGGCGCTGCCGGATGAGGGCAACGGAGAACGCTTGGAGCGGCTGATCGGCTTGACCACCGAATTTCTGAACAAATACCGTACTATGGAAATAGTTGGCATCGGCATGGCGGACGTGGGCGTGATCGATGCCAAGCATGGGGTGGGACTTTTTTCCGCTCATGTGCCGAACTGGCGCAATCTGCCGCTGCAGGAACGTTTTTTCAATGAATTCAAGCTCCATTTTTCATTGATCGACCGTGTCGACGCGGGATGCCTTGCCAGTTTGAAGGGAAAAACACATGAAAACAGTCTGCGGGTCTGGTGCGGCGACGGGATCGGGATGTCCATCTTGCGCAAAGGCGAGTTTATCGGCCGGGGAACGCCGTTTTCCGGTCAACTCGGGCACACTATCGCCGAGCGCGGGGGTAAGCTCTGCCATTGCGGCAACCGCGGCTGCCTGGAAACAATCGCGGGAGCTGGTGCAATTTGTCAAAAAGTCCGGGAATTGACCGGCTCCAATGCTGAACTTCCGGAAATTATTCAAAATGCCCGTGACGGCAACCGCATCTGTGAAACCGTACTGCGGGAGGCCGGCGAGGCGGTTGGCGTCGCCCTGGCCAATGCGGTGGTGTTGATCGGGATCAACCGTATTCTGATTCAAGGAACTCTTTGCAACAACAATCCGTTTTTCTGCTCCGGACTCGAGCAGGAGCTCCGCAAGAACGTCATGTATCCGCTGAACCGTGATTTGAATCTGGAAATCAGTGTGCAGGGCGACGACGACACCGCGGAAGGCGCGGCTCTGTTCGAACGCCGCACCTATTTCGAGAATTTGAAAACAGCAACCACCTGAAATAGAGGTTATCATGGATAATTATGAGGATTGCCGTACTTTAGCAAAAAAAGTCCGCAAGCATTGCCTGGCGATGGTGCATCGTGGTCAGAGCGGCCATATCGGCAGCATGCTTTCCATGGCCGAAATCCTGGCCGTTCTTTATAGCCGGATTCTGAACGTCGATCCGAACGCGCCCAAAATGCCCGAACGTGACCGCTTAATCCTGAGCAAGGGACACGGCGGCGGCGCCCTCTATGCGGTACTGGCCGAGAAGGGCTTTTTTCCGCTGGAATGGCTCGACACATATTATCTGAATGACGGCAAACTCGGCGGTCATATTTCCCATCATATTCCCGGCGTCGAATTTTCCACCGGGTCGCTTGGCCACGGTATGCCGGTGGCCTGCGGCATGGCTATGGCGGCCCAAAATACCGGAGCGAAACATCGCATTTTTTGCCTGGTCAGCGACGGCGACTGCAATGCCGGGAGTACTTGGGAAGCCATCATGCTGGCGCCCCAGCACGGCTGGGACAATCTGGTC